>NZ_JBIAUP010000005.1:1104-525415 GCF_042892945.1 Streptomyces sp. NPDC001678 | reverse complement strand
GGCACGCTGTTGAGTTCTCAAGGAACGGACGCTTCCTTTGTACTCACCCACAGTGTTGATTACTGGGGCTTTCCTCCGGGCTTCCCTTCGGTGTTCCACCACTCTATCAGGACTTTTCCGGCTCCGTTTCCGCCCCGTTCACCTCGCATACACAAAAGGCATGCAGGCACACAGCAGCGGATCCGGGAAGGATCTCATCCATTGGAGTGCCGCCCCCGCCTCGCCAGCAGCTTGCTGCGGGCCTCGGTCGTGGGCAGGAACCCGACAGTACAGCGACTGCCAGGCCGAGGCAAATCGATTACGCACCGCACACGGTTCCCGCCCCGGCTCCTACGCGTGCGCAGCGCGCACGCTCGTGCGGAATCCTCAGTTCCTATGACTTAGGCTTCCGACCAGTGCGCCGTCCAGGACAGGTAGTGACGGCGCGTGATGATTCTCCACCTCTGGGAGGCTTCCCATGACCACCGTGTCGTCCCCGATCGCCGGACGCGCCATCGGACTCGCGGCAGTGCCCGATCCGGTCTTCTCCGGCGCGATGGTGGGACCCGGTACCGCTATCGACCCGGTCCGTGAGCCGCACGCCGCGGTCTCCCCGGTCGACGGCGTCATCGTCTCGCTCCACCCCCACGCCTTCGTCGTCGTCGACGGCGAGGGCCACGGAGTGCTGACGCACCTCGGCATCGACACCGTTCAGCTCAACGGCGAGGGCTTCGAGCTGCTCGTCAACAAGGGCGACACCGTCACGCGCGGCCAGGAGATCGTGCGCTGGAACCCGGTCGCCGTCGAGGAGGCCGGCAAGTCCCCGGTCTGCCCCGTCGTCGCGCTCGAGGCGACCGCCGACTCGCTGGGCGCCGTCATCGAGGACGGCGACGTGAAGGCCGGCGACGCCCTCTTCTCCTGGCAGTGACCTTTCACCTTCGGTGATCTTGAGCCGTCCGGACGGACGGCGCGTACGACATCCATCGCGGCGGCCGTGTGCCATGGCCGCCGCAATCAACCGGAGACGTGAAATGGAGACAACGCTGCGAGGCGTCGGCGTGAGCCACGGTGTGGCGATCGGCGAGGTCCGGCACATGGGCACGGCGGTCCTGGAGCCGCCGGCCAAGCAGATCCCGGCGGACGAGGCGCCGCGTGAGCAGGGTCGTGCGCGGCAGGCCGTCGAGGCCGTCGCCGCCGATCTGATCGCGCGCGGCAACCTGGCCGGCGGCGAGGCCCAGCACGTGCTGGAGGCCCAGGCCATGATGGCCCAGGACCCCGAGCTGATGGCCGACGTCGACCGACGCATCACCGTCGGCAGCACCGCCGAGCGCGCGGTGTACGACGCGTTCGCCGCCTACCGGGCGCTGCTCGCCAACGCCGGTGAGTACCTGGCCGGCCGGGTGGCCGACCTCGACGACGTGCGCAACCGCATCGTGGCGCGGCTGCTGGGCGTGCCGATGCCGGGTGTGCCGGACAGCGACGAGCCGTATGTGCTGATCGCGCGGGACCTGGCTCCGGCCGACACCGCGCTGCTGGACCCGGCGCTGGTGCTGGGCTTCGTGACCGAGGAGGGCGGGCCGACCAGTCACTCCGCCATCCTGGCGCGGGCGCTCGGGGTGCCGGCCGTGGTGGCGCTGCCGGGCGCCGGTGAGCTCGCCGAAGGCACGGTGGTGGCCGTGGACGGCAGCACGGGTGACGTCTTCGTCGGCCCGAGCGAGGAGAAGCGCGCCGAGCTGACCAAGGCGGCCGAGGAGCGGAAGGCGGCGCTCTCGGCGTCGTCCGGTCCGGGTGCGACGTCCGACGGTCACAAGGTGCCGCTGCTGGCGAACATCGGTGGTCCGGCGGATGTGGCGGCCGCGGTCGAGGCGGGTGCGGAGGGCGTGGGCCTGTTCCGTACCGAGTTCCTCTTCCTGGACGACAGCGCGAAGGCGCCGTCCGAGGCCAAGCAGGTCGAGGCGTACCGCAAGGTGCTGGAGGCGTTCCCCGAGGGCCGTGTGGTCGTGCGGGTGCTGGACGCGGGTGCGGACAAGCCGCTGGACTTCCTGACCCCGGCCGACGAGCCCAACCCGGCGCTCGGCGTGCGTGGTCTGCGGACGCTGCTGGACCACCCGGAGGTGCTGCGTACGCAGCTCACCGCGCTGGCCAAGGCGGCCGAGGGCCTGCCGGTGTACCTGGAGGTCATGGCCCCGATGGTGGCGGACCGCACGGACGCCAAGGCGTTCGCGGACGCGTGCCGCGAGGCGGGGCTGCAGGCGAAGTTCGGTGCGATGGTGGAGATCCCCTCCGCCGCGCTGCGGGCGCGCTCGATCCTTCAGGAGGTCGAGTTCCTGTCGCTGGGCACGAACGACCTGGCGCAGTACACCTTCGCCGCCGACCGTCAGGTGGGCGCGGTCTCGCGTCTTCAGGACCCGTGGCAGCCGGCACTGCTCGACCTGGTGGCCGCGTCGGCCGAGGCCGCCAAGGCCGAGGGCAAGAGCTGTGGTGTCTGTGGTGAGGCGGCGTCCGACCCGCTGCTGGCCTGTGTGCTGACGGGTCTGGGCGTGACCAGCCTGTCGATGGGCGCGGCGTCGATCCCCTATGTGCGGGCGACGCTGGCCAAGCACACGCTGGCGCAGTGTGAGCGGGCGGCCGCGGCCGCCCGTGCGACGGACTCGGCCGAGGAGGCCCGTCTGGCCGCGCAGGCGGTGCTGTCGGGCGAGTGAGCCCGGTCGTTCTGTGAGCTGTGTGAGCAGTGATGAGTGAGGGGTGCCCCACCTGCCGGTGGGGCACCCCTCACCCCTTTCTATTCGAGCCGGACGCCCGCGAGGTAGTCGACGCCGGGCTCCGGGGGTACGGGTTCACCGGTCTCGGCGTCGGTGCAGTAGGCGGCGAAGACCTCCCCCGCCGTCAGGGGGCGCAGTCCGTCGCCGTCCAGGCACCAGCCGCGGACGGTCTCGGGCTCGCCGGGACGGGTGGTGCGGAGCACGACGCCGCCGGGGCTGCCCAGGCCGATGCCCGCCGCGAGGACCGTGCAGAAGAGCAGGGCCGCTGATTCCTCCAGGCGCAGCAGTCCGCCGTGGCATTCGGCTTCGACGACGGCGACCAGTGGGGTGTTCGCGTCGTCGGGCGCGGAGACGCTGCACACGAGGTGGTGGCTGCCGTCGCCCGCCGTTTCGACGAGGCGGCGCAGGAGCTTCGACGCCCTGGCGAAGGCCGCCCGGCCGGCGTCCTCCCCGGGTTCGAGGAGGGCGGAGGCGTATTCCCAGGTCGCCTGTTGTTCGGCTGCCCGGACGAGGTCGGGCAACAGGTGGGCGAGGGGGCGGCCGTCGTAGGTGAGGCGGGCGCCGGTCGCGGCGACGTCGGCGGTGTAGCGGGTGCGGCTGCCGGGGGTGTCGGGGTCGAGGTGGGTGTCGGCGCAGTACTCCTCGTAGGCCATCGGGTCGAAGAGGGCGAGGCTGATGTGGGTGCCCTGGGAGGCGAGTGCTCTGAGCAGGCCTTCGACCTGGCGGAGGTAGCCGGCGTGGTCGTCGAAGCGGAAGCTGCGGTATCGCCGCATGGCAGCGAAGTCCGTCCTGTCGGCGAGGACGGCCACGGTGCTCGGTGTCTCGTGGCGCAGCCTGCGTCGCGCTGTCCGTGTGGTCCGGGTGGCCCGTGTGGTGCGCGCGGTCGGGCGCTTCCGGCCGTTGTCGGTGTGTGGCATGTACTCCCCCTCGGCACGAGCGATCGATGCTCACTCACAGTAACCAAGGGTACTGACAACGGCCGTTCGCGATCCGTTCGCCCAGGTCAGCCGCGTTCGCGGGCCAGGCGCTCGTAGAAGCCCAGCAGTTCGGCGTTGTCGACGGACCCGGGGTTGACCGCCTTCTCCAGGGGGGTGCCCTGGAGAAGGCGCTTGACCGGGACCTCGATGCGCTTGCCGGTGAGGGTGTGGGGGACGGCGGGGACCTCGATGACCTCGTCGGGGACGTGGCGCGGGGAGAGCTGCTCGCGGATGGTGCTCTTGATCTTCGCGAGGAGGGTGTCGTCCAGTGCCGCGCCCGGCGCGAGGTGGACGAAGAGGGGCATCCAGTAGCCGCCGTCGGGCTGTTCGACGCCGATGACGAGGGATTCACGGATCTCGGGGAGGCGTTCCACGGCCTCGTAGATGTCGGCGGAGCCCATCCGTACCCCCTGGCGGTTGAGGGTGGAGTCGGAGCGGCCGTGGATGACGACGGTGCCCCGGGAGGTGAGGGTGATCCAGTCGCCGTGCCGCCAGACGCCCGGGAACATCTCGAAGTAGCTCTCGCGGTAGCGGTGGCCGTCGGGGTCGTTCCAGAAGTGGATCGGCATGGAGGGCATCGGGTTGGTGACGACCAGCTCGCCGACCTCGTCGACGACGGGCTTGCCCTGGGCGTCCCAGGCCTGGAGGTCCGTGCCCAGGCAGGGGGCCTGGAGCTCGCCGATGTACACGGGGAGGGTGGGGACGGCGCCGGCGAAGCAGCTGCAGACGTCCGTGCCGCCGCTGACGGAGGCGATCCACATGTCTTCGGAGACCTCGTCGTGGATCCAGCGGAAGCCGTCGGGCGGCAGCGGGGAGCCGGTGGTGGCGACGCAGCGGACGCGGGAGAGGTCGAAGTCGCGGCCGGGGTGGACGCCGGCCTTGCGGCAGGCCATGACGTAGGCGGCGGAGGTGCCGAAGAGGGTGGTGCCGGTGCGTTCGGCGACGCGCCACTGGGCGGCGGTGTCGGGGTGGCCGGGGCTGCCGTCGTAGAGGACGACGGTCGCGCCCACCAGGAGGCCGGAGACGAGGAAGTTCCACATCATCCAGCCGGTGGAGGTGTACCAGAAGAAGCGGTCGCCGGGGCCGAGGTCGCAGTGGAGGGAGAGCTGCTTGAGGTGTTCGACGAGGATGCCGCCCTGGGACTGGACGATGGCCTTGGGCAGTCCGGTGGTGCCGGAGGAGTAGAGCACCCACAGGGGGTGGTCGAAGGGCACCTGCTCGAAGACCGGTTCGGTGTCGGCCGCGGTCAGGGCGTCCCACTCCAGCGTGCCCTCGGGGGCCGGGGTGCCGAGCAGCGGGATGTGGACGACGGCGCGCAGGGTGGGGAGCTCGGCGCGCAGCTCGGCGACGACGTCGGCGCGCTCGTGGCGCTTGCCGCCGTAGTGGTAGCCGTCGACGGTGAAGAGGACGACGGGTTCGACCTGCTGGAAGCGGTCGAGGACGCTGCGGGCGCCGAAGTCGGGGGCGCAGGAGGTCCAGACGGCGCCGACGGCGGCGGTGGCGAGGAGGGCGACGACGGCCTGCGGGACGTTGGGCAGGTAGCCGCTGACGCGGTCGCCGGGGCGGACGCCGAGGCGGCGCAGCTCCGCGGCGAGCGAGCCGACCTGGCGGCGGAGTTCCGCCCAGGTGACGGGGCGGGGGTCGTGGGTCTCGTCGACGTGCAGCAGGGCGGGCTCGCCGGCTCGCGCGGGGTCCTCGGCGCTGCGCAGGGCGTGCTCGGCGTAGTTGAGGGTGGCGCCGGGGAACCAGCGGGCGCCGGGCATGGACCGGTCGGCGAGGACGCGCTCGTAGGGGGTGGTGAAGCGGACGTCGGACCACTCGGTGACGGCCTGCCAGAAGGTCTCCGGTTCGGTCACGGACCAGCGGTGGAGGGCCGCGTAGCTCGCGACGGGGTCGCCGGGGACGGGGGCGGGCGCGCCGTGGCGTTCGGCGGCGCGGGCGTGGAAGCGGGTGACCTGCGCGGCTGCGACGCGGTCCGCGCCGGGCCGCCACAGGGGCGCCGGCTGGTCGACGGGCTGCGGTGCGGTGGTCATTGGCTGCTCCCGGGCTTCGAGCGCGTCGTGGGCGGAGCCGTGCGCACGGACGGGGTGCGCCCGTGCGGTGGCTGTGAGGACGATGCCATGTGATCGACTCAATGCACCAGGGCCGGTGTCACACCGCTGCGGGAGGGACACGTCCTTGCGGGGGTGAACGGGGGTTGAACGGTGCGCGGAGCGGCCCGGGCGGGTGGCAGGGTGAGCGGCATGGACGCTGGTGACCTTGTGCGATCGGTGAAGTGGATGGCCTCGTTGCGGGCGGTGGGGAGCGCGCAGGGGCTGCGGTCCGTGCGGTCGGCCTGGCGGCGGCACCGGGTGGACGCGGTGGGGCTGCCCCGGCAGGGGGCGGCGCGGGCGCGGGTGCCGGGGGTGGCGCAGGGCGCGGATCCGGAGCCGGGGGGCGGGGTGGTGCGGTTCGCCCGGGCCGGTCTGCGGGTGCGGGTGGCGGCGGGCGGCGCGGTGTTCTGCGGGTGGGACGGGGCGGTGCCGGAGCCGTCGTACGCGCTGGCGGGCGGCTGTCCGGAGGCGGACGAGCGGGCGGTGCTGGAGCCGGACACGGACGGTGGCTGGCGGGTGGTCTCCGAGCGGGTGCTGGTGGCGGTGTCCCGGCACGGCACGGTGGAGGTGCGGACGCCGGGCGGGGTGGTGCTGCGGCGCGATCTGGCGCCGCGTTGGTGGGAGCCGGCGGGCGCGGAGGGCGGCGGACGGTGGGTGCAGCGCTCGGAAGTGGCGGCGGACGCGCGGTTCTTCGGGCTGGGCGGGCGGGCTTCGGGGCCGCGGCTGCGCGACGGCGTGTACCGGCTGTGGAACACCGATCCGGGCGGGGCGTTCGGGCCGGGGGACGATCCGCTGTACATCACGATGCCGGTGCAGCTGGTGGTGGCGGACGCGGGGACGCACCTGGTGTTCCACGACAACACCTGGGACGGCCGGGTCACCCTGTGGGAGGGCGAGGAGGGCGCTGGCTCGGGCCACGACCGGCCGGGGCGCTGCGAGACGCGGATGGAGGGCGGTCCGCTGCGCTACTGGGTGATGGTGGGCACCCCGGCGCGGGTGCTGCACGGCTGGGCGGCGCTGACCGGGGGTGCCGCGCTGCCGCCGGCGTGGGCGCTGGGGTATCAGCACGCGCGCTGGGGCTTCGGCAGCGAGCGGGAGGTGCGGCGGGTGGTGGCCGGCTATCGGGAGCGGGGGCTGCCGCTGTCGGCGGTGCACCTGGACATCGACCACTTCCGGGGGCACCGGGTGTTCACGGTGGACCGGGAGCGCTTCCCGGATCTGCCGGGGCTGGCGGCGGAGCTGAAGGAGGAGGGGGTGCGGCTGGTGTCGATCGTCGATCCGGCGGTGAAGGCGGAGCCGGGGCTGGCGGAGTACGACTCGGGGGTGGCGGCGGGGGCGTTCGTGACGGACGCGCGGGGGCGTGAGGTGCGCGGCGAGGTGTGGCCGGGCGAGTGCGTCTTCCCGGACTTCACGGATCCGGGGGCGCGCGCGTGGTGGGGCGGGCTGTACGCGGAGCGGCTGGCGCAGGGGTTCTCCGGGGTGTGGCACGACATGAACGAGCCGGTGTCGTTCGCGGCGTTCGGCGATCCGACGCTGCCGCGCTCGGCGCGGCACGCGCTGGAGGGCCGGGGCGGCGACCACCGCGAGGCCCACAACGTGTACGGGCTGGCGATGGCCCGGGCCGGTTACGAGGGGCTGCGGGAGCTGCGCCCGGACGAGCGGCCGTTCCTGTTCTCCCGCTCGGGCTGGGCGGGGATGCAGCGCTACGGCGGTACGTGGTCGGGGGACGTGGCGACGGGCTGGCCGGGGCTGCGGGCGTCGCTGGCGCTGGTGCTGGGGCTGGGGTTGTGCGGGGTGCCGTATTCGGGGCCGGACATCGGGGGGTTCACGGGGTTCCCGTCGCCGGAGCTGTATCTGCGGTGGTTCCAGCTGGGCGCGTATCTGCCGCTGTTCCGTACGCACGCGGCGATCTCGGCGGGGCGGCGGGAGCCGTGGGAGTTCGGGGCGGAGGTGCTGGAGCACGCGGGGGCGGCGTTGCGGGAGCGGGAGCGGCTGCTGCCGTACTTCGTGACGCTGGCGCATCTGGCACAGCGCACGGGGGCGCCGTATGTGCGGCCGGTGTGGTGGCGCTCGCCGGAGGACCGGGCGCTGCGGGACTGCGAGGACGCGTTCCTGCTGGGTGATTCGCTGCTGGTGGCGCCGGTGCTGGAGCTGGGGGCGGACCGGCGGGCGGTGCGGCTGCCGCGCGGGCGCTGGTACGACACGGCGACGGAACGGCCGTACGAGGGGCCGGGGCAGGTGCTGCTGGAGGCGCCGCTGTCGCGCGTTCCGGTGCTGGCGCGGGCGGGGTCGGTGATTCCGGTGGCGGGTGCGGACGGGGAGGTGGAGCTGGAGGTGTGGGCGCCGGCTCCGGGGCGTACGGGGGGTGGGGTGCTCATTCGCGATGCGGGGGCGGGTGCCGGCGGCGGCGCCGGCGCGGAGGTGGTGCGGTTTACGACGCGGTCGCGGGGTGGGGTGGTGACGGTGGAGCGGGAGGGGTCGCGGGAGGTGGGGTACCGGGTGCGGGTTCGGGGGTGACCCTGCGGGTGGCTTGCCCCAGCCCCGCCCTTTCCCCGTTTCCCGGGGGCAAGCCCCCGGCCCCCCGGGCGGTGGGCCGTCGGGGCTCCGCCCCTGGGCCCGGGCCACGCGGGTGCCGGACGTTCCCCGGGGCGGCGAGCCTTCGGCCGCCGGGCCACGGCCCGGGCTGTGGGCGGGGGCCGCCCGGCCCCGGCCCCCTTTCGCGTCGCCCCCGCGGCTGGTATTCCCGTGAGCCATGTCGAGATTCTCCGCGCTCTGTCGCGCGCTCGTCCTTCCGTTCGCCGCGCTCACGGCCCTCGCCTCCGCGCCCGCCGCCCACGCGGCCCCGGCCGGGTCGCAGCCGCCCCCGGGGTTCGCCGCCCTCGCCGACGTCGATCCGACGATCGTGCAGGAGATGCGGTACTTCACCCCGCACAACTTCACCGGTCACCGCGTCGACGGCTACGAACGTCCGCGGTGTCTGCTGACGCGCCCGGCCGCCGAGGCGCTGCGGCGGGCGCAGCGGGTGCTGTCGCGGCAGGGGCTCTCGCTCAAGGTGTACGACTGCTACCGGCCGCAGCGGGCGGTGAACGACTTCGTGGCATGGGCGAAGGACCTGGGCGACGAGCGGATGAAGGCGGAGTTCTATCCGCGGGTGGCCAAGTCGCGGCTGTTCGAGGACGGCTATATCGCTGCGAAGTCCGGGCACAGCCGGGGCAGCACGATGGATCTGACGATCGTGCGCCGGCCGGCGTGGCCCACGCGTCCGTATGTGCCCGGTGAGCCGCTCGTGCCGTGCTTCGCGCCCCGGTGGCAGCGTTTTCCCGACAATTCCGTGGACATGGGGACGGGTTTCGACTGTTTCGACACCCTCGCCCACACCCTCGACCCACGGATCCAGGGGCGGCAGCGGGACAACCGGCTGCGGCTGAAGTCGGTGATGGAGGGAGCGGGGTTCGTCAACCTCCCGGAGGAGTGGTGGCACTACACGCTGCGGGGTGAGCCGTACCCGGACACGTACTTCGACTTCCCCGTCCGCTGAGGACGGTTCAGACCGTCGCCGGGCGGCGGGCGGTGATGCCCGTCGCCAGGGCGTGTTCGACGACGGAGACCAGGACCCGCTTCACGGATTCGCGTTCGCGGGCGTCGCACATCACCACGGGCACCTCGGGGTCGAGGTCGAGGGCGTCACGGATGGTCTCCGCCGAGTGGCGCGGGGCGTCGTCGAAGCAGTTGACGGCGAGGGTGAAGGCGATGCCGCGGCGTTCGAAGTAGTCGACGGCGGCGAAGCAGTCGGCCAGCCGGCGGGTGTCGGCGAGGACGACCGCGCCGAGGGCGCCCTGGGACAGTTCGTCCCAGAGGAACCAGAAGCGGTCCTGGCCGGGGGTGCCGAAGAGGTAGAGGACGAGGTCCTCGCGGAGGGTGATCCGGCCGAAGTCCATGGCGACGGTGGTGGTGCGCTTGGCCTCGACGCCCGAGAGGTCGTCGACCGGGCGGCCCGCCTCGGTCAGCAGTTCCTCGGTGCGCAGGGGCATGATCTCGCTGACGGAGCCGACCAGTGTGGTCTTGCCGACGCCGAAGCCGCCGGCAACCAGGAGCTTGAGGGTCAGCGGCGCCGCCTGGGGCTGTATTCCGCGGTCAGGGCGCCCGAGAGCCATGGGATTTCCTCCGAATTCAGGGTCGGTGCGACATGGCGCTCCCCCGTGGTCGTGCCCCCCCGTACTCCCCCGTGTTCCCCCTCGGTGGTGATCGTTCCGCATGGACGGCGGTCTGTTCAACCCCCTTTCGGCCCTTGCCGTGGGCCGGCCGGCCTCACAGGGCGCGCAGGCCGTCGATCACCTCGCGCAGGATGCCCGCGTCGGGCAGTTCCGCCGGCGGGACCGGGCGGGAGACCCGGACGTACCCGGCGTCGATCAAATCGCCGACCAGGACCCGGACCACGCCGACCGGCAGGTCCAGCGTGGCGGCCAGCTCCGCGATGGAGTGGGGCTCCCGGCGGGCGAGGTCGGCGATGTCGAGGTGCTCCGGCGAGAGGGTCCGGTCGGCGATCGCGTACGCGCCGCCGGGGTGGGCCAGCAGGAACTCCTCGGCGACGACGAGCGCGATCAGGTCGAGCCGTCGCTCGGCCGGGGCCTTCGTCCGGCCCCGGGTCATGGTGTACGGGCGGACCACGGGGCCCGCCGCGTCGTCGTACCACTGGGCGGTGTGCTCGCCGCCGGGCGCCGCGCCCGGCCGGGCGGCCGGACCCCACCGGCCGGTGGTCCCGGCCGTGGGCCCGGAGGGTGTCTGCCGCGGGAACGCGGTGGGGTCCTCGGTCATACCGCCGGTCACTCGCCGGCGACGCCGGTGCGCGGAGCGGTGGCCAGGTGTGCGCCCACCCGCTTGACGAGCAGCGTCATCTCATAGGCGACCTGGCCGATGTCGGAGTCGGCGTCGGCGATGACGGCCAGACAGCTGCCGTCGCCGGCGGCGGTGACGAACAGGAACGCCCGGTCCAGCTCGACCATGGTCTGGCGGACCTCGCCCGCCGCGAAGTGGCGGCCGACGCCCTTGGCGAGGCTGTGGAAGCCGGAGGCGACGGCGGCCAGGTGCTCGCCGTCCTCCCGGGACAGGCCCTTGGAGGTGCCCTTGGCCAGGCCGTCGCTGGAGAGCACCAGCGCCTTGCCGATACTGCCGACGCGCTCGACGAGGTCGTCGAGGAGCCAGTTGAGCTCGCCGGATCCGCCGCGCGAGCGGTCCTCGCCCGTCGTCGACGGAGTGTTGCGTATCGCGGCCTGGTGTGCGGTCATCGACCGTCCCCCTCAGTTGTCGTTCCTGGTGCGGTGGTGCTCGTCGTCATCTCATTGTCCTCCCGTGCCCGTTGCCAGCCGCGCTGGAGGGCGGCCATGCGTGCCCTCACCTCCTCGGCGTCGCGGTCGGGTTCCGGAGCGGGACGGGTACGGGCGGCCGGCGCCGGGGCGGGCTCCCGCAGCTGCGGTGCGAGGCTGGCCTGCCGGACGCGCCGGGGCAGGCCCCCGGTGGGGGTGCGCTCGTCGTGGTGGGGGCCGTCGGCGGCCTGCTGGTGCGTCTCCTCGTCGGGGAACACCGCGCGTCGGGCCGGGCGCCGTACGAGGGGCCGGCCGCCGGTGTCCTCCCGGTCCGCCCGCCCGCCGCGCGGGGCGGTCTCGGTGAGCAGCGCGGACGGGATGAGCACGACGGCGGTGGTGCCGCCGTACGGGGAGGGCTGGAGGGAGACGCGGACGCCCTGGCGGCGGGCGAGCCGGCCGACGACGAACAGGCCGAGGCGGTCGGTGTCGGACAGCTCGAACTCGACAGGATCGGCGAGGCGGAGGTTGGCCTCCAGCAGCGCGTCCGAGCTCATGCCGAGGCCGCGGTCGTGGATCTCCAGGGTGAAGCCGTTGGGGACGCGCTCGCCGAGGACGTGGACGGCGGTGTGCGGCGGGGAGAAGGCCGTGGCGTTCTCGAGGAGTTCGGCGAGGAGGTGGGTGAGGTCGGCGACGGCGGGGCCGTCGAGGGCCAGCCGGGGCAGTCTGCGCACCTCGATCCGCTCGTACGCCTCGACCTCGCCGACGGCCGCCCGGACGACGTCCATCAGCGGGACGGGCTTGCGCCACTGCCGGGAGGGGGCGGCGCCGGAGAGGATGACCAGGCCCTCGGCGTTGCGGCGCATCCGGGTGGTGAGGTGGTCGAGGCGGAAGAGGTCGGCGAGGTGGTCGGTGTCCTCGGTGCGGCGCTCCATGGCGTCCAGCAGGGTCAGCTGACGGTGCAGCAGGACCTGGCTGCGGCGGGCGAGGTTGACGAAGACGTCGGAGACGCCGCGCCGCAGATCGGCCTGTTTGACGGCCGCCTCGACGGCGGCCCGCTGAAGGGTGTCGAGGGCCTGGCCGACCTGGCCGAGCTCGTCGGGCCCGTGGACGAGCCGGGGGACCTCGGCCTCGACGTCGACGCGCTCGCCCGCCGCGAGACGGCGCATCACGCCCGGCAGCCGGACGCCGGACGCCTCGTGGGCCTCCTTGCGCAGCCGGTGGAGGTCCTTGACGAGGCCCCGGCCGACGCGGAAGGAGATGACGAGGGAGCAGACGAGGGCGATCAGGCCGAGGACGCCGGCGACGACGGCCTTGGCGATGACGCCGAGGGCCACGGGCCGGACCCGTTCGCTGAAGCGGTCGATGGCCTCGATGCTCATCCGGCCGAGGTCGTCGAGGACGGGCGTGACGGTGGTCTGCCAGCGCCGGGCGTCGATGGCGTGCGGGGCCCGGGCGGAGCCGGCGAGGACGACGGTGTCCTCGGCGGCGCGCAGCGCCTCGGCGTTGGTGCCGCGCCAGTAGTCCTCGTAGGTCTTCTGCTCGGCGACGGGCAGGACGGCGAGGTGGGTGCTGTAGAGGGTGCGGCGTTCGGCGATGTGGTCGGAGAACGCGCGTAGATCCTGACGGCTCATGCTGCCCGCGGCGAGGGCGGCGGCCAGCAGGGCGTCCTCGCGGGCGACGGCCTCGCGGGCGCGGCCGAGGCCCACCATGGCGCGGCTCTGCCGGTCCGTCTCGGCGTCCTGGAGGGCGGCGAGGCTGCCGAGGAAGTCGTAGTAGGGCTCGATGATGTCGTTGTACGCCTGGAAGGCGGCGTAGCGGGTGAAGGCGTCGTCCTCCACCTTGCGGCGCACGCCGGGGAGCCCGTCGAGGGTCTTCTCCAGGACGCGGAAGCGCCGGGCGGCGGTGGGGCTCATGTCCTCGCGCACATCGCCGTGGATGCCGGCGCGGAAGGCGGTGACCGCCTTGTCGGTGGCGCGCTGCTCGGCGCGCAGTTCGTCGAGGACGTCGGCGCGGCGGGGGTCGGCGAGGTGGACGAGGGTCTGCCGGCGCTCCTTCTGGAGGGTGCGGACCATGTCCCCCGCGGGGTAGCCGACGGTGCGCATGACGTCGGCCGCGTCCATCAGCTGGACGGCCTCGTTGCCGGTGATGACGGTGGCGAAGGCCCACAGACCGGTCAGGGACACCAGGGGCACCAGGAGCAGCGTCACGATCTTCCGGCGGATCGACTTCCCGCGAAAGCGCATGGCCTCCCCTACGTCAACCCCGGCGCACGGGGATGGTGTTCCGATGAGATCGTGGCGACAGTGATGCGCCGTGAGCCTACTACTGCCACGTACTCGGCTCGAAGACCAGTACGTCCGGGGCACATCGGTCTGGCCGGATTTCTCCGCGTAATGGGGAACCTTCGGGGCGTCCCGTTCGCTCTCCCCTTACAGGGGAGGCGGGGCTGTTCCGGGCGCTTCGGGAGAACCCGTGCGGGGCAGCCACAGGGGGAGGTGAGCCGCCATGGACCTGGAACGTGACGTCTCGTCCCATGACTCGGGCGCGCGCAGGCCGTTGTGGGTCGAGGAGCCGGCGCGCAGGCCGCGGATGCCCGATCCGGTGCGTTCGTCCGCCGTGCGGGCGGTTCTCGTCATCGCGGGGACGCTCGAGGTGACCACGGTGACGGTGCTGTTCGCCCTCGCCGGGACGTGGCTGGTCCTTCCGGCCGTGCTGTGCGCGGTGGCGGGGACGGTGGCCGCGACGTGGGCGGTGCTCGATGTGTGGGTGACGCGACAGGTGTGGCGCCAGCGGCACGGCGTGGTGTCCGTGCCGAGCAGTACGGCCCGGGCGGTGCGCAAGGCACGGCGTGCGCGCTTCCCCGGGGCGGTCAGCCCGGAGAGGTTGTAGGGGCGGGCGTGGGGTGTGGGCGGGCCCGTCCCCCGGGCCCGTGGGCCCGGGGGCGGGGTGCGTCAGGCGCGCACGGGCTCGGCGAGCTCGTCGGCCGGGCGGCGGTACATGCGCGTGGCCGTGATCCGGCCGTGCACCTTCTCCTCCTCCGGGTCCTGGGGCTGCGGAAGACCGGGGCGCAGGTGCTCCTCGACGCTGATGTACTTCAGGCCCGCCCGCAGGTCCGCGTCGTTGCGCAGCCGGATGACCAGCGGGAACTCGGCGAGGGCCGTCGTGTCGAACAGGCCGGTGGTGTAGAGCAGCTGGACGCCCAGCGCGTCGGCGACGGCCCGCTGGAGCTCCAGCAGGTACGTGGCGTTGGCGCGGCCGATGGGGTTGTCCAGGAACAGCGTGCCCGCGTGCGCCTGCTTGTCGCGGCCCCGGTCGTTGCTGCGCAGCGCCGCCATGGTGCAGTACAGCGCGATGGCGGCGGTCAGCAGCTGGCCGCCGGAGAAGACGTCGCCCATCTGGCCGACGGGGACGCGCTCGGCGCGCAGCACGGCGTCCGGCTTGAGGATCTCCACGGCCACGCCGCGCGGCAGCAGGGCCGCCCGGACGCCGCGCAGCAGCAGCGACATGCCGTCGCGGCGCAGGTCGGAGTTCTTCTTGACGGCGGAGCGGGTCGCCTCGTCGATGACCTCGCCCAGCCGCTCGGTGAGCGTGGCCTGGTCGGGGTCGTCGAAGCGGATGCGCAGGAACTCCTGTCCCGACCACTCCCCCAGGCCCTCGGGCAGCCGGGAGAGGCGCTGCGCGGAGCGCAGCGTGGTCAGCGAGGACTCCACCAGCCCGCGCAGCCGGTCGACGATGCTGTCGCGGTTGCGCTCCAGCTGCTCCAGCTCGTCGGTGAGGACGCGCAGCCGGGGCGCGAAGGCCTCGGCCCAGGCGGTGGCGTGCTCGGGCAGGGCGGCGGCGGGCAGTTCGCGGATCTGCTGCCGGGCGGGGGTGCGCACCTGCTCGTAGCGGGTGGAGTTGGCGTGCCGGACGAGTACGTCGCTCGCCTCGCGGACGGCGGCCTCGGCGGCGGACAGGTCGCCCGCGCAGCCGCGCAGCGAGCGGCGGGTCTCGGCGGCGGCCTGCCGGGCCTCCTCCAGCGTCCCGGTGTAGGGCTCGGGCTGCTCGGCGTCGTCCTCGGGGGTGTTGTCGCGCAGCAGGTCGCGCAGGAGGGCGGCCGTGTCGTCGAAGCCGGTCGCGGCGTCCTCGGCGCTGCGGTGGGCGCGCAGCAGGTCGCCGTGGGCGGTGCGGGCGGCCTCCAGGGCCTCCGTGCGGGCGGTGAGCTCGCCGGTGGCGGTGCGCAGCAGCTCCTTGGCCCGGTCGGCGCCGTCGGGCACGAGCTCCTCGGGGAGCTCGGTGTGGGCCTCGCCGTCGGCGGGGGCGAGGCGCTCGGCCTCGCCGCGCAGCCGGCCCAGCTGCTCGCTGGCGGCCGAGGCGCGGGACTCCAGCATCTGGACCAGGGACTCGGCGCGGGCGGCCGCCGCCTGGCGGGACGGGCCGTCGGCGCCGTCGGTGCCCTCCAGGAGCTGGGCGGCGCGGGTGCGCACCTTGTTGGTGAGGCGGTCGAGTTCGGCGCGGGCGGCGGTCTCGTCGCTCTCGGCGCGGGCCTGCTCGGCGCGCAGGTCGGCGCCGACGCCGACCTTCTCGTAGACCTGGGAGGCGGCGCGGTAGGCCTCGCGGAGGGCGGGCAGGGAGGCGGTGGGCGCGTCGTCGCCGGCGGCCGCGTCGTCCGGGGCGCCGGCGATCTCCGCGCGCTCGGCGCGCAGGGCGCGGGCGGTACGGCGCGCGTCGTCGGCCGCGCGCTGGGCGGCGCGGCGGTCCTCGTCGGCGGCACGGGCGCGGTCGACGCAGGCCTCGGCGCGCTCCTCGGCCTCGGCGGCCTCCTCGGCCAGCTCGCGCTGCCTGCTCTGCCAGTTGGCGCGCTCGCGCAGCCGGTAGGCGAGGCCGGCGAGGGCGTCGGCGACGCGGCGGGCGCGCTGGGCGGTCTCCTGGCGCTCGTCGCGCAGCCGGGCCGCCTCGGTGGCGGCCTGGTCGGCCTCGGCACGGGCCGTACGGGCCTCGGCCAGGGTCTCCTGGGCGGTGTCGGCGGCGGTGCGGCAGCGCTCGGCCTCGGCGGCGAGCTCGGCGAGCCGCCCGGCGGGGCAGCCGGCGCGCCAGGACGTCAGGCGGGCGGCGAGCGTGCGGTCGCCGGCCAGCCGGGCCGCGACGGTGCGGATCTCCTCGTCGCGGGCCAGGGCCCGCTCGCGCAGGGCGTGCCGCTCCTCGTCGGCGGCGCGCTCGTCGTGCATGGCCGGGTTCGGCGGGACGAGGAAGACGCCGTCGCCGCCGTCCGCGGCGGGAGCGGGGGCGAGGAGGGCGGCGGCGGTACCGACGGCCACGGCCGAGCGGGGCAGCAGGGAGGCCGCGGCGAGCACCTCGCGGGCCCGGGCGTGCGAGTCGGTGTCGGTGATGATGACGCCGTCGACGAGCTCGGGGCGGGCGGCCAGGACGGCCGCGTGCTCGGCGGGGTCGACGGACTGGGCGAGGTAGCGCCAGCCGGGCAGGGCGGGGATGCCGTGCTCGCCGAGGTACTCCACGGCGGCGAGCACATCGGCGCTGGGCGGCAGCAGGCCGCCGTCGCCGAGGGCGCCGAGGATGCGGGAGTCGTCGGCGGCGGCGGTGCGCAGGTCGAACAGCTGCCGCTCGGCGGCGGCGACGTTCTCGTCGAGCAGCTCGCGCAGCGCGTCGGCACTGCGGTCGAGCTCCTCGGCGGTCAGGGCGCCGTGCGGGGCGCTCCCGCGCGGGGTTCCGGATGCGGTGCCGGCCGACTCGCCGTCGGCGGTGCCGCCGTTGGCCAGGCCGCCGTCGGTGCTGCCGGGCGCGGTGCCCGCGCCCCGCTGCCCCGGGACCTGACCGGAGGGCGTCGGCTCCGGCAGGCCGAGGAGTTCGGCCAGGCGGCGGTCGGCGCCGATGGACTCCGCCGCCCGGCGCTCGGCGTCGTACGCGGCCTCCGCCGCCGTGGCGGCGTCGGCGGCCCGGGCCGCGGCGAGCTCCGCGCGGCCCTCGGCCGCGGCGAGCTCCTTCGCCTGCTCGGCGGCCTGCCGGGCCGCCTCGCGGGCCGACTCGTACGCGGCGACGGCCGGCTTCTCGGCGTCGCTGGCGGCGAGCGCGGCACGGGCCGGGTCGGCGTCGGGGCCGCCGTCGTCGATCCAGCCGGCGCGGACCGCCTCGGCGGTCTCCTGCTCGACCTCGGCGAGGCGCTGGCGCAGATGGCCCGATTCACTGCGGGCGCGCTGGGCCTCGGTGGCGGCGGAGGTGGCGTCCCGGTGGGCGGCCTCGCCGGCCTCCTGGAGGGTGGCGGACCGTTCCTCCTGCTCGTCGGCGAGCCGCTCGCCCTGCTCGGCGGCGGCGTTCAGGGCCCGGACGAGCTCGGCGGCGGCCAGCGTGCGGGCGGCCAGCGCCGGGGCGGCGTCCCGCTCGGCCTCGTGGATGGCGGCGGCGACGCGCGCGGAGCGGTCGGCGGCGGCGCGGTGGCGCAGCACGGTCTCGGCGGCCTGCCAGGCGGAGTGCAGCGTACGGGCGTCGTTGAGCTCGCGGCGCTGGGCGGCGGCGGACTTCTCCGCGGCGGCCAGCGCCAGGGAGGCGTGCCGGTAGGCGAGTTCGGCGGCGACCAGGGAGGCGCGGCCGCGCCCGGTCTCGGCGGCGGTGACGGCGTGCGCGGCGGCGGCGACCCGCTCGGCGAGCTCGGCGGCGCGGCCGCGCTCCTCGGCGCCGCGCGCGGACAGGCGGCGGGCGAGGAGGCGGGTGCGGCGCTCGGCGCCGGTGTGGACGCCCCGGGCCCGGTCGCGCTGCTCGGCGGCCTCGGCGATGCGGGAGAGCAGGTCGAGGGAGCCGGCGGTGAAGTCCCGTTCGGCGGTCAGCTCGGCGCGGCGGCCGAGCTTGTGGGCGAAGCCGTGGACCAGGTCGGCGAGGCCGTCGGTGTCCCGGGTGTCGGTGACCGCGCGCAGCAGCAGGTCGGTGAAGTCGGAGTCGTTCTTGACGGCGAAGAGGCCGGCGGCCTCGCCCTCGTCGGCGTTCATCTCGCGCTGGTAGCGGAAGAGCTCGGGGTCCAGGCCCAGCTCGCCGAGGTGCTCGTTCCAGCGCTCGTGGATCTCCTCCCACACCACGTCCAGGTTGGGGTAGGCCTTGCCGGCCTCGGTGAGGGCGTCGCGGAAGCCCTTCATGGTGCGGCGGCGTCCCCGGGCGCCGGAGGTGCCGTCCGCCCTGGGGCGCATCGCGCCGGCCTCGGCGACGGGCAGCGAGTCCAGGCTGAGACCGGGGCCGGGCCGGAAGGAGTACCAGGCCTCGGCGAACTTGCGGGGGTCGTTGGAGACCTGGCGGCCGCGCCATTCGCTGACCTTGCCGACGACGACGCTCTCGCCGGTGAGGACGTGCTGCCACTCCAGGGCGACGTGGCCGCAGTCGTCGGCGAGGAGGAACTTGCGGAGCACGCCGGAGCTGGCGCCGCCCAGGGTGTTGCGGTGGCCCGGCAGCATCACGGAGAAGATCAGCTTGAGCAGGACGGACTTGCCGCCGCCATTCTCCAGGAAGAGCACGCCCGCGGGCGCGGGGCGGCGCGGCGGGCCGACGGGCTCGTCCTCGAAGAACTCCGCCTGCGCGGGCGCGGGGTTCGGCACCGGCGCGCCGACCCCGCGCAGGTCCATCACGGTGTCGGCGTAGCGCGCGCCGGCGGGCCCGATGGAGTAGAGGCGGACCCGGGACAGCTCGTACATGGCGGCGGACTCTCGTTTGTTTGTCGCTGGGTTGACGGTTTGCGGATCGACCGACTACCGGTCGGCGGGGCTCACCCGTGGAAGGGCAGGCCCGCGTCGGCGACCAGTTCGAGGTCGTCGGTGTCGTCCGGCGGGAGGAGGGTGGGGGTGCCGTCCCCGACGGGCACGACGCCCAGCTCCAGCAGCTCGGCCATGGCGGCGGTGCCGGCCATGTCGCGGACCTGGAGCTGGTAGCGGGCGGTGGTGCGGAAGGCGCCGCCCGCGTCGTCGCCGGTGCGCTGGAGGAAGCCGGAGTCGACGAGGAAGGCGACGGCCTTGGCGATGATGCCGGTGGTGGATCCGGCGAGGCGGCGGGCGTCCTTGGTGGCGCCGGTGGCGCTGCGGCGCGCGTAGACCCGCCAGGCGGCCTCCAGGCCGGGGGCGTCGCTGGTGGGGTCGGTGTTCTCGCCCTGCTCGGCGGCCCGCTCCTCCAGCCGGCGGCACGCCTGGCGGACGAACGCGTCGACGCCGTTGACGGTGATGCGGCCGATGTAGCCGTCGTCGGCGAGGTCCTCGGGGCGCGGGAAGGCCATGGCCGCGACGGCGAGGTGGGCGAGGCCGTGGAGGAAGCGGTCGCCGGAGTCGACGGTGGCCCGGCGGGCGTAGTCGCCCATGCGGACGGCGAAGACGGAGTCCTCGGCGGCGGTGACGGCCATGCCGGCGCGGGTGGAGACCTCCAGCACGACGAGCCCGAGCCCGGCGGCGACGGCGTCGGCGAGGCGCGCGAACGCGGGGTCGTCGCGGTGCCGGCGCAGCAGGTCGGCGTACTCGGCGTCGCGGGCGGGCTGGAGCTTGGGCTGGAGGCCGAAGGCGATGAGGCGGGCGGCGTCGGCGGCGTCGGCGGGGGTCAGCTGGGCGGGGCCGCTCGCTGCGGGGGATGCCGCCTCGCCGGAGGCGTCCGGCCGCGCCGGTTCGTTGGCCTCGTACTCAGTCACGTTCACTTGCTCCTGCTGGGGGTCCATGGGGTGAGGTTCGTTCGGCACCGCCGGTCCGCGCGGCGGTGGTTGCGCGCCGTGGCGGCGGGGAGGAGGTGCCCCGGTCCCGCCCCTTCCCGTTTCCTGGGGGCAAGCCCCCAGCCCCCCGGGGTCCGGGGCACGGCCCCGGGAAACGGTGAGAGGGCGGGACCGGGGCCCCACACCCGCCGCGACGGCGAGCAACCCCCACCGGCGAGCCCGGCGGTGCCGAGCCCGCCTCGGGTGGCGGCGCTCACGACGCCTCCGCGCGGTCCGCCGCCATGCCCGCCGCGTCCAGCAGCGCCTTGCCCACGATGAGGTCGGCGCCGCCGAACTCCGGGTCGTCGAGGCGGGTGCCGTCGTCGACGGCGAAGAGCAGGGACTGCTCGCCCTGGCGGTAGGCCGTGCCGACGGAGGGGCTGGCGGCGTGGACGGCCAGCAGGGCGACGAGGTAGGGCAGTTCGGGGTCGCGGCGGCGGGCCTCGGCGAGCAGGCCGGAGAGGCGGCGCGGCGCGTCGGCGGGCAGGTCGAGCAGCTCCAGGGCGCTCGCCAGCTGCTCCTCGCTGAAGCGGCTGTCGTCGGGCGTCTCGACCAGGTCCGGCTCGGGCATCTCCGCGCCCAGGTGCTCGCGCTCGACGGGCGGCGTGAGCAGCATCTCGACGAGGTCGCCGACCCGTACCGAGGCCGGGACGCGCAGGCCCGTGCCGCGGGCGAAGAAGGCGTCGGTGACCCGGCCCGCCCGCTCCAGTGGCAGCGGCAGCACGGGGGCCAGGAGCTGGCCGTAGAGGTCGAAGCCGGCGCGGGCGGCGGGGGTGGCGAAGGCCTGCCGGTCCTGCTCGGCGCGGAAGAGCGGGCCGGCCTCCAGGAGGCGGGACTGGAGCTGGGTGTGCCGGCGGATGCAGTCCTTGACGATGTCGACGAGCTCGGCGGCGCGCCGCTTGTGCTCGGCCGTCTTCGGGTCGACCGCGGCTTCCGCCTCGTCGCGCGCCTTGCGGATGTTGGTGAGGATCGCGTTCTCGTGGCGGTAGCGGTCGGCGACGTGGTCGAGCGCCTCGGCGATCATGTCGGGGACGGTCCGGAGCCAGTCGACGGCGCGGACGTTGCGCCGGGTGGCGTCGAGGGTCTTGCGGAGGGTCTCCGCGTACTGCACGGTCCGGTAGCGGGCCTGCTCGGCGGCGAGCTGGGCGTCGGCGAGCCGGCCCCGGCTGATGAGGACCTCCAGCTTGACCTCGGCGGCGATCTGCGCGCTGGTGACGTCCGTGTCGAGGGCGCCGACCAGGACGTTGACCGCCTCGTCGGTGGTGCGCAGGAAGACCGTGCCGCCGGGGCCGGGGACCTCCTCGATGAGCTTGAAGTCGTAGTCCCGCCTGACGTACGCGCCGTCGGCGCCGAACGTGCCGTAGACGGCGCGGAAGCCCCGGTCGACGCTGCCGACGTTGATGAGGTTCTCCAGGACCCAGCGGGCGACGCGCTCGTGCTCGGCGGCGGGCCGCTCGGGGGCCTGCGCGGCGACGCGCGGCTGGAGCCTGGTCACTATCTGCTCGTGGTCGGCCCCGGTGTCGAAGTCCATGTTGAGCGTAACGAGGTCGATGGCGGCCAGGGCCACCTCCGCCATGGCGTAGACGCCGAACTCCCCCGCGAGGTTGGCCTTGCGCGCGTCGAGGTCGTGCAGCGGCGCGGTGCAGGCGAGCGCGCGCAGCCGGCGGGCCAGGCCCTCGTCGGCGGCCGGGCCCGGGGCAGGGCGCGAAGGCCCGTTGAGCTGGGGCGGAACGGCCGCCGGGGCTGGAGAAGTCACGTCGCACAGAGTAGGCGGTCGCACCGACAACGGACGAAACGGCGCGGGGCTCGCCCGGCCTCGGGCCCCTCAGTCTAGGGCGGGGCCCGGCCGAGGCGGACGGCGGCCCTCCGGCTGCGTCCGTCAAACCGCGTACCGCCCCTCAGACGGCGAAAACGGACATGATGCCTATATTCCAGCCGAGCAGGACGAACGCCGTGGGCAGCTGCGCCTTGATGGGCCCGTACCGGTCCGTCAGCTCCAGCAGGGCCGCCGGGACCAGGTTGTAGTTCGCCGCCATGGGGGTCGCCAGCGTGCCGCAGAAGCCCGCGAGCATGCCGATGGCGAGGACGGCGGCGGCGTTGCCGTGCGCCTGCTCCACGAGGACCGGCCAGCCGACGGCGGCGGTCATCACGGGGAAGGCGGCGAAGCCGTTGCCCATGAGGACGGTGAAGAGGAACATGCCGCAGCAGTAGACGACGACCGCGAGGAACACCGAACCCTGCGGCAGCACGGCCGCGGTGAGGCGGCCGACCTGCTTGCCGACGCCCGCGTCGGCGAAGATGGCGCCGAGCGTGGCGAGCAGCTGCGGCAGCAGCATGGCCCAGCCCATGGACTCCAGCATCGAGCGCCCCGCGTGCAGCGGTACGGACAGCCGCCGCTCACGCAGCATCACCATGCCGAGGGCGAGCGCGACGACGGCGCCGATGCCCAGCCCCAGGACGGTCTCGCTGCCCTTCTGGAGGACCGGCTGCCCGCCGAGGGACACCCGCTTCAGCCCGACCGCGCACACCAGGGCGACGGCGGGGACGGTGAGGGCGGGCACGAAGAGCGCGTTGCCGTGCCGGCGGGCGCCGGCCGCCCGTCGCTCCGGGCCGGCGGTGCGGGGTGTGCCGCGGCCGGTGAGGCCGAAGCCGGCCAGGCAGGCCATGACGAGGACGGCGGCGCCCAGCGGTTCGGGCGGGGCGCTCCCGTCGGCGACCCAGGTGCCGTAGCAGAAGCCCGCGCCGAGCAGGCCCCAGAAGGCGGCGGTGCCCAGGCGCCGGGGGTTGGTGCGGTCGGCGAGCATCTGGGCGGACATCACCAGCAGGACGCCGCCGACGAGCCAGTAGAACCACTCCGCTTTGATCACTTGGCCGCGTCCTCCGGTTCCCTGTGGCGTACCGGCGGGTGCGCGAGGGTCCGGTCCAGGCGCAGTAGCCGCCAGCCGTGGACGGCGAGGGCGCACAGCGCGGTGGGCACGGCCCACAGCGCGAGGTCCAGCGGCTCCAGCCGTGTGTGGTAGGTGGTGTTGACGAATCCGGTGATCAGCAGGATCGAGCCGACGGCGAGGAAGACGTCCTCGCCGAAGAAGAGCCCGACGTTGTCCGCGCTGGCGGCGAACGCGCGCACCTTCTCCCGGTCCCGGGCGGACAGCGGCCCGTGGCTCCGCTCGGCCGCGCCCTCCGCCATGGGGGCGGCGAGCGGGCGCACGGTCTGGGCGGGCCCGAACACGCCGTTGAGCCCGAGGGCCGCCGTGAGCTGCCGCAGCAGGAGGTAGAGGGCGAGGAAGCGGCCGGCGGTGAGCCCGGCGAAGCGGCCGATCAGGTGCCGGGCCTGTTCCTGGAGGCCGTGGCGCTCCAGCAGGCCGATGACGGGGAGGGTGATGGCGAAGACGGTCACCGCGCGGCTGGAGGCGAAGCCGGTGCCGAAGTCGGCGAGGATCCGCTGCGGGGACAGCCCGCCCAGCAGGCCGGTGACGATGCCGGCCGCGCCGACCACCAGCAGGGGGTTGCGCCTCGTGGCGAAGCCCGCCACGACCACGAGGACGCCCAGGAGTACGAGCATGCGCGGGCCTTCCGCATTCTCGGACCTCACTCGATCAGGTGAGGCGACTGCGGAGGACGCTAAGATATTGTTCAACAATCCTCAATAGGCGGCGCCCGACGAATGTGCGAACCGGGCGGCCCCGAAGGGGATTTCCGTCGAGCCCGTGGGAGAGTCCATGGCACGGACCACCGCCTCCGGCGCCCAGCGCGTCGCCGCGGCACTGCGCGACCGCATCGAGGCCGGGGAGCTGCCGCCCGGCACCCGGCTGTCGGAGGAGGCCCTGGGGCGGGAGCTCGGGGTGTCGCGCAACACGCTGCGCGAGGCCTTCCGGCTGCTCGTCCACGAGAACCTCGTCGTCCACCTCCTCAACCGCGGGGTGTTCGTCCGCGTCCTGGAGCCCGCCGACGTCGCGGACATCTACCGGATGCGGGCGGCCCTGGAGACCGCGGGCGTACGGGCGTCCCCCGGCGCCCCGCCCGCCGCGCTCCGGGCCGTCACGGCCGCCGTGGCCGAGGCCGAGCGGGCCGCCGCCGACGGCGACTGGCACCGGGTCGGCTCGGCGGACCTGTGCTTCCACCGGGCGCTCGCCGCGCTCGCCGGCAGCGAGCGCGTCGAGGAGGCGATGGACCGCCTGCTGGCCGAACTGCGGCTCGCCTTCCACGAGATGCCCTCGCCCCGCCGCTTCCACGAACCGTTCGTCGCACGCAACCGCGTAATCGCCCGGCTGCTGACGGAAGGCGCGCACGAGCGCGCCGAGGCGGAGCTGACCACCTATCTGGACGACGCGCTGGCGATCGTCCTCGACGCGATGGCGGAGACCGACCGATGACGCCGATGGACCTCAACGCCGACCTCGGCGAGGGCTTCGGCCGCTGGCGGCTGACCGACGACGACGCCCTGCTGTCGGTCGTCACCAGCGCCAACGTGGCCTGCGGCTTCCACGCCGGCGACCCCTCCACCATGCGGTGGGTGTGCGAGCGGGCCGCCGAGCGCGGGGTGCGCGTGGGGGCCCAGGTCTCCTACCACGACCTCGCGGGCTTCGGACGGCGTGCCATGGACGTGCCCCCGGACGAGCTCGCCGACGAGATCACCTATCAGATCGGCGCGTTGCGCGTCTTCGCCCGGGCAGCCGGGACGGACGTGACGTATGTGAAGCCGCACGGCGCGCTCTACAACCGTGTGGTCACCGACGCCGAGCAGGCCGGGGCCGTCGTGAGCGGGGTGCTGCGCGCGGGCGGGGCGCTGCCCGTCCTCGGCCTGCCCGGGTCGCGGCTGCACGAGGCGGCGGAGCGCGCCGGACTGCCGGTCGTCGCCGAGGCGTTCGCCGACCGCGCGTACACCGCGCTCGGCACGCTCGTGCCGCGCCGGGACCCGGGGGCCGTGGTCCTCGACCCGGACACGGTCGTCGCCCGGTCCGTCCGCCTGGCCCGTGACGCGGAGGTCTCCGCGCTCACCGGTGAGGACGTCGCCGTCCGGGCGCGTTCGCTGTGCGTCCACGGCGACACCCCGGGGGCGGCGCTGCTGGCCCGGCGGGTGCGCGAGGCGCTGGAAGCGGCGGGGGTCGCGGTGGAGGCGTTCGCGTGAGCACCGCCGGCGGCTCCCCGGGCATACCGCGGGGCGGCGGCGCACGGCGCGTCCTGCCCGTCGGGCGGCACGCCCTGCTCGTGGAGGTCGCCACCGCCGAGGAGGCCCAGGCCCTCCACGCCGAACTGCTGCGGCGCCGCGACGCGGGCGCCCTGCCGCCCGTGCGCGAGATCGTGCCGGCCGCCCGGACCGTGCTGCTGGACGGGCTCGCCGACCCCCACGGCCTCGCCGCCGAGCTGCCCCGCTGGGACGTGCCGCCCGTGGCCGCCGCCGACGCGCCGCTCGTCGTGCTGCCCGTCCGCTACGACGGGGCCGACCTCGCGGAGGTCGCCGCGCTGTGGGGGGTGACCGAGGACGAGGTGGTGCGCATTCACTCCGGCATCGAATTCCGCGTCGCCTTCTGTGGATTCGCGCCGGGATTCGGCTATCTCACCGGCCTCCCTCAGCGTTTCCATGTACCGCGCCGGGACACGCCGCGCACCTCCGTGCCCATCGGCGCGGTCGGGCTGGCCGGCCCGTACACCGGCGTCTACCCGCGTTCCTCCCCCGGTGGCTGGCAGCTCGTCGGCCGGACGGACGCGGTGCTGTGGGACCCGGAGCGGGAGCCGGCGGCGCTGCTCGCGCCGGGGACACGGGTGCGCTTCGAGGAGCACGGGTGAACGGGACGAACGGGACGAACGCGCTCGCCGTCGTCCGGGCCGGGGCCCTCACCACCGTCCAGGACCTGGGCCGCCCCGGCCACGCCCACCTCGGCGTGCCCCGCTCCGGCGCCCTCGACGAACCCGCCCACCGGCTCGCCAACCGCCTGGTCGGCAACCCGGTGGAGCGCGCCACGCTGGAGACGACCGTCGACGGCTGCGCCGTACGGGTCGCCGCGGCCGTGACCGTGGCCGTGACGGGCGCGCCCTGCGCGGTACGGGCGGGCGGCCGGCCGGTGGCGTGGGGCGCGCCGGTGCGGGTGCCCGCGGGTGCGGTCCTGGAGGTGGGCGCCGCCACGGCGGGGCTGCGGTCGTACGTGGCCTTCGCGGGCGGGGTCGCGGTGCCGCCGGTGCTGGGCAGCCGGTCGCGGGACCTGCTGTCGGGGCTGGGCCCGGAGCCGCTCTCCGACGGCGCCCGGCTGCCGCTGGGGACACCCTGCGGGCCGCCGGCGGGCGTGGACGCCGTGCCGTGCGGGGCGCTGCCGCTCGGTGAGCTCGTCCTGCCGGTCGTCCTCGGGCCGCGGGCGGACTGGTTCGCACCGGAGGCGGTGGGGGTGCTGGCGGGGGGCGCTTTCCGGGTGTCGTCCGCGAGCAACCGGATCGGGCTGCGGGTGGACGGGCCGGGGCTGCCGCGGACGCGGGACGGCGAACTGCCGAGTGAGGGGCTGGTCCTGGGGGCGGTCCAGGTGCCCCCGGACGGGCGGCCGGTCGTCTTCCTCACGGACCACCCCACGACGGGGGGCTACCCGGTCATCGGCGTCGTCCCCGAGCCGTCCCTCCCGGGCGCGGCCCAGTCCCCGCCGGGCACACCGATCCGCTTCGTCCCGCGGCGCGGGTGACCCGACCCCACGCGGGTGAGTCAGGGGAGAAAGCCCCGCACGGTCTCCACCGTGTCCGCCTCCTCCACCCCCTTGTCCTCGCGGTACCGCACCACCCGCGCGAATCTCAACGCCACCCCCGCCGGATACCGCGAAGACCGCTGCAAACCGTCGAACGCGATCTCCACCACCAGCTCCGGTCGCACCCGCACCACATATCCGTCGTCGCTCACCGCCAGCGACCGCAGCCGGTCCGTCTGCCAGGCCAGCATCTCGTCCGTCAGCCCCTTGAACGTCTTGCCCAGCATGGCGAACGAACCGTCCGGGCCGCGCGCCCCCAGGTGGAGGTTGGAGAGCCGGCCGTGCCGCCGCCCGTGTCCCCACTCCGCCGCCAGGACCACCAGGTCCAGCGTGTGCACCGGCTTCACCTTCAGCCACGCCGCGCCCCGGCGCCCCGCCACATACGCGGCGTCCAGGGCCTTGAGCATCACGCCCTCGCGGCCGTCACGCAGCACGTCCGCCGCGAAGTCCCGGGCCCCGGCCCGGGCGGCCGCGTCCGAGGGGTCCGCCACCACCAGCCGCCGCACCCGCAGGGGCTCGGGCACCACGCGGGCCAGCACGGCGTGGCGTTCGGCCGTCGGCAGGGACAGCAGTTCCCTGCCCTCGACGGCCAGCACGTCAAAGAAGACCGCTGACAAAGCGAGCGCCGACGCCTTCGTCCCCGCCCCCGCCGTCCGCGTCCCGACCCGGCCCGCGACGTCCTGGAACGCGTGGGGGCGGCCCGCCGCGTCCAGGGCGACGGCCTCGCCGTCCAGGACCACCGACGACACCGGCAACTCCAGCGCCGCCCCCACCAGTTCCGGCAGCCGCCCGGTGATCTCGTCCAGCGTGCGGGTGAAGACGCGCACGTCCCCGCCGTCGCGGTGCACCTGCACCCGGACCCCGTCGAGCTTCTCCTCCACCGCGCACGGCCCCAGCCGGTCCAGCGCCTCGTCGACGTCCTTCGCACTCCGCGCCAGCATCGGCAGCACCGGCCGCCCCACCTCCAGCCGGAACCCCGCCAGCGCCCCCGGCCCCTCGGCCAGCAGCGCCCGGGCCACCGCGCCCAGCGAGCCGCCGAGCATCACCGCCCGCCGCACCTCCTCCGGGGCCGCCCCCGCCGCGGCCGCGAGGCCCTCCACGGCCAGCGCGTCCAGGGCGCCCTGCCGCAGCTCACCGCCGATCAGCCGGAGCAGGAACCACTGTTCCCGCTCCGTCGCCGCTCCCAGCAGCCCGTCCAGCAGCCGCTTGCGCTCGGTCTGCGCGCCCTTGCCCGCCACGGCGGCGATCGCCGTCAGCGCCCGGTCCACGTCCCCCACGGTCAGCGAGGGCACGGCGGCCGGGGCGGGTACGTCCCGCAGCGTGCTCCAGCCGACCCCGGTCCGCCGCTGCGGCAGCCGCCCCGCCAGATACGGGATCACGACCGGCGCCTCGTCCGGACCGGCCGCCCGGAACACCCCGGCCAGCACGGCGGTCTTCGCCGACCGGGAACGGGTCGCCGCGATCTCCTCCGACGCCCGCGCGACGTCGCTCAGCAGCATGCCCCCATCGTGCGCCGCGGCCGGGGCCGGCGCAGACCGGGAAGGTCAGGAAGGCGGCTCGCCCTCCCGCGCCACCTGGTTCCCGCCCTCCCGCACTGCCTGGTTCCCGCCCTCCCGCCCTGCCTGGTTCCCGCCCTCCCGCCCTGCGTTGTCGCTCACCCTGATCAGCAGTGCCACCATCAGCCAGTTCGCCACCAGGGACGAACCGCTCTTCGCCAGGAACGGCAGCGCCTTGCCGGTCAGCGGGATCAGGCCCATCACCCCGCCCGCCACCACGAAGACCTGCAGCGCCAGCGCCGCCGCCAGGCCCATCGCCAGCAGCTTGCCGAACGGGTCGGCCGAACGCAGCGCCGTGCTCAGCCCCCGCTGCGCCAGCAGCGCGTAGAGGACGAGGACGACCATGGTGCCGGCCAGCCCCAGGTCCTCCCCGACGGTCGTGAGGATGAAGTCGCTGCGGCCCGCGAAGCCGATCAGCTCCGGGTGGCCCAGGCCCAGACCCGCGCCGGTGACGCCGCCGCTGCCGAAGCCGAACAGCGCCTGGGCGGCCTGCGGGGAGAACGTACTGCCCGGCTCGAACGCCCCGAAGGGGTGCAGCCACGCGTCGACCCGGCTCTTGACGTGCGGCTCCAGCGAGCCGACGACGCCCGCCCCCACGACCGCCATCAGCAGGCCGCACACCACCCAGCTGGTCCGCTCGGTGGCCGCGTAGAGCATCACCACGAACAGCCCGAAGAAGATCAGCGAGGTGCCGAGGTCCCGCTCCACGATCAGCACCATCAGGCTCAGCGCCCACACCGTCACGATCGGCCCCAGCTGCCGGCCCGGTGGCAGCCGTACGCCCAGGAACCGGCGGCCGGTCAGGGCCAGCGCGTCCCGGTGGGTGACCAGATAGCCCGCGAAGAACACCGCGATCATGGTCTTGACGAACTCACCGGGCTGGAAGGACAGCGGCCCGATGAAGATCCACCGCTTGGCGCCGTAGGTGTCCCCGGGGAAGAACGCGGGCGCCATCAGCAGCACCAGCGCCACGGCCATCGTCAGATAGATGTAGCGCTGGAGCCGGCGGTGGTCGCGCAGCACCACCAGCACGACCACGCACAGGCCCACCCCGATCACCGTCCACATCAACTGGCCGGAGGCGGTGGACTCGGCGTGGTACCGCGCGCGGTAGGCCGGGTCCAGCCGGTACAGCAGCACCAGCCCGAACGCGGAGAGCAGCACCGCCAGCGGCAGGATCAGGGGATCGGCGTACGGGGCCCAGCGGCGCACCGCCAGATGCGGCACCAGCGCCAGGCAGATCATGCTCCCCACGAACCCCGGGAGCCCGCCGGGCACGCTCCCCGTGGTCACCAGGCCGGTGTACAGATAGCCGAAACAGCTGATGAGGACGGTGAGGCCGAGCAGCAGCGCCTCCCCGCGCCGGCGCCGGTACCCGGTGGCTCGTACGGTTTCCACGGTCACACCGGCCATGGTGATCGGCGGGTGCTGAAGAAAACCTGAGGTTCCTGAAGGCCCGTTCAGTCCGGCAGCGGGAAACGCGCCACCAGGAGCGCCCCGCCGCCCGCCCGCGAGTCCGCCGCCAGGTCCCCGCCGTGCGCCCGGGCGATCTCCCGGGCGATGGCCAGCCCCAGTCCGCTGCCGCCGCTCTCCCGGTCGCGCGCCGCGTCCAGCCGCACGAACCGTTCGAAGACCCGTTCCCGCTGCTCCGGCGGGATCCCGGGCCCGTCGTCGGCGACCTCCAGCACCGCGCACCGGCCCGCCGGATCGGCATACGCCCGCACGGTGACCCGCGAGGCGGCGTGCCGCAGGGCGTTGTCCACCAGGTTGGCCAGCAGCCGCTCCAGCTGGCCCGCCCGGCCGCGCAGCGGTACGGGCCCGGGGGCGTCCACCGTGACCGGCACCCGGGGCGCGGGGCGGCGGGCGGCCTCCTCGGCGGCCAGCAGCGCCAGATCGACGGGCTCCGTCGCGCCCGGGGGGACGCGCGCGTCGAACCGGGCGAGCAGCAGCAGGTCCGCCGCGACGCGCTGGAGCCGCACGGTGTCGGCCAGGGCCGCCCGTACCGCCCCGGGCGTCGGCCCGCCGGGCGCGCTCAGCGCGACCTCCAGCTGGGTGCGCACGGCGGCCACGGGGTTGCGCAGCTCGTGGGAGGCGTCGGCGACGAACTGCCGCTGTCTGCCGACCGCCTGCTCCAGCCGGTCCAGGGTGGCGTTGACGGTCCGGGCCAGCCGGGCCACCTCGTCGTCCGCCGGCGGCTCCGGCACCCGGCGGTCCAGCTCGCTGGCGGTCACCTCCGCCAGCTCGGTGCGGATCCGGGTCACCGGGCGCAGCGCCAGCCCGGTGACCGCCCAGCCGAGGCCGGCGGCCAGCGCGATCAGCAGGGGCGCGGCGGCGAGCAGGCCCATGGCGATGGTGTGCGTGGCGTCGTCGACATCGCTGAGGACGGTCAGCGCGTAGACGTAGCGCTCCTCGGCGCCGGGCGGTGTGGCGCGGACGACGACCAGGTCGCCGCGCTGGCCGCCCATGGCCCGGGTCACGGTGGAAGCGGTGTCGGCGCCCGGTGCGGGCCGCAGCGGGGCGAGCCGGCGGGCCAGGGGCTCGGCCGAGGGGCGGGTCGTGGCGATCACCGTGCCGCGCGGGTCGAGGACGAGCACGACGTCTACGCCGTCCCGGGGCGCGGGCAGCAGCGCGGGCAGCGGCCCGGCGTCCGCCCGGGCCGCCACCTCGCGGGCGGCCAGCTCGGTGCGGCCGCTGACGTTGTCCAGCAGGTTGGCGCGCAGGACCGTGTAGAGCCAGGCCCCGCCCGCCGTGAGCAGCAGCGCCATCGCCAGCGCGGCGGCCGCCGCGCAGCGGCCCCGGACGGTGCGGGGGAAGGGCCGGGAGCGGCGCGTCCGGCGGGGCTCAGCCACCGTCGGGCGCCATGCGGTAACCGGTGCCGTGCACGGTGAGGATGGACCGGCGGCCGAAGGGCGCGTCTATCTTCCGGCGGAGGGAGGAGACGTAGACCTCGACGATGTTGGGGTCCGTCCCGCCGGGTGAGTCCCACACCTCGTCGAGGATGTCCCGTTTGGCCACCGTCCCGCCCTCGGCGGCCATCAGGCAGCGCAGCACGGCCAGCTCGCGGGCGGTCAGCTCGATCTCCCGGCCGCCCCGGCGGCAGCGCCGCCCGGCCGTGTCCAGCTCCAGGTCCCCGGCCCGCAGCAGGGGGCTGCCGGCCGCGCCGCGGCGGCGGCCCAGCGCCCGCAGCCGGGCGAGCAGCACCACGAAGGAGAACGGCTTGGTGAGGTAGTCGTCGGCGCCCGCGTCGAGCCCCTCCGCCTCGTCGTACTCGCCGTCCTTCGCCGTCAGCATCAGCACCGGCGTCCACACGCCCAGCCGGCGCAGCCGCCCGCACACCTCGTAGCCGTCGAGGCCCGGCAGCATCACATCCAGGATGATCACGTCGTACGGGCCGGCCAGGGCGGCCTCCAAGCCCCGGTGCCCGTCGTGGGCGACGTCCGCCCAGTGTCCCTCGGCGGCCAGCCCCCGTCGGAGGGTGTCCGCGAGACCCGTCTCGTCCTCGACTATCAAGATGCGCACGCCCCAAGCCTCACATAACCGACGGGACGCAACTCGGGCACCGCCATCCGGGGTCACGGTGCGTGATGTCGCGCACACTTAGTGGAAGGGTCGTAACCGGGCGGTGTCGCGGCGGGTTGACGCACCGGCACCGCAGGATCGACGACGCAGGACGGAGCAGTGGTTCAGCGATGAGCAAGCGCCAGAAGGGCCGCCGACACCGCAGGGTCAACCGCACGCCGCGCCCGGTGGGCCCCTCCCGCCGGGGCGCGGCCCGGCCCGAGCCGAGGCCGGAGCACCGGGGGGAACACCGGGGAGAACAGCGCCACGAGCCGCGCCAGGAGGGGCTCGTGGAGGGGCGCGTGGCAGGGCGGTCCAAGGAGATCCCCGCGCTCGGCCGCCATGAGGCACGCACCTGGGACGGGCTGCTGGCCCGCGGCGCCGAGGGCGCCTCCGTCGACGAACTGTGCCTCGCGGTGGGCTATCAGGCCCGCACCATCCTCAAGCACGTCACCGGCCTCGCCGATCACGGTCTGGCGGAGCTGCGCGACGAGCGCTGGTACGCCACGGCCGAGGCCCTGGAGAGCGCCGGCCGGCAGCCCGCGGCCGTCGGCCGCTGACGCGCTCCGGGCCGGGGGGATCCCGCACTCCCCCGGCCCGGGGTCCTCTCCACCGGCTCTACCGGCCGGTGTTCCGCGCGCCCCCGCCCCCGCCCTCGTACCGGGCCCGGGCGAGGGCCGCCGGGTCCTCCTCGGACGGCCGCCCGGGCACGGCGAGGGCGGTACCCGCCGTCATGACCCCTCCGGCGTCCGGTAGGCGCGGTAGCCGATGCGCAGCCGTGTCGCGTCGAAGGCGTACGGCAGCGGGTGCCTGGGCCCCAGCCGGACCCCGGCCACCGCCAGTTCGCCGCCGCGCAGGAACTCGGCGACGAACCCCGTGGCCAGCAGGAGCCCCAGCTCCATGCCGCTGCACCGCGCCTCGCCCCGGCTGAAGGGGCTGACCGCCCAGTCGCGCTCGGCCGTGCCGTCCAGCCACTTCTCCGGCGCGAACCGGTGCGCGTAGTCGATGCGTTCCGCGTCCCGCGCGTGGAACGCGGCGGGCACCAGCACATTGACGCCGCCCGGGGCCACCGCCGACCGCCAGCGGGTCTCGGCGGTGGTGCGCCGCAACAGGTTCGCCACCGGCGGCCACAGCCGCGCCGCGTCCTGCACACAGGCCCGCAGATACGGCATCGCCAGGAACCCGGGCACCGTGTGGGCGCCGTGCACCCGGTCCGCGTCCCGTACCTCCTGGGCGGCCTGCCGGTAGTGCGCCGGGTGGGTGGCGAGCAGGGCCAGCGTCTGCACCACCGCCGCGTGCACCACGGCCAGCGCCATGAACCAGTGCGCGACCTGCCCCTCGGGGGCCGTCTCCGGGCCCCGGGGCGCGGTCCGGAACAGCCCGCCGAGGCTGCGCGGATCGGCGTCGCACAGATAGCGGGCCTGCCGCTGCATCATCCGGCGCCGGACCCGGCGGGTGCGTGCCGTCCGCCAGCGCCGGGCGCCCATCCAGTTGGCCTCGGCCAGCAGTTCGTCCAGCAGCCGGGAGAACTCCAGGTCGTCGGCGGCCGCGTCGCCCAGGAAGCAGCGGCGCCCCACCCGGTCGAGGCGCTCGCGCACCCGGCCGGCCGGCAGCCCGGCCTCCGCCTCCGGGCCCAGCAGCGCCCGCGCCTCCTCGCCCACCACCCGCAGGAAGTGCCCCGCGAGCCGGTGGGCCGGGCAGCCGGCGTCCAGCACCGCGTCGTTGAAGGCGCGCCGTGTCGTGCGCTGCCTGCCGTGCGAGGCGATCAGGGCCTCGGGCTGCACGGCGGCGAAGCCGCTGACCTTCTCCCAGGTGTCCACCGCGTAGATCTCCACGGGCCCGGCCAGCACCTGCCGGGCGTCCTCGGCGTCCAGCACCAGCAGCGTGGGCCCCGAGGTGCCGCGCACCACGACCGGCCCCTTGCCGTGCCGCCGGCGCAGGGCGCCCATCAGCTCGGCGCCGTGCCGGCCGGGGTCCAGCCGGGCCACGAGCCGGGCGACGCGCGGCCGGGGCCGGAAGACGCCCTTGAGGTAGTCGGGCAGGAAGTAGGCCAGCGTCAGCCGCAGGTTCTCGCTCCGGGAGGCGACCGGCAGGGCGGTGCCCGCCTCGTCCCGGACGGCCGTGGTGCCGGAGGTCTCGCTCGTCCAGGTCACGCCGGCACCACCGTCTCGGGCGCCGGGCCCGCGCCGGGGGCCGTGAACGGCGGGGTGCTCTGCGGAGGATGTGCTACGGAAACGGACATGCTTCAGCTCCATGCGGTGGGGGGCCGGTGGAAGACGTGGTGGAGCGGCCGCGCGCGGGCGGACGTCGTGCGCGGTACGGGGAGGCGGGAGGTGTCAGAGGACGGGCGGCACGGTGGTCACCGGGGCCTCGATGAGCACGGGCCCGTCCTGGCCGGCCGTGGCAGCGCCGACCAGTTCGGCGAGGTGGGCGGGGTCGGTCGCGCGGTGGGCGGGCACCCCGTAGCCGCGTGCCAGCGCGCACAGGTCGAGGCCGGGGAGGTCCAGGCCGGGGACGCCGGGGGTGTTCTCGAAGCGGCCGGACCATTTGAGGGCCGCGTACTCGCGGTTGGCGGGGACCACGAAGGTGACGGGCACCCGGTAGGCGGCCGCCGTCCACAGCGCGGTGATGGCGTACTGCGCGGAGCCGTCGCCCACCAGGGCCACCACCGGCCGGTCGGGGCGGCCGAGCCGGGCCCCGACGGCGGCCGGCAGGCCGAAGCCCAGGCCGCCGCCCGTCGTCATCAGGAAGGAGCCGGGCCGGTCGACGCGGACGTGGTCGCGGAACGCCTGGATGTTGGAGGGGGATTCATTGACCCACAGGGTGTCGGCGGGGGCCGCGCTGGCGATGGCGGCGAGCGCGATGGACGCCGACATCGGCTCCCCGTCGGCCTCCGGGACCTCGACGGGGGTGTCGTCGGCGCGGTGTGCCGCCTCGTCGTGCGCGCGTTTGTCGACCAGCTCGCACAGCAGCTCCAGGGTGGGCCGCAGCCCCGCCACGAGCGCGTCGCCCACGGGCGCCCGGGCGGCCTCGCCGGGGTCGCTGGTGAGCAGCGTCAGCTCGGTGCCCTCGGGGAGCAGCGGGCCGGGGACGTAGGGGTGGTAGCGGAAGACGGGCGCGCCCACCACCAGGACCAGGTCGTGACCGGCGAGGGTCTGCGCCAGCGGCCCGATGGCCGGGGGCAGGACGCCCTGGTAGAGCGGGTGGGTCTCCGGGAAGCCCACGCGCCCCTCGATCGGCGAGGCCCATACGGGCAGCCCGCGGCGCTCGGCGAGGGCCACGGCGGCGTCCCAGGCGCCCTCCGCGTCCACCGCGCCGCCCGTCACCAGCACGGGGTCGACCGCCGTCATCAGCCGGTGGGCGAGCGCCTCGACGTCGGCGCGGTCCGCCTGGGCGGGCCCGCCGACCCGGCGGGCGGTGGCGTGCCGGGCGGCCCGGGCCTCGGCCGCGTCGAGCTGCACGTCGAAGTCGTCCATCGGCAGCGAGAGGAACACCGGGCCGCGCGGCGCGCTCTCGGCGATGTGGAACGCCCGGGCGAGCGCGGCCGGCACGTCCTGGGGGCGCGGCGGTTCGTAGGCCCACTTCACGGCGGGGCGGGGCAGGAGGGTGGCGTCGGCATTGGTCAGCTGCGCCTCCATGGTCATCATGGCCCGCACCTGCTGTCCCGCCGTCACCACCATCGGGGTGTGGTTGGCGGCGGCCGTGACGATCGCCCCCATGGCGCCCGCCACCCCGGGGGCGGTGTGGAGATTGACCAGGGCCGTCCGCCCGGTGGCCTGGGCGTGGCCGTCGGCCATTCCCACGACCACGGCCTCCTGGAGGCCGAGCACATACCGGAAGTCCTCGGGGAAGTCCTGGAGGAAGGGGAGCTCGGTGGAGCCCGGGTTGCCGAACACCGTCGTCGCTCCGCGGGACCGCAACAGCTCACGAGTGGCTGCGCGTACGGTCGTCATCGCCTGGCACCTCTTGGGATCCGTGGGCCGATCGGGGGAGGGGAGCATTGCCACTTCCCGCCCGCCGAAGCCAGGACCCCGGAAGATCACCTGAGTATTCATCCGAGCGGGTGAATACGCCCTGACCTGCGGGCTGTTGCCGTCGGGCGGGTTCTAGCGTCCCCCGTATGCCAGATATGGATCAGATCATCCGACGGATTCGCAGAGACATGAACACCGAGCTGCGCAAGCGGGCGCGGCGGGCGCTCGACGGGCCGTCGGGGTGGGCCGTCTCGGGCGAGGCCGGTGAGTCCGGGGAGGAGGGGCGCTCGGGCGGGGAGGCGGCCGCGCCGGCCGCCACCGGGCCCGCGCAGCAGGGCGAATAGCGGCAGCGGGGAGAACAGCGACGGGCCCCGCCGTCCGGGGCAGTGGGCGGCGGGGCGTCGACGGAAGGGACGGGAACGGCGGGGGTCAGCCGCGGCCTCCCGGAGTGCCCCTGCCGAGGCCCATGCGCGCGCAGGCGAGGGCGATCAGGCAGCACGCGGCGCCGATGACGACATTGCTGACGACGGCGCGGGTGGCGAAGGCGTGACCGGCGACGACCCAGGGCGAGACGATCGTCCAGAGGGCCAGGCCGACGGCGGCCCAGCTCATGGCATGGGTGCGTTCATAGGCGGAGCCAAAACCTCCGACCAGGCATGCGAAGGCGATGCCCACGATCAGATTGTTGATGGTCAGGTTGGTGGCGGCATTGAAGCCCACAATCCATGGCGAGGCGGCCAGATAGACGCCGCAGAGGAGTGCGAGGGCCTCGACGGCCTGGGCGGCGGTGGTCGCCGTCGTCTCCTCGGAGTGGGCACGGAGCGCCAGGATGTCGGGGTGGGTTTCGATCCGGGGCGACGTAGGGACGGTCACGTCAGCCACCTTCTTTCCCTGTGGGTCTGGACCTGGCGCCATTTTACCCCAATTACCCTTTAATTCACCTAAATGGGCGGTGTATCGAGCGAGGGAAGGGGGAAGGCTTACGGGTCAGAACCGAACGGCAGGGGGAGGCGACCCACCATGGAAGAGACCGCAGCACGAGAAGAGCGCGCCCGCGCCCGCCCCGACGCCCCGGACAAGGCGGCACCCCCGCCCACCGAGGACGATCCGGAGGGAGCGGAAGCCGCCGAGTCCCACATCATCCGCGGCATGGACTGACGACCGACCTGACGCTCACGGGACGTTTCCCGGGCGGAAAGATCCACGTGGTCCATCGGGCGTGCGGAACGCCGACAACAGCCGTATGCGTGTCGTCATCGTCACCGAATCGTTTCCGCCCGACGTCAACGGCGTCGCGCACTGCGCCTGGCAGACCGCCCGGCACCTCGTGCTGCGCGGCCACGAACCGCTGGTCGTGGCCCCGGCCGGACCCCGGGGCACGGAGCCCGGGGCCGGCGCGGCCGTACCCTGCCCGGTCGTACGGGTACGGTCCGTCCCGCTGCCCGGCTACGCGCAGATCCGCGTCGCGCTGCCGGGCCGGCGGCTGGCCGCCGCGATCGGCGCCCACCGGCCCGACGTCGTCCACCTCGGCAGCCCGTTCGTCCTCGGCGCCCGCGCCGTGCGCACCGCCGGACGCCTCGGGCTCCCGGCCGTCGCCGTCTACCAGACCGACCTCGCCGGCTACGCCCGGACGTACGTCGGCGCGGGCGAGGCCTACGCCTGGCACCGGCTGCGCGCCATCCACGGCGCGGCCGACCGCACCCTCGCCCCCTCCGCCGCGGCCGTCCGCGACCTGGTGGCGCACGGGGTGCCCCGGGTCCGGCTGTGGCGGCGCGGGGTGGACTCCGAACGTTTCCACCCGGCCCGGCGCGACCTGGAGCTGCGGCGCGCGCTGGCGCCCGGCGGCGAGCTGATCGTCGGCTATGTGGGGCGGCTCGCGCCCGAGAAGCACGTGGAGTTACTGGCCCCCGTCTGCGCCCTGCCCGGCGTGCGGGTCGTCATCACGGGCGACGGACCGCACGCGGCGCGGCTGCGCGCCCTGCTGCCCGGGGCGCGCTTCCTCGGCACCCGCACCGGCGACGAACTCGCCCGTGTCTTCGCCTCGCTGGACGTCTTCGTCCACACCGGCCCCCAGGAGACCTTCTGCCAGACCATCCAGGAGGCCCAGGCCAGCGGCGTGCCCGTCGTCGCCCCCGCCGTCGGCGGCCCCCTGGACCTCATCGACCACGCCCGTACGGGCCTGCTGGTCCGTCCCCGCGACCCCGAGGCCCTCCGCGACGCGGTCCTCACCCTGGAGACCGCCCGGGGCACCCGCGACGCGTACGGCCGCGCGGGCCGGGCCGCGGTCCTCACCCGCACCTGGACCGCGATTGGCGACCAGCTCCTCGACCACTACCGCGAGGTCCTCACGGAACGGTCGGAGGGACGGGAGGGGACGCCCCAGCTGATCCCGTGACCATGACCGTCCCCGAAGACGGTCCGCCGGACCGTCCGGTCGTGCCGCGCTCGTCCCCCAACCCCCGCTCCGGCCGGGGGTGCTGATGGCCCGTCACGCTGTGCGCCACCCCCGGCCGGCCTTCGGTCAGCCGCCCTGGAGGAGGTCCAGCATGTCCTGGCGGGCGAACATGGCCGCGGTGTCGACGGCCGAGGGCATACCGGCGGCCGGGTCCGCGCCATGGTCGACCAGGAGGCGGACGACCTCGCTCTCCCCCTTGAAGACGGCGCCCGCCAGCGGGGTCTGGCCCCGGTCGTTGGGGCGGTCCGCGTCGGCGCCGCGCTCCAGGAGGGCGGAGACCGTCGCGGTGTGGCCGTGGTAGGCGGCGAGCATCAGCAGCGAGTCGCCCCGGTCATTGGTGAGATTGACCGGAACTCCAGCGTCCACATAGGCGGCAAGGGTATCGGTGTCGCCGTGCCGTGCCAGGTCGAAGACCTTGGCCGCGAGCTGGAGCACCTCCGGGTCGTGTGCGGGCTCTTCGGAGGCCGGTGTCGGCTCGGTCATAATTCGTCATCCTCCGTACGGGTGTATCCCCAGTTGCTTAAAAAATACTTTCTGTGAAGCTGGAGGAACTTGTGGTGACCGCCCCCAGTTCCCAGGAGATTCCCATGATCCTCTCCATCTCGGGCGTCGTACTGCTCGGTGTCGTCGTATTCCTGTTCTTCCGCAAGGACAACCTCAAGCCGTCGCACGGCCTCGTCTGCGCCCTGTTCGGCTTCTACCTCGCGGGAACGGGCATCGCGCCGAGCATCAAGGCGGGCGGCGCGAGCCTGGCCAGCCTGCTGGGCGGCATCAAGTTCTAGGAGAAAGCTCTAGGAGAACGACGTGGGCCGGCGTTCACTCCCCCGCATCCCGACCGGGCCCGCCGTGCCCTCCCCGGGCCGGGAGCTGGCGCGCGGCCTCGCCGACAACGCCCGGGACATGTTCTACCCGCTGCTCGTCGTCGCCCGCGGGCTGCGGTCGCTGGCCGCCACCGGACGCCACGGCTGGGGGCGCATGCCACGGGAGCGCCGCGGTCCCACCCTGCTCCTGGTGGTCTCGTGCCTGGCCATCGTGGCGCTCGTCCCCTTCGGGCCGACGCTGGGCACCGCGGCCCTGCTGGCGGCGGGCGCCTGGGCGGGACGCGACCGGGGCGGGGCGCGGGGGGCGGCGGCCGAACCGGACGAGGAGCAGAGCCACCGGCTCCAGGCGCTCTACGAGGCGCTCGTGCCCTACTTCTCCGCCCCGCAGGACCCCCGGCCGCTCTATCAGCCCGGCGGCGACTGGCGGCAGGCGTTCGAGGAGCACGCGTTCGACAGCCTGGGCAGGCTGTCCGCCCTCCGGCTGCGCTACCCCGGCTACTTCACCGACGGCGAGGAGGGCGCGCGGGCCAGGATCGAGCAACTGCTGCACCTCAAGGCGGGCCGGGGCCCGGAGTACCGCTTCGACTGGGACGAGGCCGCCAACCGCCTGGCCCTGGGCGTCCTGCCGGTGCTGCCCACCGACGTGTGGGCCCAGCGCTTCGTGACCGCGCCCGGCGAGACCGTGCTGGGCTTCACCGACCCGTCCGCCGTGCTGCGGACCGTGCCCGTGACGGCCGGCGAGGAGACGTACGACGCGCCGCCCGTCGTCTGGCGCACCGGCCCGCGCTCCACCGAGCCGCACCTGCTGGCCCTCGGCCAGCCGTCGGCCGGCGTCACGACGCTGCTGCGCTCGGTCGTCCTCCAGGCCCTGCCCCACGGCGACGTGGTGGTCGTGGACGGCGGGGGCGCGGGCGAGTACGCCTGCCTGGAGGGCCGGGACGGAGTGCTGGCCGTCGAGTCCTCGCTGCCGGGCGCGCTCGCCGTCCTGGAGTGGGCCTCCCACGAGACCGAGCGGCGGCTGCTGGCCGCCGGGCGCGCCCGGCGGGAGGGGCGGCCCCTGCCCGTCGACGTGCGGCGCCCGCTGTGGATCGTCGTGGACCGGCCCGGGGCGCTGAGCCACCTCGCCGCGCGGGAGGGGCGGCCCGATCCGCAGGAGCTCCTGGCGGTGCCGCTGCGGCACGGGCGGACGGCGCAGGTCACCGTGGCGGTGGGGGAACATCTGGAGGGCGTGGGGCGGCTCGCCGAGGCGGTGCTCGCCCACACCCGGGCCCGGGCCGTCCTGGGCGCGGTCGCCCCGGACCAGGTGACGGCCGTGCTCGGCGCGCCCTCGCACACCACCCCGGCCGACCACGTGCCGCCGGGGCGCGGGTACGCGAGGGTGGGCACGGGACCGGTGCACCGGCTCCAGGTGCCGGCCACGCCGGACCCCTACGACGAGGAGACGTCCGACGCGCAGCGGCGGGCGGTGCTGGCCCTGCTGCCGGCCCGGACGGTGTAGCGCCCGGGGCCCGGGGGCGAAGCCCCCGGACCGTCAGGCGACGTAGGTGCGCGGCATCTCCACCGCCGCCGTCGCGCCGCTCGCCACCAGGCGGGCGGCTTCGGCGAGGCGGGTCGCGGCCTCCTCGGCGACGGCGCCGTTCACGGTGAACGGCAGACGCACATAGCCCTCGAACGCCCCGTCGACGCCGAAGCGGGGACCGGACGGCACCCGTACCCCCAGGCGCTCGCCCGCCTCGGCGATCCGGGAGCCGGAGAGGCCGCCGGTGCGCACCCACAGGGTGAGGCCGCCGTGGGGGACGGTGAACTCCCAGTCGGGGAGGTGGCGTCGGACCGCGGCGACGAGCGCGTCGCGGTTCTCGCGCGTCTGGTCGCGCCGTATGGCGATGGACTCGTCCCAGCCCCCGGTGTTGAGCAGCCAGGTGACGGCGAGCTGGTCGAGGACGGGCGTGCCGAGGTCGGCGTAGGCGCGGGCGGCGATCAGGCTGCGGATCACCTCGGGCGCGGCGCGCACCCAGCCGATGCGCAGTCCTCCCCAGAAGGACTTGCTGGCCGAGCCGACGGTGATGACGGCGTTCCCGGCGGGATCGAAGGCACAGACGGGACGCGGAAGTTCGACGTCCGGGTCCAGGGCGAGCTCGGACATGGTCTCGTCCGCGACGAGCAGCGTGCCGGCGGCCCGGGCCGCCTCCACCAGCGCCCGGCGCTGGTCCTCGGGGGCGAGGGCGCCGGTGGGGTTGTGGAAGTCGGCGATGACGTAGGCCATGCGGGGTGCGGCGTCGCGCAGGACCTGGCGCCAGGCGGCCAGGTCCCAGCCCGCGAGGCCGCCGGCCATCGCCACGGGGACGAGCCGGGCGCCGGCCTCGCGCATCAGCTGCAGGACGTTGGCGTACGAGGGGGATTCGACGGCGACCCGCTCGCCGCGCCCGGCCATCAGCCGGCAGATGGCGGCGACGGCGCCCATGGCGCCGGTGGTGACCATGATCTGCTCGGGCATGGTGGGGATGCCGCGGGCCGTGTAGCGGTCGGCGAGGGCCTGGCGCAGGGCGGGCAGGCCGGCCGGGTAGTCGCCGTGGGTGTGGGCGTAGGGCGGCAGCTCCTCCAGGGCGCCCTGGACGGCGCGGGTGAGCCAGGGCTCGGGGGCGGTGAGGGCGGCGCAGCCGAGGTCGATCACGGAGCCGGCGGCCTCGGGCGGCAGCGGGTCCAGGGCTCTGGTGGGCAGCGGGTTTCCGGCGGGCACGGCGGTCCAGCTGCCGGCGCCGCGCCGGGACTCCAGGAAGCCCTCGCCGCGCAGGGCCTCGTAGGCGGCGGCGACGGTGGTGCGGCTGACGGAGAGGGCGGCGGCCAGTTCGCGCTCGGCGGGCAGCCGGGCGGCCACGGGGACGCGGCCCTCCAGGACGAGGAGCCGGATGCGGTCGGCCAGGGAGCGGTAGGCGGGGGTGCGCCGGCCGCCGAGCGGTGTGACGGTGTCGCGGGTGTGGGGTGAGCCGAGGAGGCGGGCCAGCTGCGGCGCCCCCACCGAAGAGGTCCACTGGGTCATGGCGTGCAGTCCACCTTTCCGCAATTGGCCATGGATCAATGTTCGATCCAGTCCACAGACTGTCATGCCTCAGGCCACTCGCACCACCACAGGGGGATATCTCTATGTCCGCGCACGATTCCGCGCCCCGGAGTCCGGGGCTGACCCGCCGTCTCGTCCAGCTGTACACCGGGCTCGTGCTGTACGGGGTGAGCTGCGCGTTGCAGCTGCGCGCCGGGCTGGGACTGGCCCCCTGGGACGTGCTCAACCAGGGCGTGGCGCGGCACACGGGCCTGTCGATCGGCACGGTGGTGATCGCCATCGGCGCCCTGGTGCTGCTGCTGTGGATCCCGCTGCGGCAGCGCCCCGGGCTGGGCACGGTCTCCAATGTGCTGATGATCGGCCTGGTGATGGACGCCACACTCGGTGTGACGCCCACCCCGGGTTCGCTGTGGATACGGATTCCGCTACTGCTGTTCGCGGTGGTGCTGTGCGGGGTGGCCACGGGGCTGTACATCACGCCGCGCTTCGGCCCGGGCCCGCGCGACGGGCTGATGACGGGGCTGCACCGCAGGACGGGGTGGTCGGTGCGGCTGGTGCGGACCTTTATCGAGGTGGCCGTGCTGGCGACCGGCTTCGCGCTGGGCGGTTCGGTGGGCGTGGGCACGGCGCTCTTCGCGGTGTGCATCGGGCCCCTGGCCCAGTTCTTCCTGCGCTTCTTCGCCCCCGCGCAGCAGCGGCCGACGATCGCGGTGGCAGGCTCGGCGGGCGTACCGGAGGCCGCCGATCAGGCCAGGTCCGCCCAGGACGCACCGGACCCGGTTTAGGCGCGAAACCAGCGGGCCGGTAGTGTACGCCTTCGACCCGCCGGATGGACCGTTACTGCGCGCTCAAGTAGCAACAGCACAGGGTGACATCTATTGCCAGATGTGACAAAACGGGCGCTGGTGGGTACAACAAGGGGCGGCACGACGGGCGACGCATGTCCCTCAACGGGGAATCTTCACCGCCGACCGGACGTTGACCGGATGACGACGACAGCGACACCTGTCCTGTGGGCGACAAGCCCGGGAGGCACGAATTCATGAGTGAGCGAGCTCTTCGCGGCACGCGACTTGTGGTGACCAGCTACGAGACCGACCGCGGCATCGATCTGGCCCCGCGCCAGGCGGTGGAGTACGCATGCCCGAACGGCCATCGATTTGAGATGCCGTTCTCGGTAGAGGCGGAGATTCCGCCGGAGTGGGAGTGCAAGGCGTGCGGCGCCGTGGCACTCCTGGTGGACGGCGATGGTCCCGAGGAGAAGAAGGGCAAGCCCGCGCGTACGCACTGGGACATGCTCATGGAGCGGCGCACCCGCGAGGAGCTGGAGGAGGTGCTGGCCGAGAGGCTGGCCGTCCTGCGCTCCGGCGCCATGAACATCGCCGTGCATCCTCGGGACACGCGCAAGTCCGCCTGACGGCGGTCCGCCGCGTTTCCCATCGCACGACCAAGGGCCCGGGCCACTGCGAAAGCAGTGGCCCGGGCCCTTTTATGCCCTCGGGTAGCGCCCCAAAGGGGCGCGGGGAACTGCGCGACCAGCCACGACGCACCCGCAGATGCGTACCGGACCCCAGCGGAGCACTCAGCGCGGCAGCTGGGGGTCGTCCGTGCGCGGCGACCGCGGCTGGTCCTCGCGGATGACCTCGCCCTGGACGACCTTGCCGTCGGGCTGCTGCATCCGTACCCGCTGCGCCTGCTGGAAGGCGTCCCCCAGCGTCCCCGGCGCCGCCTGGGTCGCGTAGCCGGTGAGCTTCCGCTCGGCGGTCCGGCGGATCAGCGCCCTCGTCGGCGGGAAGAGACAGAGCAGCCCGGCCACGTCGGAGATCAGCCCCGGCACCATGATCAGCAGCCCGCCGAGCATCGTCAGGGCGTTACCGCCGCCCCCGCCGTCCTGCGGGGCCTGCGGGGCGGCGCCCTGCTGGAAGGAGCCGCTCAGCCGCTGCCAGGCCCGCCGCCCGGCCCGCTTGATCACATACGAGCCGGCGATCACTCCCCCGGCCAGCAGGGCGAACACCGTGAGCCCGCCCGCCGCGCCCGCCACCAGCACCAGCAGCCAGATCTCCAGGACCGCCCACACGGCCACGCCGAGGGGGACCAGCCTGCGGGCCCGGCCGCGCCCGGGCGGCCGGCTGTTCAACGTCTGCTGCTGCGCTCCGAACGTCATGCCTCAAGTGTGCCTGGACGGCGGCCGGACGGCCGGAGCGTGCTTATGGAGCCCTTACCCGGCCCCGGAGGGCCGTCAGCGCTCCTTGCCGAGGGCCTTGGAGGTCGCCTTGGCGACCCGGGAGCCGACGCCCCAGGACGTGACCCGCCACAGCGCCTCCGCGACGATGTCACGGCTCATCTTGCTGTCGCCCAGCTCGCGCTCGACGAAGGTGATGGGGACCTCCACCACGTGGAAGCCCGCCTTGACCGCGCGCCAGGCGAGGTCGACCTGGAAGCAGTAGCCCTGGGAGGCCACCTCCTCCATGCCCAGCCCCTCCAGGGTCTCCCGGCGGAAGGCCCGGTAGCCGCCGGTGACGTCACGGATCGGCACGTCCAGCATGAGCCGGGAGTAGGTCGAGCCGCCCCGGGAGAGGAACTCCCGGGACTTCGGCCAGTTCACGACCCGGCCGCCGGGCACCCAGCGCGAGCCCAGCACCAGGTCGGCGCCCTTGAGCGCGGTGAGCAGCCGGGGCAGCTCCTCCGGCTGGTGGGAGCCGTCGGCGTCCATCTCCACGAGCACGCCGTAGCCGTTGTCCAGGCCCCAGCGGAAGCCCGCCAGATAGGCGGCGCCGAGCCCCTCCTTGCCCTGCCGGTGCAGCACCTTGACGTGCTCGTCCTCGGCCGCCAGCTCGTCGGCGAGCTTTCCGGTCCCGTCGGGGCTGTTGTCGTCCGCGACGAGGACGTGCGCCTCCGGCACGGCCTGCCGCACCCGGGCGACGATGGGCTTGATGTTCTCCGCCTCGTTGTAGGTCGGGATGATCACCAAGGTCGTGCCGAGCGGACCGAATCTCCGCTGACCACCGTCGTTCACTTCTGGCACTACTGGCCCTTCCGGTTCGAGGTCTCGTCCGCCCGTGCCCGACGGGAGGTCAGGACCGCCGCCGCGCAGGACAGAAGACCCACCATAGCGAGCGCCCATTCCGGGCCCGCACCGACGCGGTCGGCAACCGTCGTGCCGTCACGCAGGGGGATGCTCGCGGAGATCACATCACGGGTGAACTCCTCGCTGCGCTGGAGCACCCGGCCGTCGGGGGCGACGACCGCGCTGATGCCGCTGGTGGCGGCCGTGACCACGGCCCGGCCGTGCTCGACGGCCCGCAGCCGGCTCATGGCCAGCTGCTGCTCGGGCTGCCCGGTGCGGCCGTAGGTGGCGTTGTTGGTCTGGACGACCAGGGCGCGGGCACCGGCCGCCACCGTGTCGTGGACGATCTCGTCGTAGGCGACCTCGAAGCAGATGACGTCGCCGAGCCGGGCCGGGCCGACCTGGAGCACACCGGTGCGGTCGCCCGGGTAGAAGTCGCGGGGGACGCGCTGGAGCCGGGAGATGACCTTGCTCAGCTGGTCCCGGAAGGGCACGTACTCGCCGAAGGGCACCGGGTGCTGCTTGGCGTAGGAGGCGCCGGGGCCGGTCACCGGGTCCCAGACGATGCCCTTGTTGTCGATGTAGCCGCTCTTGCCGGGATGGTCGACGAGGGCGCCCACCAGGACGGGGACGCCCACGGCCCGCACCGCCTCCTGGATGCGGTCGTAGGCCTCGGCGTACTGGAAGGGGTCGAGGTCGGAGGAGTTCTCCGGCCAGATCACCAGGTCGGGCTTCGGCGCCTTGCCCGCCTTGATGTCGCGGGCCAGCTGGAGCGTGGCGTCGACGTGGTTGTTGAGCACCATCAGGGGCCGGCCGAGGAAGTCCATGCCGGGCTTCTCGACGTTGCCCTGGACGATCGCGATGTTCACGGTGTCGTCCGCCTTCGTGGGCACCGGCACGGCGTACCCGGCGAGCCCGACCACCAGGGCCGTCCCGAGCGCCCCGGCGGCGGGCAGCACGGCCCGTACGCCCCGGGGCCCGCCCCGCAGCCGCCACGCGGCGAGCAGCGCGTACGCCAGCAGCCCGCCGGCCAGGGCCACCGCGAAGCTCACCAGCGGCGCCCCGCCCAGCGCGGCGAGCGGGGTGAAGGGGGAGCCGGTGTTCGCGAAGGCCAGCCGGCCCCAGGGGAAGCCGCCGAACGGCGTCCGGTCCCGCGCCCACTCCTCGGCGATCCACAGGCACGCCCCCCACAGCGGCCACACGGGCAGCCGGGAGGTCAGCGCGAGCCCGGCGCCGAGCACGGCCAGGAAGACCGCCTCGACGACCGACAGGCCCAGCACGGCGTCGTAGCCGACCACGTGCAGCCAGCGCAGCAGGAAGAAGAAGAACGGCAGCCCGAACGCGAAACCCGTCCAGGCGCCCTGGCGGACGGTGCGCCCCCGCGTCAGCAGCGCCAGCGCGGCCACCGAGACCACCGACAGCGGCCACAGGCCGTACGGGGGGAAGGCGAGGGCGAGCACGAGCCCGGCGACGGCCGCGAGGGCGGTGCGCCGCGCCTCGTGGCGGGCGAGCCGGACCAGGCGGACGGCCCGGCCCGGGCGCGGCTCGGGGGCCGGGGGCGGCGCGGCCGGGGCGGCTTCCGCAGTGGTTTCGGGAGTTGTCTCGGGACCCGAGGGCACGGTCGCTTCTTCCTGGAGCGGGCAGGGGTGTCAGCTGACGACCGTACCTCGGTCGGGGGCGCTCGCGGCCCGCAGGGGCGACGATCGCCCGCCCCGCGCTCGGGTCGGAATGGGGGCCCGGTGTCCTTCGGGCCGATTCCCGGAACCGCCGGCTGCGGTCGGCCGAGAGCCGTTGTCTACTGAACGTCCGGGCCCCACCCGGGTCGCACCTGCCGGCCCGGCCGAACCGTCCCTCGCCCCCGTGCGCTGGACCTGGCTCCCAGTGGCGGGGCCGCCTTCCCGGCGCACCGCCCCATGGCCCAGCGGCGTTCGACGACTGCGTGGAGGTTCTCCGGTCGGACGTCCTTGGTGGACAGCGGAGAACCTACCGGCCGCCGCCCGGAGTGTGTCAACACCCTCGCGACCTGCGTGTGTCGCTCAAATCAGCAGGTCAGTACGGTAGATGGGGCCGTGCGGGGACGGCCCGGGGGACGTCGTTCGGCGGTACGTGGATCTTGGCGCGTCACTCGTTCGGACGCGCGTGGACCGTCCGCCCGCCCACGACCGTCCGCAGGCACACCGGCAGCGGGGCGCCCGGGGTGAGGTCGGGCAGGCCGGGGGTGCCGGAGCGGGGGTCGGTGGACCAGTTCGCCACCCGGCTGTCGGGCACCTGGACCACCAGGTCGCCGGTCTCCCAGACCGCGTAGTCGGCGGGCGCGCCCGGCACCAGGACGCCCGCGTCGTCCCGGCCGATCGCCCGCCAGCCGCCGCGCGTGTGCGCGGTGAAGGCGGCCCGGACCGAGACGCGGTGGGACGGCGTGCGGTGGAAGGCGGCGGCCCGGACCGTGCCCCAGGGGTCGAGGGGGGTCACGGGGCTGTCGGAGCCCAGCGCGAGCGGGACTCCGGCGCGCAGCATGGCCGCGTACGGGTTGAGCGTACGGGCCCGCTCGCGGCCCAGGCGCTCGGCGTACATGCCCTCCTCCCCGCCCCAGGCGGCGTCGAAGGCGGGCTGGACGGAGGCGGTGAGGGCGAACTCGGCGAAGCCCGCGATCAGCTCGGGGGTGAGCATCTCGGCGTGCTCGACCCGGTGCCGGGCGGCGCGGACGCGCTCCAGGCCCACCTTCTCGGCGGCCGCGCGCACGCCCTCGACGACGGCGGTGATCGCGGCGTCGCCGATGGCGTGGAAGCCGGCCTGGATGCCGGCCTCGGTGCAGGCGGCGACGTGGGCGGCGACGGCGGCGGCGTCGAGGTTGGCGCTGCCCGTGCCGCCCGGGGAGTCGGCGTACGGCTCGTGGAGGCAAGCCGTGTGGGAGCCGAGGGAGCCGTCCACGAACAGGTCGCCGGCGGCGCCGAGCGCGCCCAGCGCGCGGATCCGGTCGGCGTCCTCGGGGGTGGTGACCCGCTCGGCCCAGTAGCCGGTGACCCGGGGGCCGGGCTCCTCGGCGGCCAGCCGCAGCAGCCCGGTGAGGTCGTCCTCGGAGGAGATCAGCGGCCCGGCGCACTCGTGGACGGAGCCGATGCCCAGGGCGGCGGCGCGGGCGAGCGCGGCGCGCTGCGCCTCGGTGCGCTGGGCGGGGGTGAGGGAGGCGTGCGCGGTGTCGCGCACGGCGTGGTGGGCGTCGCCCGTCAGCGGGGCGTCGGGGGCGAAGCCGGACAGCTCGCGGACGCCGGGGACGAGGTCGAGGAGGGCGGTGGTGACGACGGCGGAGTGGACGTCGGCGCGGGTGAGGTAGAGCGGCCGGCCGCCGGTGGCCTCGTCGAGCTCCCGGCGGGACGGGGGCCGGCGGTCGGGCCAGGCGCTGGCGTCCCAGCCGTGCCCGAGCAGCACCCGGTCGGCGGGGCGCGCGGCGGCGTACGCCCGCACCCGGTCCAGGGCGGCGGCGAGCGTGGGCGCGCCGGTGAGGTCCAGGCCGGTGAGCGCGAGGCCGGTGGCGGTGGTGTGCACGTGCGCGTCGGTGAACGCGGGGGTGACGAGCGCGCCGCGCAGGTCGACGACCTCGTCGACGCCGTCGGCGAAGGAGTCGGCGGCGCCCTCGGAGCCGACCCAGGAGACGCTGTCGCCCTCCACGATCATCGCGGTGGCGAAGGGGTCGGCGGGGCTGTAGACGTTGCCGTTGCGCAGCAGCACGGTGGTGGGCTCGCTCATGAGGGTCAGTCTCTCCCCAGCCCCGCCCCTTCCCGAAACCGGGGCTCCGCCCCGCTCACCCCACCCGCGGCGGCCGCGCCTCGTACGGCGTCGACAGGACGATCGTCGTCCGCGTGGACACCCCCGCCAGCGAACGGATCCGCGCCAGCAAATGTTCGAGCTCCAGTGGCGTGGCCACCCGCACCTTCAGGATGTAGTTCTCGTCGCCCGCCACGCTGTGGCACGCCTCGATCTCGGGGATCTCCGCCAGCCGGTCCGCGATGTCGTCGGGCGCGCTGGGATCGAAGGGCTTCACCGAGATGAAGGCGGTCAGGGGCAGCCCGACGGCCTCGGGGTCGACGACCGCCGCGTAGCCGCGGATGACGCCCCGCTGTTCGAGCCGGCGCACGCGCTGGTGCACCGCCGATGTGGACAGGCCAGTGGCCTTGCCCAGGTCGGTGTAGCTCATCCGCCCGTCCTTGACGAGCAGTTCCACGATCTCTTTGTCCAACTCCTCCACGCGGGTCAACCTACTGGTTCCTGGCGCGCCGGGCACAGTCGACGGCGCCGCAGGCGCGCGAATCATGTGACGAATGCCACAGACATGCACCCGTGTCCTCCCGTGCGCGGCGATTACCCGCCTTGTCGTACGGGAAGTGCTTGCTGTGGCCGCGGCCGAGGTGCCCGGCCGGCCCATCCGAGGGGGAAAACACACCATGCCCAGCCTGGAACGCCTGGAAACCGACGGCGACGGTGGTCTGTACGAGGAGACCTACGAGATGTTCCGGGTGATGTGCCCGGACTGCGCGCGGCCCATCGCTCTCCTCGCCGACGAGGACGTGCTCCCGGAGCACGCGCTGTGCCCGTCCCCGTGGGACCCGTTCGGGCTGACGGTCTGCCCGGGCTCGGGGTGCGGCGTGGAGGAGGCCGATCCGGCCGACGAGTCGCAGGGGGCCCAGGATCTGGACGCGGCGTTGCTGTTGACGCTGCCGGAGAGCCTGGACTGGCGGACGCAGCCGTTCTCCCACATCGGGGGGCCGGGCTCGCGCCCGCTGCGGGTGCCGGAGCAGGGCGGCCGCCGCTCCTGACGGCGGGCCGTCCGGGGCGGGAGCCGACTGCTACGGTCGGGGCCCCGCGCGCCGCGCGCGGGGCCCGACGACCTTCGAGGAGTTCGCGTGCCGTTGCCGATTCCCCTCCACTGCCCACGCTGCGGTGCCGCCGCCGGGGACTTCTCGGGCTGCGCGGCCTGCCGGGAGGAAGGGATCGGCGCCAACCCCGTGCCGCCGCTCGCGGATCTGTCGGGGCTGTCCCTGGAGACGTACCCGGGCGGGCCGTGGGGCTGGCCCTCGGCGCTGTCGGCGCCCGTCGCCGCCCCGGTCACGCTCGGCGAGGGCGGCACGCCCGTCGTGCCCCTGGCGGAGGGCGGGCCGGACGGGCTGTGGGTGAAGTACGAGGGGGCCAACCCGACCGGTTCGCACAAGGACCGGGCGATGGCCGTGGGCGTCGCGGCGGCGCTGGCCGCGGGCGCGGACACGGTCGTGGCGGCCTCCTCGGGCAACGCGGGCGCCGCCGTCGCCGCGTACGCCGCCCGGGCCGGCCTGCGCTGCGTGGTGTTCACCACGGATCAGGTCCCCGGGCCGCTGCGGGCGCAGATCGACGCGCTGGGCGCGGTGCGGGTCGTCCGGGACTTCGCCACGCGGAACGCCGCGATGCACGAGGCCGTCGAGCGGTTCGGCTGGTATCCGCTGACCAGTTACGCCTCCCCCGCCCCGGGCGGCAACGCCTATGCCAACGAGGGCTACAAGTCCGTCGCCTACGAGCTCGCCCGGGACTTCGCCGGTTTCCGTGAGGGCACGGGGGCCGTGGTGGTGCCCACCTGCCGGGCCGATCTGCTGTCCGGGATCGCCCGTGGCTTCCGTGAGCTGCGGGCGGCCGGGCTGGTGTCCGGTACGCCCCGGCTGGTCGCGGCCGAGCCGGCGGGCGCCGCCCCGTACAGCGCGGCCCTGGCGCTCGCCGAACGGGCGGAGCAGGAGCGGGTGTCGGTGGACCCGCTGCCCACCCCCGCCTTCTCGCTCGGCGAGAGCCGTCCGGTGTGGCAGGGGCTCGACGCACTGTGGGGCGCGGACGGAGCGGCGTTCGCCGTGCCCGCCGAGGAGTTCATGGCCGAGCACCGGGCGCTGGCTGCGCGCGGGCTGTTCCTGGAACCGTCGTCGGCGGTGGGCGTCGCGGCAGCCCGCCGCGTGCTGCGGGAGCACGGCGAGGACGGGCCGGTCGTGGCGATCGGCACGGCGACGGGGCTCAAGGACACGGCGAGTGTGGCCGGCCCCGGGGCGGCCGAGGAGCGCGTGCCGGAGCTGGTCGAGCTGACCCGGTAAGGGGCGCGGGGAACTGCGCGACCAGCCACGGACGGCCGGCAGCCGACTACGCGTCAGCGGGATTCCGGCCCCGCCAGGTGCCGCGCCACCACCATCCGCTGAATCTGATTCGTACCTTCCACAATCTGAAGAACCTTCGCCTCCCGCATATACCGCTCCGCGGGGAAATCCACCGTGTAGCCGTAGCCGCCCATGAGCTGCACCGCGTCGGTGGTGACCCGCATCGCCGCGTCCGTGCAGAAGAGCTTGGCCATGGCGGCCTGTTTGGCGAAGGGCAGGCCCGCGTCGCGGAGCCGGGCGGCGGCGAGGTAGAGCGCACGGCCCGCCTCGATCTGGGTGGCCATGTCGGCGAGCATGAACCGCAGCCCCTGGAAGTCGGCGACCGGGCGGCCGAACTGCTGTCGTTCGGCGGTGAAGGACAGCGCCTGGTCGAGGGCGGCCTGGGCGACGCCCACGGCGCAGGCGGCGATGCCGAGCCGCCCGGAGTCGAGGGCGGACAGGGCGATGGCGAAGCCCTGGCCCTCCTCGCCGAGGCGCCGCGCGTCGGTGACCTCGACCCCGTCGAAGTGCAGCTGGGCGGTGGGCGAGCCCTTCATGCCCATCTTCCGCTCGGGCGGCGCCGCCGTGAGGCCCGGGGCGTCGCCGGGCACCAGGAAAGCGGTGATGCCGTGGGCGCCCTCGCCGCCGGTGCGCGCCAGGACGGTGTAGAAGTCGGCGATCCCGCCGTGGGTGATCCAGGCCTTGGTGCCCTCGATGGTCCAGGTGTCGCCGACGCGGGTGGCGCGGGTGCGCAGCGAGGCGGCGTCGGAGCCGGCGGCGGGCTCGGAGAGGCAGTAGGCGCCCAGGAGGCCCCCGCCGAGCATGGCGGGCAGGTGCGTCTGCCGCTGCTCCTTGGTGCCGTAGCCGGCCAGGGCGTGGCAGGCGAGGGTGTGGACGCTGACGCCGAGGCCCACGGTGAGGCGGGCGGCGGCGAGCTCCTCGAGTGCCTGGAGATAGACCTCGTACGGCTGGTCGCCGCCGCCGAACTCCTCGGCGTACGGCAGGGCGAGCAGCCCCGACGTGGAGAGCAGCCGGAAGACCTCGCGCGGGAAGTGCCCGGCGTCCTCCTCCTCGGCCGCGGTGGGCGCGATCTCCCGCTGCACCAGGTCCCGTACGAGCGAGATCAGGTCGCGGGCCTCCTCCGTGGGCAGCTGACGTTCCACCGGCTGCGGTCCGTGATCGGTCATGGCGGTGGCTCTCCTCCCTGTCGGGCGCTGCGGCGACGGCCGCCCGAGGGTGGGGGCGACGCTGCCGTGGATGCCCAGCCGATGGTCGCGCGCCGGGTCGCGGAAACGCGCGACCTGCGGCTGTGGCGGGTTGGAGTATGCCCGATCGGGGGCCCCGCGTCACCGGTCCGCCGATCTTGAATGCCGATCTTGAATATTGGCTCGGTTTGGTACGAACCATTGACCGTATTGGTCTAGTCCTCCTACGGTTTCCCCACCGTTCAACGCGTCCATGCCAAGAGCGCGTTCCTCCCCCACCGAGGAGACCTCATGCCCAGACCGTACGGACAGCGCGCCCGCGCCTGGCTCACGGCGGTGACCGCCGGAGCCGCCCTGCTGGCGGGCGGCCTCACCGCGAGCCCGGCCACGGCCGACGACACCCCGGACGCCTCCGCCGGCCACCGGGTCGTCGGCTACTTCACCAACTGGGGCGTCTACGACCGCGGTTACCACGTGAAGAACATCGAGACCTCCGGCTCCGCCGCGAAGCTCACCCACATCAACTACGCCTTCGGCAACGTCACCGGCGGCAAGTGCGCGATCGGCGACGCCTACGCCGACTACGACAGGTTCTACGACGCCGCCGGCAGCGTCGACGGCAAGGCCGACACCTGGGACGACGGCGCCCTGCGCGGCAACTTCAACCAGTTGCGCAAGCTCAAGAAGCTCCACCCCGGCCTCAAGGTGGTCTGGTCCTTCGGCGGCTGGACCTGGTCCGGCGGCTTCGGCGAGGCGGCGAAGAACCCCGCCGCGTTCGCGGAGTCCTGTTACGGGCTGGTCAAGGACCCGCGCTGGGCCGATGTCTTCGACGGCATCGACATCGACTGGGAGTACCCCAACGCCTGCGGGCTGACCTGCGACACCAGCGGCCGCACCGCCTTCCGCGACGTCATGGCGGCGCTGCGCGCGAAGTTCGGGGGCAAGAGCCTGGTCACCGCGGCCATCACCGCCGACGCCTCCTCCGGCGGCAAGATCGACGCCGTCGACTACGCGGGCGCCGCACGCTCCGTCGACTGGTACAACCCCATGACCTACGACTACTTCGGCGCCTGGGACGCCAAGGGCCCCACCGCCCCCCACTCACCGCTGACGTCCTACGACGGCATCCCGAAGGCCGGGTTCAACACCGACGCGACCATCACCAAGCTCCAGTCGCTCGGCATCCCGTCGTCCAAGCTGCTGCTGGGCATCGGCTTCTACGGGCGCGGCTGGACCGGCGTCACCCAGTCCGCCCCCGGCGGCACGGCCACCGGCCCCGCGAAGGGCACCTACGAGGCCGGCTTCGAGGACTACCGGGTGCTGAGGAACACCTGCCCGGCCACCGGCACGGTCGGCGGCACCGCCTACGCCAAGTGCGGCGACAACTGGTGGAGCTACGACACCCCGTCCACCATCGCCGGGAAGATGGCCTACAAGAACCGGCAGAACCTGGGCGGCACGTTCTTCTGGGAGCTCAGCGGCGACACGGCCGACGGTGAGCTGATCAAGTCCATCAACTGATCCCGCGGTTCTTACGGATCCCACGGATCCCACACGGCGAACGCCTCCCGTCCGGCGGACGGGAGGCGTTCGCCGTTCTCACTCCGAGGGGAAGAGCCCGGGCTCGATCTCCGGCTGCTCCAGCGGCCGGGTCGCCAGCGAGGTGTCGGCCTTGGCGCGCTCGGCTATCTCACGGCACGTCAGGAACTCCACGTCACCGTGCGACATGCCGTACTCGATCAGGGAGCGCAGCGCCATCGCCCGGCCCGGACGGCCGGTGAGGAAGGGGTGATTGGTGAGCATGAACAGCGAGTTGTAGTGCCGCATCGCGTCCAGCTCGTACTTCCACATCGACAGCACCTTCTGCGGGTCCTCGATGATGGACCCGATCTGCGGCGCCGGCAGGAACGCGTACTGCTCCCAGTCGTCCAGCGACCAGTGCGGGGGCAGTTCCACGACACCGCCCCTGTCGGTGGGCACGTGGTAGGGGCGGTCGTCGTTCATCATCGACGAGTCGTAGGCCAGCCCGTACTCCGCGACGAGCGAGGCCGTCTGCCAGCTCGCCTCCCACAGCCCCGCGCGGTGGCCGTGGACGGGTACGTCCTGTTTCCGGAAGACCTCAAGGGCGCGTTCGAAGTCGTTGCGTTCCTCGGCGAACGTCATCGACGTCGCCGGCACATGGCTGTAGGAGTGATGCGCCACCTCGTGGCCCGCCTCCACCACCTGCGCCACGAGATTCGGGCGGCGCTCGGCCACCCAGCCCGGGAAGAAGAACGTGGCGGGCACGCCGAGTTCACGCAGAATCCCCAGGATGCGCGGCACGCCCACATCGGGGCCAAAAGCCTGATGGGTCATCGTCATCGCGTGCCGCGAGTACTTCTCGCCCATGGAGAGCACACCGGTCTCGGCGTCCACATCGAATGTGAGCGCCACCGCTGCGGCCTTTCCGGGGCCAAGCCAGGATGCAGTCATGAAAGGGACCCTAAACAGGGCGGGGACCCTTCACAATGGACACTCGCACATGATCACGGCCCCTTGCGTGTAGATCTGCACAACAGCCCCCACAGGAAGCCCTGTCAGCGGCCGTGACCTGCACCGACACGCTCCCGCAGAAGCCCGTCACCACTCGGACGGGTAGCCGGGCGGCACTACCCGAAGAGGTAGTGGAAGCGGCTTCACCGCACCTCGTACAGTCATGGACGTCCCCGAGAAAAGCCCTCACGGAATGGCAGTGACAGTGATGGCATCACCCCCGACGTCCCGGGTGCGGGCCCAGCCCGAAGAATGCCCGGAGCGGGAATTCCGCGCGGCGGCCGGTAAATTCGCGTCCGGTGTCACGGTGGTCACGACAAGAAATGGCGGCGAAGTGTTCGCCAAGACCGTCTCGGCATTCGGTTCGCTTTCCCTGGAGCCGCGGATGGTGTCCGTGTCCATCGGGCGGATGAGCCCGCTGGTGACGGCGATCCTCGCCACCGAGGTCTTCGCGGTCAGTGTGCTCCGCGACGACCAGCAGCGCGTCTCCCGCCACTTCGCCACCCGCGGCAACGGCAGGGCGATCGGCTCCTTCCCGTCCGTGGCCACCGAATCGTTCGTCACCGGCGCCCCGGTCATCAGCGGGTGTCTCAGCTATTTCGACTGCCGGCTGGAGAGCGTGGTGGGCGGCGGCGACCACGCGATCCTGATCGGCCGGGTGGCGGGCGCCGGCAGCGTCCCCGGACGTCCGCTGGTGTACTTCGACGGCGGCTACCGGGAGATCGACGCACCCGGCGCGGCGACGGGCGTACCGGCATGAGCCCGCTCACCGCCGCCTTCGACGACCGTGCCCGGCGCACCCCGGACGCCCCCGCCCTGATCTGGCGCGGCACCCCCGTCCCCTACGGCGAACTGGGCGCGCTCGCCGGCGTCTTCCAGGAACGGCTGCGCCACCTGGGCGGCGAGCGCACGGCACCCGTGTGCGTACCCGCCCGCAGAACGCCGGAGACCCTGGCCCTGATCGTCGCCGCGCTGCGCGACGGCCGCCCCGTGCTGCTGCCCTCCGCCGAACTCGGCGCCGACACCCTGCGCGAGCTGACCGCCGGCGCGGGCATCGACCGGGTGCTGACGGCCGAATCCGCCTACGACGCGCCCGGCGGGCTCCACGTCGAGACGCTCGCCCCCCGGGCGGACGCCCCGGCCGTCCCCGAGGGGACGGGCCTGCTGCTCACCACGTCCGGCTCCACCGGCACCCCCAAGGTCGTGCCCCTGCCGCTCGACGCCGTCGGCCGTTTCACCGCCTGGGCGGCGGAGCACTTCGGCATCGGGCCGGACACGACGGTACTCAACTACGCGCCCCTCAACTTCGACCTGTGCCTGCTGGAGGTGTGGACGACCCTGGCCGCGGGCGGCCGCGTGGTCCTCGTCGACCCGGACCGGGCCACCGACGGAGCCCATCTGCGCGAGCTGATATCCACCCATGACGTCCACCTCGTCCAGGGCGTGCCGCTGCTCTACCGGCTGCTCGCCGAGGACGCCGACCGTGCGCAGGGCCCGCCGCTCAAATCCGTGCGGCACGTCGTCCTCACCGGCGACGCGGTGCCGCCGCGGCTGCTCGCCCGGCTGCCGGAGCTCTTCCCGGACGCCTCCTTCGCCAATGTCTACGGCTGCACCGAGACCAACGACAGCCTGCTCCTCGACGCCGGGCCGCTACTGGCTCGCGACCCCGGGACGGCGGGCCCGCTGCCGATCGGCAGACCGCTGCCGGGCGTCCGCGTCCTGGTCCTGGGCGAGGACGGGCAGCCGCTGGAGGGGCCCGGCACCGGCGAACTGCTGGTGCACACCCCCTTCCAGGCGCACGGCTATCTGGACCCCGCGCGCGGCGCCGACCGCTTCGTCCGCCGCGCCGACGCGGACGGGTCCCGCGTCTGGTTCCGCAGCGGGGACCTGGTCCGGCGGACCGCCGACGGCACCCTCCACCTGGTCGGGCGCACCGACTTCCAGGTCAAGGTGCGCGGCGTGCGGCTCTCCCTGGAGGAGGTCGAGCAGACCCTGCTCGCCCACCCCGAGGTGGCCGACGCCGTGGTCGTCACCGTCCCCGACGAGGCGGCCGGCAAACGCCTCCAGGCGCTGGTGCGCCGCACCGCCGGCTCCGCCCTCCACGTCCTCGCCCTGCGCGAGCACTGCGCCCGGCGGCTGGCCAGAACCGCGATACCGAGCGACATCCGCGTCACCGACGCGGCCCTGCCGAAGGGCCCCACCGGAAAGAACGACCGCGCCGCCGTCGGCGACGTGCGGCGACTGAAGGGATGACGGGCATGGACCGCCCCACGGAAATCAAGCGCTTCCTGATCACGGAGTTCCTGCCGGACCTGACCGCCGACCAGCTCGATCCCGACTACGACCTGCTGGCGACGGGCGTGATCGACAGCCTTCAGGTGGTCCGGGTCGTCAACTGGGTCACCACCCGTTACGCCGTTCCGCTCGACCAGGTCGAGATCACCCCCGGCGACTTCCGTTCCGTGAACGCCATCGACGCGTTCGTCACCGCCTACGAAGAGACGAGGAATCAGAATGTTCACGCGTGAGAAGAACAAGGTCCAGACCGTCGAGTGGGGGAACGGGCGCAGCAGCAGACTGCTGACCGAGTCCGACGGAATGGGGTTCACCGTCGCCGACACGCTCGTCCGCGCCGGCACCAAGTCGCGGCTGCAGTACCGCCGTCACCTGGAGGCCTGCTACTGCATCAGCGGCCGGGGCGAGGTGATCAGCGCCGACGGCTCGAAGACCCTCGCCATCGAGCCCGGCGTCCTCTACGCCCTCGACGAGCACGACGCCCACTTCCTCATCGCCGACCCCGACACCGATCTCCACCTGATCAGCGTCTTCAACCCGCCGCTGCGGGGCGACGAGGTGCACAGCCTCGACGAGAGCGGCTTCTCCCACTACTAGAGCGCCCCGACGGGAGGCCGGGGACTTCCCCTCCCCGGCCTTTCGTCCGGACCACACCGAGAAGGTCGGTACCTGATGCACTGGTCGGAAGATCAGCGAGAACTGCGGGCCGCCGTCGCGGCCCTGGGAGAACGGCTCGGCGAGGGGCACCTGGAGCGCGACCGCACGGGCGAGTTCTCGCACGACAACTGGAAGCTGCTGCGCGAGTCGGACCTGTTCCGGCTGCCCTTCGAGGAGCGCTGGGGCGGCCTGGGCCAGTCGCTCACCACCACCCTGTACGTCCTGGAAGGCCTGGGGCAGGCGTGCCGTGACGCGGGCCTGAGCTTCTCGGCGACCACCCACATGGTGAGCACCGGCGTGCCGATCCAGCGTTTCGGCTCGCCCGCGCTCAAGGAGCGCTTCCTGCCGGCGATCTGCGCGGGCGATGTGATCGGCGCCCACGCGATCTCCGAGCCGGAGGCCGGCTCGGACATGCTCTCCCTGCGCACCACGGGCCGGGTCGAGGACGGCCACCTCGTCCTCAACGGCAACAAGGCGTTCGTCACCAACGGCCCCATAGCCGATCTGTTCGTCGTGTACGTCTCGACGGGCGAGCGCGGCAGCCCCTTCGGGATCACGGCCGTCGTCGTCGAACGCGACCGGCCCGGCCTGACCGTGGGCAGCCCGATGGCGAAGATGGGCCTGCGCACCTCCCCGCTGTCCGAGCTGTTCCTCGACGACTGCCGGGTGCCCCTGGAGAACGTCATCGGCCGCGTCGGCACGGGCTTCGTCGTCTTCGACCACGTGATGAAGTGGGAGGTCCTGTGCTCCTTCGTCGTGAACATCGGCGAGATGCAGGCGCGTCTGGAGCGCGTGGTCGACTACGCCCGCACCCGTGAGCAGTTCGGCAAGCCCATCGGCTCCCACCAGGCCGTGGCCCACCGGATCGCGCGGATGCGCGTCGCCACCGACACCGCCCGGAGTGCCCTGTACGAGGCGGCGCTCAAGGTCGAGGCGGGCGAGGACGCCACGGTGGAGGTCGCCACCGCCAAGCTCCTGGCCAGCGAGGGCAATCTCGCCTCCGCCGTCGCGGCCGTGCAGACCTTCGGCGGCTACGGCTACATGGCCGAGTACGGCCTGGAGCAGGACCTGCGCAACGCCGTCGCCGGAACGATCTACTCGGGCACCACCGACATCCAGTACTCCCGCATCGCCACCACGATGGGTCTTTGACAACGATGAGCACACCGGATCTCAGCGAATTCCTGCGTCCCACCGCGTTCCTCGACCACGACTCCCCGGAGGTCCGGGACTTCGTCGCACGGTCGGGGGCGCACGAGGAGACCACCGCGGCCGGGAAGGCCGTACGGCTCTACTACGCCGTGCGCGACGGCGTCGACTACGAGGTGTACGCCACCAGCCTGGAGCGCGCCGCGCTGCGGGCGAGCTCGGTGGTCCGCGCCGGCAAGGGCTTCTGCCTCCACAAGTCCGTGCTCTACGCGGCGGCGGTCCGCTCGGTCGGCGTCCCCAGCCGGCTGGTCTACGCCGATGTGCGCAACCACCTCGCCTCGGAGCGGCTCCAGCGCATGGTGGGCGGCGAGGTCTTCCACCACGGCCTGGTCTCCGTCCACCTCGACGGCCGCTGGCTGCGCGTCACCCCGGTCTTCAACGGCCTGCTGTGCCGGCTGTACGGGATGACCCCGCTGGAGTTCGACGGCACCGCCGACAGCGTGTACCACCCGTACGACGCGGCGGGCGGCGCGGGGCGGATGGAGTTCCTGACGGACTACGGCGACTACGCCGACGTGCCGTACGACCTGCTGCTGGAGCGCATGCGCGCCAAGCACCCCGGCATGTTCGCCGCCGGTGCCGCGATCTCCGGCAGCGGTTCGCTGGCCGACGAGGCGCCCGTCCCCGCACCGTAAACCGCCCGGAAACACCCGGAAAACCACCCGGAAGTCACCATTCCATGGCCTGGATCTACCTTCTCATCGCCATCGCCTTCGAGATCGTCTTCGCTCTCGGCGCGAACGCCTCCAAGGGCTTCACCCGCCTGTGGATCTCGCTGATCACCCTGGTCGGCATCGTGGGCGGCATCTACTTCATCAGTCTCGCCCTGCGCACGCTGGACGTGAGCGTCGGATACACGATCTGGACGAGCGTGGGCGCCCTGGGCACGGTCGTCCTCGGAGCCGTGATCTTCAAGGAGAAGATCACGCCCGCCAAGCTGCTGTGCTTCGCCGCCATCATCGGCGGCGTGGTCGGCCTCAAGTCGATGGGGGCGGCCTGATGGGCGGGCAGCGCAGCGAGAGCGCGAAGGCCTGGACGCTCCTGTTGATCGCGGCCGCCTTCGAGATCGTCTTCGCCCTGAGCTCCGCCGCCAACGAGGGCTTCACCCGTCTTGTGCCGTCCCTGATCACCGCGGTGGCGGGCGGTGGCGGCGTATATCTGCTGAGCCTCGCGCTCAGGACGCTCGACGTCGGCATCGGCTACACCGTCTGGACCGGCATCGGCTCGGTGGGCGCGGTGGTCTTCGGGGCACTGCTGTTCGGCGAGAGCATCACGATCGGCAAGGTCGTGTGCCTCGCGGCGATCATCGGCGGCGTGCTGGGCCTGCACATGACGACGGAGAGCACGCCCGAGGCGGACGACGGGGCGGACGACGAGGCCGACCGGCCGGAATCCGTAGTACCGGACGTAGCACCGGAAAGGACAGCGAAGCAATGAAGCACAGCACACGGTCGATCGCCGTCGTGGGGGCGGGCCAGGCGGGCCTGCAACTCGCTCTCGGCCTGCGCCGCTCCGGCCATCGCGTCACCCTCGTGTCGAACAGGACCGCGCGACAGGTCCTCGACGGCCGGGTGATGTCGACGCAGATCATGTTCGGCGACGCCCTGGAGACCGAGCGCCGTCTGGGCCTGGACCACTGGCAGGGCGTCGCGCCCCCCATCGAGGGCCTGACCTTCACCGTGGCCCCCGACGCCGTCAAGGCCATCGACTTCGAGGCCCGGCTCGCGGCCCCCGGCCAGTCGGTCGACCAGCGCGTCAAGGTCGCCGCCTGGCTGGAGGAGTTCACGGCCGCCGGAGGCGATCTGCGGATCGCCGAGGCGGGCGTGGCCGAGCTGGAGGAGCTGGCCGCGAGCCACGACCTCGTGCTCGTCGCCGCCGGCAAGGGCGAGATCGCCGGGATCTTCGAACGCGACGAGGAACGCTCGCCGTTCACCGCCCCGCAGCGCGTCGCGGCCGTCTCCTACGTCCACGGCCTGCGCCCCCGCGACTCCTTCGTCGCCTGCTCGGCCAATCTCATGCCGGGCGTCGGCGAGTACTTCATCGTCCCGGCGCTGACGAAGAGCGGCCCCTGCGACTGCCTGTTCCTCAACGGCGTGCCCGGCGGTCCCCTGGACGCCTTCGCGGACGTCCGCTCCCCCGAGGAGCACCTGGACCGCACCAAGAAGCTGCTGGCCGAGTTCCTGCCGTGGGAGGCCGAGCGCGCCGCCGGCGCGGTGCTCACCGACCCGGGCGGGGTGCTCGCCGGGCGGCTGACGCCGACCGTGCGCAAGCCGGTCGCCACCCTGCCCTCGGGCCGGCAGGTCCTGGGCGTCGCCGACGTCCTCGTCGTCAACGACCCGCTGACCGGCCAGGGCTCCAACAGCGCCGCCAAGTGCGCCGACGTCTATCTGCGGGAGATCCTCGCGCGCGGGGACGAGCCCTTCGACGCCGACTGGATGACGGCCACGTTCGAGGCGTTCTGGGAGTACGCGCGGCACGTCACGCGCTGGACCAACGGTCTGCTGCCCCCGGCGCCCGACCACGTGGTGGAGCTGCTCGACGCCGCCCAGCGGCAGCCCGGGCTCGCCCGCCGCGTCGCGGAGGGCTTCAACGACCCGACGGGGCTGGACCCCTGGTGGCACGAGCCGGAGGCGGCCCGCCGGGAGATCCTCCCGGAACCGGCCGTCCGGTGACGGGGCGAGGAGAGGCATCATGACGGACCTTCCCGGTCTGTCCTTCCGGGCCGCCCTCGCGGCGGCCCGGAAGGAGACCCCGCACGCCCACCACACCTACGACCAGCCACTGACCCGGCACGAGATCGCCGCCCACTACGCGGCGCGGCACGCGGGCGTCCCCGCCACGTCCTCCTCGCGCAGCGAGGACATCGCGCTGTACACCCGCGTCACCGACGCGGCCGCCGGAATGCCCGTGGTGCTCGGGGCGTTCGGCGACGCGGAGCGTCTGCGGCGCTGGCTGCCCGGCCTGCCCCGGCGCATGAACGAGGACACCGTCGCCCGGCTGCTCGCCGCCTACCAGGAGCCCAAGCACCTGGAGAGCTCGCCCTTCCCCCATGTGCGGCTCGGCGAGGACGTCGACCTCGGGGCGCTGCCCGCGCTGTGGGCCACCGAGCGCGACGCCGGCCCGTATCTGACGACCGGTCTGCTCCACGCGCACGACCCCCGCACCGGCCGCGGTGCCACGGCCGTGCACCGGATGCTGGTCCGGGACCGGAACCAGCTGGTGATCTGGATGCTGCCCAGCCGCCGGCTGCTGGCGATGTACCACGAGGCGACGGAGCGCGGCGAGCGCCTCCCGGTGTCGGTGAACCTCGGGGCGCCGCCCGCCGTGATGGTGGCGTCGGCGGTGGGCAGCGACTTCCTGCCCGCCGGCACGAGCAAGACGGCCCTGGCCGGCGCCCTGGCCGGCGGGCCGGTGACCATGGCCCCGGCGGTGAGCCAGCCGGTGGCGGTCTTCGCGGAGTCGGAGGTCGTCCTGGAGGGGTACTTCGACGGGACGACCGCCCCGGAGGCCCTGCCGGGCCGGGCGACGGGGTACTCGCTGCCGGAGGTGCTGGGCTACGACGGCAACGCGGCGGAGGACCTTCCGGCGATCACGGTCACCGCGGTGACGTCCCGTGAGGCGCCGGTGTTCCCGGCGGTGATCGGGCCGGGCCGGGAACAGTCGCTGATCCTGGGGCTGGCCGGCGCGGTGGCGCTGGGGCTGTCGGGGGCGGGCGGCGAGCTGCTGAGCGACGCCCATTACTCCCCCGCCGGCGGCGGGATGTTCCTGCTGGTGCTCCGGGTGCGCAAGTCGGGCCCGGCGGACGACGAGCGGGTGCGGGCGATGGCGCGGGACGTCCTGGAGCGGCACCGGTTCGCCAAGGTGGTCGTCCTGGTCGACGAGGACGTGGCGCCGGACTCGGCCGAGGACGTGCTGTGGGCGATCACCACGCGCTCGGACCTGTCCGCCGACGCCCTGCACTTCACGGGCTTCCCACGGGTCGGGCTCGACCCCTCGCAGGGGGAGGCGTGGGCCGCCGCGCGCGGGCGGGAGGCGGCCGGGAGCCGTACGGTCGTCGACGCCACCGTGCCCTTCGCCCTGCGGGAGCGGCACGGCCGCAGCTTCCCCGGCGCCGCGCATGCCGGCCCCGCGGATGACTGAGGCGAGGCCGCGCCGGCTGGTCGTGGGGATCACCGGGGCCACCGGTTCGGTGATCGGGATCCGGCTGCTGGAGGCCCTGCGGTCGCTGGACGTCGAGACCCATCTGGTGTTCACCAAGTGGGGGCGGGCGACGCTGGAGATGGAGACCGACTGGAAGGCGGCGGAGGTGGCGGCGCTGGCCGACCACGTCCACGGGCCGGGCGACCAGGCGGCGGCCGTCTCCAGCGGCTCGTACCCCACGGACGGGATGGTCATCGCGCCGTGCAGCATGAAGACCCTGGCCGCGGTGCGGTCGGGGTTCGGCGACGGGCTGGTGCACCGGGCCGCCGACGTCACGCTCAAGGAGCGGCGCCGGCTGGTGCTGGTGCCGCGCGAGCTGCCGTTGTCCGAGATCCATCTGGAGAACATGCTGGCGCTCACGCGGATGGGCGCGGTGATCGCCCCTCCGGTGCCGGCGTTCTACAACCGGCCGCGGAGCGTGTCCGACATCGTGACGCACATCGTGGCCAGGACGCTGGACCAGTTCGGCCTCGAACTCCCCGAGGCGCGGCGCTGGTACGGGCCCGGGCCCGCCCGCCGGGAGGGCGTCCGCGCCACCGCGGCGACGGGCTGAACGGCCGCGCCGCACCGCCCCGGTCGGGGGGTGCGGCGCGGCGGCTACGCCGGCGGGGCCAGGGCCGCGGTGGCGCCGGGGACTCCCCCGGTGCCACCGCGCACGACACGGACCAGGTCGACGCGGGAGGCCACGCCCAGCTTCCGGAAGACCTTGCGCAGGTGGTAGTTGACGGTGTGCGGGGACAGGCCGAGCCGGCGGGCGATCTGCCGGTTGGTGAGCCCCTCGTGCACCAGGCCCGCGATGACGGCCTCCTGGTCGCTCAGCCGCTCCCCGTGGGGCGTGGTGGCCCCCGGCTCGTCCGCCGCTGTTCCTCCCGGCTCCGCCAGGAGGGCGGGGCCGGTTGTTTCGGGTGCCACGGATGCCTGGCCGCGCAAGGCGTCGCGAACGGTTTCGGGCATCCATCCGGTAATCAGCCGGTGCACCAACTCATCGCGGAACGCGAGCCGTCCGGCATTGTTCTCCAGAACTCCGGCCGCTACCACTTCGTCCAGGGTCGGCAACAACGCCGTGGGCGGCGCGTTCAGCACCCGGGCGAGTTTTTCGAAGGAGACTTCATTTCCCAGCGCCGCCGCGACCCTCACCATCTGACGGAACTCCGGTGAATATCCCATCAGGGAACTCTCGACCCGTTCCACCAGTCGCCTCGGCAGCCGGTCCGTCACCAGGTGGGCCCGGTATCCGTCCACGGCGATGCTGCCTTCCTCCAGCATTCCCTGGGTGAGTTCCAGCAGCCGGCGCGGATGCCCGCCGGCCCGGCCGAGGACCCGGGCGAGCCCGGCGTCGGGCGGTGCGCCGAGGACGTCGGCGGCGAGCGCCATCGCCGCGCCGGGGCGCAGGGTGCCCAGTTTGATCCGCTCGGTGCCGGCGGTGGGGCTGAGCAGCATGCCCTCCAGGGGCGGGGCCCCGGCGGACGGGCGGCGGGCGAGGATCCACACCCGGGCCGGGCCCTCCGGTCCGGCCTCGTGGGCGATGAGGGTCCGCACGTCCTCGTGGTCCAGGTGGTGGGCGTTGTCGACCGCCACGGCATAGGGGTGGTGGGGGTCGTAGGCCCGTTGCGGCAGTCCCCCGGCCGTGTGCGAGCCGTCGGCGGATTTGGCGCAAATCCGCAGCCCGAACCCTTCGGCGATGAGCATGGACTCGCGCAGCAGCCTGGATTTCCCGCAGCCCGGCGGTCCTTCGATCGTGATCAGTGTGCAGCGCCCGGCCATGACATGCCCGATGAGTGACGTCAGCCGATCGACTTCGGCTTCCCGTCCACGCAGCGGAGCATCGGGCACGGCTCCCAGCATCTGATTCCCTCCTTCCGCCCGCGCCGGTCACGCACGCGCCAAGACGGCCGTCGCCGTTCCGATACGCCGATGCCGGCACCGCGACGATTCAGTGTGCAATCAGTTTGCGGGGAGGACGTTCTCGCCGGCCGGGCCGGGCTCGATATCAAGCCTTTCGGTTTCCGGCAGGTTTCAGAACTCGGCGTCCGTTTCCGCCGGTTGCACCGCCCGTTGGTCCCGGACGTCGGCGACGGCGACCGCCGCCAGGGCCGCGAGCACGACGGCGACCAGCACGAATCCGGTGCCGTAGCCCGCGTACTGGGCGACGAGGCCGACGCAGAAGCCGCCGAGGCCGAGGCCTGCGTCGAAGGCGAGATTCCACTGCGCGCTGCCGACGCTGGAGTCGCCGGCGCGCTGGAGGGCCAGGACCAGGGTCGCGTTCTGGAGGGCGCCGAACCCGACGCCGAAGACCACCATGAGCGCCAGCAGCGCGCCGGTGTGCCGGGTGACGACGCCGCCGAGCACGCCGAGGGCGGCGAGCAGGGTCGCGGGCGGCAGCAGCACGCGGTGGCCGTGGCGGTCGCCGAGGCGGCCCGACGCCCAGCGGCTGGCGGCGGCGGACAGCTGGAGGCAGAGCAGCGCCAGCGGGGTGAGCCAGACGGGGTCGCGCGGCGCGGCGGGCGGCAGGAAGGTCACCACCGTGCCGGAGGCCATGGTGCCCGCCGTCAGCAGGACCAGCGGGCGCAGGAGCGCCGGGCGGGCGAGGCCCGCGACGACCCGGGCGCGGCCGGGCGGCGCCGGGCGGGGCGCGGCGACGGCGAGGGCGGCGAGGAGACCGCAGGCGGGTGCCAGGGCTCCGGCGACGAACAGGGGCTCGTAGCCGAACTGGTGGGCGAGCAGCACCCCGAAGGGTGTGCCGACGGCCCCGCCCAGCCCGGTGGCCAGTCCGTACCAGCCGGTGGCCGTGCCGCGGCGGCCGGGGGGCGCCAGCTCGGCCACGGCCGCGCTGCCGGCCACCACGAACATCCCGAAGCCGACGCCGCGCAGCACGGCGCAGACCAGGGTCACCGGGAGACTGCCGGTGGCGAGCGGTACGGCGGCCGGGGCGCCGAGGAGGACCATGGCGGCCAGCAGCACGGTCCGGTGGCCGACGGCGGCGATGACGCGGGGCATCGCGGGCTGCACGGCGACCGTGGCGCCCATCAGCAGTCCGGTGACCACTCCGCCGGCGGCCCGCTGGCCGCTGGCCTCGGCGGCGAACTCGGGCACGGTCGCCAGCAGGAGGTAGAAGCCCGTGAAGCCGCTGAAGGTGCACAGCAGCACCGCCGTCATGGACCGGCTGAACATTTCCGACGGCGTGTCACGGGCGAGGAGCGCGGGGGGTTGTTTCACGACAAAGATCTCAGCCGCCCGAAGGCCTCAAGAACAGTGGACGGATCTCCACGGGTGCGGCATTCGGCTGTGCGATCGTCCAGTTGGCGAGTCGGGGGCCGGGCAGGGCGGCACGGGCCGGTGGCCTGATTCCCGCAGCCGGTGGCCGACGGCGGTGGACAGGGGCCGCGTTCCTGTGTTGTGTCCGACGGGTGACCGCGCCCTCGAACCACTCGCACGAACAGCCGCCTCCGGCGGGGCAGGACCCCCACGCCATGCTGCGCGTCCGTGACCTGCTCGGCTTTCCCGGGCTCGGCCTGGAGGCCGTGCCGGGCACCGGGGACACGGACCGCGCGGTGCGCTGGGCCCATGTGACCGAGCTGCCCGACCCCGGCCCCTACGCGGGGCCGGACGAGCTGGTGCTCACCAACGGTCTCTGGCTCGGCCGGCAGGACTGCGCCGCGTACGTCCGCCGGCTGGCCGAATCCGGCGCCGCCGGGCTGGTCTTCGGGCTGCGGACGGACATGCCCGCGGTGCCCGAGGACCTCGTCGCGGCCTGCCGGGAGGCCGGGCTGCCGCTGCTGCGGCTGCCCGTCGAGGTGCCGTTCACCGCCGTCACCCAGGCTGTGGCGAGCGCCCAGGCCGAGCAGCGGCAGCGGCATCTGCTGGACGCCCTGCGGCACAGCAACGCGCTGACCCGCGCGGTCTCCGCGGGCGACGGTCTGCGGGGGGTACTGGCGGTGCTCGCCGGGCCCGCCCGGACCCCGGTCGCGCTGGTGGACGGGCTCGGCACCGTCCTCGACTCGGTGGGCCGGCCGCCGGCGGAGCAGGACGTGCGGGCGGTCGCGGACCGGCTGGGGGCGGACGGCGGGGAGTACACGGAGTATCCGCTGCGGCTGGCCTCGGGCGCCGACGCCACGGTGATCCCGGTGCGCGGCGTCGCCGGCTTCGACCTCGCCGTCGTCTACGGCCGCCCGGTGGCGGAGCTGGGCACGGCCGGGCGGCTGGTCCTGGAGCAGGGCGTCCGCTTCCTGACGGTGGAGCTGGCGCACCGTCAGGCGCTGCGCGCGATCGAGATGCGCTTCGCCGGGGAGATCCTCGACATGGTGCAGAGCGGCCCGCACCGCGCCGGTGAACTGGTGGCCCGGCTGCGGTCGTTCGGCGTCAACCCGGACAGCGCGCTGGCCGTGTTCTCCGTCATCGTCCCCGACTCCCCCGGCCGGGCCGCGTGGCCGCTGCCCGACACGACGGCCGTCACCGACCACTTCGTCGCCCGGGGACTGGCGTCCGTGGCGGCTAGCAGCGGGCAGGACGTGGTGGCGATCGTCAGCCTGCCCGCGGCCGGCACGGATCCGGCCCGGCTGGCGGAGGGGCTGGCGGCGGCCCTGGGGCCCGCGTCCCCCGCGCCCGGGCCGCGCATCGGCGTCGGCCGGGTCGCCGCCGGGCACCAGGAGCTGCGGCGCGGGCTGCTCCAGGCGCGGGAGGCCTCCCGGGTGGCGCGGTCGCGGCGGCGGGGCCCGCGCGTGGTGTCGTTCGCGGACGTGGGCTCCTACCGGCTCGTCCTGGCCCTGGTGGACCCGCAGACCCGCCGGGACTTCGCGGACGCGGTGCTGGGGCCGGCGATCGCGTACGACGCCACGCACAACAGCGAACTGCTGCGCAGCCTGGACGCGTTCCTGGGTTCGGGGATGAAGTGGGGGCAGGCGGCGGCCTCGCTGCACATCCACGTCAACACCCTGCGCAATCGGCTGGCGAAGCTGGAGGCCCTCACGGGCCGGGACGTGGGGTGCGCGGAGGACCTGGCGGATCTGTTCCTGGCGCTGCGGGTGCGCGACGAGGAGGGCTGACCCGCCGGCCGGCGGGGCTACGCTGGGCCGCGTTGATCATTTCCGTCAGTCCGCCCCAGCGCCGAGGAGCCGCCGTCATGACCGTCCCGCTCGACCTGGACTTCTTCCGCCGCTTCCTCGACCGCGCCACCCGGGTCGTCGTCGCCGAGGCCCGGCACCTGACCGACCTCGACGCCGCCATCGGCGACGCCGACCACGGGGTCAACCTCAAGCGCGGCTTCACCTCGGCGGCCGAGGCCGTCGCCGCCGAGCCGCCCACCACGCCGGGCGGCCTGCTGACCGCCGTCGGCGCGCATCTGACCAACACCGTCGGCGGCGCGGCCGGGCCGCTGTACGGGACGGTCCTGCGCCGGATGGGCAAGGTGCTGGGCGAGGACGCGGTCGTCGCGCCCGAGACGCTGGGCCGGGCGCTGGCGGCCGCGGTGGCCAGCGTACGGCGGCTCGGCGACTCCGCGCCCGGCGACAAGACGATGGTCGACGCGCTCCAGCCCGCCGCCGACGCGTACGCCGAGGCCCTGGGCCGCGGCGATGTGACGACCGCGCTGGAGGCGGCCGCGCGGGCCGCCCGCGAAGGGGCGGAGGCGACAATCCCGATGCGCGCGCGGCGCGGCCGGGCCAGCTATCTGGGCGAGCGCAGCGTGGGCCACCAGGACCCGGGTGCCACGTCCTCCGCGCTGCTGGTCACCGCGCTGTTCGAGGCCACCGACCCCGAGCTGTGCGCCGCTCCCCCGGCGGCGGAGACGGCCGGGGAGGAGCCGGAGGCAGCGGCCGGTCAGCGGCGGCCGGGGCGGGTCGGCGTGGTGCTGGTCTCGCACAGCAAGGCCGTGGCCGAGTCGACGGCCGCGCTCGCCAAGGCCCTGTTCGGCGCGGGCGACCCGGCGCCGGCGGCCCCCGCCGGCGGGCTGCCGGACGGCGGTGTGGGCACCAGCGCGGAGCTGGTGCGCCGGGCGGTGGCCCGGGTGGACGACGGCGCCGGCGTCGTCGTGCTGTGCGACATGGGCAGCGCGGTCCTCACCGTCAAGGAGCTCCTGGACGCCGGGGAGCTCGGGGACGCGCGGATCGCCGACGCCCCGTTCGTCGAGGGGGCGGTGGCCGCCGTGGTGACGGCCTCGGCGGGCGGCGACCTGGCGGCGGTCCTGGCCGCGACGGACGACGCGCGGACGTACCGCAAGCTCTGACCGGCGACACGGCGGCGGGCGACGGGCATTCGTGGCGAAAGTCTGGAAATGTCTATGTGTCCCGCTCTTCCACCCACGCGGAGGTACAAGCCGCGGTGTCGCGCAGACTGCTGCCGTTCGCACTGGTCCTGGCCTATCTCGTGGCCGTCGTGGTCATCGACCTCAGGACGCCGGCCTATCTGCGGCTCGACGTCTACGCGGCACTCGCCCCGGTGACGGCCGCCGCGGTCTGCACCTACCGGCAGACGGTGTTCGTCGGGCTCGTCGACTTCTTCCTGATGGCGGCGCACCACGGGGTGCTGACCGGCGAGTCCTCACCCGTCAACCGCGTCGGGTCGGTGCTGGGCAACGTCCTCATCGTGGGCGCCGCCATCGCCGTCGCCCGGCTGCGGCGCGACGGCGACGCCCTGCTGGAGCGGGTCCGGGCCACCGGCGAGGCCGCCCAGCGGGCCCTGCTGCGGCCGCTGCCGCTGCGCACCCACAGTGTGGTCGTCGACGGCTTCTACGTCTCCTCGCAGCGGGACGCGCTGGTCGGCGGCGACATCTACGAGGTCGTCGACACCCCGTACGGCACCCGGGTGCTCATCGGGGACGTCCGGGGCAAGGGGCTCGCCACGCTGGGGGCGGGGGCGGCGGTGCTCACCGCGTTCCGGGAGGCGGCCTACCACCGGCGGGACCTGGGCAGTGGGGTCGCGGCGATGGAACAGGGCCTGACCCGCTACCACCGCTCGGCGGAGTACCAGGCGCGCACGGCGGACGCCCACGCGGCGGAGGAGTTCGTCACGGCGCTGGTCATGGGCACCGAGGAGGACCCGGCCGCGCGGGACGGGGCGCCCGGCGAGGTGCCGGTGGTGTTCGTCGACTGCGGGCACCCGGCGCCCTTCCTGATCGGCGCCGACGGCGGGGTGCGCGAGCTGCGTTCGGCGGAGCCCGGGCTGCCGCTGGGGCTGGGCGAGCTGGTGGACGTGCCCAGGGCCCGGCAGCGCGTCACCCTGCCCCCGGACTGCCGGGTGCTCGTCTGCACCGACGGGGTGACCGAGGCGCGCGGCCGGGACGGCGGCTTCTACCCGCTGGCCGAGCGGCTGGACGCGTGGGCCGCCCTGCCCACCCCCGAACTGCTGGGGCGGCTGCGCGCCGACCTCGCCGCGCACACGGGCGGACGGCTCCAGGACGACGTGGCGGTGCTGGTCGTGGAACGGGCGCCCGAGCACGACCCGGGTCCCGACGGCCGGCGGTGAAACACCTCAGCAGCGGAAGAGCTCGAACGCCACTCCCGGCCGGCCGCCGAACCGCTCGGCCACCGCCGACATGGTGCCCGTCAGGAACGTCCGGCAGTAGTGCTCCGGCTCCTCCTCGGTGAGCGCCGCGATATAGGTGCGGTGGCAGAGCAGGGACGCGACGGCCCGTTCGAAACCGGCGCCCACGTCGACGGCGTGGGTGGAGTGCGGGGAACCGGCGACGGCCACGTACCGCACGCCGGTCCAGGGCGGCAGGTCGTCCTCGACCAGGTCGGGGAAGATCCAGCGGTTGCCCGCGTCGGCCACGGCGTCCAGCGCGGCCCTGCCCACGGCCCGGTGGTCGGGGGAGTTCCAGTACCCACCGGGCCAGGTGTCGTGGTGGTTGAGGGTCACCACCAGCTCCGGGCGGTGGCGGCGGATCGCGGCGGCGAACTCCCGGCGCAGGGGCAGGCCGTATTCGATGACGCCGTCGGTGTGCCCCAGGAACTCGACGGCCCGCACCCCCACGGCCGCGGCGCTCTCGCGCTGCTCGCGCTCCCGCAGGGGCGCGGCCTCGCCGGGCCCGAGCGTGTCGATGCCCGCCTCCCCGAAGGAGGCCAGCAGATAGGCGCACGAGCGGCCGTCGTCGGTCCAGGCGGCGACGGCGGCCGAGGCGCCGTACTCCAGGTCGTCGGGGTGGGCGACGATCGCCAGGGCGCGGGTCCAGTCGGTGGGCATCTCGGCGAGGGGGACGCTCATGACGGCAGCGTAGGCCGGTGGCACCGTTCCTTTTCACTCTTCCTCGCGACACGCGGGAACCAGGTGGACGCGCGGTCCGACTATCTGGTCCGGGTCCGCTGCAATGGCCCCGGAACGTCGAGCTTTGTGGAGTTACTGATGCGCCCTCGTGCGTGGTGCGGTGTGCTGGCCGCTGTGGCCCTGTCGGCGACGGCCTGTGGGGGCGGTGGCGGTGAGGCGGAGAAGACCGACGGCGCCGGGGCGGCCGCCTCGGCGCGGGCCGGCTTCCCGGTGACCGTCAGCGACTGCATGGGGGCGAGGACGACGTTCGACGCGGCGCCCAAGAAGATCGTCACCAGCAACGCCGCCGGCCTGGAGCTGCTGATGTGGCTGGGCGCGGGCGACAAGGTCGCCGGTACGGGCTTCCCGCCCGGCAAGGGCGCGCTGCCGGAGCAGTACGGCGAGGCCGGGGCGAAGGTGCCGGTGCTCGGCAGGAGTGTGATCCCCAAGGAGAAGCTGCTCGGCTCGGGCGCCGACCTCTACGTGGACGCGTTCTCCTCCATGAAGAACATGGGCAAGATGGGCGACGCCCCCACGGCCGAGGAGTTCAAGGCCGCGGGCATCAAGCACGTCTTCCTGAAGTCCACGGCCTGCGCCTCCATGGCCAAGGCCCCCCGCACGGACCTCTCCGGCGTCGAGGCCGACATCGAGGAGCTCGGCAAGGTGACGGGCACCTCGGCCCGCGCGACCGAGCTGGTGGCGGGCATGCGCAAGAAGACCGCCGAGGTCCGGGACGCCCTGAAGGACGTACCCGCCGACAAGCGGCCCACCTACTTCCTCTTCGACTACGACGCGGGCACCAAGCAGCCCATGGCCGTGTGCAACCGCCAGGTGGCCAACGCCGTGATCGGCATGGCGGGCGGCCGGAACGTCTTCGCCGACTGCGACGGCGACTTCAAGCCCGTCGGCTGGGAGGACGTCGTGGCCAAGGACCCGGACTGGATCCAGCTGGCCGTCCGCAACCGCGGCAGCGAGGAGGCCAACGCCAAGGCCTTCGACGAGGCCGCCGAGTTCCTGAAGACCTTCCCCGCGACGGCCGGCCTCAAGGCCGTCAAGGAGGGGCACTTCGTGCGGATCAACTCCGAGCGCACCACCATCGGCGGGGTGCGCAGCGCGGACACCGTGCGGGAGATCGCCCACACCCTCCACCCGGACCGGGTCAAGTAGATGACGGCGCTCGCCGCCGCCGGCACGGCGGAGGAGGGGGAGCCGGGCGTCCGTACCGTGGGCGCCGGCTGGGTCTGCGCGGCCCTGGCCGTCGCGCTGGTGGCGGCGCTCGCCGCGTCCGTGTGCCTGGGCTCGACCCGGGTGCCGCTGGAGCAGGTGTGGTCGGCGGTGGTGCGCGGGATCAGCGGCCGGGAGCCCGCGCCCGGCACCCAGGACCTGATCGTGTGGCGGCTGCGGGTGCCGCGCGCGCTGCTGGCGGCCGTGGTGGGCGCGGGCCTGGGCCTGGTCGGCACGGCCGTCCAGGCCCTGGTCCGCAACCCGCTGGCCGACCCGTATCTGCTGGGCATCTCCAGCGGCGCGTCCCTGGGCGCGGTCGGCGCGCTCGTCCTGGGGGCGAGCGCGGGCGGGGCGCTGGGCATCGGGCTGTCCTCGGCGGCGTTCGCCGGGGCGCTCGCCTCGTTCGCGCTGGTGTGGGCCTTCGCCCGGCGCGGGGGCGGCTTCCGGCCGCTGCGCCTGGTGCTGGCGGGGGTGGGCATCGGGCAGTTCCTGTCCGGCTTCACCCACTACCTGGTGCTCCAGGCGGGCGACGAACAGCGCACGCACGGCGCGCTGTTCTGGCTGATGGGCTCGCTCGGCGGCGCCCAGTGGGCCACCCTCGCGCTGCCCGCGGCCGCCGTCGTGGCGGCCACGGCGGTCCTGCTGGCCCGGGCCCGGGCGCTCAACGCGATGCTGATGGGCGACGAGACGGCCGCGAGCCTGGGCGTCGACGTCACCCGGCTGCGGCGCGAGCTGTTCGTGGCCACGAGCCTGCTGACGGGCGTGCTGGTGTCGGTGTCCGGGGCGATCGGCTTCGTGGGCCTGATGGTCCCGCACGCCTGCCGGATGCTCGTGGGCGGCGACCACCGCCGGCTGCTGCCGGTGACCGCGCTGTTCGGCGCCGTGCTGCTCACCGTCGTCGACCTGGTGGCCCGTACCGCCCTGCCCGACCAGGAGCTGCCGGTGGGCGTGGTCACCTCCCTGATCGGCGCGCCGACCCTGCTGTACCTGCTGGACCGACGTCTGGAGCGGCCATGAGGATCTCCGTCGAGGGCCTGGAGGTCCGGCTGTCGGGACGGACGGTGGTCTCCGGGGTCGACCTGCTCGCCGCCGAGGGCGAGATCGCGGGTCTCGTGGGCCCCAACGGCAGCGGCAAGTCGACCGTGCTGCGCACCGTCTACCGGCACTTGCGCCCGCACGCGGGCCGGGTGCTGGTCGGCGGTACGGACATCCGGGAACTGTCCGCCGTCGCCTCCGCCCGCCGGGTGGCGGCGCTGCCGCAGGAGCGGGGCACGGACTTCGAGCTGTCGGTCCGCGAGGTCGTCGCCATGGGCCGCACCCCCTACAAGCGGGCCTTCGCCGGCGAGGACGCCGCCGACCGGGACGTGGTGAGCGAGTCCCTGGCCCACGTGGGCATGGCCCACGCGGCGCGGCGCCGCTTCTCCGCGCTCTCCGGCGGCGAACGCCAGCGCGTGCTGCTGGCCCGGGCGCTGGCCCAGGCCCCCGAGGTGCTGGTGCTGGACGAGCCGACCAACCACCTGGACGTCCGCCACCAGGTGGAGCTGCTGACCCTGCTGCGCGCCCAGCGCCGTACGACCCTTCTCGCCCTCCACGACCTCAACGCGGCCGCCTCGGTCTGCGACCGGCTGCACGTCCTCCACGACGGGGCGGTGGTCGCCTCGGGCACCCCGCGCGAGGTGCTCACGGCCGAGCTGCTGGCGGAGGTGTTCGGGGTGCGGGCGGCGGTGGTGGAACACCCGCTGACGGGCGACCCGCTGATCGCGTTCGACCACCGGGCGCCGGCGGGGGCGGACCTGACGACGGCCGGGTGACATCACGGCACGACCGTCCAGCGCTGACGGGCGTCGTCGCCGCACTTCTCGATCGTCACATAGGCCGCCTCCCGCACCGCCGGCACCAGGCACAGGTGCGCCCTGTCGTTGCGGAAGCGGAGGGTGCCGTCGCCGTACGTCTCCACCTGCCAGCGGTGGCCCGCGCCGTCCTCCCCGGCGCCGCGGTCCATCCAGCTGTGCACCAAGGTGCGCTCACCGGGCTGGGTGCCGGCCTTGCCGGCGCGGCTGGTGCTCAGCGCGGTGCCGTCGCGGCCGGACCGGCCGAAGGTGTCCAGGTAGGCCGTTCCACGCACGCAGCCGGACCAGCTTGTCACGGGACTCCCACGCGCGCGCGTCCACCGCGCGGGAGTTGTCCCACCGCTGCTGGGCGGGGCTGTCGCCGCACGGGAGGGCCCCGACCGGCTCTTCGTTGCCCGCACCGGTCAGGCACAGATCCGGATGGACCGAGTTGTGCCGGCGCAGCGGACCGCCGGGGGCACCCGGATCGTCGGGGCTGCCGCCGACGGCGAAGCGGTCCGTTGCCGACCTCCGACCAGCAGTCCGGCCGCCATCAGCGCGGAGGTGAGGACCGCCGTCAGCCGCGATCTCCCTTGTGGAGCGATCGGGTCGCGGCTACGGAAAACCGCAGCATCGAACACGCCCCGCTGTGTTCGTGGTCTTCCACGATGGTCCGGTGATCCGCGCGCCGGGCAGGGTGGTTTCCGCGCCGGTCGGCATCAGCCGGCCCCGCCCCCCTTCAGCAAGGAGATTTCCATGGCCCTCGCTTTCCTCCGCCGTCGTGCCGTCACCGCCGGCGCCCTCGCCCTGGCCGCCTCCGCCTTCGCGGGCGTCGTCACCGCGACCCCGGCGCAGGCCTCCACGTGCTCCGTCCAGGGGCACGGCGGCTCGTACATCTGCGAGTACGGCAAGAAGACCATCAAGTTCCCCAACGGTCAGCAGCAGATCTTCGTGATCGGCACGGACTACGCGGTGTGGACCACCTACGACTTCGCGAACGGCGACTGGTCCAGCTGGGAGTCGATGGGCGGGACGCTCCGCAGCGGCGTCACCGTCAAGGGCGAGGGCACCTGGAACCCGACCATCTCGGCCACCGGCACCGACGGCAACCAGTGGTCCCGGCACCGTCTGGACTCCGGCACCTGGACCCCCTGGACGCGCGGCTGACCACCGTCGCGACCGTCCCCTGCTCCCCCGCTAGTCCCCCGCGTCGGCCACGAAGTGGCTGACGCGCCCGTCCCGCCGGACGACCCGCCCCAGCCGCTCGGCCTCCTCGCGCCGCACCAGCCGCGCCGCGCCGTCCGGCATCCGCAGCACCGTCGTGTGCCACGGAGTGGCCCACGCGTCGTCCGCGTCCAGCAGCCGGATCCCGAACTTGGCGGAGCCGGGTCGCTGCGGATGGATGGACAGCCGCACGGACCGGGGGAAGTGCTCGGCGATGAGATCGCCCCACGCGCGGCTGCGGGCCATCACCCCGTACGCCCGCGTGCGGCACTCCCGCTGCAACGCCGACCGGCTGCCCTCGAAGTCCGCCGTGTCCTCCACCAGGAACCGGGTGATGCCCCGGTAGAGCCTGGCCGTCTCCATGTCCGTGCGCGTCAGGGCGCGCAGCGAGTCGAGCGACGGGGCGTACGCCTCGACGACCAGGCGGCGCTTCTCGTCGTGCGGCAGGTCGCCGTGGACCTGCCGCAGGTCGAAGGTGTCGAGGTGCGCGAGGCCCTCCCGCTGTACGAGGGCGCGCAGTTCGTCCCCGTAGGCGTCGATGTGCTCGTCGGGCACGCGGATGAGGTCGCCGAAGATATGCCCGTCCGAGCAGATGACCAGGCGCGCGCCCGGCGCGTATATCTCGCCGATGCGGTCGCAGAGCCGGTCGAGGAAGGCCAGCGAGAGCCGCTCGCCCTCGTCGGGCAGGTGGCCGAGGACCTTGGCCGGGTTGGGGGACTTGCAGGGGAAACCGGGGAGCGTGAGGACGACCGGCTCGCCCGTGTCGGTGAACTCCCGTATCTGGGCGAGCTGTTCCGGGTGGTCGGCGGGGTCCGGGGAGGACGCGCCGGTGGTGCGGTGGAAGGGCAGGAGCAGCCGGAGGATCCGGGCTTCGGGGGAGGTCGCGGCCGCGAGGGCCGTGGAGGTCATGGCGGGTATCACGTGCGGGGCCACTTCGGATCAAGGGGGCAGACGGGCGCGTGGGGCACGACGGTGGCGTCAGCCATGACGGGCGCGTCGGTGGACACATCAGGCGCGTCGGGCGCGTCGAAGGCGACGGGCAGCGCGGTCGTGCCCCGGCCGAGGACGGCGGGGATCCACTCGAGCTCGCCGTCGGGCACGGCGAGCCGCAGTCCGGGCAGCCGGGCGATCAGCGTGCCGAGGGCGACCTGGAGTTCGATACGGGCCAGGGCGGCGCCCGGGCAGAAGTGGGTGCCGTGGCCGAAGGCCAGGTGCGGGCCCTGCGCCCGGTCGAGGTCGAGGACGCCGGGGTCGGGGAAGCGCTCGGGGTCGCGGTTGGCCGCGCAGAGGGAGACGATCACGGAGTCGCCGGCCGGGACGCGGGTGCCGTGCAGCTCGGCGTCCTCGGCGAAGAAGCGCCAGGTGGTGAGCTCGAAGGCGCTGTCGAGGCGCAGCAGCTCCTCTACGGCGCGCGGCATGAGACCGGGTTCGGCGCGCAGCCGCTCCAGGGCCTGCGGATGGCGCGTCAGGGCCACCAGGGCGGTGGTGATCTGGTTGGTGACCGGTTCCTGGCCGGCCACGAGCAGCTGGAAGATCATGGAGTCGAGCTCTTCGGGGCTCAGCTCGCCCTCGTCGCGGGCGGTGACGAGCCGGGAGAGCAGACCGTCGCCGGGGTGCTCGCGCCGGTCGGCGACGATCTCGGCGATGTACTCCTGGAGGCCGCGCAGCAGCGCCTCGTAGGCCGGGCGGCCGGGGTCGGTGGGGCCGACGGGCGCGACGACCTTGCCCCACTCGCGGCGGAAGCGGGCCGCGAGGTGCGGGGGCAGGCCGATGACCTCGGCGAGGACCTGGAAGGGGAAACGGGCGGCGAAGCAGCGCACGAGGTCGACGGAGCCCGCCGCCCCGCCTTCGGGTGCCGGCATCGCGTCGACGAGCGCGTCGGCCATCTCCTGAAAGCGCGGCCGCAGCGCCTCCACGCGCCGTGGCGCGAAAGCATCGGTGATCAGGCGGCGCATGGCGGTGTGCTTCGGCGCGTCCTGGTGGAGGAGGTGGACCTGGAGCTGGGAGTGCTGGGGCTCGGGCATGATCGAGGCGCGGGCGCGCCAGCGGTCGTTGCCGAGGGCGTGGTTCTTGCCCAGCCGGGGGTCGGCGAGGGTCCGCTGCGCGGCGGTGTGCCCGGTGACCAGCCAGGCGGTGACCCCGCTGGGGAAGAGCACCCGGTGGATGGGGCCGGCCTCGCGCATCCGCTCGTACAGCGGGTACGGATCGCGCTTGTACTCGGGGCCGTAGAGGGGCACGGGATCGGGCAGCGGCACGGTGGGAGTCTCCTCGCGAAATGATGGACCCTTAGTGATGGTCCCTTGAGGAGTCGTACCGTTCCGGGGGTGAGTTCCCGGCCATTTCGGCGAGGTGCGCGCCGGGTCCGGGAAGGGGTCGGCGAGGGGTCCTTCGATCTCCGGGTAGTCGGCCGCGGGGGCCCGCTGGTTCCCGGCCGGGAAAGGGACAATCCTCACGCGCCGGGAAGTGGCCGAAGCGCCCGGGCACCGGCTCGCGCCGTGTCACGATGCGGCGATGACCGCACGTCTGGCACGCCCTCCGCTCCGCCCTTACGCCACCCTGGCCGGCTTCGTCCTGCTGCTGGCCGTTCTCTTCGGCGTCTCCTACGCGGCCGGTTCGGCCGCCGGCCCCGTCGCGCCCGGCCTCCACCGCGTGGGCGGCGCGAACCCCGGATCGGGTGACGGCTCCGGCGGCGGAACCGACGGGAACATGGGCGGTATGCCCGGGATGGGCCACTGATGAGTACGACCACGACCAAGGGCGCCACGGACGCCGCCGTCGTCACCGAACTGATCGTCGGCGGGATGACCTGCGCCGCGTGCGTGGCCCGCATCGAGAAGAAGCTCGGCCGGCTGGAGGGCGTGAGCGCCACCGTCAACCTGGCCACCTGCCGGGCGCGCGTCAGCCACCCGGCCACCGTGCCGGTGGCGGAGCTGATCGCGGTGGTGGAGGGCGCGGGCTTCACGGCCGCGCTGCCGGAGCCGGAGCCGGAGGAGCCGGCGACGGACGCCGGGGACACCGCCGGGAACGGCCGGCCGGACGGCCCCGCCGTCACCCGCCTCCTCGTCACCGCCCTGCTGTCGGTGCCGGTCCTGGTGCTCTCCATGGTGCCCGCCCTTCAGTTCGACAACTGGCAGTGGCTGTGTTTCGTGCTGGCCTCGCCGGTCGCGGTGTGGGGCTCCTGGCCGTTCCACGAGCGGGCGCTGCGCGGGCTGCGGCACGCGGCCGCCACCATGGACACCCTGGTCTCGCTCGGCGTCCTGGCCTCCTACGGCTGGTCCGCGTACGCGCTCTTCCTCGGCGGCGCCGGGCGGCCGGGGATGCGGATGCCGTTCACGCTGGTGCCCTCGATGACGGGGGGTACGGCGGACGTCTATCTGGAAGCGGTGGTCGGCGTACCGCTGTTCGTGCTGACGGGCCGGCTGCTGGAGGCCCGGGCCCGGCGCGGCACGGGCTCGGCGTTGCGCGCGCTGGCGTCGCTCGCGGCGAAGGACGCGGTCGTCCGGGACGCGGACGGCACGGAACGGCGCGTTCCCATCGCCCGGTTGCGGGTGGGCGACGTGTTCGTCGTACGCCCCGGGGAGCGTGTCGCCACCGACGGTGTGGTGGTCGCGGGCAGCTCAGCGCTGGACCTGTCGCTGGTGACGGGCGAGAGCGCGCCCGTCGAGGCCGGTCCCGGCACGGCCGTGGTCGGCGGCGCGGTCAACTCCGGCGGGCTGCTGGAGGTACGTGCCGAGGCCGTCGGCGCGGACACCCAGCTGGCCCGGATCGCCCGGCTGGTGGAGGAGGCGCAGGCGGGCAAGGCCCGGGTGCAACGCGTCGCGGACGCGGTCGCGGGCGTCTTCGTCCCGGCGGTACTGGCCGTCGCGGTCACGGTCCTCGGCTTCTGGCTGGGCGCGGGCGCCGCCCCGCAGGCGGCGGTCACGGCGGCGGTCGCCGTGCTCGTGGTGGCCTGCCCCTGCGCCCTGGGCCTGGCCACCCCCACCGCGCTGCTGGCCGCGACGGGCCGGGGCGCGGGCCTGGGCATCCTGGTCAGCGGCCCGCAGGCGCTGGAGGGCCTGCGCCGGGTGGACACGGTGGTCCTCGACAAGACGGGCACGCTGACGACCGGTTCGATGACGGTCACGGAGGTCACGGGCGACACGGCGGCCCTGCGCCTGGCCGCGGCGGCGGAGTCGGGCTCGGAACACCCGGTGGGGCGCGCCGTCCACGCCCACGTACGGGAGACGACGCCGCAGGACGCGCCGCTGCCGCGGGCGACGGACTTCACGGCGACGGCGGGCGTGGGCGTACGGGCGGTGGTGGAGGGCCGCGTGGTGGAGGTGACGCGGCCGGACGGCGAAGGGACGGAACGGCCGGAACTCCCCGCCCCCCTCGCCGACGCCCTCGCCCGCGCCGAGCGGCACGGCCGCACCGCCGTCCTCGCCCGCGTCGACGGCGAGCCCCGGGCCGTGATCGCCCTCGGCGACACCGTCCGCGCCGGCGGCTACCGCGCCGTCGACCACCTCAAGCGCCTCGGCCTGCGGCCCGTGCTGGCCACCGGCGACGGCGCGGCGGCCGCCCACGCCGTGGCCGACGAGCTGGGCATCGCCGAGGTCCACGCCCGGGCCACCCCCGAGGACAAGGCGGAGCTCGTCCGCACGCTCCGCGAGCGCGGCCACCGCGTCGCGGTCATCGGCGACGGGGTCAACGACACCGCCGCCCTGGCGGGCGCCGACCTCGGCATCGCCATGGGCGGCGGCACGGACGCCGCCATCGGGGCGGCCGACGTGACGCTCGTCCGCGAGGACATGGGCGCGCTGGCCGACGCCGTCCGGCTGGCCCGCCGTACCTCCGTCACCGTCCGGTCCAATCTCCTGTGGGCCTTCGGCTACAACATGGTCACCGTGCCGCTCGCCGCGGTCGGGCTGCTCAGCCCGATGGTCGCGGCGGCGGCGATGTCCGCCAGTTCGCTGCTGGTCGTGGGCAACAGCCTGCGGCTGCGCGGCTGGCAACCGCGCCCCGCGCGCGCCACTGCGAACAAGCGGAGGACGCTCCGATGAACGACACGAAGGACTCCCTGCTCCGCACCGCGCGAGCGGCCCTCGTCCCGGTCGCGGCCTGCGCCGTGGCCCTCGGCGGGCTGACGGCCTGGACGGCCTCCGGCGCGGCGGGCCGTCCCGCCTCCGTGACGGTGGAGGACGGCCGGGTCTTCCAGCCCTTCGGGATCGAGAGCACGGCGGCGATGTTCCGTCTGCGCAACACCGGCGACGCGGACGACGAACTCATCGGCGTCGACGTCCCCACAGCGGGCGGCGCGATGCTGAGCCGTACGACCGTGAAGAACGGCGCGGGCACGATGAAGATGATCGCGTCCACGACCGTCCCCGCCCGCGGCACGGTGGAGATGTCCCCGCACGAGCTGGACGTCATGGTCTACCGGCCGCCCCTGGTGCGCGTCGGCGAGCGGCTCCCGTTCGTCTTCCGGTTCAGGAAGAGCGGCGTCGTACGGGTGGACGCGGTGGTCGTCCGCCCCGGCAACAGGCCGCTCACCCAGCACTGAACAGCACTGAGCAGCACTGAGCAGCACTGAGCAGCACTGAGAACGAGTGAGGGGCTGCGGCGCCACCTGGCACCGCAGCCCCTCACTCCGTCAATCGATCACCCGGCGAGCGCCGGCACCCGCTCCGGCAGCGGCGCCGGAACCCGTACCACCGCCGCCCCCCGCTCGGCCGCGTCCAGCTGCACGATCAGCGTCTCGCGCGCCCGCGCCACGCGCGAGCGGACCGTGCCGACCGGGCAGCCCGCGACGACCGCGGCCTCCGCGTAGGGCAGGCCCAGCAGCTGCGTCAGGACGAACGCCTCGCGGCGCTCGTACGGCAGCCGGTCGAGGAGCTGCGAGAGCGCGACGCCCTCGTCGAAGCCGGGCAGCTCCGCGGACTGGGTGCGCTCCGCCGCCGACTGCCAGTCGTCCGTGTCCGACAGCCGGGGCCGCGCCGCCTGGAAGCGGATCCGGTCCACGACCGTGCGGCGGGCGATGGACAGCAGCCAGGTCCGGGCCGACGAGCGGCCCTCGAAGCGCGGCAGCGAGCGCAGGGCCCGCAGGAACGTCTCCTGGACGAGGTCGTCGGCGCCCTGCGGGTCGTTGCTGAGCCGTGCCACGTACCGCCGGACGTCGGTCTGGGTGGCGCGGATGAATCGTTCCACCGCGTCGGCGTCACCACCGCGCGCCGCCAGCGCCCAGGCGGTCACGCTCTCGTCGTCACGCACGGCGGCCCCCGGTGGCAGCGGCCGGCCCGGTGCCGGGGACGATGGCGGGGTGCACTGCGCTGACGTCCGTACCGCCATATCCGCCCGCGCCGACGGCGAGGAACTGCCGCCGGGGGTGTCCGGCGCGGCGCTCGACGCGCATCTTCCGGTCTGTACCGAGTGCCGTGACTGGGAGAAACGGGTGCACCGGCTCAAGGTGCTCACGGCGGGCCTGAGGCTCGTGTGACGGGTGAGTCCCGTACGAGCGGACCGCCGGTGTGAGGGCAGGGGTCATCGCCCTGGGTCCTTCCTGGAATCCGGGCGCCCGGCAGCACGGCGTGGTGTCGCTCGTGGTGACGAGGACGGCAGCCGTGGACAGGCGGGCCCGGTGAGGTGATTCGGCCCGGTCGGTCACCGCCGCGAGCCCGGAATCCCGAATTGAGGAAGGGCTCAGCCGACGGCGACGACGGGTCCGGGCGGACCGCGCGTGGCGAGGACATGGGCGTAGAGCAGTTGGCGCAGCCGCTGCGCGGCACGCCCGAAACCGGCCCGGACGCGGGGCGGCCGGGGCCGCGCCGGTACGTCGTGGAAGAGGAGGACCAGCGGGCCGCGCAGCCGTGTGGCGATGGTCCGGCCGAGCCGGAAGGCGGCCTGTTCGCCTCCGGAGAGCCAGATGCCGCAGATGAGGGCGACGAGGACGTGGGCGGACCACATGCCCAGGGCGCCATGGCCCGCGTGCATGGACATGGACATCCCGCCCATGCCGTGGTCCATGGGCGGCATACTCCCGTGATCCATGGGCATGGCCGTGGAAGCGGTGAACCCACCGCAGACGAGATCGGACGCGGTCGCCGACTCACCGCCGGCGACCGGCCCCGTCGCACGGTCGGCGACGCTCTGGGCGACCGTGAAGAAGGAGTGCAGCCCGGTCTGCGCGCCCACCGTGGCGAGCGTGATCAGCAGGGGGCCGCGTTCACGGCCGGCCAGGAACCAGGCGCAGCCGCCCGTCGTCGTGAGGGCGACGGCTATCGCCCACCACGGGACGGTGGTGCCGGACATCACGGCGTGGCCCAGGGCCGCGAGCAGCACACAGACCGCTGCGAACACACCGGCTCGCAGCGCACGCGGGACCTGTCCGGTCTGCTGCCCTGCTCTCATGACGAGGACATCGTTGCACCCGCCCGGCGCGGGCCGATAGCGGGGGGCGCGCTGACGCCCGTACGACCCCCCGCTCGGGTGCAGACACGGGTGCGGATCAGAAGAAGTAGGCGCCTCGGTGTGGCGCGTGCGCGCCGGTCGGGCGCTCCTCCCGCGTGCGTGCTCCGTGACACGCTCACGCTCAGCCCGGGCGCGCGAAGCGGCGGGCCGCCACCGCGAGGGCCGCTGCCGCGAGCACGGCCGTGAGGGCGAGCTCCGCCGCGACGGGCAGCTGCGGCACGGCGGGCGGCCCGGCGACCCCGATCGCGCGACGCAGCGGATCGACCGCGTAGGTCAGCGGGTTCGCCAGACAGACCAGGGCCAGCCACCTCGGCAGGCCGGACAGCGGGAACATCGCCCCGGAGAGGAAGAGCATCGGCGCGAGGGCGAAGCCCAGGACCGCCTGGAAGGTCTGGATGCGGGTGATGCAGACGGCGGCGAGGGCGCCGAGGGCGGTCAGGGACAAGGCGGTGAGGAAGAGCTCGGCGACCAGGGTGGCGATCAGGGCGGGATCGTAGGGGGTACGGGCCGTCCAGGCCAGGGGCAGGACGAGGGCGCCCTGACAGGTGGCCACGGTCGCCCCGCCCGCGCACTTGCCCAGCAGCAGAGCGCTCCGTCGCACCGGTGCCACGAGCATCTCGCGCAGGAAGCCGGTCTCCCGGTCCCAGACGATGGAGGATCCCGCGCCGATGGCGGGCGTCTGCACGGTCATGGCGAGGACGCCGGGGAAGAGATAGGCGCGGTAGGCGGCGGAATCCGCGCCGGCGAAGGAGCCCAGCCCCGTACCGAGCACCAGCAGGAAGAGCAGCGGCTGCAGGAGGCCGAGGGCCACGCGGCCCCGGTTGCGCAGGAAGTGGATCATCTCGCGCTGCCAGACGACGCGGACGGCGCGCAGCTCGCCGGTCAGGGCCACCGTCATCGCACGGCCTCCGCGTCACGGATCGTACGGCCCGTGCAGTGCAGGAAGACGTCGTCGAGGCTGGGCCGGGTGACGGCGACCGACAACAGCGGGACGCCGAGGTTCGCGCACAGGACGGGGACGAAGGCGGCGCCGTCGGGAACCCGGGCCCACAGCCCGTCCGGTCCGGCGGTGGCGTCGTCCAGGCCGAAGCGCTCCCGGAGCGCGGCCAGGGCGGCGCGGTCGTCGGCGGTGCGGAGCTGGACCCGGTCGGTGCCGATGGCGGCCTTGAGGGCCGCCGGCGTGCCCTCGGTGACGATGCGGCCGTCGTCGATGATGGCGATGCGGTCGCAGTGTTCGGCCTCGTCGAGGTAGTGGGTGGTCAGGAAGAGGGTGATGTCGTGCTCTCTGCGTACGTGGTGCAGATGCGCCCACAGCTGGGCGCGGCTCTGCGGGTCGAGGCCGAGCGTCGGCTCGTCCAGGAACAGCACCCGGGGTGTGTGCAGCAGACCCCGGGCGATTTCGAGCCGGCGTTTCATGCCGCCGGAGAAGGTGCGGACGAGGCTGTCCCGGCGGTCGGCCAGGCCCACGAGGTCGAGCATCCTGTCGATCCCCGCGCGCGTGGCGCGTCTGGGCAGCCCGTAGAGCTCGGCGTGGAAGCGCAGGTTCTCGGCGGCCGTCAGATCGCCGTCGACGGTGAGGTCCTGGAAGACCAGCCCGATGCGGCGGCGTACGGCGTGGGGGTCGGCGGTCACGTCGGCGCCGCCGACGCGGGCGCGGCCGCCGGTGGGGCGGGCGAGCGTGCACAGCATCGCGATGGTGGTGGACTTGCCGGCGCCGTTGGGGCCGAGGAAGCCGAAGGTCTCGCCGGGGCGGACCGTCAGGTCCACGCCGCGGACGGCCGCCACGCCGCCGGGGTAGGTCTTCCGGAGATCCCGCGCGAGGATCGCGGCCCGCTCGCCGGTCATGGGCGGGCACGACGGGACCGGGCCGGGACACGGCGGGGGCGGCTCGGGACACGACGGGGCCGGCTCGGGACACGACGGGGCCGGCTCGGGACGGTCATCATGCGGCGGTAGTAGCCCGCGGACCCGTACGGCTCGCCGATCGGCTGCCCGTCGACCTCGACCCAGGCGTGGGCGCGGAACGGAGCGGTGCGCACTCCCGTGCACCAGTCGGGCCACACACCGCGCATGCGGCACAACAGGACGGTGGCGACGGAGCGCTGGAGGCAGCCCTCTCCGGCACAGCGGGGGCTGACGGCGACGACCTCCTGGCGGGCGGCGAGGGCCTGCGCGGCGGTGGCGGGGGCGGCTCCGCGGCGGATCACCAGGAGCGCCCGGCGGATGCGGCCGGGCGGGAGGAGGACGAGCAGCCGGGCGACGGCGACGGCCAGGAGGACGGGCGGCCGCCGGTGGAGGGGCAGGGTTTCCCGGGCGGTGGCCGGGATCATCGGCTGGCTCATGTCCGCACCGCCAGGCGGGCGTCGAGCAACGCGGTGAGGAGGGAGGTCACGTCCTGTGCCGTCCGCTCGGCGGTGAGCCGCGGGTGGCGCTCGCCGAGGCGGCGTGCGGTGTCCTGTGGGGTGGCACCGTCGAGCAGGGTGCGCAGGATGAAGGCGGCCGTGGCGTTGAGCTGCCAGTAGCGGCCGGTGGTTTCGTCGAGCAGCACCATTCCGTCGTCGGTGTCCGCGGCGGAGACGCCGCGGCGCAGGGCGAGGGTCATGGCGGGCCTCCGGGGGTCGCGCCGGGGACGGTCAGGGAGCGGAGCCAGACCTCGCAGGCCAGGGTGGGTTCCAGGTGGCGCAGCGCCTCCGGTGTGGCGTGCAGGCCGAGCAGGATCGCGCGGACGGCGGCGGCGTCCACGAGGCCCGCGCGGGCGAGCCGGGAGTCCTCGAACAGCCGCAGCAGTTCGGCGCGGTTGTGCCGCAGTCCGGCGTAGAAGTCGCCGGTGAACTCGCCCTTGGTGGAACGTCCGAGGAGGGCCTCGGGCACCGTGCCGCGCATCGCCGTGGCGAGGACCGGCTTGTACCGGTGGGGCGCGTTGCGTTCCGGCACCCGTACGGACAGGGCGGCCTCGACGACGCCGTCGTCGAAGTAGGGCGCGGCGTGCTCCAGCCCCAAGGCGGAGGACACCTGGTGCAGCTGGCGGGCGCTGCGGGCCCCTGCCCGCACATAGGCGAGTGCCGCGTGCTGGCCCCGCTGCGGGGCCAGGGGTTCCGCGTCGGCGGCGGCGTCGCGGAGCATGCCGCGCACCTCTCGGGCCGCGTCCGGTGTCGCCCACGGGGGCAGGTGCGGATCCGAGCCCCAGGCGAGGGACGGAGGAGTACCGGCACGCTGTGGCGGAGGGGTACGGGTGAGGCCTCGCGCCGAGCCGGCCACCCACTGGCGGTATGTGCTGCGGTCGGCCAGGCCACGGAGCATGGGCAGCAGCGGCCAGCGGTGGAGGGAGGACTGTCTGCGGATGCGGGCGAGGGCGGCCAGCGGCCGGGCGCGGAAGTAGTCGTGCAGGTGCGGGGGGAACGCGGTGAACAGCTCGTCACCACCGATACCGGTCAGGTGCAGACGCGATCCCCTGCCGATCAGCAAGGTGACGATCCGCTCGCGTCTGGCGGTGTCCCGTACCCAACAGCCGGGCTCCTCGGTCGGGATCGCGAAGCCGGTCAGTCCCCCGAGCCACAGTGGCAGCCGGGAGCGGTCGGTGCGTACGTGTTCCGCGGTGGGCAGTTCGGCGGCGGCGCGCGCGGCCCAGGCGGTGTCGTCGTTACCCGGGTCGAGACCCTCCCAGTGCAGGGTGACGAGGTGCGCCCTGCTCCGGGCCGCCAGGAAGCACAGGCTGGTGGAGTCCATCCCTCCGGAGAGGTCCGAGCTCACCGTGCCGCCACCGGCCGTACGGGACGCCACCGCCGCGAGCAGGGCCCGGCGCACCTCCCGGGCCCCCTCGGCCGCCGGCAGTACGGGTTCCGGGGGCGTCCACCACCTCCGGGTACGGGCGCGGCCGTCCGGTTCGACGATCAGGCAGTCCCAGGGGGGCACCTCCCGGACTCCGTGCCATGGGCACCGGTCGCCGAGCGGGTGCGGAGGGGCCGTGGCGAGCAGGAAGGGGGCCAGGAGCCGTTCGTCCACGCCCGCCCCGGTCAGCGAGGCGAGTCTGTCGGCGCGGCTGGCGGCCACCGTCACACCGCCGACCCGCGTGTGGAAGACCCGGCGCAGACCGGACGCGCTGCCGCGCACCCTCACCCGGCCCGCGACCGAGGCCACCACATGGAAGCTGCCCGCGAGGCCCTGGACCGCCCGCTCCACGTCGGAGACGTCCCCGATCCGTCTCGCCCTCGCGAGCAGCGCACCGGCGGTGACCGGGCATCGCCCGATCACCGCCAGCCGTACCGCCCCCGCGTGAGCCACCGTCACCTGACTTTCCGGCCAACTGCCCAGCAGCCACGGACGTCCGGAACCATGGTCGACCGATTCGGACGTCCAGGGGCGCAGCACCCGCGCTGCGGCGAGGCCTGCTTCACCGTCGGGAAGAACCGCGAACCACGCCTCGCCGGCCATGGGCGTCAGCCCTGCGCGCTGCTGTAGTAGTAGAGGTAACCGTCGTAGTAGTAGCAGCAGTAGGGGCCCCGCGTCAGCTCGGCGAATTCGCCGACCTCGACCATCTCGGGCGCTTCATAGAGCTCGTGGGCTTCCATGGAAGATCCTCTTTCCGTGCCGATATCCTTACCGATTTCAGTGCGGTATTCGCACTGCGAATCGGGAATGCCCGGCCGGCAACTCGCCACACCGGTCGGCGAGGATTTGCACTCGTAAGCATGAAAAGAGGTATGGGGTTCTTTGCGGATAATCGGGAATCCCAGGGAGCGGTGAGGGGACGGGGCCATGAGGAGGCGGGCGCGGGGCCGGCTCGTAGGCCCACGGCACCCGCCCCATATCGTCCGCCCGGCGATATGGGGCGGCGGGCCGCCAGGCTCGGGGGGAATGACCGGCGGCACCGGTCCCGTCGCGCCAGTGGGACTCGCGTTCTCGAGTCAACCGCGCGGACGGCCCGGGCGGGAGCGTGTGCGAGGGGGTGGGCGCGGGTGCGCCGCGCACACCCCGTGTGAAATGCCGGCTTCCGCGGGACTTCCGCGGTCGCGGCGGGAAGCGCTACCGACCGCCGGCCGGAGTCCCCGCGCCTGGCTTGTCGCGCTCGGGCAACCAGGCGGCACTGCTCTTGTCCCCGAAACGGCTGCCGATCGCGCCCTTGATCACGGAGAGCGCGGCGGGGAGCGCGGCGATGGCCGCGGCCTTGAGCGCGGAGATGCTGGTGAGGTCGAATCCGTCGGCGATGACGATGCCGAGGAAAGTGGTCACATAGGCGGCGAGGGTTCGCTCGGCTATGTCGAGAAGTACCTTACGGTCCACTGTGTTTCCGTTCCGGGAGTTCCTGATGTACGTGCGGAGGTGGCGACGGGTACCAACGTCACCACTGTGACGTGTCCACCGCAACTCTCCGTTGTCCGTGTCCTACCCACCGGCCGGTGGCGGCAGCCCTCCTCTCCGGCGTTCGACAAGCCTCCGCGCGGCGGTATGGTCACGGAGGCGGCCGACCTCCGGGAGGGTCCACGTGGTCAACCCCTGGCTGGCGATGGCGTCCGGCGCCGACCCCGCCGAGCGGAGCCGGACGATGGGCGGCGCGCACTCGGCGTTCGTCTCGGACGGGGTGGTGAGCCCCCGGGTCCGCGCGGTCGTCGCGGATTCGTGGCGGCGCTCGGCGGCCGTGCTGCCCGGGCCGGAGTTCATGGCTCCGGTGGAGCTGACCGATGACGAACTGGAACGCTACCGGCACGCGCACCCGCTGGCGCGTGTGATGCCGCTCCTGCGCGAACTGCTCGGCACCATCGCGGACGACGGCGCCCATCTGCTCGCCGTCTGCGACGCGGCGGGCCGGATGCTGTGGGTGGAGGGGCACGCGGGGGTGCGCAGGGGCGCCGAGCGGATGAACTTCGTCCCCGGAGCCCGCTGGGACGAGCGGCACGCCGGCACCAACGCCCCGGGCACGGCCCTCGCCCTGGACCACGCCGTGCAGATCTTCGCCACCGAGCACTACAACCGCCTGGTCCAGCCGTGGACGTGTGCCGCGGCCCCCATCCACGACCCGGTCACCGGACGGCTGCTGGGCGCGGTGGACATCACCGGCGGCGACCACCTGGCCGGCCCGCACAGCCTGGCCCTCGTCCAGGCCACGGCCCGCGCGGCCGAGGCACAGCTGGCGACGGGGCCCGCCGGCGGACACCCCACGCTCTCCGTCCTGGGCCGGGACGAGGCACTGCTGGTGACGGAGGGGCACCGATTACGTCTGAGCAGACGGCACAGCGAGATCCTGGCCCTGCTGGCGGCCCACCCGGCGGGCCTGACGGGCGACCAGCTCGCCCTCTCCCTCTACGGGGAACGCCCGGTGCCGCCGGTGACGCTGCGCGCGGAACTCTCCCGGCTGCGGCGGCTGGTCGGCGGGCTGCTGCACTCGCGCCCGTACCGGCTGAGCGTCCCGGTGGAGACGGACGCGGCGGACGTGGAACGGGAGTTGGCGGCGGGCGACCTGTGCGCCGCGCTGCGGACCTACGCGGGACCACTGCTCCCTTTGTCCGAGGCTCCGGGGATACAGCGGCTGCGCCGCCTCCTGGAGGACAGACTGCGCAGGGCGGTGCTGGGTGGCGGCGACGCGGGGGCGCTCCAGATGTGGGCGGACAGCGCGTGGGGCGAGGAGGACCTGGAGGTGTGGGAGCGCCTGCTGACCACGCTCCCCGAGGACGCGGCACACCGGGGCCCGGTGGCGGAGCGGGCGGGACGGCTGCGGGCAACGTTCGCGCAACGTGGCCGGGACTAGCGTCGCGTGACGCGAAGGACGTGCACGCAAGGCGCACCCCGAACCACCGCGAACCACCCCGGAACGCACGACGAACCCACCCACCCGAAGGGCCGCCATGACCCGCTACGCCACCCCCGGTTCCCCGGACGCGATCGTCACCTACCGCTCGCGGTACGACCACTGGATCGGCGGCGAGTACGTACCGCCCAAGCAGGGCGGGTACTTCGAGAACCCGTCCCCTGTCGACGGCCGCCCCTTCACGGAGATCGCACGGGGCACGGCCGAGGACGTGGAACGCGCCCTGGACGCCGCCCACGCCGCGGCCTCGGCATGGGGCCGCACCTCCCCGGCGGAACGCGCCCTCGTCCTGAACCGCATGGCGGACCGCATGGAGCGCAACCTCGAGATCCTGGCCGTGGCCGAGACCTGGGACAACGGAAAGCCGATCCGCGAGACGCTGGCCGCCGACATTCCCCTCGCGATAGACCACTTCCGCTATTTCGCGGGCGCGATACGGGCCCAGGAGGGCAGCCTCTCCGAACTCGACGAGGACTCCGTCGCCTACCACTTCCACGAGCCGCTGGGCGTGGTCGCCCAGATCATCCCCTGGAACTTCCCCATCCTGATGGCCGCCTGGAAGCTGGCCCCGGCGCTCGCGGCGGGCAACGCGGTCGTCCTCAAGCCGGCGGAGCAGACCCCGGCGTCGATCCACGTCTGGCTGGACCTGGTGGCGGACCTGCTCCCGCCGGGGGTGGTCAACATAGTCAACGGCTTCGGAGTGGAAGCGGGCAAGCCGTTGGCCTCCAGCCCCCGCGTGGCCAAGATCGCCTTCACGGGCGAAACGACAACAGGCCGCCTGATCATGCAGTACGCCTCGGAGAACCTGAAGCCGGTCACCCTCGAACTGGGCGGCAAGAGCCCGAACATCTTCTTCGACGACGTCTCCGCCGCCGACGACGACTTCCTCGACAAGGCCCTCGAAGGCTTCACGATGTTCGCCCTCAACCAGGGCGAGGTCTGCACCTGTCCCTCCCGCGCCCTCGTCCAGCACGGCCACTACGCCACATTCCTGGAAGCGGCCAAGGCCCGCACCGAGGCGATCGTCCCCGGCCACCCCCTGGACACCGACACCATGATCGGCGCCCAGGCCTCCAACGACCAGCTGGAGAAGATCCTCTCCTACCTCGACATCGGCAAGCAGGAAGGCGCCCGCATCCTGACGGGCGGCACCCGAGCCGACCTGGGCGGCGAACTCGCGGGCGGCTACTACGTCCAGCCCACCATCCTGGAGGGCCACAACCGCATGCGCGTCTTCCAGGAGGAGATCTTCGGCCCGGTCGTCGCCGTCACGTCCTTCACCGACTTCGACGACGCCATGTCCCTCGCCAACGACACCCTCTACGGCCTCGGCGCCGGCGTCTGGACCCGCAACGGCACCACCGCCTACCGCGCCGGCCGCGCCATCCAGGCCGGCCGCGTCTGGACCAACTGCTACCACACCTACCCGGCCCACGCCGCTTTCGGCGGCTACAAGCAGTCGGGCATAGGGCGGGAGGGGCACCGGATGATGCTGGAGCACTACCAGCAGACGAAGAACCTGCTGGTGAGCTACTCCCCGAAGAAGCTGGGGTTCTTCTAGGGGTGGCGGAAGGGCCTCTGACCTACGGTGGAGCGGGGTTGGAGCTCCTTTCCACTAACGACGTCCAGCCCTTCCCGCTTCGCTCATCACAAGTACTGCTCTTTCACATTAGGTGGAGCGGGTCCTGCTGCCCAGGTCTGATCGGGCGTCTGCTCGCCAGCATCTCCCGGTCGCCTGGGCAGCGCGCCCACGCCACTAGAGCCTGCGCGTCCATGAGAAGCTGCAGCTCAGAGGCGTTTTTGGTGCGGAAGTTAACTATGGTTCGCCACCCCTCGCCACACCCCCCGCCACTCCAACAGGCTTTCGAGATGCGGGTTTCGGTACGGAACGCGCTATCGCCCCGGACCAGGGCACCCCATACCTAATAGGAGTCCGCGCCATCCCCTTTCTCCCACTCCCTCATGGCAGCCTCGATGCGTCGGTTCGCACGCTCCTGGGACTGCGCAAAGACCTTCGCGTACACCCTGAACATGACCTCGATGGTCTGCCCGGCGCGCCGCGCGCACTCCGCTGGGTCGACGCCGGAGTGGAGCCAAAACGACATACCCGCATGACATAGGCCATAGGGGCGTTTTGCCACGAGCGTCACACGTTCCTGCTCGGAGAGGGCTTCCGCTCGGGCCCTCTGCCAGGTCTTGCCGTATGCCGCGGACTGGACGTACAGCCCCTTCTCGCTATAGAAGAGCCGACCGTCCGGGGCAGTGCCGTATCGGTCGATGTGGGTCCGCAGCGCCGTGACGAACTCCGGCGAGATCGGTACCGGCCGGGTCTTCCTCCGCGGCTCGCTTCTTCAACGTGTGCTCCTCGTGAGCTTTGCCATCGTCCGTCCACTCACGGCCGGCCGGCACGATCCCCCGGCGCAGAGTAAGCAGCCCCCAGCCGCTCTCTGGAAGATGGCAGTCGGCCAGCTGCAGCCGAATGACTTCGGCCGGGCGCATAGCCGCGTAGTACATGCGCCCGAAGAACGGCGCGAGGTGTGGTCCACGGCCGCGCTGCTGGCGCACCGCTTCGAGGAGGCCGCAGGAGTGCGCCCAGCGACGGGGCAAGGGCTCCTCCAGCAAGGACTTGGCCAAGCTCAGGAGGCTCACGGACTGCGTGACCGAGACGTGCTGTGCAGTCGGCCGGACAGCGCTCGACTGACCCATGCGGGCCCTGGAATCGTCTTCGAATGCAAAGTTTTCGATTGATCGACGCGCAGCGCCGCCTGTCTACCGCGTTTTCCTCACGAGCGCTGTCCCTGTCGCCAGGATGCTTGCGGACAGAATGCCACACCCAGTGCAAGCACCAGCGCGCGGATACTCATGCTCAACTGCGGCAATGATGGCCAGCACGAAGAAGATCACCGATTCGAAGAGGAATGCAATGCTGAATGCCCCCCAAATCATGCGGCCTGCCAGCTGCCAGTAGCGAGCGCGTTTCTCGCACACTGAGCACCGTGCTGTGCAGCCGCAGGAGGAGGGCGTGCCGTGCGCCTGCAGACTGGATCCAGAGACCGACTGTGGTTGCGCAGGCGTGCCATTGTGGGTCATAGCGCCTACTCCTATCAGGGATGCCATATGGCTGCCCGTCGTACGGGATGCCTGTCGGGATCGCGACGGGCAGCCGAGCGCTCGCTACTTATTAGCGAGACGCTCCTGCGGATGAAATTGCGGCGCGGATTGACTCTCTTCGAGTGGCCGATTCTTTCTGGGCGGATACGGAGTTCCAATCAACGCAATAACTCGCTGCCGGATCAGGAACACAAGTCCCGTGAAGTCAACAGAGACGGCGGTCATGAAATCCTCCTTGAGGAAGAGCAGCGAGGTCAGAGTGATGCCTGTCAGCCAGAACACGGACTCAAGCAGCCAGCGGATTACCAACCGCCTATTTGCGCGGGTGCGGTCCCGACTAATCCGTTCCTGGTTGGCCAGCCAAGCCGCATAGGTTCGGGGGGGCGTGTAGTCGCGCAGCGGAGGTAGTGGTGCGCCAAGCGCACGAAGGCGCACCGTCTCTTCGCGCACTGTGGCAAGCTGTTGAGCCTCGGGTGATGCGGGGTCGGATGGCAGCCCGCCCGCGCCGGCATAATTCATTCCTTGTCCTTTCGCATGCACGACGGGAAGAACTCGGACACGAGGTTGTCCACGTCCACGCCAGCCCAGCGCAAGACATTGCGGGTCACAAAAAGAGTGGTACGCATCGTCGAAGGGTTCTTGCCGAGCAGCCGCGCAGCCTCTCCTCCCTCGATACCGAAGACTACGCGCGTATGGAACACTGCCTTTCGCTGGCCTGGCAGAGCGTCCACTCTGAGCAAGGATTCGTAAATCGACAGCCGACCATTCCATGTGATCGATTTGTCTTTTTCGGCCTCGATGGCCTGAGGCTTCAAGAGATCGGCAAGATTCTCCCAGCAGAGCTTCACCGTCGTCGGATCCGGAAGGAAAGCTCGGCGATGGGCCACCAAATTCATCACCTCTTCATTCAGGGCAACGGCCATCTCCCGCTCGGTGGCACCTTCACTCCACTTGGCAAACGCTCGAGCGGCCGCGAGTGGCATCAATTCGTCGAGGTCAATCAGAGGGTGACCGTACAAGCAGAAAGCCTCGCTCTTGAGCGCTGGGGCCATCTGGCGATACAGCATGTCTTGTTGCGCCTGAACATGAGGTGGGATCGAACCCCCGAACGATATGAATCCGCCCTCTCCCTCGATCGGCGACACGGGGGGTTCATGCGTCATTGGGGGACCTCCATCGGACATCAGGAGCCGCTCTCGGCCCTGATGCTCGAAAGCTACGCCTCGGATCCGCGCGACCGTTTATCGAAAACTCGTGCCCGCTGTCTCGGGGCCGGGCCCGGGATCCCGATCCCGTAATGAGAGCCCCTCCGGGGCGCTAACGTCCTCTTGAAGCGCGAGATGGCGCCCGTTCCACTGTCTGGATCGATTCGCCTCCGAGTAAACACCCACGCGGATACGGGCCACGCTCCACCGGCGTGACCGGGCCCTGCCCCGGCAGGCGTGATCCAGTGCCGCTTCGCGTCCGAGCCGGACCCTCCAGGCCGGACAGCCAGGGCTTCGCAAGCGCAACCCCCTGTCGGTGGGACGCTCGCGCTGTTCGATCGTTCGTTGTTGACGGCTCTGAGAGTGCGGCTGTGGGGCACGCGCGGGCCGGAGGACTGCCGAGAGCGGGAGTTCATGGCATCGCTACAGGTCCCTGGCCGACGCCCTGGCCGACCGGCAGCCCACCCGCACCCCCGCCACCAGCGCAAACGACCGACCGGGCCACTGACCAAGCGGGCCGCAAGGCGGCATTCTCTGAGGAATGGGGGTAAAAAAGACCACGCGAACCGTCGCCTGTCCCGAATGTGGTTGGCCCCAGCAACTCCGACGAGCCCCGGGAGACCGCTGGATCCTCCTCGAACCTGAACCACTCCCCAGCGTTGAAGTCCCTCAAGGACAACGCTGGCTGATGACACCAGGCGGATGGGCCAGCACCGGACCCGAAGGCGAACCTCTCCCCGGCGGCTACTGCTACATCGCTCACCACTACGTCTGCAGCCGCCGTACCTACACGAACGGCATGCCCGACATCTACGCCGTCACCTGGAGCCGCAACCGGGCCCGCGACGGACTGCCCATCGAGAGCATCGCCTCAGAACCCTGACCTGACAGCCGGGCGACTCACTGCCACCTGGATGCGGGGTCGCGTTCACCGGCTACGCGAAAGATCACCACGTGCGGTCGCTGGATTTGGTGTGCTCCGGGAATCGGCATTCTCGGTAGCGTGACCATCTACCAAATAGATGTCCACGTGTCCGGCTGGTCCGTGCGGGGGCTTTCGACGGAGAGTGATGAGGCCGCAATGAGCGAACTGACGAAGCCCGAGGTCAACGTTCCGGAGGGCGACGCTCCTACCGAGCTGACCATCCGGGACCTGGTCGTCGGGGACGGGGCCGAGGTGGAGCCGGGCATGGTGGTCAGGGTCCACTATGTCGGGGTGACCTTCGAGTCCGGGAAAGAGTTCGATGCCTCCTGGGACCGGGGCGAGCCGTTCAAGTTCGCCCTGGGCAGCGGCAGGGTCATCAAGGGCTGGGACCGGGGGGTGAGGGGGATGAAGGTCGGCGGTCGACGCGAGATCATCGTTCCCCCGCGGCTCGGCTACGGCAAGCAGTCGCCCTCACCGTTGATCCCGCCGGGCTCGACCCTGGTCTTCGTGGTGGACCTGCTGGACTCGTATTCCAGCACAGCCGGGTGGAGCAACGCCTAGTGCCCCTGGCCGCCCCTCCCCTTCGACGCGCTGCGCCGTCTCCCGGGGTTCGCGGACGGCGGGTGTGGTGGACGAGCTGCGTGAGGAAGCCGACGGCATCGAGGCCGAGCCGGACGTGGCCGAGCGGGAATGCGGCGCGTCGGCGTACTCCTGTGAGCGGGTGGTCAGGGTGGGTCCCCGCCGCCCGCTCATGCGGCCCGCTCAGTCCTCCAGCACCCGCCAGCGCCCGTCGACCCGCTCCACGGTCACCGTGCTCTTCTTCGCGGTACGGCCCCCCGAACTCACCTCGACCCGAGCGGACTTGCCCTCGACGGCGGCCTCCCCCACGTCTATGCCGGCGACCCGGCTGCGATCCTTGCGGCTCAGCCGTTCGCCGATCTGGGCGCGCATGGCTCCCGGGCAGCCGCCTTCCGCCTGTCCCATGGAGGTGGTCACACGCGGGTGCAGCAGCCGGCATGCCTCGTTCATGTCACCGTCGGCAAGTGCGTCGATGTAGGCGATGACCAGTTTGCGGGCGCCCTTCTCGCCCGGCTGGGCGCCGGGGTCCTGGAACCACCACAGGTACACGCCCCCGGTGGCGGCCGACACGAGCAGCGCGGCGGATGCCACCAGTGTCGACAGCCGGCGTCGGCGTGACGACCACAGCCAGCTGCCCAGACGGCGTGCGACATTGGCCAACCGCTGCCCGCTCGTCCGTGTCGTCTGTCCGGCAGGGGAGGATCCCAGCTGATCCGGCATGCTCTTCCGCTCCTCTTGGCCTGGCCATTGGCCCCGGCCGCACTCGGCCGGACTCGGCTGAACCCGGCGCGTCTGATACGTCCGTGAAACGGCCGACCATGTGCGGCCAGGGTGGCGGGGCTCGAGCCCCGCCACCCCCGTCGTCCTCACGCGGTCACGGACCCACCGCGAGGACTCGACAGCCCTTCGGGCAGGTCAGGGCTACTCGGTCTCGGGCGCGGTCGGCTTCGCGCCGGATTTCGCCGTCGGGCCACCAGTGAACAGGGACTCCGGCGCCGGCTCCGGCGTGATGCTGCGCTTCATCCGGGTGTTCGGAGCCGCCATGGCCGCCGACCCGTTGGCCGGGGTGAGCCAGTACATGCGTTCCACGCCCTCGGTGTCGAGGAAGAAGACGCCCCAGCGGCCGTCGGCGAGCTGCACGGCCGACGGGTCGGTGGCGGCCTTCCCGGACCAGACCATGGCCCAGTTGCCGAAGGAGCCGTCAGGACGCTGGGCGGAGTACCGGATGTAACCCTTGTCGTCACGGACGAGGACACCGAGCGTCTTGTCCTTGTTGACGACGGCCACGGGGGAGCCCTCGGTCTTCACGCCCGGGATCGATGCCCCGTCACCGAAGAAGCCGTTGAGGGCCTTTCCGCCGGCCGTGCGGGAGGACTCCGTCGCGGTCCAGATCTCGCCGTCCTTGTTCCGGGCGAAGGCCACCATCTTGCCGTCCGCGCCGCGGGCCGCGGCGGGGGTGCCGGCGAGACCGGTGACGTCGGAGACACCCCATACCCACCAGCCGTCGCGGTTGCCGTCGGCGCGGTTCACCCCGATGCGGCCCTGCTTGTCGATGCCGAGGACGAACGCGCGGTCGCTCTCACCGTCCACCACGGCCGCCTGGCTCGCCCCGGCGAACGTCTCCTTCTCATAGCCGGCCGGGACCGAGGAGTACGCGTCCCGGGTCCGCCACGGGATGAAGTCCTCGCTGTTGGCGGTGCGCTGGTTCAGGTACCAGAGCTTGCCGTCGCGATCGAAGGCGTCCACCTGGACGACGCCCTTGGAGTTGCGGACGACGGTCGGGGCGCCGACGAAGTCGCCGCCGAGGTCCGTGAGCGGGGACCAGGTCGAGCCCGGCTGCCGCTTGGTCATGTAGATGTGGCCGTCCTTGCCGAGGACGAAGGCGAGCGGAGTGCCGTCCGCCTGCTCGGTCACTACGGGCTGGTCGACCATGTTCTGTGCGCCGGGCACGACGCTGTACACCACGGTGCCGAGGTCATTGATGTCGCGCTGCGCGCCCTGGATGAGCCAGCCGCGCTCGTCGACGTAGAACTGCTGGACGAGCTGGTCGCTGCCCTGGCGAAGGGTGGCGGGGATACGGGGGCGCGCCGCGACGGGGGCCGGCTCCGGCTGTGCGGGGACGTGGCAGGCGTCGGTGCGCATGGCGATGCCGTGGTAACCCTGGAAGCCCCAGCCCGACTTGCGGCGGCCGGTGTCCACCCAGGCGCCGGCACTCTGGTCCCAGCGGTACCAGTAGAGCGTGCCGTCCTCGTGCAGGGCGTAGAGGGTGCCGCCGCCGGCCGAGCGGATCTCCTTCAGGCGCTGCCAGCCGACCGTCCAGGCCGGGACCTTCACGTCCAGCCACTGCTGGCGGTCGACGTCGTAGCGGTAACGGTAGATGTCGCCGCCCTTGCGGGCGAACAGCAGGCCGTCGCCCGCCGCGACGACAAGGTCGTACTCGCCCCATCCACTGGGGTCGATGATGCGGCCGCGGCCGGGCAGGACCGCTCCCGTCTTCTGGTCGTACTGGTAGAAGCGCAGGGTGCCGTCGTCGAAGATGGCGAAGATGTTGCCACGGTCGTCGACGGTGACGCGGTTGCGGCGGGCGGAGGCGAGGAAGGCACCCCAGCCGTCGTCGATCTTCTGGCCGCGGGCGCGCTCCCAGCTGTCGGCGGCCGGATCGTAGTGGTGGCGGTAGAGGTCACCCTCGGAATTGATGCTGTAGATCCAGCCGTTGGGCCCGCCGAGGGTGTTCCGGGGTGACTGCCAGCCGCCGTTGCCGATCTGCTTGCCGATGACGGGCCAGTTGAACGAGCCGTTGGCCGGGTCGGCGTGCGCGTAGTACTTCAGCGTGCCGTCCGTGCCCGCGGCGTACAGCTCGGTCTGCGGGCGGCAGCTCAGCTGGGTGGACGTGGCGGGCTTCTCCGGTATCGGGTCTGCCGAGGCGGTGGGCGCACACACCAGCCCCAGGGGCAGGGCCGTGACGGCGGCCAGGGTCAGGGCTGCCGCGCGGGAGGCAGACGGGCGGAAACGGCTCTTCGGCATGCGGGAGCGCTTTCATGACAGGGCGGCAAGGGCCGGTCACGACCCGAGGTCCGGCCGAGAAGCAGGCCGGGCGACATGCATGTTAACCACATCCTTACCTCCAACTGACGTGGGATTTACACGTGATCGCCGGACATTTCGGACAAATGATCTTATCCAACGTCATGTGATGTGCGGAACAAAAGATTCCGTACTGGCGAACCCAACGGTCCACCGCATTTACACCAACGTTTTGCAATATCTATCTTTATTCGGATACAACATCGACCGATGCCCGCCATCTGACTGGTTGTGGGCATCTGCGGTAACCCCTGCCACTAGCAGGGGTTTAGTCGCATTTCAGGACGATTCCCGATGTGGAGATTCTTCGTGATACCTGGCAGTCGGCGCACCGGACCCGGTGCGCTCCGCCGCCGCGGTGTCTTCAGACATCGCGCCTTGTTCAGTCGACGGCCCGGCCTACGCCGGGCCGTCGCACTCACCGCAGCCATGCTGGTGTTCGCCGGCACCGCACCCTCCGAGGCCGTTGAACGGCCCGATTCCGGGCCCGGACTGCCCGGCGTGAAGGGGCACACGAAGCGCCCCGACGGCCAGCGCTGGGGCAGCGCCGCCGGACTGGACCACCTCGACGGCGACGCCAAGCCCGTCAAGGCCGATGGTCCGCTGACGCTGCACGGCAAGTACGCCGTGGAGCACCCGGACGCCTCCGCCCCGGACGCCCGCAACGAGGCCGAGGTCAAGGAGGCCCCGGCCAAGGACGTCAGGGGCTACGACCCCAAGAGCAGCACCGAAGCCACCGACAAACGGGATGAATTCGAACGAACATTCACCAATCAGGATGGGTCGCAAACCACTCAGTTCTCCAAGGAGCGACTGAACTACCGGGCCGCCGACGGTAGCTGGCAGCCCATCGACGCACGTCTGGTCGCCGGCGGTGACAAGGACGCGGGTGGCTGGCGCAATGCCGCCGACAGCCTGGGCATCAACCTCGCGGCCCGGGCCGACGCCAGGGACCTGGCCCGGCTCGTCGTGGACGGCGACCACGAGGTGTCCTTCGGCCTCGAGGGCGCCCGGTCCTCGGCCGGCCGCGTCGAGGAGAAGAATCCTTCCGCCGTCACCTACCCCGACGTCCTCAAGGACGCCGACCTGGAGCTGATCTCCAGGCCCGGCGGTCTGAAGGAGGTCATGGTGCTGCGCTCGGCGAACGCCCCGCGCGGCTGGACCTTCCCGCTGCGGACCAAGGGACTGACGGCCTCCGTCGACAACGGCGACGTGGTCCTGAAGGACGCGGGCGGCAAGGAGCGCGTCCGCATTCCGCACGGCTATATGGAGGACTCCAAGGTCAACCCCGAGTCCGGTGACGGCGCGATCTCGACCCGGGTCGACTACCGCGTCGTCGAGCACAACGGCGGTCAGGCGCTGCGCGTGGAGCTCGACGGCGACTGGCTCTCCGCGCCCGAGCGTGCCTTCCCCGTACGCGTCGACCCGCCCATGGTCGAGCCCGTCGGGGCTTCCTCCAGCATGTATGTGGAGAAGTCCGGCGGCAACAACTGGAGCTCGGCCTCCGAGGACACCCTCAAGCTGGGCAAGGTCACCGACGGCGGCACCACCAGCCAGGCCGCGACCTATCTGGCGTTCCCGGGCGTGGCGTCCAAGCTCCGCAACCACAAGGTCTTCGGTGCCTCGCTGACCGTACTGAACTACTGGTCGGCCTCCTGCCGCCCCCGCGAGGTCAACGTCCACCCGGTCACCGAGGCGTGGACGGCGGGCAAGGGCCACACCTACCCCGGCCCCAAGTACGGTGCCAAGATCGCCGGCTCCTCCTTCGCGCACGGCTTCATCGCCGAAGGCGAGTCGAGCTCGGCGTGCCCGGCGGCCTGGGAGGCCATCGACCTGGGCACCAAGGGCCGTGACCTGGTCGAGGACTGGGCCAATGGCACTCGCCCGAACTACGGCCTGACGCTGCGCGGCTCGGACTCCGAGTCGATGAACTGGAAGAAGTTCTCCAGCACCAGCAGCGCCAACCCGCCGTCGCTGTATGTGACGCACACTCCGTACAACGCCAAGTACACGGTCGAGCGCTCCGCGCCGCAGCCACCGGTCTCCCGTGGCACGGACGGCAAGGTCAAGATCAAGGTCACCAACCTGGGTGCCGAGACCTGGACGCCCAGCACATACGAGCTGGGCTACCGGGCCTACAAGGACGGCAAGCTCGTCAAGCAGGCGGTCTCCGCGCAGCTGCCCAAGGACGTGCCCCGGGGTGCGAGCGTCTCGCTCGACGCCGTGGTCCACAAAGCGGACGCGGGTCAGTACCTCTTCGACTTCTCGATGGTCCGCAAGGGCAAGGCCGTCTTCACCGACGAGGGCATCCCGCCGGTGCGGCTGCAGCTGAACGTGGTGGCCATCCCGCCGGTCGTCGACGCCTTCCACCCGGCCAACGGCCACCAGTCGCAGACGCTCTCGCCCGAGCTGTGGGCCAACGCCCGGGACATGGACAACACCGGTCAGAAACTGCAGTACCGCTACGAGGTCTGCGAGGCGGGCAAGGACAACAAGCCCAAGGACTGCTTCTTCTCCGACTGGTCCCCCGACCGCAGCTGGGTCGTGCCCGCCGGCAAGCTCTCCTGGTCCAAGACGTACCTGTGGCGCCCGTGGAGCAAGGACAACGCCGCCACCAGCCCCGAGCTGCCGTACACCACATTCCTGACGACGGTCCCGCAGCCGGTCGTCACCTCGCACCTGGCCGGCTCGCCCTACGGCTCGTCGGACAAGCCGTTCGACCCACAGGTCGGCAACTTCGCCACCTCGGCCGTGGACGCCTCGGTACCCACCGTCGGTCCGGACCTCACCGTGACCCGGACCTACAACAGCCTCGACCCGGTCACCGGCCGGATCTTCGGCGCCGGCTGGGCCTCGCGCCTCGACATGCGCGTGACCCCCGACGACGACGGCACCGGAAACATCGTCATCGGCTACCCCGACGGGCAGCAGGTCCGTTTCGGTCGCAATGCCAACGGCTCCTTCGCGCCGCCGCAGGGCCGTGACGCCGTCTTCACGTCCGTCAAGGACGGCGGCTGGGAGCTCGCCGACAAGAACGGTGTGCGCTACGCCTTCCGCGCCGACGGCCGACTCGCCCGGATCACGGACGCGAGCGGACTGACGCAGACGCTCACCTACGTGGACGGCAAGCTCGTCCAGGTCACCAACGACACCAGCAAGCGAAGCCTGTACTTCCAGTGGTCGGGCGGCCACGTCACCGCGGTCGGCACGGACCCGCTGGGCACCAAGCCGCTGACGTGGACGTACGAGTACGACGGCGACAAGCTGACCAAGGTCTGCTCGCCCGAGAAGACCTGCACCACCTACGATTACGCCGCCGGTTCGCACTACCGCAGCGTGGCCTTGGACTCCGGACCGTACGCCTACTGGCGCTTCGGCGAGGACTCCGGCGACGACGCCGTCAGCCAGGTCACCGTCAACCAGGGGAAGGATCAGGCACAGTACGTCGACGTCGGCCACGACGCGACCGGTCCGCTCAGCGGCACGGACGTGAACGCGGCGACGTTCAACGGTACCTCCTCGCGCGTCGCCCTGCCCGAGAACCTGCTGAACCTCCAGCGCAACCTCGCGGTCAGCATGTGGTTCCGCACCACCGGCAGTGGTGTGCTGCTGAACTACCGCTCGGACAAGCACTCCGACTCCGCGGCCGGCTCCAGCGCCCCCGTGCTCTACGTGGGCGCCGACGGCAAGCTGCGCGGCCAGTTCCGCACCGGCGGTATCACACCCATCACCGCCGCCGCCTCCGTCAACGACGGCAAATGGCACCACGTCGTGCTCAGTTCGGACGGCGCGCGGCAGACCCTTTTCGTCGACGGCAAGAACAGCGGCAGCCTCGCCGCGCCGGTCGACCACAGCGTCCAGCGGTTCGCCGAGATCGGCACCGGCTGGGCGTACATGTGGCCGTCCGCGCCGTCCAAGGGCACCGCGTACTTCAAGGGCGACATCGGCGAGGTCGCCGTCCACCACAAACCGCTCGGCACCGCGGCCGTTCAGTCGCTGTACGCGGCGCGCGCGCAGGCCGATCAGCTCGTCAAGGTGACGACGCCCAACGGCCGTACCGCAGCCGAGGTCACGTACGACACGAACGTGGACCGCGTCAGCAAGCTGACCGACGTCAACGGCGGCCAGTGGCAGCTCGGCACTCCGGTCACCGGTCTGTACAACAAGGAGCTCATCCGCACCGTCCAGGTGACGGACCCGAAGGACCGTCGGCACTTCTACGACTACGACCCGCTCGCGGGCCGGCTGATCCGCTATGTCTCGCCGCTGCGCGACAGGCCCAAGGACGCCGAGAAGCCGAAGCCGGGCGTCTCCGCGTCGCCCGGTATCGCCGAGGGCGGCCTGTTCGAGGGCGGTGCGACGGGCACCGGCCAGCCTCCGGTCGACTACCCGGACCCCGAGTTCGTCGGTGGTGCCGTCAACGCCATGGGCGTGCGCGGCTTCGGCTACGACGAGCGGGGCATGCAGAACCACGTCGTGGACGAGAACGGTCACGCGCTCGACATGACGTTCGACGACCAGGGCAACGTCGCCACACGCACCAACTGCCGCGACAAGGGCGACTGCCAGACCACCTACTACAGCTACTACTTCAACGACAAGGACCCGGTCGACCCGCGCAACGGCAAGCTCCTCGAATCCCGTGACGCACGGTCGAAGAACGCCTCGGACAACACTTACCGGACGGCGTACTCGTACGACGCCCGGGGCGAGCTGACCGAACAGACGGCGCCGGACGGCCGCAAGGCGGTCCGCACCTTCACCACGGGCAGTGAGCCGGCGTCCGACGGCAAGGGCACGATGCCCGCCGGGCTGCTGGCGTCGATGACCGACGCCAAGGGCAAGACGACCCGGTACGGCTACTTCGCCAGCGGTGATCTCGCCGAGACCACCGACCCGGCGGGGCTGACCACGCGCTACACATACGACCGACTGGGCCGCAAGCTCACCGAGACCGACGTCAGCGACTCCCAGCCGCAGGGCGTGACCGTCTCCTTCACCTACGACGGTGTCAACCGGGTGGTCACCACGACCAAGCCCGGGGTGAAGAACGAGGTCACAGGCGTCACGCACACCCAGCGCACGACTGTCGAGTACGACAAGGACGGTCTGCAACTGCGCTCGGAAGTCACCGACCTCACCGGTGGCGACCCGGCGCGCGAGACACGCACCGAGTACGACGACTCGGCGCGGCCGGTGCGGGTGACGGACGCCGAGGGCTCCGAGAGCAGCTACGGCTACGACGTCCTGGGCAACCGTGTCTGGGAGGTCGACGCGAGCGGTACCCGCACGGAGACCGTCTACACGCCGCGCAACAGCGTTGCCGAGGTGCGGGTGCGGGACTGGAAGGGTGACCCGCAGGAAGCGCCCAAGGACGGCGCGGGCGACGAGAAGGTCCTCGTGACCGACTCCTACGCCTACGACATGGCCGGCCGGCTGACCAGGCACACCGATGCCATGGGCCGGACCCGGGCGTTCAGTTACTACGACGACGGCCTGCGGAAGTCCGTGCGCGCGCTGGACGTACCGCAGCCGGACGGCTCCACGCGGGACATCGAGCTGGAGCGCAACGAGTACGACCCGCTGGGCGGCCTCGTCCGCAAGACGACCGGTAACGGCTCGCTCGTCACCGAGTACAGCTACGACGTCTCGGGCCGTACGCAGAGCGTTACCACGGACCCCGGCAAGCTGGACCGCAAGGTCGCCTACAGCTACGACGACGCGGACAACGTGACGCGCGTCGTGCACACCGGCCGTTCCTCCAACGTCCCGTTCAGCAGCAGCAATTCCGAGATCGTCGACTACACGTACGACGCCGTCGGGCGTGAGCTGAGCGAGACCACCCAGAACGGCAAGCAGCGGCTGACGACCACCTTCCAGTGGGATCAGCGCGGTCTGCTGCTGGCGGAGACGGAGCCGCGAGGCAACGTCGACGGCGCGAAGGCGGAGGACTTCACCACCACCTACGCCTATGACGCGCTGGGCCGCCGCATCTCGGTGACGGAGCCGGCGGCGGACGTCGAGAACGGCCAGGAGGGCGACTCCGGCAAGCCGGTGAAGCTGCGTCCGACCACGGTCACCGGCTACAACGCCTTCGACGAGGCGACCCAGTCCAAGGACCCGCAGGGCAGGCTGACCTCGATCGACTTCAACAAGGCCGGACAGCCGACGAAGAGCACGTCCCCGTCGTACACCCCGCCGGGCGCTTCGGAGCCCATCACCCCGGTCAGCCGTAACGAGTACGACTCGGCGGGCCGTATCACCGCGGCCACGGACGCGCTCGGCAACACCAAGCGTTTCCGTTATGACCAGCTGGGCCGTCTGGTGCAGCGGGAGGAGCCACGTGCTTCGAAGCTGCTGGGCCTGGTGACGGAGCCTGGCAAGTCCGTGCCGTCGGGCGCGGGCGCCGTGTGGTCGTACACCTACAGCCGCACCGGCGAGGAGCTCTCGGCCACCGACCCCACCGGGGCACGTATCGAGAGCACCTATGACGGCCTGGGCCGGCTGGCGACGGCGACGCAGGTGGAGCGGAAGTCCGGGCAGACCCGGTACTTCACGTCCACGTTCGCCTACGACGACGCGGACCGTATGGTCGCGGAGACCTCGGCGTCCGGTGACACCACACGCTACTCCTACGACGCGCTGGGACAGTTGACCGGCACGGAGGACCCGGCCGGTGTGAAGACCCGCACCGGCTACGACATGTCGGGTCGCGTCATCAGCAACACCGACGCGCTGGGCCGCCAGGTGCGGCAGACGTACGACCAGGCGGGCCGGATGACCGGCCAGGTGTGGCTGGACAAGGACGACAACCCGCTGCGCGACCGCAGCTTCCGCTACGACGCCGCGGGCAACCTCGTCTCCTCCACCGACGCCAAGGGCAAGACCACCGGTTTCGTCTTCGACGCGCAGAATCAGCTCGTCCAGCAGACGGAGCCCGTCAGCTCCGGCAAGAACATCACCACGACCTTCGGCTACGACGCGAACGGCAACCGGACGCGTTACACCGACGGCCGCGGCAACACCACCCGCTACACCTTCAACACCCTCGGCCTGCCCGAGTCGACGATCGAACCGCAGACGAAGGAGTACCCGGCTGCATCCGACCGCACCTGGACCACGGCCTACGACGCCGTCGGCAATCCGGTCAAGCTGACCGAGCCCGGCAAGATCGAGCGCCTGCGCACGTACGACCCGTCGGGTCTGCTGCTGCGCGAGACCGGCAGCGGCGCGGAGGTCTCCACCCCCGACCGCGTCTACGAGTACGACGCCAACGGCCGCGTGGTCTCCTCCACCGCGCCGAAGGGCGTGAACACCTACGAGTACGACGACCGTGGTCTGCTGACCGCGGCCCGTGGCGGCTCCGGGGACGCGACCTTCGGCTACGACGAGGACGGGCGCCTGCTCACCCGTGTCGACGGTGCCGGCACCGCGGTGTTCGGCTATGAGAAGGGACGGCTGAAGTCCGTCAAGGACGCCCAGTCGCAGCAGCTGTTCAGCTACCGCTACGACAGGACCGGCGCCCTGGAAGGCATCGACTCCCCCGGCGTCAGCCGCAGTTTCGGCTACGACTCGCTGGGCCGTCAGACCTCGGATGTCACCAAGTCCGCGGGGTCGGAGACGGTACTGGCCACGGCCGAGTACCGCTTCGACGACAACGACCGCCTGATATCGAAGAAGACGACCGGCACCGCTGACGCGGGCGAGCAGAAGTACGGCTACGACGACGCCGGACGTCTGACCTCCTGGACCGACAAGACCGGCAAGACCACCGCCTACGGGTGGGACGACTCCGGCAACCGCGTCCAGTCGGGCGACCGCAAGGCCGCATACGACGCTCGCAACCGGCTCATGTCGGACGGCGACTCGGCCTACACCTACACCCCGCGCGGCACGCGCAAGACGTCGTCCACATCGGGTCTGGTGGAGGAGAGCCGCTTCGACGCATTCGGCCAGCTGGCCAAGCAGGGCGAGACCTCCTACGAGTACGACGCCTTCGGCCGCCTCGTCGACCGCGACGGCACCCAGCACACCTACTCGGGCCTGGACGACGACGTCGTCACCGACGGGCGCGGTGTCTACAGCCGGGGCCTGACCGGCGAGCTGATCTCCGTCACCCAGGGCGGCACCACCCGCCTCTCCATGGACGACCGGCACGGCGATGTCGTCGGCACCGTCGACGCGAAGGACACCGACCCGAAGTCGCTGGCTTCGTCAGTGGGTTTCGACCCGTTCGGCAAGACGACGGCGACTGCCGGTGAGCAGATCTCCATCGGCTACCAGGGCGACTGGACCGACCCGAAGACCCAGCAGGTCAGCATGGCCGCACGCTGGTACGACTCCGGAACGGGCTCCTTCACATCACGCGACAGCTACACCCTCGACCCGACCCCGTCCGTGGAAGCGAACCGCTACACGTACGGCAACGCGGATCCGCTGGACTACACGGACCCGACGGGCCACTGGCCCAAGTGGATCAAGAAGGCGGCGAGCAAGGTCTCGTCCGGCGCCAAGTGGGTGGGCAACAAGGTCTCGTCCGGCGCCAGCTGGGTCGGCAACAAGATCTCATCCGGCGCCAGCTGGCTCGGTAACAAGATCTCATCCGGCGCCCAATGGCTCGGCAACAAGATCTCGTCCGGCGCCAGGTGGCTCGGCAATAAAATCTCGTCCGGCGCCAGCTGGCTCGCCGACAAGGTCTCGTCCGGTACCCGATGGCTCGGCAACAAGATCTCGTCCGGCGCCAACTACATAAGGAACCAGTCCACAAGGGTCTACAAGTCCGCGGCGCAGATCTACCGCGAGAGCAAGCAATACATCAGCGACAAGGCGCGCGCCGCGAAGAAGTACGTCGCGACGCACAACCCGATTCCCGTGCTGGCCAAGGCACTCCGTCCGGTCTATGCCGGCATGAAGACGGCCGTACAGATCGCGGTCAATATCCCGGCGGCGATCGTCCAGGAGACCAAGCACTTCGTCCAGGACGTGGCCAAGGTCGCCACCGAGGTCGCGAAGGTCGTGGCCGATGTGAGCGCCCGGATGGTCTCGGCCGTCGACACGGCGATCACAGCGGTGTCGGAGTTCGCGCAGACCGCGGCACCGTACCTGAAGGCGGGGCTGGAGTTCGCCGCCGAGGTCACCGGCGTCAACGACGCGATCAAGTGCGCGACCAAGGGTGACGTCGAGGCGTGCCTTTGGACGGCGGTCACGGTCGCGAGCGTCTTCGTTCCGGGGTCCACGGCAGCCGTGCGCGGGGCGAAGGCCGCGCGGATGGCCGGCAAGGTGGAGCACCTTGCCGAAAGCGGCAAGGGAATGGAGAAGGCCAAGAAGCTCGTCTCGGAAGCCTCCGAGGCCACTACTTGTCCTGTCCCGAACAGCTTCACCCCGGAAACCCTGGTGGTGATGGCCGACGGATCCACCAAGCCGATCAAGGACATCCAGATCGGTGAAAAGATCCTCGCGACCGACCCCACGACGGGCAGGACCGAAGCCCGTCCGGTGGAGGACGTCATTGTCGGAAACGGTGAGAAGCACTTGGTGCGGCTCACGGTCGACACCGACGGCGACAAGGGCGACGCCACTGACACCATCACCGCCACCGAAGGCCACCCCTTCTGGCTGGAGGACCAGCACACCTGGGCGAAGGCCGGCGAAGTAAGGCCGGGGGCGCTCCTGCGCACTTCGGCGGGTACGTGGGTCAAGGTCACGGCCACGCGTGCGTGGACCGCGGTCCAGCAGGTGTTCAACCTCTCGGTCAGCGGGATCCACACGTATTATGTCCAAGCAGGCCCGGCGTCGGCCCTGGTTCACAATGTAGGTGGCAAGAAGGGCGGATACGGAGAAGCCTGCGAACTCATGTTCCCCGGGCCCTTCGCTGAGGAATCAATTCCTGCACGTGGCCCCGGCCGAGACTGGCTGAAACGGGAGAAGGACAGCATCAATGACATCGGCGACAAGTACGGATGCCACTCCTGCGGAGTCAAGAAGTCTGGTTACAAGACGGGGACTTGGGTGAAGGATCACCAGCCCGTTTCCACCTTCATCAACAAGGACGTACCGCAGATCTTGCTCCCGCAGTGCAGGAGTTGTAGTGCTGCACAAGGAAGGGCGGCTGCGCAGATGAAACGGGATAAAATCAACCCGTACGATGGCCTCTGAGGCAAGAGAGGATTCGGAATGCTGGACATCTTCCGCGTGAGTGTCCCCTGGGGCGTGGTCAGGGTCGAGTCCACTGGTACTGGTGGCGACATCCCAGAGATCGATCCGGTCGTGTCCCCCGTGGAGGCCAACGAGACGTGCGTTGTCGCCGGAGTAGTGCACGGGGATATCGACGAGGTGGAGATCTCGGTAGGCCACGAAGGCGACTCGCTTGAGGGCGTCCGCGTGTACGAAGGGTTGCTCAGCTGCCCGAACGGCGAGGTAGAAGTTGCGGACCTCGTAGGTGAGGACTTCTGCCGAAAATTCTCTGTGCAACCTGGAGTCGTACGGCTCGAGGTCGCCATGGATGACCCGGAGGAGGCCCAAAAGCTCTTCTTGAGGTTCACTCAGGGGTGACCTCTTCATCTGCAGCCCCGGTGCCCGGGATTCCGAGCACCGGGGCTGCTCTTTGCTGCTGCGCAAGCTGCCACCCTGCTTCAAGCCATGAGGGCCATCGGTACCCTGCAACAGAAGAAAGAGCGACGGCCCACAACACTGGTGAGTGCGCCCATGGCAATGAACAAGCGGCAAGGGAACTGATGGCGTCCACACATGAAGTGGTTCACATTCGACTCCGGCAAGAAGGGGACTGGCCTCCCTTCGAACAGGAGGAGGTAGCCGCAATCGCTCTCGACGATCACCGTTACCGACTAGCGAGTCCTCCGGCTTTCGCCAAGCGACTTGCCGTCGGCGACGTCGTGCGTGTAATGCACAACGGCCGGCCTGAAGTTCCCTGGGTGGACAAGGTCCTGGAGCACAGTGGTCATTCCACGCTGCGGGTCATCGTTTTCGAGAAGGGCAGTCGGCAGGCGGAGGCCCTCCTGGAGCGGAAGATGGCCGAACTCGGGCTCTCCGTCCGCCGGACGCGCATGAACGGTCTCTTCGCCATCGATGTGCCCGCAGAGCAGTCCTACAGCACGGTTCGCTCGGCGCTGGATGCCGAAGCAGAACGTGGGACCTGGGATTACGAGGAGGCAGCAATCTCGTCGGTCCACTATGGGCAACTTTGAGTCGTAGCCATCTGGTCGAATAGCCAATGGGGCTCTGCCTGATCCGTCAGGCAGAGCCCCATTGAAGGTTCCCAGGCAGAAAATGATGCCCAGGGACGGTTCCTCAACGCCTTCTCTGCGCAGCAGTGCATCCTCGGTGGAGTACCGATGCAGGCCGACCGCCGTGGGCATGGCCATAGCCCACGAGCAGAGCCGACCCGAAAGCCGACTTCAAGCGCATTCCCATGGAACTGATCCGCTCCACCGCCCGACTCCCTTGAAGTCAAGTGTCTCAAGGGGGAGTTGCGCCATGGAAACCACCCGTCGCGCCCTGCTGGGCACCGCCGCGGTCGGCACGCTGGCCGTCGGCCTCGCGGCTGCCGGTCCCGCGCGAGCAGCCGAGAAGCGCATCCGGGTCGCAGTTCTGCTGTACGACGGGTTCACCGCCCTGGACGCGGTCGGGCCCTACGAGACGCTCTGCCGGCTGCCCGGCGTCCGCGTGTTCACCGTGGCTCGCCGGACCGGAACGGTCCGTACCGACACCGGTCAACTCGCCCTGCGTGCCGAGCGGTCCCTGTCCGAAGTTTCCCGCGCCGACGTCCTCGTCGTCCCCGGTGGCGGCAATCGCGGCATCGTCGCCGCCATGGACGACCCGGCCCTGCTGGACTGGATACGCCGCGTCCACCGGCACACGACGTGGACCACGTCCGTCTGCACCGGGTCGCTCCTCCTCGCCTCCGCCGGTCTCCTCAAGGGCCTCCCGGCCGCGACGTACTGGGCCTCGCGGCCCTACCTGGAGAAACTCGGGGCGGTCCCGGCACCCGGCCGGTTCGTCGAGACCGGGAAGATCATCACCGCCGCGGGTGTCTCCGCCGGCCTGGACATGGGCATCCACCTGGCCGCCCGCCTCTCGGACGAGGCGACGGCCAAGGCGATGCAGCTCGCCATCGAGTACGACCCCCACCCGCCGTTCGACACGGGCGACCCGGAGAAGGCCGATGAGGCGACGCGGCGGCTGGCGCTGAAGCTGGTCGAAGGGTACTGAGCGTCCCGCTGGACGTCCGGTGCGTCATCCGCTCCGAACCCCACCGGGGTTTCGCCAAGGGCGCTGAGCAGTGCTGTCCGACGGATCGCGTCTGTGCGCCGAACGGGTGACACCCGGCTCCGTAAAGCGGAACAAGTGATTCCGAAGGGGGCAGGCTGAGGGGAGAAAGCCCGGCCGAGCGCGAAAGTCAGAGGAGGCGAGCCGCGTGGCCCTTGGGAGAGCGAGCGGTGGTCGTTGGCCGTCCAGGGCCGGACAGGGGCTGCGGGTGTGCGGTGCGCTCGTCGGGGTGCTCGGGATGGTGGTCGGGTGTGGGGGTGGTGGGGGGAGCGGGCCCAAGCCGACGGCCACCGGGTCCGCCAATGCGGGCGTGAACACCCTCGAGTCGCTCTTTCCGGGCAGTCAGGGAGGCCAGGCCAAGGCAGCCGAGTTTCCGGACACAAAGGTCGGCGGCCATAAGGACGAGGCCATCGCCTTGGAGGCCGAAGGGGGGAGTGGGGGAGGTAGGGATGGTGGGGGCGGCGGGAAAGCCCTCAAGCCTACGGAGGCGCCCCTGGGGCTCGCGGCTCCGACAGGCGGCGGTGAGCTCACCGTGGGTGTCGTGCACGTGGGAGGGGAGGGGAGCTTCTCGGTGGTCGGCAATCCGTGTACGGGAAAGACCCTCCGGGCAGGAAGCCGCTGTTACCTGACGATCAGGTTCGCCCCTGCCTCGGTCGGCCCGCACACCGCCGAGCTCACCGTGGACACCTCGGCCGCGGATACGGACTTCCGCGCTCAGCTGTCCGGGGTGGGGACGGCGCCGGGATCGTCCATGCCATCGATCGCAACCTCGCCGAAGCCCTCGCCCTCGCCGCCGACGCCGCCCCCCGTCAGCGTGACGCCGACCGCCCCCGTCACCGCATCTCCATAGACTGGCCGTCCGCCACGCTGAGGAGCTCGACCCGGATCGTGTTGTCGTCGGGCAGGACGACGGTCAGGTCACGGTTGTCGCTACCGCGACGGACCCGGGACGCGAGGTAGTAGTGCGAAGCGGTCTTCGCCAGCAGTACGAACCCCCGGTACTGGTAGCGGAACGGGGCGTACTTCGGGCCGAGGTCGTAGAAGCTGATCCCGGGCGCGTCATGGTGAATGGGGGAACTCGAGTCGATGAGAACGTGGATGTTCCCGCTCCCCCGGAATCCATCCGCGGCGGCGCGGTCGGCCTGGGTGCTGCCGGCCTGGTCCGCGAACCGTGCCGCGCCGAAGAACAGGCTCATCGCCAGCAGGGCGAGCAGAAAGCCGCGGATCGCTCTGCCGACCCGCCGGATCGCGCGAGATCCGTCGACCCGGTACAGCTGAAACGCGAAGAATGAAAGCGCGGTTCCCGTGGCGACCACCAGCGAGGGCAGCACTGCCCGGATCCGGGGTGACGAGATCCGGCTCATGGCCGAATTCAGCCAGGCCGGGTCGATGAACACGGCGAATCCCAGCAGGACGACCACGCCGCCCGCCCCCGCGAGCACGAGACGCAGTCGGCAGCGCAGTCGCCTGGCCTGCGGTCGCGCCAGGAAGCTCAGGACGGGGCCCTGCACCAGGGCCACGAACAGGCCGCAGCACAGCAGGAACCACAGCGGGAGGAACACCGCCGCCGGGCTCGCGGACACATAGCTCTGGGACGACAGCTGGAGATCGCCCACCGGGATACCGAAGAACGCGTAATAGGCGTTCGTATACGACCTGCCCATGTAGTAGAGAAGACCGGCCAGGAGTGAGCCGGGGGCGACCACGTAGGCAGCCACTTCCATGAATTTCCTGGATCCGTCGCGCCCTGGGCCGCCCGGCCCGGCCCGGTCCCGTCGCCCCGATGAATTCCCTGCACTGCCCATGCGGATATCAACGACATCCCGGATCACCAAGTCACGGAATCACCGAGTCACGGATTTCTCATTCCATGAAGATCCGATCCAGCTGCCGTTCCAGGACCTCCACCGAAACGGCGGTCGCCACCTGAAGAGTGCTGAAGTGACCTGACGAGACCCGTCGAGACCCCACGAACGCGAGCCGTGGTCCCGACGGGACGGCTCCCGTCGGGACCACGCCGCAAGGGCCGGCCGTCAGTGGATGATCAGCGCGTTGGCCATTAGCCGCGGCCCCGTGTTGTCGGAAGGCCGGTTGATGAGCCGGCCGCCGACCACCATGGTGGTGGATCCGCCGCCGTCGAGGTTGAGGGCGTTCACCGCGCCGAGGGAGCGCATGACCTCCGCGCTCTCCCGGAAGGACAGCCCCGAGCTGTAGCCCGGGCGCCGGCCGTCGACGGCCACGAACAGCAGTGAGCCGTCGTCCGTGACGCCGGCGAGGCTGCGCGGGTGACGGTGGGTGCTGAAGTAGTCGAAGAAGCCGGGATCGTCGGGGTAGTTGAAGCCCTCGGTGTCCGCGGGGATGTCGACGCGACCGTTCCGGAGCAGTTGTGGGCCGCCCGAGGCGACGTCCATGGCGCGTCCGGCGGTGTCCGTCAGGAGCCGGCCGTTGCGGTCGAGGACGGTGGCCGTCACGTTCACCACCTGGCCCTTGCGGGCGTGGGCGCGCAGCCAGTCGGCGCCGTCGCCCGTGCCGGCGAGCAGCGTCGTGCCGGACGGGAACGTGCCGCCGCGCCGGTCACGCACCTCCAGCACCTTGCCGTTCTTGTCGATGACCACCGCGACGCCGTCACCGGCGTGCGTGGGCCCGTAGAAGAAGTCGGTGTACTGGATGACCTCGGAGTCGTCGGTGCACAGGACGTCGTGGCGCGGCCGCTCGGTGGGGACGTCGCCCCCGGTGCCGCCACAGTTGCGGATCTTTCCCGGGGAGCGGTTCAGCCCGTCGAGCTCGCGCTGGGCGCCGTCGGCGGAGCGCAGGCGCAGGTTGGTGCTCAGCTGCTGGACGGAGGGGCGTGCGCGGCGGTCGGAGGGCAGGACGAGGGCGCTGGTCCCCTGCACCGCCTCGCTGACGAGCTTGCCGCCGACGACCGACAGGCCGGCGACGTCGCCGAAGGTGCCGTCCTCCTCGTCCGAGCCGTAGCTGCCGTTGATCCCGGCTATCCCGCCCATGTGCTTGACTATGTCGGCCAGCGTCTCGCCACCCGGCACCCGGTCCAGGGACTGCCGCACCTGGACCCGGTTCCGCTGCGCGGCGGAGACCCGCAGCACGTCGACGACCCAGGGGCCGGTGCGGCCGGTGCCGTCCTCCCCCGTGAAATAGGTGTGCGTGGGGCGGAAGCCCGCCGCCCTCAGGTCCTTCACCAGCCGGGCGGCCGACTCCTGGTCGGCGAGCTCGCCCACCCGTACGCGCCAGCCCCACGGCTTCTTCGAGGGCAGGTCCTGGGGGCGCTCGTCCACCCGGCTGACGACGGGCTCGAACCCGGCGTCGTCCAGCCGGGCGGCCAGGGAGCGCGCCGCGCTCTCGTCCTTCAGCAGCGCGACCTCGATGGTCCAGTGGTCACGGGCGTCGGGCCGGCCGCGCTTGATCCGGGTCCAGGTCACCCCCGGGGCCACCTGGGTGGTCGTGCGCGTCTCCGGCAGGTTGGCGTCCCCCAACGGGAGTCGCTGTACGGCGGGTTGAGCGGCGGACTGTACGGTGGAACGAGCGGCGGATCGAGCGGCCGCCTGGGCGTGCAGGCCCGTGGCGGGCAGAACGAGCGTCAGTGCGGCCAGACCGGCGGTGAGCACCGGCCGGCGCATGCGTCTGATCTTCACCACTATCCTCCCTGCCCTCTCTGTGTCGTGGCGCTGTGTCGTGGCGCTGTGTCGTGGCGCGGGCTGTCGCCGCAGTGTGGCCGCGCAGCGTGTCGCCCACGAGAACGCTCAGCTCAGCATGGCGTAATGGAGCGGAAACAAGATGCCGCTGTGCCCGAGGAGTTGGGCCGGTTCACCCTCCGGAGGTCCGCCTCCGTCGTCGCGTGGACACGGGCCGCACCGGCCGCGAGGGCCCGGGCGCCCCGCCCGCACCCGCCCGCACCCGCCCGCGGCCCGCGCGCGGGGTGGCGATCACCAGCGATCACCGGCGACCGCCGCCCCCCTACCTCCCCCGCGCTTCCTCCCCGCCCCGCCACGCCGTACAGGCCCCGGATTCAGCCGCGAGCCCCATCGCCCTCCCCCGACCGGCCCATGTTGCTTACCGAATGGAGCAATACAACTACCCTGCGGATGCTCCGTCCGGAGTGGGGGGTGAACCTCGGAAACGAAGGAGGTACACCCAATGAAGTCAATCCGTACCGCTCTCTGCGGCACCCTGACGGCAGTCGCCGTCTGCGCGGCGCCCGCCGCGTTCGCCCTCGGCTCCTCCAACACCCCGGTCAAGCCGCCCACCAGCGGCGTCGTGCAGCACACCGGTCATGACGAGGACTGCGACGACGACCACGGCCGTGGCGACCACGACCACGGCCACGGTCACGGCCGTCACGACCGCGACCGCGACGACTGCGACGACGACCACGGCCGTGATCACGGTCGCGACCACGAGGACCACGGCCGCGACCACGGGCGTGACCACGACTGGGACGACCACGACGACCACGGTCGGGACGACCACGGGCGTGACCACGGCCGGGACCACGAGGACCACGGACGTGACCACGGCCGGGACGACCACGGACGTGACCACGGGCGTGAGGACCACGGGCGTGAGGACCACGGCCGCGACCACGGACGTGAGGACCACGGCCGGGACGACCACGGCCGGGACGACCACGGGCGCGACCACGGGCGTGAGGACCACGGCCGCGATCACGGACGTGAGGACCACGGCCGCGACCACGAGCGGCCGCACGGCCGCAACCACGCGGGTGGTGGCGCCATGGCGCCGGTGGCCGCGTCCGAGTCCACGTCCGTCGATGCCCCCGCACTCGCCCTCGCGGGCGCCACGGTGGGTATGGCCGGTGGGCTGATCTGGTACCGGCGCCGCGCCAGCGCGGCCAAGCGGTGACAGGGAGCGAACCGGCGTCATGTCAGAAGCGCGCACAGGCGGTTCGAACCGCCGCCTGCTGACCGGGGTGGCCTGGGTGGCTCTGCTGCTGGCCCTGTGGCTCTGGGGTCACGACACCGCGGAGGAGCCGATAGCCTCGGCCCCCAAGCCCGGTGACGTGGCCACCGCGGGCCGACCCCCTGCGCGCGGCCTGCCCCCGGCACACCAACCGTTGCCGGGGGCGGGCCCCCTCGCGCTCGCCATCAAGGCGGTGGGGCTGAAGGCCCCGATCGAGGGGCACGGGCTCGACCCGCGCGGCGGCGTCGAACCGCCGCCGTACGAGCGGCCCAACGCCGTCTCCTGGTACCAGGACGGCCCCGCGCCCGGAAGCACCGGCACCGCCGTGCTCGTCGGGCACGTCGACACCACGACCTCACCGGCGGTCTTCTACGAACTGAGCTCCCTCAAGCGCGGCGCGAAGATCAACGTCACGCGTGTGGACGGCTCCACCGCCGAGTTCACCGTCGACGACATCACCGTCGTTGACAAGGACCACTGGGACGACGACAAGGTCTACGGCCCCCGGGACACCCAGCGCGCCGAACTCCGCCTGATCACCTGCGGCGGCGACTACGACCGCGCCCAGCACGAGTACACCGCCAACCTGGTGGTCTCGGCCTATCTGACCGGGACCGGCCGGACCGTCCCCGAGCCCCGCGTCGCCCCCGACACCCAGGGCTCCTCCGACGGCCAGGCCCAGGGCACCTCCGACACATAGGCCACGCCGCTCCACCCGTGCCGTTCGCCGCGCGCTTCGGACTCCGGTCCGAAGCGCTTCGCTGCGTCCGCCACCGTTCGCCCCGGCGCGCATACTGGCCCCGTACCGACACGGCACGGGGGGTTCGATGCCGGAGCAGGGCACGTCACTACAGGAACTGATCGCTCGTCAACATCGCTCGGGACTCGTCGGCCGGCAGGCGGAGCTCGCCTGCTTCCAGGAGAACTTACGGCAGCCCGCCGACGACCCCTCCCACCGGTTCGTCTTCCACCTCCACGGCGCCAGCGGAGTGGGCAAGACCTTCCTCCTCCAGCAGATGATCAGCGGCGCCCGGGCGCAGGGCGCCCTGACCGCGTACGTCACCGACGCGGCCCGCACCGTCGTCGACGCCATGGCGGCCATCGGCGCGGAGCTGGCGCGCCAGGGCTTCCCCCTCAAGAAGTCCGACGGCCTCCTCGCCACCTACCACCGCAAGCTGCGCGAGGCCGAGGCCCTGGCCCACGCGGAGCGGCCGGCGCCCGGCCGGGACCGGGACGGCTCCCCCTCCGCCTCCAGCCGGGTGGCGGCGCGGATCGGGCTGGCTTCGCTGGGGCTGGTGCCCGGCCTCGGGTTCGTCGCCGAGGCGGCCGACGCCACCGAGCTCGCCCAGGCGGCGGACCGGCTGCGGGAGTGGCTGGGCGGTCATTTCCACAACCGCGAGGACGTCGACCTGGTGATGTCCCCGGTGCGGACGCTCACGCCCGTCTTCACCAAGGACCTCCGCGACATCGCGGGCCGCCGCCCCTGGGTGGCGCTGTTCTTCGACGACTACGAGCGCACGGCGCCGGTGCTCGACGAGTGGCTGCGCGAGCTCCTCCTGAGCGACGTCCACGGCACGCTCCCCGGCAACGCCGTGATCGCCCTCGCGGGACAGCAGCCGCTCGGCTACTCCGGCTGGGGCGACCGGCTGGGCGTGGTCCAGCAGATGCCGCTCGACGTCTTCACCGAGGCGGAGGCCCGGCAGCTGCTGGCCTCGAAGGGCATCACCGACGAACACGGCGTCGCCGTGCTGCTGCGCGAGTCCGGCAGGCTGCCCCGGCAGGTGGCCCTGATGGCCGAGAACGGCCCCGGCGACCCGCATCTCGCCGACGTCAGCGGCGCCACGGTCGAACGGGTCCTCAAGGGGGTGGACGACCCGGTCCGGCGGGCCGCGGCGCTGGCGTGCGCCGTCCCCCGCCTGCTCGACGAGGACGTCTACCGGGCCGCGGCCGACCCGGAGGCCGCCGGTCTCTTCGGCTGGCTGCGCACCCTGGCGTTCGTCACCGACCAGGGCGGCGTCTGCCAGTACAACGAGCCCATCCGCGCGGCCTTCCTGCGCCATCAGCGCCACCACTCGCCCCAGCGCTGGCACGACCGGCACCGGGCGCTGGCCGGCGCGTTCGAGGGGTGGCGGCTGCGGCTGGAGGAGGCCCTGGCCCCGGAGGAGCGCTGGGCCGACGACCGCTGGCTGCGGTACGCGCTGGAGGAGCGCTACCACCATGTGTGCGCGTTCCCGCAGGGCTCGCCGCGCACCGTGACGCGCTTCCTCGTCGACGCCTGCGCCTGCGAGCCGCCCCGGGTCCGGGACTGCGCCGGCATGCTGGCGCAGGCCGGCGAGACGGCCGGTCTGGAGGCCGTCCGGAGCCTCGGGCAGCGGCTGCTGGAGGTCCTGCCGGACGAACGCGCCGACGTCACCCCCGCCCTGGACGTCCTGCTGGGCGGGGCCGGTCTGGACACCGCCGGGCGGGTCGCGGCGCTGGTGGCCCGGGGCGAGCGGCACCGCAGGGCCGGGCGCGCCGAGGAGGCGCTCGCGGACTACCGGGACGCCCTCCAGCTGGATCCGGCCTCCCCGCGCGTCCACCGGGGACGCGGTGCCCTCTACCGCGCCATGTCCCGTCTCGAGGAATCGCGCGCGGACTTCACCCGCGCCCTGGAGCTCGCCCCCGGCGATCCGGTGACCCTGGCCGGGCGGGGTGCCACCCACCGGCTGATGGGACGCTTCGGCGACGCGCTGGCCGACCTGGCGCGGGCCGTCGAGATCAACCCCGAACTCCACTGGGCGCACGCCGAACGCGGCTGGTCCTATCTGTGCACCCGCCAGCCCGAGGAGGCGGCCGGCGCCTTCACCCGCGCGCTCGGCCACCGGCCCGACGACTCGCCGCTGTTCATCGGGCGGGCCTGCGCCCACCGCTGGGCGGGCCACTACGACCTGGCCCTCGCCGACTGCGGCCACGCCCTGCGCCTCAAGCCGGACTCGTGGTGGGCGCACGCGGTGCGCGGCGCGACGTACCGGCTGCTGGAGCGGTACGACGAGGCGGACGCCGACCTCACCCGGGCCATCGAGCTGCGCCCCGGCTACGACTGGTGCCTGGCCGGCCGCGGGGAGGTCCACCGGCGCGAGGGCCGGTTCGAGGAGGCGTTGCGCGATCTCGACGAGGCCCTGCGCATCCGGCCGGACAACGACTGGGCGCTCGCCCGGCGCGGCGCGGTGTACTGCGCGCAGCAGCGCACCCAGGAGGCGCTGGCGGACTTCCAGCGGTCCTGGGACAGCATGCCCGACTACGACTGGACGCTCGTCCGGCCCGGCGGGCCCTACCGGTTCGTCGGCCACGAGTTCGACTGGTACACGGCCCCGGGATGACGCCCCGGGAGGTGAGGTCCCGGTGGCGGACTCCGTCGCGTTCCTCTGGCGATCAGCTCCCGGCTCGGGGCAGGCTGTCGTCCCTCAGCACATGGGCGCACATGGAGGAGGGACATTCCATGAATCCGCACTTAGGCCGGCGGCAAGGGCACCACCCATGAGCGGGTACGGGCACGGGAACGGCGAGGGCGTCTCGCGGATCGCCCTCACCCCCGCGGCCGCCGGGCTCGTGCGGCGGCTCGGCGAGCGGCACGGGCCGCTGATGTTCCACCAGTCGGGCGGCTGCTGCGACGGCAGTTCGCCGATGTGCTACCCGCGCGGTGAGTTCCGCACGGGCGGCTCGGACGTGCTGCTGGCCGAGCTGGTCGTCGACGGGCTGGCGGAGCCGGTCGGCTTCTGGATGTCGGCCGAGCAGTTCGAGCGGTGGCGCCACACCCATCTGACGGTGGACGTGGTGCCGGGGCGGGGCAGCGGCTTCTCGCTGGAGGCGCCGGAGGGGGTGCGCTTCCTGATCCGCTCCCGGCTGCTGACGGACCGGGAGGCCCGCGCCCTCGACGGCGCCGCCGCCACACCCCCCACCGGCTGAGCCGGCGCCCGCCGGCCTCCGTCCGTCAGACGGAGGCCGCGTCCGCCAGGGAGAGCGTGTGGAGCCGGTCCGGCGGGCCGGGGCGGGCGTAGTACCAGCCCTGGGCCGTGTCGCAGCCCAGCAGCCGCAGGTGGTCCGCCTGGGTGCCGGTCTCCACGCCCTCGACCGTGACCGACAGGTCGAGGGTGTGGGCGAGCGAGACGATGCCTTCGACGATCTTCACATCGACGGGGTCGGCGGGGGCGCACTGCATGCCGCGGGTGAAGGAACGGTCGAGCTTGAGCGTGCTGACGGGCAGCCGGCGCAGGTAGGAGAGGTTGGAGTAGCCCGTGCCGAAGTCGTCGAGGGCGATGTCGACGCCGAGGTCGGCGAGCTGGCGCAGCGGGCGCAGCTCCTCCTCGTCGGCGCCGATGAGGGCGTTCTCGGTGACCTCCAGGCACAGGGCGGAGGGGTCGAGGCCCGCGTCGTCCAGCACGGCGACGGTGTCGGCGACGAGGCCGGGGTAGCGGAGCTGGGAGGGCGAGAGGTTGACGTTGACGCGGAAGGGGGTGCCCTCAAGGCCCTCGGTGTGCCAGGCGCGGGCCTGACGGGCGGCCTCGGCCAGCACCCAGCGGCCCAGCGGGACGATGAGGCCGGTGCTCTCGGCGAGGGGTATGAAGCGGTCCGGGCCGAGCACCCCGTGCACCGGGTGGAGCCAGCGGACGAGCGCTTCCGCGCCCCGTACGGTGCCGTCCTCGAGCCGTACCAGCGGCTGGTACTCGATGAAGAACTCGCCGTTGTCGAGGGCGGCGGGCAGCCGGTTGGTGAGGCCGTGGCGGGCGATGGCGCGGGCGTCGGAGTCGGCGTCGGCGAGCTCGTAGCGGTTCCCGCCGGCGGCCTTGGCCCGGTACATGGTGATGTCGGCGCTGCGCAGCACCTCGGCGGCGCCGCGCTCGCCGGCGGTGCCGTCGACGATGCCGATGCTGGCCCGTACGGACAGGTCGCGGCCGTCGAGGTGGACGGGCTCGGCGAGGGCGGTCAGCATCCGCCGGGCCAGCGCGGTCGTCTCGCCGGGGGCGGCGGGGCCGGTGATCAGGGCGACGAACTCGTCGCCGCCGAGGCGGGCGACGAGTTCCCGGGGCCCGGTGGCGCAGGCGCGCAGCCGTTCGGCGACGGCGACGAGCAGCCGGTCCCCGACCGCGTGGCCGAGGCTGTCGTTGACGGCCTTGAAGCCGTCGAGGTCGAGGTAGCAGAGGCCGAAGCGGCCGGCTGTCTCCTCGGCTCCCTCCCCGTCGGTCCCGGTCTCCAGGGCCTGGTCGAGGCGTTCGAAGAAGAGGGTGCGGTTGGGCAGGCCGGTGAGGGGGTCGTGGGTGGCCTCGTAGCGCAGGCGCGCGTGGAGCTGGCGGCGCTCGGTGATGTCCTCCATCAGCGCCAGCTGGTACTGGGGTTCCCCGGCGGCGTCGCGCAGGAGGGTGACCGACATGTCGGTCCACACGACGCTGCCGTCGCTGCGGTAGTACGGCTTCTCGACGCGGTAGTGGTCGCGGTCGCCGCGCACGAGCTCGCGGTAGAGGCTCCAGAACTCGGGGGCGTCGTCGGGGTGGACGAGCTCGCCGACGTTGCGTCCCGTCACCTTGCGGCCGGGGCTGCCGAACATGCCCTGGAGCGCGCCGTTGATGTCGATGATGCGGCCGTCGACGTCCGCGATGCCCACCCCCACGGAGGTGTCCTCGAAGACGGCGCGGAACCGGGCCTCGCTGGTGTGGAGGGCGCGTTCGGCCTCGGCGAGGGCGGCGCGGGCCGCTTTGGCGGCGGCCGCCTCCTCGGCGCGGGCGTGTTCGGCGAGGGCCTGGGAGAAGCCGGCGGCGACGGCGTGCTGGAGGCGGGAGCAGCGGGCGCGGCTCTCCTCGGCGGGCATGGGGTGGCCGGGCGGCAGGTAGAGCACCAGGTAGGCGTCGATGACGCCGAGGATCCGGGGCAGCGCCTCGGCCTCGGTGCAGTGCGCCGCGACCAGCGCGGCACCGACGTCATGGGCGGGCCGGGGGTCGAACGGCCGGGCGTGGAGGGCGTCACGGAGTACGGCGGCCAGCGGGACGAGGTGACGTTCGAACTCGGCGCGGGAGACGGAGGCCGTCAGCGACGGGTGGACCGCCCGGCTCCATATGGCGGCGAACCGCCGCAGCCGGTCGTCACGCAGATCGCAGCCGGCGGTTCCGTTGGCCGGTTCCCTTGCGGCGTACGAAACCGGGGAGGCGGTTTGCTTCACGGGCAGCATTCTGCCACTGAACCGTCCGGTCACGGCTGCCACCCCGCCCCGGCGTGCCGCGTCCGTATGGGATTCCCGTTCCGGATGCGGGTGGCGGCCACGGTCACGGCGTCCTGTTGAGGGCGTGTCAGCGTCGAAGAACAAACCGCACGGTCGATGCCGTACCGCTTCTTCTCCGGCGTGACCCTCGGCAGACCCGTCTCGCGCGGCAGGGACGGGTCGATGCCCCGGGGGGCCCTGGTGGGACGCTCCATCAGACTGTGTCTCCAGCTCATCACAAGGGTGTCGGGGAGTGCTGAGCAGAGGCTACTGATCGTTCGTTCGAATGGAAGCGTCAAGCGGAAATGGCTCATCCGCATTCGGCCATCGGCCACCTTCGCCTCCTGCGGATGCGTCCTCCACGGCAGTTCGAAACCACCCGATCGCGTGACATGCATCTCTTCCGCCCCAGGGGTTCATCACGACCACCGCGGTGGCGAGACGTGGCGATGATCACGAAATCGATCGCTATCGGCCGCTTCCCGGCCACCGCTGCAAATGATCACATGGAGGGTGTATGTGCGGTACACGTGGGGGGTCCCGGATGAGGGGGATCGTCCGCCGGGCCGGACGGCGGCCCCGGTGGGCCGGGGCCGGACCGCTCAGCGCACCCCGACCGAGGCCAGCGCGCGTGCCTGGCGGGTCGTCGGGCGCACCGGGAAGTAGAGGTAGCAGACGCCGCCCGAGCCGCTCCTGACCTGCCCCTGGGCGTTGTGGCGCTTGGTCCGCAGCCAGATGTTCTCGAACTGCCGACGCTTGTAGACGCGTTCGACCGCCGCGTCGGAGGGGCTGGCCGGGTCGTTGGCGATGACGTCGCCGCTCCCGGTGAAACCGATCACGCACATCAGATGTCCCGCCGTGCCGTAGCCGGCGCCGTCGAGCTCGGTGGCGAGGAAGGACTGCGAGGTGATGACCGGGATCCCCGCGCGGACCAGCCGCTCGGCGTCGTCGAGCGAGCGCAGCCGGGTGACCACGCCCGTCAGGTCGCGGTACGTGGCCGCGTAGGCGGCGTTGAAGGGCCAGTTGCCGCAGCCCTTGTACTGGCTGTCGTAGGTGTACCGGGCCGCGTGGCAGATCTGGGGATCGGCGTAGGAGGGGTCGACCCAGGCCAGGTCACGGTCCGAGGGCCGCCGGCCCCAGTACTCGATCACCATCTGCGAGGAGGTGGGGCTGCACCACGCCTCGCCGCCGTTGTCGTACTGCGGGTACTGGCCCTTGTGGATCTCCTGCGAGTAGCGCGGGACCCGCAGCTTGTGGCCCGCCCCCTCCCCCGGCCGCGAGGCGGGGACCGTGAAGCGGTCGGGGATGTCGGAGGCCATGGCGCCCAGCCGCCAGACAGTGGGGGTGAGCCCGGTGCCGGGCCGGCGGTAGAGGGTGAGCCGCAGCTCGTACGCGGCCAGGCGCGTGCCGCTCGCGCGGTCGTCGACGGCGAGGGTGTCGGTGGAGACGCTGCTGCGCTTGTCGCCCTGGCCGTCGACCGAGGTCCGCCGGATGTCGCCGGGCGCGTCACCGGAGGTCCAGCGGCCCATCACATACCAGGGGGTGCGGGTGCCGTCGGCGTAGGCGGCGCGCAGCTCGGCCTGGAGCCAGGTGCCGGCGGGGGTACGGGCGTTCCAGGAGACCACGATCTCCGTGGCGGGCGCGTCCGGGCGGCGGAGCGGGGAGAGCCAGGTCGCGTACTCCCAGCGGGCCGTGGTGCCGGTGTGGGGGTCGGTGTGATCGACGGTGCCGAGGGGGCGGTCGATGACGAGGCCGGGGCGGTCACCGCCGACGACCTTGGTGCCGGCGCCCTTGCCGCCGGCCCACTGGGGGAAGGTGGACCAGGCGCGGTAGTCGACGGAACCCTCCGGGCGGGCGGCGCCGCCGGCCGGGGCGCCCGCGGCGGAGACCGAGGCGAGCGGCCCGGTCACGGCCGTGAGGGCGAGGGCCGCGGTGAGCACGGTGCGGCGCGGTGTGGGTCTGCTGGACATGTGGTCCCCCAGAGTCGTGTGTGGTCGGTGCCGCGGGCCCGCCGGACCGGCCCGGCAGGCCGGACCACTATCGCGCCACCGGGCGGCCCAGGCCAGTGATTCCCGCACGGCGCGTCCCCCATACCGCGGCGGGCACGGACGGGTCCCGGCCACCCGGTCCTAGGGTGGTGAGGTGAACGAACGAACCACGCTGAGCGGCCTGGCCCGCCGGCTGAGCGCGCTGCCCCCGTCCGTCGGCCCCGTACGGCTGGTCGCGGTGGACGGGCACGCGGGCTCGGGCAAGACCACCTTCAGCGAGCGGCTGGCGGCGGCCCTGGGCGGCGCCCCCGTGCTCCACCTCGACGACCTCGCGACGCACGAGGAGCTGTTCGAGTGGACCGGGCGGCTGAGGTCGTGGGTACTGGACCCCTTCGCGCGCGGTGAGACAGCGCGGTACCGCGTCTACGACTGGGTGGCACGCCGATTCCCGCCGGAGGAACGGGAGTTGCCCGCCGCCCCCGTGGTCCTGCTGGAGGGCGTGGGCGCGGGACGGCGGGAACTGCGGCCGTTTCTCGCGTGCCTGCTGTGGATGGAGCTGGCGGACGAGGGCTCCTGGGAAAGGGGTCAACTCCGCGACGGTCCCGAACTGACCGAATTCTGGGACGGCTGGAAGCGAGCGGAGCGCGCGCATTTCGCCGCCGACCCCTCCCGGCCCTACGCAGGTCTACTGGTACTCCAGTGCAACGAGGGATACGAGATGCTGGAGAGGCGCCCGAAAACCGACTGACCCCCACGCCCCCTCACTCTCCGTGCACACCCACGCCCGAACCGCGCTAAGGGTGCGTAGGTTCCCCGCCTACTGCCTCAACTCGGCTTGACCCAGGGGGCTTACAGGACTTACGTTCTCAATGTGCGGCCCGCCAAAGCCGCTTGCAGACGCGAAGCCCCCGGTTGTTCCCCCGTGATCGGGGGCTTCGTACTGCCCCTCGCCCGGCGATTCGCACCGTTTGTCCCCTCGCACCGCCGTACGGGGTCACCCTGGGTGATCGCTCTCCGGATCGCTTTCCCGGCCGCCCCCGGCTCACGCCCGTGCCGCGAACCGCTCCCCCACACCCTTCGGCCGACACCGATCGCGCAGGTACGATGCGAGACGGCGCACCCGATGGCGGGCGGCCCCGGGCCGGCCGCGCGGGACGCGCCGGGCATTGATGGTCAACTCCCGTCCACAGCACAGCGGTTCGGAAAGGCGCGGCCAAGGCACTCGCCCGTCGGCACGGCACGCTACGGGGGCAGGTTTGTGGGGGACGTGATGGATCTCGGCATGCAGGGCCCGCCCGCCCCGGCCGATCTCGCCTGGCTGCGCGCCGTCGACGCCTACACCATGGGCGCGTACACCGAGGCCGAGAAGGAGTTCCGGGTGGCGGTCCGCGCCGACCCGGGGATGGCCGACGCCTGGCTCGGTCTCCACGCGCTGCGCGCGGAGACCACCACCGCGCTGCTGCGGATGTACCGGCACCGCGACCGCTTCGGCGAGCAGCGCGCCCGCCACCGGCGGCCCCTTAACTCCTGGTACTGGCTGGGCTGGTGGGTACAGCCGGTGCTGGAGAGCCATCGCGATCTGCTGCTCGCCCATGCCTCCCACTGGCTCGACAGCCGGCACGTCCCCGAGCTCGACCGCGCCCTCGCCGGCTGCCCGCCCGCGGAGACCGACGCCCAGGTGCGCTTCCTCCACGCCTGCCGCGCGTATCTCGTCAAGGACTGGGAGCAGCTCGTCCGCCACACCGAGCCGCTCCTCGACGACGCGCTGCTCGGCATCGAGGCGGGCCTGTTCGGCGGCATGGCCCGGGTGCGCCTGGAGATGTACGGACAGGCCGAGCCGCTGCTGGCCGCCGCGCTGATGCGCTGCCGCAGCGAGCAGCCCCAGCGCAAGGAGCTGCGCTACTGGCTCGCCCGCGCCCACGAGGGCACGGGCCGCAGCGCCGCCGCCCTCCCCCTCTACCGGGCCGTCCACCGGGTGGACCCGTCCTTCATGGACACCGCCGCCCGGCTCACCGCCATCGCGGACGCGGACGGCCTGGACGACGACCCGGCGGACCTGGCGCCCGTACCGCTCGGCGGGCCCGTCGCCCCCGAGCCGCAAGAGCCCGGCGGGGAGCCGGAGCCCCAGCCCTTCACCGACCCCCTCGACCTGCTGACCGGCACCGATCCCGACCCCGCGCCCACCCCCGGCGGCACCCCGGGCAACGCCCCCGTCGAGGCCGACGGCGTACGGGAGAAGTTCCGCGTCCCGGCCCAGGGCGGCCCGCCGCCCGCGCCCGGCCGCTCGGACCCTGTCCTGCTGGCCAAGGCCCTCGCCGAGCTGGAGCGGATGGTCGGCCTGGAGCCCGTCAAGCGGCAGGTGCGGGCGCTGTCCGCGCAGCTGCACATGGCCCGGCTGCGGGCCGGTCAGGGACTGCCCGTCCAGCCCCCCAAGCGTCACTTCGTCTTCTCCGGCCCCTCCGGCACCGGCAAGACCACCGTCGCCCGGATCCTCGGCCGGGTCTTCTACGCCCTGGGGCTGCTCGGCGGCGACCATCTCGTCGAGGCCCAGCGGGCCGACCTGGTCGGCGAGTTCCTGGGCCAGACGGCCGTCAAGGCCAACGATCTGATCGATTCCGCGCTCGGCGGGGTGCTCTTCGTCGACGAGGCGTACAGCCTCTCCAACTCCGGCTACAGCAAGGGCGACGCCTACGGCGACGAGGCCCTCCAGGTCCTGCTCAAGCGTGCCGAGGACAACCGCGACCGGCTGGTCGTCATCCTGGCCGGCTACCCGGAGGGCATGGACCGCCTGCTGGCCGCCAACCCCGGGCTCCACTCCCGTTTCACCACCCGCGTGGACTTCCCCAGCTACCGCCCCGCCGAACTCACCAGCATCGGCGAGGTCCTCGCCGCGGAGAACGGTGACGCCTGGGACGAGGAGGCACTGGAGGAACTGCGCAGCATCAGCGCCCACGTGGTGGAGCAGGGCTGGATCGACGAGCTCGGCAACGGGCGCTTCCTGCGCACCCTGTACGAGAAGAGCTGCGCGTACCGGGATCTGCGGCTCTCGGGGTACGCGGGGACGCCCACGCGGGACGATCTCGCGACGCTGCGGCTGCCGGATCTCATGCAGGCGTACGGGGAGGTTCTCTCGGGGCCGGGGTGGGGGTCGCCCCGGCGCCGGCAGGGGGATCCGCAGGATCCGGCGCCGTGACGGCTCCCGCCCGGGGTTCCGGCACCGCCGGGCCACGCCACGGTGGCTGATCACCGTCGCGGCGGGGGAAGGGCCCCGGTCCCGCCCCTTCCCGTTTCCTGGGGGGTGCCCCCAGACCCCCGGCGGGGGGCGAGGGGCTCCGCCCCCGCCCGGGGCGAAGCCCTCGGGTCCTCCCCTGGGGGCCGGGGCGTCAGCCCCGGGAAACGGAGAAAGGGCGGGACCGGGGCCCTTCCCCCGCCGCGACGGCGGGCCACCCCCACCGGGGAGCCCGGCGGTGCCGAACCCTCGTCAGCCCGTCATCACGGCCGTCCGTTGCTCCGGAACCGTCGCCGGAACGGCCCGGTGCGCCGGGTCGCGGACCTCGCCCACGAGCATCTCCAGGACGTCCTCGAGCGCGACCAGCCCCAGCACCCGCCCCGACGAGTCCGCGACAGCGGCCAGGTGGGCGGCGGCGCGCCGCATCACGGTGAGCGCGTCGTCGAGCGGCAGCTCGGCTCGGATGGTCTGGACGCGGCGCCACACGTGCTGCGGCACCGCCCGCTCGCGGTCCTCCAGGTCGAGGACGTCCTTCACGTGCAGATAGCCCATGAAGGCCCCGCCCGGGGAGGCGCATATCGGGAAGCGGGAGTAGCCGGTCCGCACCGTCAGCTCCTCGACCTCGCGGGGTGTGACCGACGGCTCGACCGTCACCAGCGTGGCCGGGTCCAGCAGGACGTCCGTGACCGGGCGGCTGCCCAGGCCCAGCGCGTCCTCCAGCCGCTCCTGCTGCTCGGGCTCCAGCAGGCCGGCCTGCCGGGAGTCGTCGACCAGCCGGTTGAGCTGCTCGCTGGTGAAGACGGCCTCCACCTCGTCCTTGGGCTCGACGCGGAAGAGCCGCAGCACCCCGTGGGCGCAGGCGCCGAGCAGCCGGGTGACCGGCCGGCACAGCCGGGCGAAGGTCACCAGGCCCGGGCCCAGCCACAGCGCCGCCCGGTCGGGGGCGGACATGGCCAGGTTCTTCGGCACCATCTCGCCGATGACCAGGTGGAGGAAGACCACCAGGGCCAGGGCGATCACATAGCCCAGCGGATGGATCAGCCCCTCGGGCAGGCCCATCGCGTGGAAGGCGGGCTCCAGCAGCCGGGCCACGGTCGGCTCGGCGACCGCGCCCAGCGTCAGGGAGCAGACGGTGATGCCGAACTGGGCCGCCGCCATCATCTCCGGCAGGCTCTCCAGCCCGGTCAGGACGGTACGGGCCCGCCCCGATCCCTCGGCGGCCCTCGGCTCGATCTGGCTGCGCCGTACGGACACCAGCGCGAACTCGGCGCCCACGAAGAAGCCGTTCGCCAGCACCAGCAGGACGGCGAACAGGAGTTGCAGTACGTTCATCGCCGCTCCCCCACCGGGACGGCGTCCGTACGGACGAACCGCACCCGCTCGGCGCGGTGGTGCCCGACCCGGCGCACCTGGAGCCGCCAGCCGGGCAGCTCGGCGCCGTCGCCCGGGGCGGGGATGCGCCCCAGCAGGCCGGCGACGAGACCGGCGACGGTCTCGTAGGGGCCGTCGGGCGCCTCCAGTCCGATGCGGCGCAGGGCGTCGACGCGGCAGCCGCCGTCGGCGTCCCAGACGGCGCGCCCGTCCTCGCAGACCACCGCCACCAGGTCCGGCCGGGCCGCGTCGAGCGCGTCGTGCTCGTCGCGCACCTCGCCGACGAGCTCCTCGACGATGTCCTCCAGGGTGACCACCCCGGCCGTGCCGCCGTATTCGTCGACGACCACGGCTATCGGCTGTTCGCTGCGCAGCCGCTCCAGGAGCGGCTGGACGGGCAGGGTGCCGGGGACGAGCAGCGGGGCGACGGCGATGCGCGCCACGGGGGTGCGCAGCCGGTCGTGGCCGGGGACGGCCAGCGCGTCCTTGAGGTGGACCATGCCGACGACCTCGTCGAGGCGCTCCCGGTAGACGGGGAAGCGCGAGAGGCCGGTGGCGCGGGTGAGGTTGAGGACGTCCTCGGCGGTCGCGCTGGACTGGAGGGCGCTGACCTTCACCCGGGGGGTCATGACGTGCTGGGCGGTCAGCCCGCCGAGGGAGAGGGTCCGTACGAAGAGGTCGGCGGTGTCCTGCTCCAGGGCGCCGGCCCGGGCGGAGTGCCGGGCGAGCGAGACGAGTTCGCCGGGGGTGCGGGCGGAGGCCAGCTCCTCGGCGGGCTCCACGCCCAGGGCCCGTACGAGCCGGTTGGCGACCGCGTTCAGCCCGGTGATCACGGGCCGGAAGAGATGGGCGAAGACGCTCTGCGGGCCGGCCACGAACCGGGCGACCTGGAGCGGCCGGGAGACGGCCCAGTTCTTGGGCACCAGCTCGCCCACGACCATCTGCACGGCGGAGGCCAGCAGCATGCCCGTGACGACGGCGGCGCCGGGCGCGGCGGAGGCCGGCAGTCCGGTGGCCGCGAGGGGGCCGGTGAGCAGCCGGCCGAGGGCGGGCTCGGCGAGCATGCCGACCACCAAGGAGGTGATGGTGATGCCCAGTTGGGTACCGGAGAGCTGGAAGGACAGCTCGCGCAGCGACGCGACCACGGTCCGGGCCCGGGGGTCGCCGTCGGCGGCGGCCCGCTCGGCATCCGGCCGCTCGACGGTCACGAGGCCGAACTCGGCGGCGACGAAGAAGCCGTTCGCCAGGATCAGCAGGAGCGCTGCCACGAGCAGCAGAAGAGACACGGTGATACTCATGACGCCGCCTCGCTGTGGGGGGCGGCGCAGGTACTACAGGACGATCCGTCCATTGCCGGAGTACGTCACTCCTCGGTTCGCAGGTGTCCCCGGTGCGGGGCGGGGCACGTGTGTGCCCCTGGCACCAGAGTAATCAAGGAACCGTCAACGGCATCGTCAGGTCGCGAACGGGATCTCTCACGTCATGAACGTGATCGTTCGGACGGGGAAACGGCGTGTGTCGCGGGTCAGTCCGCGGAGTGGACGGTGCCGTGGGCGTCGACGAGCGCGCGCAGGGCGCGGGCGTCGGCGATGGCCTGCTGCTTGGCGATACCGGTCTGGATGCCCATGGCGGGCAGGCTCGTTCCGTCGGAGAGGTCGAGGTGGACCCAGGAGTCGCCGGAGCGCAGATTGACCCGCACGATCTGCGCCCAGGCGAGCCGGCGGACGGTCGTCAGATTGGTGACGGTGACGCCGTCCTCGGTGGCGACGACCTTGGGCCGGCTGAGCAGCGCCAGGACCCCGAACCCGAGCAGCCCGGTGCAGATGAAGGTGATCCGGTCCCCCGTGGTGAACGTCTCCAGCAGCAGCGACATCACCGTCAGCACGACGAGCAGCATCGCGCCGATGCCGAGGAGCACGGCGCGGGTGCGGGTCGGGCGGAAGGTGACGGGCAGCCGCGGCGGGTCCGCCTGCACGGGGGTGGTCACGTCGGTGTTCTTCCTCGGATCGGTGGGTGCGTAGGGGCCCTGCGGGACCGTCAGAGGCGGCAGGCGTGGATGCCGGTGGTCAGGATGGCGCGGGCGCCCAGCTCGTAGAGCTCGTCCATGATGCGCTGGGCGTCCTGGGCGGGGACCATCGAGCGGACGGCGACCCAGCCCTCGTGGTGCAGCGGGGAGACGGTGGGCGACTCCAGGCCGGGGGTGAGGGCGACGGCGCGCTCGACGTGCTCCACTCGGATGTCGTAGTCCATCATCACGTAGCGGCGGGCGACGAGGACGCCCTGCATCCGGCGGAGGAACTGGCGGACCTTGGGGTCGTCGGCGGGGGCGCCGTGGCGGCGGATGACGACGGCCTCGGACTTGAGGATCGGCTCGCCGATGATCTCCAGCCCGGCGTTGCGCAGGGTGGTGCCGGTCTCGACGACATCCGCGATGATCTCGGCGACGCCGAGCTGGATGGCGGTCTCGACGGCGCCGTCGAGGTGGACGACGGAGGCGTCGACGCCGTTGTCGGCCAGGTGCTTGGTGACCAGGCCGGCGAAGGAGGTGGCGATCGTCATGCCGCCGAACTCGCTGACGTCCTGGGCCGTGCCCGGGCGGGTCGCGTAGCGGAAGGTCGACCCGGCGAAGCCGAGCTGCATGATCTCCTCGGCCTTGGAGCCGGAGTCGAGCAGCAGGTCGCGGCCGGTGATACCGATGTCGAGCCGGCCGGAGCCCACGTAGACCGCGATGTCGCGGGGCCGCAGGAAGAAGAACTCGACGTCGTTCTCGGCGTCGACGAGGACGAGCTCCCTGCGGTCCTTGCGCTGGCGGTAGCCGGCCTCATGGAGCATCGCCGACGCAGGCTCGGAGAGAGAACCCTTGTTGGGAACGGCGATGCGCAGCATGAGGTCGTTTTCCTTTTGTGCGGAGATTTTGTACGGAGAAAGAACGGCTGGGGATTGGTCTCTGAGATCCGGTGGATCTACAGATGAGCGTATACGTCGTCGAGGGAGATGCCCCGGGCCACCATCATCACCTGAAGGTGGTACAGCAGCTGGGAGATCTCCTCGGCCGTGGCCTCGGCGCCCTCGTACTCGGCGGCCATCCAGACCTCGGCGGCCTCCTCGACGACCTTCTTGCCGATGGCATGGACGCCCTTGCCCACCAGCTCGGCGGTGCGGGAGGTGGCGGGGTCGCCGGAGGCCTTCTGCTGGAGCTCGACGAAGAGCTCCTCGAACGTCTTCTTGGACATGGTCCCCCTACCCTACGCCGCTCCCCGCCGGGGTCAGTGCCAGGGCTCGGAGACCGAGCGCAGGGTGACCGCCGTGGCGACGGCCGCGGTGACCGCCTCGTGGCCCTTGTCCTCGGCGGAGCCCTCCAGGCCGGCGCGGTCCAGGGCCTGCGCCTCGTCGTCACAGGTCAGCACGCCGAAGCCGATGGGGACTCCGGTGTCGGCGGAGACCTGGGTCAGGCCCTGGGTGACGCCCTGGCACACATAGTCGAAGTGCGGGGTGCCGCCGCGGATGACGACGCCGAGGGCGACGATGGCGTCGTAGCCCCGGCCGGCCAGCACCTTGGCCACGACGGGCAGCTCCCAGCTGCCGGGGACGCGCAGCAGCGTCGGCTCGTCGATGCCGAGCTCGTGGAGGGCCCGCAGGGAGCCGTCGACGAGACCGTCCATCACCTTCTCGTGCCACTGTGCCGCGATCACCGCCACCCGGAGGTCCTGGCAGTTCTTCACACTCAGCTGGGGGGCGCCCTTGCCGCTCACTTACCGTCTCCTTCGTCTGTCGTTGCTTCTGATCACTGGTTGCCGCAGGCGGACACGTGCTGTTCGCCGTCGAGCCACGGCAGGTCGTGTCCCATGCGGTCCCGCTTGGTCCGCAGATAGCGCAGGTTGTGCTCGCCGGCCTGGACGGGCATGGGCTCGCGGCCGTTGACCTTGAGGCCGTGCCGGACGAGGGCGGCGGTCTTGTCGGGGTTGTTGGTCATCAGCCGCAGCGAGCGCACCCCGAGATCGGTGAGGATCCGCGCGCCGGCGGCGTAGTCCCGGGCGTCGGCCGGCAGGCCCAGCTCCAGGTTGGCGTCGAGTGTGTCGTGGCCGTCCTCCTGGAGCTGGTAGGCGCGCAGCTTGGGCAGCAGGCCGATGCCGCGGCCCTCGTGGCCGCGCAGGTAGAGGACGATGCCCCGGCCCTCGTCGGCGACGCGCTCCAGGGAGGCGTGCAGCTGGGGTCCGCAGTCGCAGCGCAGCGAGCCGAAGACGTCGCCGGTGAGGCACTCGGAGTGGACGCGCACCAGGACGTCCTCGCCGTCGCCGAGCTCGCCGGCGACCAGCGCGATGTGCTCGACGCCGTCGACGGTGGAGCGGTAGCCGTAGGCCGTGAAGTCGCCGAAGGCCGTGGGCAGCCGGGTCTCGGCCTCGCGCCGGACGGTGGGCTCGGCGGCGCGGCGGTAGGCGATCAGGTCCTCGATGGAGATGATCGACAGGCCGTGCTTGCGGGCGAAGGGGACCAGCTCGGGCAGGCGGAGCATGGCGCCGTCCTCGCCGGCGATCTCCACGATGGCGGCGGCCGGGCGGAGCCCGGCGAGGCGGGCGAGGTCGACGCCGGCCTCGGTGTGGCCGTTGCGGGCCAGGACGCCGCCGGGCTTGGCGCGCAGCGGGAAGACGTGGCCGGGGCGGACGAAGTCGCCGGGGATGGCGGCCGGGTCGGCGAGCAGCCGGATGGTGACGGCGCGGTCGGCGGCGGAGATACCGGTGTCGGTGCCGTGGGCGCGGGAGGCGTCGACGGAGACGGTGAAGGCGGTGCGCATGGACTCGGTGTTGCGGGTGACCATCTGCGGCAGGTCGAGCCGGTCGATGTCCGGCTCCTCCATGGGTACGCAGATCAGGCCGCGGCACTCGCTCATCATGAAGGCCACGATCTCGGTGGTGACCTTCTCGGCGGCGACGATGAGGTCACCCTCGTTCTCGCGGTCGGCGTCGTCCACGACGACGACGGGCCGGCCCGCGGCCACGTCGGCGATGGCGCGCTCGACGGGGTCCAGGACGATCTCGTCGCTCGCGTACCAGCTCTGCAGGGCGGTCATGCCGCCACTCCTTCCGTAACGGTTGCCGTGACGTCGCTCATCCGGGAGCGCAGCCACCAGTCGCGCATGCCCCACAGGACGAGGGCGAAGTAGACGACGTAGACGAGGCCGGAGAAGGCGAGCCCGCTGTCGAAGGCGAGCGGGACGCCGACGACGTCGACGAGCAGCCAGGCGAACCAGAACTCCACCAGGCCGCGGGCCTGGGCGACCATCGCGGCGAGGGTGCCGACGAAGATGTACGCGTCCGGCCAGGGGTTCCAGGACAGTTCGGGGACGGCGGTGAAGAGGGCGCCGACGGCGACGGTGCCGACGGCGGTGCCGGCGAGCAGCGCCGCGCGCTCGCGCCAGGTGGCGAAGCGGATGGCGAGGGAGCCGTCCTGGGCCTGCCGCCTGCCGCGGGTCCACTGCCGCCAGCCCCACGCCGCGACCCCGATGACCAGGAGCTGCTTGCCGACGCCACCGCTGAGGTGGGCGGAGGCGTAGGCGGTGACGAGGATGAGGCCGGACAGCAGCTGGGCGGGCCAGGTCCATATGGAGCGGCGCCAGCCGAGGGCGAGGGCGGCGAGGCCGATGGTGTTGCCGATCATGTCGGACCAGATCACCTTCTGGCCGAAGGCCGAGAAGGCCTCCTGGCTCAGCCAGTCGAGGGCGCTCACGCCACGACCTCCTCGGCGCCGGGCCGGCCGAGGAGCCGCTCGACGTACTTGGCGAGGACGTCGACCTCGAGGTTGACCGGGTCCCCGGGCTGCTTGACGCCGAGGGTGGTCAGGGCGAGCGTGGTGGGGATGAGGCTGATGGTGAAGAAGTCGTCGCCGGCCTCGACCACGGTCAGGCTCACCCCGTCGACGGTGATGGAGCCCTTGTCCACCACGTAGCGGGCGAGCGGGGCCGGGAGGGCGATCTTCACGATCTCCCAGTGCTCGCCGGGCACCCGCTCGACGATGGTGCCGGTGCCGTCGACGTGGCCCTGGACCAGGTGGCCGCCGAGGCGCCCGCCGAGCGCCATGGGGCGTTCGAGGTTGACGCGGGAGCCGGCGGCGAGGGCGCCGAGGCTGGAGCGCTTGAGGGTCTCGGCCATCACGTCGGCCGTGAACTCGCCGTCCGCGGTGTCCACGACGGTGAGGCAGACGCCGTTGACGGCGATGGAGTCGCCGTGCTTGGCGTCCTCGGTGACCAGGGGGCCGCGCAGCCGGAAGCGGGAGCTGTCGCCGAGCTCCTCGACGGCGACGACCTCGCCCAGTTCTTCGACGATTCCGGTGAACACTGTCAGTTCTCCTCGGTGGCGGGAGCGGTGGCGGGAGCGAGGGGGGTGGCGGTGACGCGCAGGTCGGGGCCGAGGCGGGAGACGTCGGTGACGTCGAGGCGCAGCGCCCCGGCGATGGTGGTGATCCCGGCGTCGCCGAGGGCGGCCGGTCCGGCGCCCAGCAGGGCGGGGGCCAGATAGCCGATGACACGGTCGACGGCGCCGGCGGCCAGGAAGGCGCCGGCGAGGGTGGGTCCGCCCTCCAGCAGGACGGAGCGGATCTCACGGCGGTGGAGGACGTCGAGCAGCGCGTGGACGTCGAGTCCGGTGCCGCCCTCGGCGCGCGGCAGCCGTACGGTGTCGACGCCGGGGAGGTGGCGGGTGTCGGCGTCCTCGGCCACGGCGACGAGGGTGGGCGCGGCGTCGTCCAGGACGCGGGCGCCGGGCTTGACGGTGGCGTGGGTGTCGACGACGACGCGCAGCGGCTGGGTGACGGTGCCCCGGCGGAGCGGTTCGCCGCGTACGGCCAGGTGGGGGTCGTCGGCGCGCAGGGTGCCGGAGCCGACGACGACGGCGTCGGCCTCGGCGCGCAGCCGGTGGACGTCCGCGCGGGACTCGGCGGAGGTGATCCAGCGGCTGGTGCCGTCGGCGGCGGCGCTGCGGCCGTCGAGGGTGGCGGCGTACTTCCAGACGACGAAGGGGCGGGCGTGGCGCACGGAGGTGAGCCAGGCGGCGTTGCCCTCGGCGGCCGGGCCCGTGAGGAGGCCGCCCTCGACGTCGACGCCGGCGGCGGTCAGGGTGGCCGCGCCGCCGGTGGCGGTGGGATCGGGGTCGGCGACCGCGTAGACGACCCGGGCGACGCCGGCCTCGACGAGGGCCTGGGCGCAGGGTCCGGTGCGGCCGGTGTGGTTGCAGGGTTCGAGGGTGACGACGGCGGTGGCCCCCCGGACGTCATGGCCGGCGTCGGCGGCGGCGCGCAGGGCGTTGACCTCGGCGTGCGGACCGCCGGCCCGCTGGTGCCAGCCCTCGCCGAGGACCCGGCCGCGGGGGTCGAGGACGACACAGCCGACGACGGGGTTGGGGCTGGTGGAGCCGAGGGCGCGGGCGGCGAGCGCGATGGCGCGTCGCATGGCGTCTGCTTCGGTCGCGGTGGCCACCAGGGTCCTCCTGCCTCATCGGGCAACGGACTCCGGGGCGTCGTCAGGGGACGACGATGAGCGGGACCACAGCGGCGGGGACCGTCCGGCGGGGGACGGGAGAGGGTACGACGGTGCCAGTGGTGAAACCGGTGGGACCGCCACCCATCCGCGTCACCTGTGACGGTGGTGCCGATGCGTGCCCGCCGCGCACTGCCTCCCATCCGGACTTTAACCGTCGGTCCAGGAATTTCACCTGGTCAACCGGCCGCCGGCTGCGGTCGGGTCGCGGACTGTAACCGCCGGTTCGGATTTTCACCGACCCCGGAGTGCGCTGCGTAAAAAATTGTTCGCTCAATAGTACAGGGCGCCTGACCTGCGGTTTCTTGATCCACCGGCCGGACGTTCCGAGCGTACGCCGGGCGGCGCCGCGGTGTCCATGGGGACTTGACACAGTGCGCCGAGGCTCACACCGAGGGCGACGGGGGAATACGGAGGCTTGGTCCGGACCTATTGACGCACTGGTCTAGTCCTCTTAACCTCTGCCACACCTCCGAGCCATGTCTTTGAGAAAGCACAGCAGGCCCGCCGGTCGGCGCACACCACCACGGGCCACAGCACGTCGCAAGCCCCCCACGCACCGCGCTCGCAAGAGCCCCCACTGTGAGGAACACGCTCGTGTTGTCCCTGAAGAGACCAACCGGACCCCGCGTCCGAAGGACCGCCGCCCTCGCGTCGGCGGGCACCGCGCTGGCCGGGCTGCTCGTCGGCACCCTCTCGGCCACCGCCTCGCACGCCCAGGACCAGTCCGCCTGTCGCCCCGACGGCCTCTACGCCACCCCGGGCGTCGACGTCCCCTACTGTTCGGTCTACGACACCGCCGGCCGGGAGAAGATGGGCGCCGACCACCAGCGCCGCGTCATCGGCTACTTCACCGGCTGGCGCACCGGCAAGGACGGCACCCCCGCCTATCTGGCCCCCGACATCCCCTGGGACAAGGTCACCCACCTCAATTACGCCTTCGCGCACGTCGGGCAGGACGACAAGATATCCATCGGCGCGGACGGCCCGGACAATCCCGCGACCGGGATGACCTGGCCCGGAACGGCCGGCGCGGAAATGGACCCGGCCCTCCCCTACAAGGGCCACTTCAACCTGCTCAACAAATTCAAGAAACAGCACCCGGACGTGAAGACCCTCATCTCCGTGGGCGGCTGGGCCGAGACCGGCGGATACATCGACGAGAACGGCAAGCGCGTCGATTCCGGCGGCTTCTACAAGACGGCCACGAACGCCGACGGCTCGGTCAACCAGACGGGCATCGACACCTTCGCGGACTCCGCCGTCGCGTTCGTCAAGAAGTACGGGTTCAACGGCGTCGACATCGACTACGAGTACCCGACCTCCATGAAGGACGCCGGGAACCCCAAGGACTGGGCGCTCGCCAACGCCCGGCGCGGCGGGCTCAACAAGGGCTACACCGCACTCCTGAAGACCCTCCGCGAAAAGCTCGACCGGGCGGGCGCCGCCGACGGCAGGCATTACCTCCTCTCCGTCGCCGCGCCCTCCTCCGGATACCTCCTGCGCGGCATGGAGACCTACCAGGCCACGAAGTACCTGGACTACGTCAACGTCATGTCGTACGACCTCCACGGCGCCTGGAACGAATTCGTCGGCCCGAACGCCGCGCTGTACGACGACGGAAAGGACGCCGAACTCGCCAAGTGGGGCGTCTACACCACCGCCCAGTACGGCGGCATCGGCTACCTCAACGGCGACTGGGCCTACCACTACTTCCGCGGCGCCCTGCCGCCCGGCCGGGTCAACCTCGGCCTGCCGTACTACACCCGCGGCTGGAAGAACGTCACCGGCGGCACCGACGGCCTGTGGGGCCAGGCGAAGACGACCGCCTGCCCGGCCGGTTCGGGCCTGACGACCTGCGGCGACGGCGCCGTCGGCATCGACAACCTCTGGCACGACCTGGACGACGACGGCAAGGAGTCCCCGGCCGGCTCCAACCCCATGTGGCACGCCAAGAACCTGGAGAAGGGCGTCGCCGGGGACTACCTCACCCGCTACGGCTTCCCCGCCGGCACCAAGCTCACCGGCACCTACGCCCGCCGCTACGACGCCACGCTCACCGCGCCCTGGCTGTGGAACGCCGACAAGAAGGTCTTCCTCTCCACCGAGGACGAGCAGTCGGTCAAGGCCAAGGCCCAGTACGTCGTGGACAAGGGCCTCGGCGGCACCATGATCTGGGAACTCGCCGGCGACTACGGCTGGAACGCCGCCAAGGGCCAGTACGAGCCCGGCACCACGCTCACCTCGGCGATGTACGACGCCTTCAAGTCCGCCCCCGCCTACGGCGCCCGGCGCGCGACCACCGACCTGCCCACCCAGGCCCTCGACATCGACGTCAGCCTCACCGACTTCCCCCTCGGCGACTCCAACTACCCCATCAGCCCCAAGCTGCGCATCACCAACAACAGCAGGACCACCGTCCCCGGCGGCTCCGAGTTCCAGTTCGACTACGGCAACTCGGCTCCGGGCAACGCCAAGGACCAGTCCGGCTGGGGCCTGAAGGTCGTCCGCGGCGACCACACGGCGGCGAACAACATCGGCGGCCTCAAGGGCGACTACAACCGGGTCTCCCTCAAGCTGCCCTCCTGGCAGTCGCTCGCCCCGGGCGCCACGGCCGTCGTCGACTTCGTCTACTACCTCCCGGCCGCCACCCCGTCCAACTGGACGGTGACCCTCGGCGGGACGACGTACGCGCTGGCCGGCGACCTGGCCCGGGGGACGACCGTGGTCGACCCCGGCGGCGCCACCCCGACCCCCACCGGCACCCCGACGGCGACCCCGACCGCCACCCCTACCGGCACGCCCACCGCCACCCCGACCGGCGGCGCCTGCGCCACCCCCGCCTGGGACGCGGCGACCGCCTACAACGGCGGCGCCACCGTCTCCTGGAAGTCCCACAACTGGAAGGCCAAGTGGTGGACCAAGGGCGAGGAGCCCGGGACCACCGGCGAATGGGGCGTATGGCAGGACCTCGGCACCTGCTGATGCACTGAGGGCCGTGAAGACGGGCCGATGCCGAGGAGGGGTCGTATGGACGGCAGCACGGGACACGTGGAACACGACGGTCCCCCGGCGGCGGTACGCCGGGCCCGCGTGGCGATGGCGGCGGTCTTCGCCGTGCACGGCGCGGTCACCGGCAACTTCGCCACCCGCGTGCCCTGGTTCCAGGACCACCTCGGCATCGGCGCCGGCCGGCTCGGGCTGGCGCTCGCCCTGCCCGCCGTCGGCGCCTCGCTCGCGATGCCGCTCGCGGGGCGGATAAGTCACCGCTACGGCTCACGGACCGCGCTGCGCGCCCTGCTCGCCCTGTGGTGCGCCTCGCTGGTCCCGCCCGCCCTCGCCCCCGGGATGATCACGTTCTGCGCGGCGCTGGCGGTGTACGGGGCCACGTCCGGGATGGCGGACGTGGCCATGAACGCCCTGGGCGTGCGCACCGAGGAGCATCTGGGCCGCTCGATCATGTCCGGGCTGCACGGGATGTGGAGCGCCGGGGCGCTCGCCGGTTCGGCGGCGGGCACGTTCGCCGCGCACGCCGGTACGGACGCCCGGGTCCATCTCGGGCTGGCGGCCGGCGTCCTGGTCCCGCTGGGCGCGGTCGTGTGCCACTGGGCGCTGGATCTGCGCGCCGAGCCGGAGGAGCATCCTCCGCCGCGGTTCTCGACTCCGCCGCGGTCGGCGCTGGCCATCGGGGCGGTGGGGTTCTGCGCCGTCTTCGCGGAGGGCGCGAGCCTGGACTGGTCGGCGGTCTATCTGCGGGACGTCGTCGGTTCCGGCGCCGGGGTCGCGGCGGGCTGCACCACGGCCTTCGCCTGCACGATGGCGGCGGCCCGGCTGGCGGGCGACGCGGCGGTGCGGCGCTTCGGGCCGGTGCGCACCGTAAGGGCCGGGGGCGTGCTGGCGACGGCCGGCGGGGTGCTGGTGGTCGCCGGGGGGTCGGCGGTGCCGGTCATCGCCGGGTTCGGCCTGCTGGGGCTGGGCATCGCGGTCGTCGTGCCGCTGGCCTTCGCGGCGGCGGGGCGCAGCGGGCCCGAGCCCAGTCAGGCGATAGCGGGCGTGGCCACCATCACCTACACCTCGGGGCTGGTGGCGCCTGCCGTGATCGGGCAGATCGCGAACGCCAGCTCGCTCACGGTGTCCTTCGCCCTGGTGACGGCGGGGGCCGCGGGGCTGGTGGCGGGCGCGGGCGTGCTGCGCGCCCCGGCCCGCGCGGCGGCGGCCGGCCGGGCCGCCCCGGCCGTCGAGCGCCGCTGAGCGCTCCGCTGGATGTCCGGTACGTCATCCGCTGGTGCGTCGTGGCTGGTCGCCGTCGGGCCGGTGGCACCGCACGCCGCCGCGGGCCGTGCGCCGTACCCCGGAGGGTGCGGCGACGGCCCGCGGTGGAGGGGGACTGTTCAGGCGCGAGGGGTCAGATCACCAGCCGCCGTGGCCGCCGCCGTGGCCGCCCCAGCCGCGGTTGCAGTCCTCGCCGCCGCCCCAGCGCTCGTGGTGGCCCCACTTGCCGCCACCGCAGTCCTCTTCCCAGCCGCCGCGGCCACCCCAGCGGCCGCCTTCCTCGCCCCAGCCGCCGCGGCCACCCCAGCGGCCGCCGCCGCAGTCCTCGTCCCAGCCGCCTCCGCCCCAGCGGTTGTGGCCGCCGCCCCAGCCGCGGTTGTGGTGCTTCCAGCCGCCGAGCCAGATGCCGCCCCAGTCCCACCAGTTGTTGTGGTGGGTCCAGACGTGCCGGTAGATGTGGTGGTGGACGTGGTGGTCGCAGTCGTCGTGGTGACGGCCGCGGTCGCAGTCCCGGTCACGACCCCGGTCGCGGTCACGGTCGCGGTCACGGTCGCGGCCGTTGTCGCGGTCGCGGCCCTTGTCACGGTCGCGGCCCTTGTCGCGGTCGCGTCCCTTGTCACGGTCGCCACGGCCGTGGTCCCGGCCGCGGTCGCAGTCGTGGTCGTCGTCCCAGCCCTTGACCTGGTTGCCGGACGCGATCTGCGGCGCGGCCTGAGCGACCCCGGCGACCGGAACGACGGTTGCGGCGGCGATGATCGCGGCGGCCGCGGTGCGGCCGACGTGCTTGCGCATGTGTGTCTCCTGAATTGCAGGAAATCGGACACCGAGACGCATACCTCGCATCAACCGATAAACATCCGGCGGTCGTGGCCATACAGCCCTACGAGGTGTTTATTGCGCCGATCGCAGCAACACCCCAGGCGGGGCGCCGCCCTCCCGGCACCGGGCTCCGGGCGCGCGGGAGCACCCGCCGGGCCCGCTTAGCATGGTCCGGATCAGCACAACGCGAACATTTTGGGAGCAGTCATGGGCCTGGGCGTCCGCTGGACCCTGCACGGGGACGGGCGCACCCCCGCCCCCGGCGCCGTCGTCAGACCGGATGAGCGGCTCTCGTGGCCGAGGACCGCGGGGCTGGGCGCCCAGCACGTGGTGGCAATGTTTGGCGCATCTTTTGTAGCACCCGTATTGATGGGTCTCGACCCGAATCTCGCGATCATGATGTCGGGCATCGCCACGATGCTCTTCCTGCTGGTGACCCGCGGCCGGGTGCCCAGCTATCTGGGGTGCAGCCTCTCCTTCGTCGGCGTCGCGGCGATCATCCGGGCCCAGGGCGGCGACAGCTCGGCGGTCACCGGCGCGATCCTCGTGGTCGGCGTGGTGCTGTTCCTGGCCGGCCTGCTGGTGCGGCGGTTCGGCGCGCGGATCATCCACGCGGCGATGCCGCCGGTGGTCACCGGCGCCGTGGTCATGCTGATCGGCTTCAACCTGGCGCCGGTCACGGCGCGGACGTACTGGCCGCAGGACCAGTGGACGGCGCTGTTCACCATGCTCTTCACCGGGCTGGCGGTGGTGTGCCTGCGGGGCTTCTGGTCCCGGGTCGCGATCTTCCTCGGTCTGCTCTTCGGCTATGCCCTGTCGTGGGTGTCCGACCGGGTCTTCGGCAAGATCCACTCGGTCAACGGCGGCGCCGAGGCCGTCGACCACTGGCGGCTGGACCTGTCGGGGGTGGCCAAGGCGGACTGGGTCGGCCTGCCCTCGCTGCACGGGCCGAGCTTCGGCTGGTCGGCGGCGCTGGTGGCGCTGCCGGTGGTCATCGCGCTGATCGCGGAGAACGCCGGGCACGTCAAGGCCGTCGGCGAGATGACCGGCGACCGGCTGGACGACCAGCTGGGCCCCGCGATCGCGGCGGACGGCGCGGCGACGGTGCTCTCCACGGCGGTCGGCGGACCGGCCAACACCACGTACTCCGAGAACATCGGCGTGATGGCCGCCACCCGTGTCTACTCCACGGCCGCCTACTGGGCCGCGGCCGTCTTCGCCCTGCTCTTCGGCGTCTGCCCGAAGTTCGGGGCCGTCGTCGCGGCGATCCCGGGCGGCGTGCTCGGCGGCATCACCGTGATCCTGTACGGCATGATCGGCCTGCTGGGCGCGCAGATCTGGGTCCACAACAAGGTCGACCTGCGCAATCCGCTGAACCTGGTGCCGGTGGCCGCGGGCGTCATCATCGGCATTGGCGGCGTCTCCCTGAAGTTCGGCAAGAACTTCGAACTGGGCGGCATCGCGCTCGGCACGATCGTGGTGCTGTCCGGCTATCACGTCCTGCGGGCCCTGGCCCCGGCGCACCTCAAGGCGCAGGAGCCGCTGCTGGACGAGGGCACGAGCAGCTACGACCCGGTCGAGGGCGGCGCCGGCGACGGCGAGGCCCCGGCGCGCGGCGGGGCGTGACCGCACCCGGTGCGCCGCCGCCGGCTCCCGGCGCGGCGCCCCGGTTCACCCGTTCTGGTTAACTGTCGGACCAGTCCGCCTACGCTCCGCGTTCGCCTGTCACTCTGTGTGCATGACGATGACGCGGGCACAGCCGGCGGTGCCCGCCGGCATCGAGGGGGTTCTGGCGCGGATGCGGGAGCTGGAGGCCGCGCTGCCGCCGGGTGACGGGGTGGCCGTCTTCAACCGGGTGTATCTGACCGTCACCGAGGAGGTCGGCCGCCGGGCGGCTACGGGGGGCTTCGGGGACCGCACCGCCATGACGGAGCTGGACGTGCGCTTCGCCGAGCGCTATCTGCGCGCAGTCGACCAGGCCGCGCGGGGGCGACGGCAGCCCGCCTGCTGGCGGCCGCTGTTCCAGCTGCGCGGCCATCCGGCCGTCCGGCCGCTGCAATTCGCGCTGGCGGGGATCAACGCCCACATCGGCCACGACCTGGCGCTGGCGCTCGTCGACACCTGCCGGGCGCTGGGGGCCGAGCCGCACGCCCTGCAGGGGGACTTCCACCGGATCGGCGAGACCCTCGTCGCCCTGGAGGAGCGGATCCGCGAGGAGCTGATGCCGGGCCCGGACGTGCTCGACGTCGCCGACCCCCTGACCCATCTGGTCGGCTCCTGGACCCTGGAGGCCGCGCGGAACGCGGCCTGGGCCTCGTTCCGCGCGCTGTGGGCGATACGCGATCTGCCCGAGCTGGCCGAGGAGTTCACCGACCGCGTCGACGCCGGCGTGGGCTTGGTCGGCCGCTGTCTCCTCACCCCGCTGGGCTGACGCGCGCCCGCCCACCCCGTACGAACGGGCGGGCGCGCGTCAGCGGCCGCGGCGGTGGAGCGGCTCAGTCCTCCGGCAGCTCGACGGGCGCGATCTCGTCGAAGACGTCGCCCGGGCCGGGGTTGGTGGCGTCCGTGCCGCCGCCGAACTGGTGCATGACGCCCCACACGGCGTTCAGCGCGGTCTGGACGGCGCCCTCGGCCCAGCCGGCCGTCCAGGAGATGTCGTCGCCCGCGAGGAAGATACCGCGCTTGTCCTCGGGGAGGCGCTCCTGCATGAAGTGGGTGTACAGCCGTCGCTGGTAGCGGTAGTGACCCGGCAGGTTGGCCTTGAACGCGCCCATGAAGTAGGGCTCGTTCTCCCAGGAGATCGTCACCGGGTTGCCGGTGATGTGCTTGCGGATGTCGACCTTCGGATAGATCTCGCCGAGCGACTTGAGCATGACCTCCAGACGCTCGTTCGCCGACAGCGGCAGCCACTTGAGGCTGTCGTCGCACCAGGTGTAGGAGAGGCAGATGACGGCGGGCTTGTCCGGGCCGTTGTCCAGCAGGTAGGTGCCGCGGGTCATCCGGTCGGTGAGCGTCATCGACATGACGTCCCGGCCGGTCGCGTTGCCCTCGTCGTCGACGGCCTTGTCCAGCCAGAACGGCCGGTCCACGGGCACGAAGAGCTTGGAGGACTCCATGTAGTGGGTGCGCTCGATCGCCGTCCAGTGGTCGATCGGGAAGAGCGAGTCATCGCACGCGATCTTGGAGAGCAGCATCCAGGACTGCGCCGTGAAGATGGCCGCCCGGTAGGTGCGGATGTCGCCGGTCGCGTCGGTCACCGTGATGCGGTTGCCCGCCGTGCGGTGCAGCCGGGTGACGGCCGGGCGGGGGTCGCCGCCGTGCAGCGAGGACAGCGAGGTGCCCTGCGCCCAGTGGACGATCTTCTCCGGCTCGCGCTCCCACAGCCGCAGCGGAAGCTGCTGGCTGCCGCCGACGATGCCGCGGTGGTGGTCGTCCGCCTCGGTGTAGACGACGCGCAGGATCTCCAGGATGGAGTTGGGGAAGTCGGTGTCCCAGCCGCCGGTGCCGAAGCCGACCTGGCCGAAGATCTCCCGGTGCCGGAAGGACTTGAAGGCCTCGGACTCGCAGAGGAAGCCGTAGAAGGTCTGGTCGTCGAGCTTCTCGACGAGCTTCGCCCAGATCTCGCGGATGCGCGGCACGTCGCGCTCGCGCATGGCGCGGTTCATGTCGGAGAAGTCGGCGCCCTCCTCCAGACAGGCGTTCCACGCGGTGGCGACGTCACGGTAGACCTGCGGCAGGTCGTCGATCGTCTCGGCGTAGTGCGACTCGCCCTTGAGGTCGACGACGGTCGAGGGGGTGTCGGGCGCCAGCGGGTTGGGGAACGGCTTGGTCTCCAGGCCCACCAGGTCGATGTAGTGCTGGAAGGCCGTGGAGGACGGCGGGAAGCGCATCGCGCCCATCTCGGCGGTCAGCTCGTCGTCGCAGCCCTCGAAGCCGACGGTACGCAGCCGGCCGCCGATCTGGTCGGCCTCGTAGACGACGGGCTTGAGGCCCATCTTCATCAGCTCGTACGCCGCGACGATGCCCGACAGACCGCCGCCGATGACGGCGACCTCGGTGCCGTGCTCGGTGGCCGGGATCTGGCCGAGGCCCGCCGGGTGGGCGAGGAAGTCGTCGTACGCGAAGGGGAAGTCCGGGCCGAACATGGTGATCGGCGGCTCGACGGGCTGGACCTGCTCGTGCTCGTCGTGGGCGGCGGGGGGCACCGTGGACGTCATCGGCTGGACTCTCCTACTGGCAGGGGGTGTTGAGGGGGAGCGCGGGGCGGGTGCCGCGGGTCAGGTGAGCGAGGTGTAGAGCGCCGGGCGGCGGTCGTCGAGATAGGGGTTCTCGGCGCGTGACGCCCGGAGCAGCTCCGGGTCGACGTCGGCGACGACCAGGTCCTCGCCGGCGCCGGCCCGGGCCCGTACGGTCCCGTCCGGGGCGGCCAGACAGGACAGCCCCGCGAAGGTGAAGTCGCCTTCCACGCCACAGCGGTTGGCGTAGGCGATGTAGAGCTGGCTCTCCCACGCGCGGGCCGGGAGGATCGTCTGGGGGACGATCTCGTACGGCCGCATCAGCGCGGTGGGGACGAGCAGCAGCTCGGTGCCGGCCAGGGCGTGCGCCCGGACGGTCTCGGGGAACTCGACGTCGTAGCAGATCAGGAGCCCGATCCGGACGCCGTCGAGCTCGGCCTGGACGACGAGGTCCCGGCCGGGGGTGAAGCTGGTGGTCTCGTACTCGCCGAAGAGATGGGTCTTGCGGTAGTTCGCGAGCCGGGCCCCGTCGGGGCCGATCAGCTGGACGGAGTTGAAGATCTCCGCGCCGTCGCGCTCGGGGTAGCCGTAGCCGATGGCCAGGCCGTGCTCGGCGGCGATCCGGGCGACGGCCTGTGCGCCGGGGCCGTCGGCGGGCTCGGCGAGACCGGCGACGGCCGTACCGAGGGCGTACCCGGTCAGGAACAGCTCGTCGGTGAGCAGCAGCCGGGCGCCGGCGGCGGTGGCCCGGCGCGCGGCGTCGTCCAGGGCGGCGATGCTGTCGGCGGTCGAGGCGGGAACGCCGCTGGGGCCTTGGCAGAGCGCGATGCGCAGCGGCGTCATGCGTCGTCCTCTTCAGCAGTCGAGCAGGTCAGTTCAAACGCTCGTACGTTTAAACGACTCGACGGTAAGGTTTCGGCTCTTGGCCGGACAAGGCACGGACGTTGCGCGACGACGGTGGATTCGTTGCGTGTTTTCGCCTGGTAGCGGCGAATCGTTGCGTCGGACCCCCGGTCTCAAGGGCCGGACAGCGGAAGTCAGCCCTGGACCTCCCGCACCCACGCCGCCAGCCCGGCCACGAAGCCCGCCCGCTCCTCCCGCGTCAGCCCGTCCAGTGCCCGCAGCAGCGGCTCGCCCCGCCGTGCGATGAAGGTCTCCAGCAGGGGCCGGTACTCCTCCGACAGGGAGACGAGCACCCGGCGGCGGTTCGCCGGGTCCTCCGACCGCTCCACGATCCCCGCCCGGCTCAGCGCCCCGACCAGCTCGCTGGCGGTCGGCAGGGAGACGTGCAGCCGCCCGGCGATCTGGCCGACAGTGAGCGGCACCCCCGCCAGCAGGTGCGGCAGCACGGCGCCGTGCCGCGCCGTGAGCCCGTGCTGCTCCATGGCCTCGCCCAGCGCCGGCGGCATCTGCTCGCGGACCCTCACCTTGCGGAAGAAGGGCTCCAACAGGGGGACGAGGGCGATGACTTCGACCTCTTCGGCGGTCGGGGTGCGGGGCGGTGTCCCGGTTCTGATCGCGTGCGGCATACTTCGATTGTAGATGCTTTGGAACTCCGAACCATTGGGATATCCGAAAGGTATGGGTGGCCGAATCATGCCGTCGATCAGCTACAGCGATGCCCTCAACGACGCCCTGGAGCGCATGAAGGATCTGGGGTACGAACGCGGCCAGGGCGTCGACCTGGCCAATCACGGCCCGATGGGGGCCGAGGCACTGGCCCTCCTCGGGCACGAGGACGAGGTCTCCCGGTGGGTGGAGCGCTACCGCCGCGCCATGGAGCACCACGAGCCGCCCGCCGCACGCTTCCCCCTGGACCCCGCCGACGAATCCTCCTGGCGCCCCGCGCTCGGGGCGTTCGACCGGGCCGGCGACTGGGAGGCCCTCTTCACCCGCGAACTCGCCGGGGCGCACTGGCGCGAGGTGCTCGTCCGCTGGTGGCCGCGGCTGCTCCCCGGCCTCTTCGCCGGGCTGACCCACGGCCTCATCCGCACCGCGCACGCCGTGCGCGGCCTGTACGCCGCCGAGCGGCCCACCCCGCTCCAGCTGGACGAGCTCGCCCGGGGGCTGGCCTACTGGGCCGCCCGCTTCACCGAGCTCCCCGGCCGCCCGCGCCTGACCGGGACGTACGGCCTGGCCGGCGCGATCGCCGCGCTCCCCCGCGTCCCGCACGACGGGCCGCTGACCCCGGAGGTCCCCCGGCAGCGCCTCGCGCGGCTCGCCGAACTCCCCGGCTACGGCGAGGCGTTGGAGTCGCTCGCGCCGGACGGCGCGGACCGGCTGCTGAGCGAGATGACCCTGCGGTTCGCCGACGTCTACCTCGCCCACCCCGAGGTCTTCCCCGTCCCGCTGATCCACGGGGTGACCGCGCCCGCGGCCGCCCGGCTGGTCCTCCCCCACCTGCCGCCGGAGCTGCACGAGCCGACGCTGGCCGCCCTCTGGCAGGTCCACACGACCTTCCTGCTGGCGTTCACGACCGACCGGCGCGCCGAGGGCACCGACGCCTGGCGGGCGGAGGCGCAGGCGGCGCCCGCGCTGCCCGAGCTGGCCGCGCGGGCGGTGGAGCACGGCGACGAGCACGTCATCAAGTTCACCGAGGCCTGCCTGCGCGAACACGCCCTGCGGCCCGACCCCCGCTACCCGGCGGCCGCCTTCGCCGCCCAGCGGCGCGTCAGCAGGCTCGACGCCGGTGGCGCGATCGGTGTCGCCGGCCGCCGGTGACCCGCCGTACGCGGACCGGGCCGGCCGGAACGGTCAGGACGGGGCGCCGGAGCTGAAGCGGCGCAGCAGCGGCGAGAGGACCAGCACGGACTTGGTGCGCTCCACGAAGGGCTCGCCCGCGATGCGCTCCAGGACCCGCTCGAAGTGGCGCATGTCCGAGGCGAAGATCTGCACGATGGCGTCGGCCTCACCGGTGACGGTGGAGGCCGACGCCACCTCCGGGTAGCGCGAGAGGCCGCGGTGGATCGCCTCGGGCGAGGTGTTGCGACGGCAGTAGAGCTCGATGAACCCCTCGGTCTCCCAGCCGAGCGCCGCCGGGTCCACGCGTACGGTGAAGCCGGTGATGGCGCCCTCGGCGCGCAGCCGGTCCACCCGCCGTTTCACGGCGGGCGCGGACAGGCCGATCTCCGCTCCGATGTCGGCGTAGGAGCGCCTGGCGTCCTCGGCCAGGGCATGCACGATGCGTTCGTCGAGCTCGTTCAATCGCACGGCGGGTGGATCACTTTTCTCCGGGTCATGGCTACTGCTACCTGCAGTAGATCACGTGCCCGGCCCCGCTCCCGACCCGTGCGCGGCCCGGGCGGCTCATCTGCCCAGGGTGCCGACCATGGCGGAGGGCCCGGGGAAGTCCTCGACCAGGGCGTCCATCAGGACTTCGTCGACGCGCTGGCCCATCCAGTGGCCGGATTTGCGGAAGCGGCCGGTCGGCCGGAACCCGGCCTTCGCGAAGGCGGTGATCCCGGCCCGGTTGGGTTCCAGGACCTTCAGCCACACGGTGTGGAGCCCGCCCAGGTGGAAGGACCAGTCCAGGGTCAGCCGGGTGGCCTCCTCGGCGAAGCGCCGGCCGCGGTGGGCCGGGGCGATCAGGATGGAGAACTCGGCCCGTCGCTCACGGGCGTCGACCCGTAGCGAGGCGAGGCCGATGGGCTGCTTGTCCTTGAGCCGGACGATCTCGAAGCACGGATGGTCGCGGTCGTCGAGAGCGCGGTCCCACTCCTCGGCCCGGGCCTCCCACGTCTGCGGGAAGCCGCTGCCGCGGCCCAGGACGCTGCCGGGGTCGGTCTCCCATCTGTGGTACTCGGTCAGCATCTCGTCACGGGGCATGCCCAGGGCGAGGCGGTCGCCGGTCAGCAGGAGGTGGGGGCTGCTCATCGGATGTGATCCCTTCCGTGCCCCGGACGGCCGGGCCGGGGCCGTCGACATACCCGAAAACGGCTGCCGGGCTCGCGCGGAGCGGACCCGGCAGCCAGGGATCATAGGGCGGCGCGGAGGAAGATCACTTCCGGTTGGAGGGCTTCCGGGACCTCGCGGAGGGCTTCGCCGCCGGCTTCGCGCCCTTGGCGGGGGCCTTGGCAGGGGCCTGGGCAGTCTTCGCCGCCGCCTTCGGAGCCGCCTCGGGCGCCTCCTGGGCCGCCTCGGTCACGTCCGCCACCGGCTCACCGGCGGCCTCCCGGGCCAGCCGCGAGCTGCGCATGCCGTAGGCGAAGTAGACCACCAGGCCGACGACCATCCAGCTGCCGAAGACCTCCCAGGTCACCACGTCCAGGCTGGTCATCATGTAGACGCACAGGGCGCAGCCGATGGCGGGGAAGACGGGCGCCAGCGGCACCGTGGTGTCACCGAAGGGGATCCGCACACCCGAAAGCGGTACCCGGAAGCTGCGCTTCATGGTGGGGCGGGTGAATCGCAGCACGATGACGGCGACGTTGACCAGCGCGAAGGCGAAGAGCGTACCGATGCTGGTGGCGTCGGCGAGCTGGCCGAGCGGCACGGCGGCGGCCAGGACACCGCAGAAGAGCGAGACGATCACGGTGTTGGCGACCGGGACGCCCTTCTTGCTGACCTTGGCGAAGGACTTGGGGACCAGTCCGTCGCGGGACATCGCGAAGAGGATGCGGGTCTGGCCGTAGAGGACGGTCAGCACGACGCTGGCGATGGCGATGACGGCACCGGCGGCCAGGAGGACGGCCCAGAAGCTCTGGCCCGTGACGTCCTTCATGATCCCGGCCAGCGCGGCCTCGGAACCCTCGAACTTCTTCCACGGCAGGGCGCCGACGGCGACGGCCGCGACCAGGACGTAGAGGGCCGTGACGATCAGCAGCGAGAGCATGATCGCCTTGGGCAGGTCCTTCTTGGGGTCCTTCGCCTCCTCGCCGGCCGTCGACGCGGCGTCGAAGCCGATGTACGAGAAGAACAGGCTGGCGCCCGCGGCGCTGACGCCGCCGAGGCCGAGCGGCATGAAGGGGGCGTAGTTGCCGGCGCGGATGCCGGTGAAGGCCACGGCGCAGAAGAGCAGCAGGGCCACGATCTTCACGCCCACCATGATGGCGTTGGCGCGGGCGCTCTCCTTGGCCCCGCCCAGCAGGAAGGCCATGCACAGGAGCACGACGAGCAGGGCCGGCAGGTTGAAGACGCCGCCGTCCACACCGGGCGGGTTGGCCATCCACGTCGGGATGGTGACGCCGGTGGTGCCCTCGAGGAGCTCGTTGAGGTACTGGCCCCAGCCGACGGCGACGGCCGCGACGGAGACGCCGTACTCCAGGATCAGGCACCAGCCGCAGATCCAGGCGACGGCCTCGCCCATGGTGGCGTAGGCGTAGGAGTACGAGGAGCCGGAGACCGGGATGGTGCCGGCGAGCTCGGCGTAGGACAGGGCCGAGAAGAGCGCGGTGAGACCGGCGATCACAAAGGAGATCACCACGGCGGGGCCGGCCTTGGGCACGGCCGTGCCCAGCACCACGAAGATGCCGGTGCCCAGCGTGGCGCCGATGCTGATCATCGTCAGCTGCCACATGCCGAGCGAACGGCGCAGCGTGCCGCCCTCGCCCTGGCCGCCCTCGGCGACCAGGCGCTCGACGGGCTTGCGGCGCATCAGGCGGGCACCGAAGCCGGCGGTCGGCAGCGGGGCTCGCTTGGCGTCGGCGGTCACGGCCGTCGATGCGCCTTTGTCCAACACTGGGGTCGATCCCACAGGGGTCGCTCCGTTCAATGATTCCCGGTCGGGGGGTGCCGGTCGGGAGCGGCGGCACGGCGACCCCGGGGCGCGCGCCGGCATGGCAGAGCAAACCCGTAGCGAGGGGGTACCGCCGAGCAAGCGGTATCCGCCACTCCACGTTCTGCGCAGACCTTACGAGGTGAGGGCCCGCGCTCGTAATGCACCATTCTTGCGTATGCCCGTTCGATCATTGCGTCGGGGTGCTTTTAGCAGTGAATCATTGCGCACGGTGTTATGAATCGGTACAGGGGTAGCAAAAAAGGGGCGCGACCCGGCGAACCGGATCGCGCCCCTTCAGGGCGGTGCGGGCTACTGCCAGCTGGCGTGCAGCGGCTTGCCCTCGGCGTAGCCGGCGGCGCTCTGGACGCCGACGACGGCCCGCTCGGCGAACTCCTCCAGGGAGCCCGCGCCCGCGTAGGTGCAGGAGGAACGGACACCCGCGATGATCGAGTCGATCAGGTCCTCGACGCCCGGGCGGGCCGGGTCGAGGAACATCCGGGAGGTGGAGATGCCCTCCTCGAACAGACCCTTGCGGGCCCGGTCGTAGGCGGACTCCTCGGAGGTGCGGTTGCGCACGGCACGGGCCGACGCCATGCCGAAGCTCTCCTTGTACAGCCGGCCGTCGGCGGTCTGCTGGAGGTCGCCCGGGGACTCGTACGTCCCGGCGAACCAGGAGCCGATCATGACGTTGGAGGCGCCGGCGGCCAGCGCCATGGCCACGTCGCGCGGGTGACGGACGCCACCGTCGGCCCAGACGTGCTTGCCGTACTTCTTGGCCTCGGCGGCGCACTCCAGCACCGCGGAGAACTGCGGGCGGCCCACGCCGGTCATCATGCGGGTGGTGCACATGGCACCCGGGCCCACACCGACCTTGATGATGTCCGCGCCGGCCTCGATGAGGTCGCGCACGCCCTCGGCGGCGACGATGTTGCCCGCGACGATCGGGACCCGCGGGTCGAGCGACCGGACGGCCTTGACCGCGGAGATCATGCCCTCCTGGTGGCCGTGCGCGGTATCCACGACGATGGTGTCGGCACCGGCGTCCAGCAGGGCCTTGGCCTTGCCGGCCACGTCGCCGTTGATGCCCACGGCGGCGGCGACGCGCAGCTTGCCCTCACCGTCGACGGCCGGGGTGTACAGCGTCGCGCGCAGGGCGCCCTTGCGGGTCAGGATGCCGACGAGCCTGCCGTCCTTGTCGACGGCCGGGGCCAGCTTGCGGTGCGCGGCGTCCAGCTGGTTGAAGGCCTCGCGCGGGTCGATGTCGGCGTCGAGGAGCAGCAGCTCCTTGGACATGACCTCGGAGAGCTGGGTGAAGCGGTCCACACCGGTCAGGTCGTGCTCGGTGACGACACCGACGGGGCGGTGGTCCGCGTCGACGACGACACCGGCGCCGTGGGCCCGCTTCGGCAGCAGGGACAGCGCGTCGGCGACGGTCTGGGTGGGGGCCAGCACGATCGGGGTGTCGAGCACGTGGTGACGGCCCTTGACCCAGGAGATGACCTCGGTGACGACCTCGATCGGAATGTCCTGGGGAATGACGACGAGGCCACCGCGGCGGGCGACCGTCTCCGCCATGCGGCGGCCGGCGATCGCGGTCATGTTCGCGACCACGAGCGGAATGGTGGTGCCGGTCCCGTCGGGCGAGGAGAGGTCCACACCCTGGCGGGAGCCGACCGCGGAGCGGCTCGGCACCATGAACACATCGTCGTACGTCAGGTCGTACGGCGGCTTCTGGTCATTGAGGAAACGCACGTGCTGATACATCCCAGTCGTTCGAGGTGACCCCCGACAAGGCATGCCGAGGGAAAAGCACGTACTTCATTCTCCCATGCCGACGGGGGCGCCGTGCCAGTCCCGAACCTCCAGGGCTGTCCGGGAGGGCCTTGGTCGATCCTCCAACCCCCGCCGGTGACCTGCGCGGATACCGGAAAACCGGGCCGCGCGGCCGTCTTCAGGCCCCGTCGGGGTCGGCGCGGTCCAGGGCCGGACGGGGACCCGGGCCCGTCTCGTGGAGGAGGTAGTCGGCGGCGGCGGTGTCCGTGACCAGGCTGGTGACCAGACCGGAGCGGAGCACCGCGCCGATCGCCGCCGCCTTGCGCAGCCCGCCGGCGATCGCGACGACCTCCGGTATGCGGCGCAGCCGGTCGGCCTCGACGGTGATGCAGCGCTCGCCCAGGTCCCGGCCGATGCGGCGGCCCTCGGCGTCGAAGAGGTGGGCGGACATCTCCGCGGTCGCGCCGAGGGAGGCGTAGTGCTCGCGCTCCTCCTCGGTGAGCATGTCGTAGACCGTGGAGACGCCCGACTCCCAGGAGCCGATGGACACGGCGGCGACGGTGACCCGGTCGAAGTACTCGAAGGCCCGGGCGATGCCCGTCTGGCCGCGCAGGGCGGCGGCGGTGGCCGTGTCCGGCAGCAGCATCGGGGCGTAGATCGGGTGGGCCTCGCCGCCGGCGACCTGGGCGGCCCGGCGGACGGCCTCCACCGAACCGCGCTCGGCGGTGCCCGCGTCGTAGACACCGGTGAGCTGGACCACCGTGCAGGGGGGCAGCCGGTGGAGGGCGGCGGCCATGTGGATGGTGGAGCGGCCCCAGGCGAGGCCGAGCACATCGCCCTCGTGGACCAGCTCGCCGAGCAGGCCGGCCGCGACCTCGCCGAGGTTCTCCGGGTCGGCGGCGTCGTCGGCGGCATCGGCCGGCGACTCCACGACGACCGCGTGGCGCAGGCCGTAGCGGGCGCGCAGCGCGTCGGAGCGCTCCGCGTCCAGCTCGGCAGGCACCCGGATCTCGATCCGCACCAGATCGCGCTCGAGCGCCGTCTCCAGCACCCGGGCCACCTTGAAGCGGCTCACGCCGAACTCCTCGGCGATCTGGATCTTCGACTTGCCCTCGAGGTAGAAACGGCGGGCCATCGCCGCCGCCTGCACCAGCTCGGCGGGCCCCATAGGCGTGGCTGAACGGCCGCCCGTCGACACCGCGGTCTCCTCACTACTGTGGTCAAGCTTGCTGCTACCGCGTGGGTAGCTACTGGTGTGTATGTAGCTGTTTCTGCTGAAGCTGTCCCGCTGTGACGCGTGGACCCGATGTCATCCTGTCAGATTCGACGGTCCGCGATCAGACCTCGACCTCGGCCCTCAGCAATTCGGGCGAGCGGCACGGCCCGCTCAGTGCGCGCAGGCCCAGGGCGCGCCGAGGGTGGCCTGCTCCGCCTGGGCGCGCAGGGCCCGTACGGCTTCCGCCGGGTCGTCCATACCGTAGACGGCGGAGCCGGCCACGAACACGTCCGCGCCCGCCTCCGCGCACCGCTCGATGGTGGCGGCCGAGACGCCGCCGTCCACCTGGAGCCAGATGGGGAGGTTGTGGCGCGAGATCAGCTCACGGGTGCGGCGGATCTTGGGCAGCATGATGTCGAGGAACGACTGGCCGCCGAAGCCCGGCTCGACGGTCATGATCAGCAGCATGTCGAGCTCGGGGAGCAGGTCCTCGAAGGGCTCGATGGGCGTGGCGGGCTTGAGCGCCATCGACGCCCGGGCCCCCAGCCGCCGGATCTCCCGCGCGAGCCGTACGGGCGCGTGGGCCGCCTCCGCGTGGAAGGTCACCGAGCCGGCGCCCACCTCCGCGTACTGCGGGGCCCAGCGGTCGGGGTCCGCGATCATCAGATGGCAGTCCAGCGGCGTGTCGGTCGCCTTCAGCAGCGACTCGACGACGGGAACGCCGAGCGTCAGATTGGGGACGAAGTGATTGTCCATCACATCGACGTGGAGCCAGTCGGCGCCCCGCACGGCCTGCGCCTCGTCGGCGAGCCGGGCGAAATCCGCGGAGAGGATGCTGGGGTTGATCTGCACTGCCATGCCCCAAGCCTGCCATGCCGCGGGGGTTGTCTTTGACACGGGGCCGTGCCGGGCGGATCGGCCCGGGCGCCCGGGTCCCGCCGCGTGCGGCCGGTTCGGCACCGCCGAAACGCGTCGCGTGGGCTGGTCGCCGTCGCGGCGGGAGGAGTCCCCGATCCCGCCCTTTCTCCCCCGGCTACCGCTGGGAGGTGCCCCCGGTTTCCCGGGGCTCCGCCCCGGACCCGGGGGGCCGGGGGCTCGCCCCCGGTTACGGGAAGGGGCGGGACCGGGGCTCCCCTCCCGCCGCAGCGGCGACCGGCCACCGGCCACGTGCCCGGCGGTGCCGGACCGCCCCGGCCGGATGGGCTCACCGCCCCGGAGGGCGCCCCGACCGGCGGGTCAGCCCGTACGGCGCAGCAGCGCCAGATACATGGCGTCCGTGCCATGCAGGTGCGGCCACAGCTGGACGTCCGGCCCCTCGCCCAGTGCCGGAACGCCCCGCATGAAGGGACGGGCGTCGATCCACTCGGCGGGCGGGGCCTCGCCGCCGCGGCCGCGCAGCACGTCGTCGACGACGGCCCGGGTCTCCGCCAGGTGCGGCGAGCAGGTGGCGTAGCCGACGACACCGCCGACGCGCACGGAGCGCAGCGCCTCGCGCAACAGCCCCCGCTGGAGCGGCGCGAAGCCGGCCAGGTCCTCGGGGCGGCGACGCCAGCGGGCCTCGGGACGGCGGCGCAGGGCGCCCAGACCCGAGCAGGGCACATCGACCAGGGCCCGGTCGAAGGACCCCTCGCGCCACGGCGGACGCGTACCGTCCGCGGCGATGACCTCGTACGGGCCGGGGTTGCCGGCCAGGGCGCGGGCGACGAGGCGGGCCCGGTGCGGCTGCTTCTCGGACGCCAGCAGCGCGGCGCCCCGCTGCGCGGCGAGCGCGCCGAGCAGCGCGGCCTTGCCGCCGGGGCCCGCGCAGCCGTCCAGCCAGCGCTCGTCCGGCCCGTCGACGGGGACGTCGGCGAGGGCGAGGGCGATCAGCTGGCTGCCCTCGTCCTGGACGCCCGCGCGTCCCTCCCGGACGGGCTCCAGCGCGCCGGGCTCGCCGCCCTCGGCGAGCCGGACCGCGCAGGGCGACCAGCGGCCGGGCAGGGCGGAGTCCTCGCCGGCGGCCGCGATCAGCTCCTCGGTCGTGGCCCGGCCGGGGCGGGCGACCAGGGTGACCTCGGGGCGCTCGTTGTCCGCCTCCAGCAGGTCCTCGATGCCGTTCCGGCCGCCGCCGAGCGCGTCCCACAGCGCGGAGACGATCCAGCGCGGGTGGGAGTGGACGACGGCGAGGTGCTCCTCGGGGTCGTCCTCGTAGGGCGGGGCGACCTTCTCCAGCCAGCCGTCCAGCTCATGGGCGGCGATCTTGCGCAGGACGGCGTTGACGAACTTGGCCCGCCCGTCGCCGAGCACCACCCGGGCCAGCTCGACGGTGGCCGAGACCGCCGCGTGGGTGGGGATGCGGGTGCCGAGCAGCTGGTGGGCGCCGAGGCTCAGGACGTCCAGCACCGGCGGGTCGACCTCGCGCAGCGGGCGGTCCACGCAGGCGGCGATGATCGCGTCGTAGGTGCCCTGGCGGCGCAGCGTCCCGTAGACGAGCTCGGTGGCGAGGGCGGCGTCACGCGTCTCGAAGCCCTCCTGCTCCCGGGCCTTGCGGAGCAGCGGCGGGAGCACCAGGTTCGCGTACGCGTCCCGCTCGTCGACGGCCCGCAGCGCCTCGAAGGCGAGTATCCGCACCGGGTCCTTCTTGGGCCGGCGATAGGGCTTTGCGGGGCGCTTGCGAGGGGCCTGGTCGTTCACGAAAGGTGCTCCGGAGCTGGGGTGATGAGGAACTCCAGCCTACGCCGGATCACTCCTGGCCCACTCCCGGCCACTCCTGCCCCACCCCGGGCCGCTCCTGGCTCACTCGCCGACGCTCACTCGCCGAGCTTCTCGCCCGGGGCGATGCGCACACCGCGCGCCCAGTCGGCGGCCTGCATCGGCTTCTTGCCCTGCGGCTGGACCCACTGGAGCTGGACGGCGTGGGAGCCGGTGCCCACGTGGACGGAGTTCTTGGCGGCGGCGATGTCGCCGGGCGCCAGGTCCGTACGGGCGGGGTCGAGGGCCACGGACATCACCTTCAGGCGCTCGCCGCGGAAGGTCGTCCAGGCGCCGGGCGCCGGGGCGCAGCCGCGCACCACGCGGTCGGCGCGCAGGGCGGGCGCGGCCCAGTCGATCCGGGCGTCCTCGACGCTGATCTTGGGGGCGAGCGTGATGCCGTCCGCCGGCTGCGGCACGGCCTTGAGGGTGCCGTCCTCGATGCCGTCCATGGTCGCGGCGAGCAGCCCGGAGCCGGCGAAGGCGAGCCGCGTCAGCAGGTCGCCGCTGGTGTCGGTGGGGCGGATGTGCTCGGTCAGCACGCCGTAGACGGGGCCGGAGTCCAGGCCCTCCTCGATCTGGAACGTGGAGGCGCCGGTCATGTCGTCACCGGCGAGGATCGCGTGCTGTACGGGGGCGGCACCGCGCCAGGCGGGCAGCAGCGAGAAGTGGAGATTCACCCACCCGTGGGTGGGGATCTCCAGGGCGGCCTTGGGCAGCAGGGCGCCGTAGGCGACGACGGGGCAGCAGTCCGGGGCGATCTCCCGCAGCCGGGCGAGGAAGTCCTCATCGCGCGGGCGGGCGGGCTTGAGCACCTCGATGCCGGCCTCCTCGGCGCGCTCGGCGACGGGGCTGGCGACCAGCCGGCGGCCGCGCCCGGCGGGCGCGTCGGGCCGGGTGACGACGGCGACGACCTCGTGGCGGTCCGAGGCGATCAGGGCATCGAGGGCGGGTACGGCGACCTCGGGGGTACCGGCGAAGACGAGCCTCATGGGTGGCGGACTACCTCTCTGGTGAGCGGCGTCTCAGTCTAGAGGCGACCTCGGCGCAGGGGGCGTGCGGGCTGACACGCGCCCCATTCCGGCGGATGTACGCCCCCATACCGTGACCCAGCGGCCCGTGGCGCGTTGGGTCAAGAGAGATTGACCGAAACGGGCCGCAACCGCGGCCCGCTTCCGTTCTCCTACCCCAACGTCCCTTTAACCGCCGGTCCGAGAGGCTTGTTCATGCCCGACCACGCAACCCACGACGCCCAGGCACGGGCCAGCCTGCATCTCCTGGTCCGGGACATCGAGAGGGTCCGCCGCCAGGTGGACGCGCTGCGCACCCTCACCGCCCAGCTGGGCAACGTCTACCGGCCGCGCCGCACCGGCCCGTCGGCGGGCTTCGTCGTCTACGGCCGCGCCCCCGCGCCCACCGTCCGGCTGGCGCAGGAGCTGCGGGACAGCGTCGAGACGCTGGTCACGGCGGCCGTGGACTTCGACCGTTCGCTGGGCTTCTCGTGGGACGCGGTGGGTTCGGCGCTCGGCGTCACCAAGCAGGCGGTGCACCGCCGTTACGGCGCGCGGCGCGCGGGCGCGCAGGCCACGGCGGAGGCGGCCGACGCCGTCCGCACGGCGGAGCCCACGCCGGTACCGGTCGTCCCGGCGGCCCGCACGGTCCCGGGCCAGCCGGGCGCCCACCGCGAGGAGCCCCGCGCATCGGCGTTCCCGGGCCCCCGGAACGGCTGATTCCCCCCGGGCCGGGCCCGGGAATCCGGGACGGCCGGCTCCCCGGGGACGTACGGCCCGCGCCCCCAGGGGCACGGGGCGCGCCCTCGTGAACGTCCGGCCCCCGCCCCCAGGGGTCCGGGGCTTCGCCCCGGGAAACTGGGGGCACCTCCCAGCGGTAGCTGGGGGAGAAGGGGCGGGACTGGGGCCCTCTCCCCGCCGCGACGGCGGGCAACCCCCACCAGGGAACCCGGCGGTGCCGAACAGACCGCGAGCGGGGCACCCACCGGGCCGAGGCCGGTCCGGCACCGCCGCCCCCACCACCGTGGCTGATGTCCGCCGCGGCGGAACAAGAGTTGCCCGGCACGGGCCCGTCACCCGATATCCGGCGGATCAACCCGCAACCGCACCGGCTCCCCCTCCCGCCGGGCCAGCCGTATCGCCTGCGCCGTCTTGAGCGCGGCCGCCAGCGCCGCGCCCTGCCCGGGCCGCACCCGGAGCAGGGCACGCTCCCAGTGCTCGCCAGGCGGCGGGTCGCCCGCCCGCCGCGGCCGCCCCGGCGGGGGCGGCGGCAGCGGGACGGGCCCGAGCACCTCCGCCCCCTCCGGCAGCTCCGCCATGGCGATCAGCTCCGCGACGGCGGACGGCGGCCCGGCGACCGCCGCCATCCGCGACACCGGCGGAAAGCCCAGCTCCGCCCGGTCGGCCAGCTCACGCACCGCGTGCCCGGCCGGGTCCCAGCGGACCAGGGCCTGCACCGGCCGCAGCGTCGGGTCGGCCACGACCACGACCGTGCCCCCGGCCTCCTGCCCCCGCACCAGCGCCGCCGCGCCCAGCCAGCGGCGCAGCGCCTCCTCCCCCGCCCGTAGGTCGGGGCGGCCGAGCAGGGCCCAGCCGTCCAGCAGCAGGGCCGCCGCGTAGCCGGCGCCTTCGGCGACGGGCTCGGCCCCCGGTGTGGAGACGACGAGCGCGGGCCGGTCCGGGACGGTGTCCAGGACATGATCGCGCCCGGACGTCCGGACGGGCACGGCCGGGAACGCCCGGCCCAGCTCCTCGGCGGTCCGCCGGGCTCCCACGACCTGGGCACGCAGCCGGAAGCCGCCGCACTCGCCGCAGTGCCAGTCGCGGGCCTCCTGCCCGCACCAGCCGCAGTGCAGCAGGCCGTCGTCCCCGGAGCGCGCCTCCAGCGGCCCGGCGCAGTGCGCGCAGCGGGCGGGCTCGCGGCAGCGCTCGCAGGCCAGCCGGGGCACATAGCCCCGGCGCGGCACCTGGACCAGCACCGGCCCGTGCTTGAGGCCCTCCCGGGCCACCTCCCAGGCCACCGTGGGCAGCCGGGCGGCCCGCGCGGCGGCGTCCCGCGCCTCGTCGGCCTCGCCGACCGTACGGATCCGGGGCGCGGTGCCACGGATCCGGTCGCGGGCCGCGACCAGGGGCAGGGCCCAGCCGGTCTCCACCAGCTGGGCGGCCTCCACCGTGCAGCCGAAACCGCCCAGCAGGAACGCCGCCTTCTCGTGGGCGGCCCTCAGCAGCAGCACCTCACGGGCGTGCGGCTGGGGCGCGTGCGGTTCGCTGTGGCTGGAGTCGCCGTCGTCCCAGACGGCCACGAGGCCGAGGTCCCGTACGGGCGCGAACATCGCGGCGCGGGTGCCGACCACGGCCCGTACCGCGCCCCGGCTGACCGCGAGCCAGCGGCGGTAGCGCTCCTCGGGGCCTATGTCGGCGGTGAGCAGCACATGGTGTCCAGCGCCCAGCAGCTCGCCGAGGGCGGCGTCGACGCGGGCGGCGGTCCGGCCGTCGGGCACGACGATCAGGGCCCCGCGCCCGGAGGCGAGCGCGGCGGCGGCGGCCCGGGCCAGCTCCCCCGGCCAGTGTGGCCCGGGCAGCGCCGTCCACACCGCGCGGGGGGCGTCGCCCCGGGCGATGGCCTGGAGGAAGGCGGGCCCGGTCGGATACCGCGCCCAGCCGCCGGGCTCCGGCACGGGGGGACGCGGCGGCGGCCCGGGCGACGGCTCGGCCTCGATCCGGGCGTGCCGGGGCGGCACGGCCAGCTGCAGCACATCGGCGAGCGAGCCCGCGTACCGGTCGGCGACGGCCCGGCAGAGCCCCAGCAGCGCCGGGCTGAGCACCGGCTCGGGCGACAGCACCTGCGCGAGCGCGGCCAGCGGCCCCTGGTAGTCGGACTCGGCGACCCGCTCCACGATGAACCCGTCGAGCAGCCCGCCCCCCTCCCGGCGCCCGCCCCGTACGTTCCGCGTGCCCGCGCCGAAGCGCACCCGCACCCGCACCCCGGGCCGGGCCTCGGCGTCCAGCTCGGCGGGAACGGCGTAGTCCCACAGCCGGTCGAGGTGGACCGGGCCCTTGTCGACCAGCACCCGGGCGACGGGCAGCTCCTTGGCCACCGCGGCCCCCCGCCACGTCCGCGGCTTGGCCCGCGGCACCTTGGCCTTGCGCACGCTCTCCCGGATCAGCGCGAGCTGCTCCGCCTCGGGACCCTCCCGCTCCGACCGCCCGTTCTCGCTGCTCACAGCCCCAGTCCTACCAGACGCCACTGACAGCGCGGGAGCGGTGCGGGGGCTGCTCGGCGTGTGGGCCCTCCCGAGATCACGGCGGCAGCGGCATGAGTTTCACAGCACGTCCATCGGGCGCGCTCCACCGAAGGAGCCGCGGCCTGCGCACCGGGAGGGCGTCGTGACGGTATACCGGGAGGCTCACGCCCCGCCAGGGCTTTCCAGGCAGGGACGACAACGCACCGGCCCCCGGACCGCTCGTGCGGTCCGGGGGCCGGTGTGCGAAGCGAGGGGGCTTACAGCCCCGCGGCCTTGCGCAGCGCGTCCACGCGGTCCGTGCGCTCCCAGGTGAAGTCGGGGAGCTCGCGGCCGAAGTGGCCGTACGCGGCGGTCTGGGCGTAGATCGGGCGGAGCAGGTCGAGGTCGCGGATGATCGCGGCCGGGCGGAGGTCGAAGACCTCGGCGATGGCGTTCTCGATCTTGTCGGTGTCGACCGTGTTGGTGCCGAAGGTCTCGACGAAGAGACCGACGGGCTCGGCCTTGCCGATCGCGTAGGCGACCTGGACCTCGCAGCGGGCGGCCAGGCCGGCGGCGACGACGTTCTTGGCGACCCAGCGCATCGCGTACGCGGCGGAGCGGTCGACCTTGGACGGGTCCTTGCCGGAGAAGGCGCCGCCACCGTGGCGGGCCATGCCGCCGTAGGTGTCGATGATGATCTTGCGGCCGGTGAGGCCGGCGTCGCCCATGGGGCCGCCGATCTCGAAGCGGCCGGTGGGGTTCACCAGGAGGCGGTAGCCGTCGGTGTCGAGCTTGATGCCGTCCTCGACGAGCTCCTTGAGCACGTGCTCGACGACGAACTCGCGGATGTCGGGCGCGAGCAGCGAGTCCAGGTCGATGTCGGAGGCGTGCTGCGAGGAGACGACGACGGTGTCCAGGCGCACGGCCTTGTTGCCGTCGTACTCGATGGTGACCTGGGTCTTGCCGTCCGGGCGCAGGTACGGGATGGTGCCGTTCTTGCGGACCTCGGACAGGCGGCGCGAGAGCCGGTGCGCGAGCTCGATCGGGAGCGGCATCAGGTTCGGCGTCTCGTCGCAGGCGAAGCCGAACATCAGGCCCTGGTCGCCCGCGCCCTGCTTGTCGAGCTCGTCCTCATCGCCCTCGACACGGCTCTCATAGGCGGTGTCGACACCCTGGGCGATGTCGGCGGACTGCGCGCCGATGGAGACCGAGACGCCGCAGGAGGCGCCGTCGAAGCCCTTCTTGGACGAGTCGTAGCCGATCTCGAGGATCTTGTTGCGCACGAGCGAGGCGATCGGCGCGTAGGCCTTCGTGGTCACCTCGCCGGCGACGTGCACCAGGCCGGTGGTGATGAGCGTCTCGACGGCGACGCGGGAGGTCGGGTCCTCCTTGAGGAGGGCGTCGAGAATGGAGTCGCTGATCTGGTCAGCGATCTTGTCGGGGTGACCCTCGGTCACGGACTCCGAGGTGAACAGGCGGCGGGACACATCGCTCCCTGGGGTTGCAGCGGCTGCTGGCTGAGCATTGACGGACCCGGTCAAGAGCTGCGCTCGACTCGGATCCGTAGCCAGTTTATCCGGCCCCGTCGCTCTCCGAACATCCCGCCCCCGATGACATTGGGCACGGCCTGTGACTCCCGTCACGAAAACCGCACAGGTCGTGCCCGGAACGCGTCAGCCGAGGCGGGGGACGACGAGGTCCCAGACCGTGTCCGCGAGGGCTTCCTTGGGGCCGTACGGAACCGGGGTCTCGGTGCCGTCGGGGGCGAGCACGACGGCCTCGTTCCGCTCGGAGCCGAATGTCTTGCGCTCCCCCACCTCATTGACGACCAGTAGATCGCAGCCCTTGCGGGCGAGCTTGGCGCGGCCGTTCTCCAGCACGTGGTCGGTCTCGGCGGCGAAGCCGACGACGACCTGGCCGGGGCGGGGACGGTCCGCCGAGAGCTCGGCGAGGACGTCGGGGTTGCGCACCAGCGCGACCGGCTCCGGCTCCTGCCCGTCCCGCTTCTTGATCTTGCCTTCGGCGTAGCTGGCCGGCCGGAAGTCGGCGACGGCCGCGGCCATCACCACGGCGTCCGCGTCCGCCGCGGCCTTGAGGACGGCCTCCCGCAGCTGCACGGCCGTCCCCACGTGCACCACATCGGCGCCGGCGGGATCCGGCAGCTCGCTGTTGGCGGCGACCAGGGTGACCCTGGCCCCCCGGGCGACGGCGGTCCGGGCGAGGGCGTAGCCCTGCTTGCCGGAGGAGCGGTTCCCCAGGTAGCGCACGGGGTCCAGGGGCTCGCGGGTGCCGCCGGCGCTCACCACGACATGGCGGCCCGCGAGATCGGCGGCCACGCCCTCCGCGCCGCGCGCCAGGACCCTGCGGCAGACCTCGAAGATCTCGCCTGGCTCCGGCAGCCGGCCCTTGCCGGTGTCGACGCCGGTGAGCCGGCCCACGGCGGGCTCGATGACGATCGCGCCCCGGCGGCGGAGCGTCGCCACGTTCTCCTGGGTGGCCGGGTTCTCCCACATCTCGGTGTGCATGGCCGGGGCGAAGACGACCGGGCAGCGGGCGGTGAGGAGGGTATTGGTCAGCAGGTCGTCGGCGAGGCCGTGCGCGGCCTTGGCCAGCATGTCGGCGGTGGCGGGGGCGACGACGACGAGGTCGGCCCGCTGGCCGATCCGCACGTGCGGCACCTCGTGGACGCCCTCCCACACCTCGGTGCCGGCGGGGTGGCCGGACAGCGCGGCCCAGGTCGCCTCGCCCACGAAGTTCAGGGCCGACGCGGTGGGCACCACCCGGACGTCATGGCCGGACTCGGTGAGGCGCCGCAGCAGCTCGCACGCCTTGTAGGCGGCGATCCCGCCGCTGACCCCCAGGACGACGTTGGGCTTGTCCATCGCTCTCGCTTCTCCCCACGATCCCCGTACACACGCAGTACACACACGCACGTGTGTGCGTACCTATGACACACCAAGGGCCCGGCAGATGCTCTGCCGGGCCCTTGGTGACGAAAATTCCGGTGCTTACGCCGCCGGGGCCTCGACGGCCTCGGAGGTCAGCAGGCCCGCGTTGATCTCGCGGAGCGCGATGGAGAGCGGCTTCTCGTGGACGTGGGTGTCCACCAGCGGGCCGACGTACTCCAGCAGGCCCTCGCCGAGCTGCGAGTAGTACGCGTTGATCTGACGCGCGCGCTTGGCGGCGTAGATCACCAGGCTGTACTTCGAGTCGGTAGCCTCGAGCAGCTCATCAATCGGCGGGTTGATGATGCCCTCGGGCGCGGTGATGGAAGAGGACACTCTCTGCCTTCCGAAGGGGGGTGAAGAAAGATGTTCAGCGCAGCAAGGCTAGCAGCTCGCGTGCGACGTCCTCGACGGAGGTGTTGACCAGCGTGGTGTCGAATTCCGACTCCGCCGCCAGCTCCACCTTCGCCGCCGCCAGCCGCCGCTCGATGACCTCGGGCGACTCGGTCCCCCGGCCGGTGAGCCGGCGGACCAGCTCGTCCCAGCTCGGCGGCGCGAGAAAGACCAGCTGAGCCTCCGGCGCGGTCTCGCGGACCTGCCGGGCGCCCTGGAGGTCGATCTCCAGCAGCACGGGCTCGCCCGCCTCCAGGCGGTCCAGCACGGCCTTGCGGGGCGTGCCGTAGCGGTTGCCCGCGAACTCGGCCCACTCCAGCAGCTCGCCGTTGGCGATGAGCTTGTCGAACTGCTCGTCGTCGACGAAGAAGTACTGGACACCCTCCTGCTCGCCGGGGCGCGGCTTGCGGGTGGTGCAGGACACCGAGAGCCACACCTCGGGGTGGGCCTTGCGCATATGGGCGACGACCGTGCTCTTACCGACCCCGGAGGGGCCGGAGAGCACGGTCAGCCGCGGTTGTCTGGCCGGGGGTACGGGGGACGTCCCCCGGGAGACTGAGGTACTCATGCAGCGATTATCCCGGTTCCCGGGAGTGCCCGGTAACGCCGGACCGCCCGGGAGGGGCGGTCAAGGCCACCGGGCCACCGCGACGGGGCCTTCGGCTCAGGCCGCCTTGCTGCCGAACTCGCGCTCCAGAGCGGCGATCTGGTTGGAGCCGAGACCGCGCACACGACGGCTCTCGGAAATTCCGAGCCGCTCCATGATCTGCTTGGCACGGACCTTGCCCACCCCGGGGAGACTCTCCAGGAGGGCACTGACCTTCATCTTGCCGATGACTTCGTTCTTCTGGCCCTGCTCGATCACATCGTGCAGAGAGGCGCCGGAGTGCTTGAGCCGATTCTTGACCTCGGCGCGCTCCCGGCGAGCCGCGGCGGCCTTTTCGAGCGCGGCTGCGCGCTGTTCAGGGGTAAGGGGCGGAAGAGCCACGCCTACGTCACCTCGGAAGTCGAACTGGATACGGACCGGTGAGGAACCTAGTCGGCCCACACCTGGGGGGCAACGAGCAACGCGCTTGCGCGTTCGCTCTCGTCGGAGACTAGCGGCCGATCCCGCTCCAGTCAGCGAGAACAAGCGAAAAGTCCTGGTCAGACTCGCTCGACCAGGACTTTTCCGGACATAATGACCGACAATTTTCTTTGGCGGTTGGCGTTAACTCGCCGGTGTGGCCGACCTGGGACGCATCGCCCCGCGGTGACCGGCGTCGCTCAGCCCGCCACCGCGTCGCGGATCTCGCCCGCGAAACGGTCCGCGCTCGTCCGCAGCGCGGCCACGTCGGGACCGTGCCGCAGCACCCCGCGGCTGACGTTCGGGACCACGTACCGCATGTTCGCGCCGAATACCTTCGGCAGGTCGGCGGCGGTGGCGCCCTGGGCCCCGATGCCGGGGGCGAGGAGCGGGCCGTTGATGGCGAGATTCGCGCCCGTGGCGTCGATCGACCGGCCCAGCGTGGCACCGACGACCGCGCCGTACGAGCCCATGGGGGCCGCGTCGGCGTTCTCCGCCCGCAGGTGGTCCAGGACGGTCGCCGCGACGCTCCGGCCGTCGACACGCGCCGCGTGCTGCACCTCGGCGCCCTCCGGGTTGGAGGTCAGGGCGAGGACGAACACGCCCGTGCCGCTCTCCCGGGCCAGGTCCAGCGCGGGGCGCAGCGACTCGTAGCCGAGGTAGGGGCTGACGGTCACCGCGTCGGAGAACAGCGGCGAGGCCGGGTCGAGGTAGGTGGCGGCGTAGGCGGCCATGGTGGAGCCGATGTCGCCGCGCTTGGCGTCCATCAGCACCAGCGCGCCGGCCTCACGGGCGTCGGCGACCGCCCGCTCCAGGACGGCGATGCCGCGCGAGCCGAAGCGCTCGAAGAAGGCGGACTGCGGCTTGAGGACGGCGACGCGGTCGGCCAGGGCCTCCACCACGGTGTGGGTGAAGCGCTCCAGGCCGGCGATGTCGTCGGTCAGGCCCCAGTCGGCCAGCAGGGAGGCGTGCGGGTCGATGCCGACGCAGAGCGGACCCCTGGTGTCCATGGCACGGCGCAGGCGGGCGCCGAAGGTCTCGGTGGTCATCGGTTTCCCTCCGGGGTCGTGTGCGACCCGGCGCCGCTGCCCACGGCCTCGGCGAGGGTCTTGTACGGGCTGGCGGCCAGGCGCTCGGCCAGGCCCTTGTGGATCTTCCGGCACCAGAAGGGGCCCTCGTAGATGAAGGCGCTGTAGCCCTGGACGAGCGTGGCGCCCGCCAGGATGCGCTCCCAGACGTCGTCGGCGGTCTCGACGCCCCCGACCCCCACCAGGGTGATCCGGTCGCCCACACGGGCGTACAGGCGGCTCAGGACCTCCAGGGAGCGGGCCTTGACGGGGGCGCCGGACAGGCCGCCGGCGCCGATGGCCTCGACGGTGCGCTTCGGGGTGGCGAGGCCCAGGCCGTCGCGGGCGATGGTGGTGTTGTTGGCGATGATGCCGTCCAGGCCCAGCTCGACGGCGAGGTCGGCGACGGCGTCGATGTCCTCGTCGGCGAGGTCCGGGGCGATCTTCACCAGCAGCGGGACGTGGCGCGAGGTGACCGTGCGGTCGGCGGCCTCGCGGACGGCCGCCAGCAGCGGGCGCAGCGACTCGGTGGCCTGGAGGTTGCGCAGCCCGGGCGTGTTGGGCGACGAGACGTTGACGACGAGGTAGTCGGCGTGGGCGGCCAGGCGCTCGGTGGAGGCGACGTAGTCGGCTACGGCCTCCTCCTCCGGCACGACCTTGGTCTTGCCGATGTTGACGCCGACGGTCGTCCGGAAGACCTCCTGGCGGGCCGCCAGGCGCTCCGCCACGGCCTCCGAGCCGTCGTTGTTGAAGCCCATGCGGTTGATCAGGGCGCGGTCGGCGACGAGGCGGAAGAGCCGCTTCTTGGGGTTGCCCGGCTGGGGCTGGGCGGTGACGGTGCCGATCTCGACGTGGTCGAAGCCGAGCATGGCCATGCCGTCGATCGCGGCGGCGTTCTTGTCGAAGCCGGCGGCGAGTCCGAAGGGGCCGTGCATCCGCAGGCCGAGGGCCTCGGTGCGCAGCTCCTTGTGGCGGGGGGCGAGGACGGCCGCGACGAAGGTGCGCAGCACCGGAACGCCCGCCGTGCGGCGGATCCACGAGAAGGCCAGGTGATGGGCGCGTTCGGGGTCCATCCGCTGGAAGAACAGTCGGAAGAAGAGGGAGTACATGTGGTGCCGGGCCTTCCGCAGCCGAAGGGGAGGTTCCATGGAGCCGCCCGTCCGCCCCGGCGAGGAGCCGGGGCGGACGGGCGGGAGGGGTCAGGACCGGGCGGCGGTCAGCTGCCGGGCGTGCTCCTGGAGGGAGCGCACGCCCACGTCACCGCGGCTGAGCGCCTCGATGCCCTGGACGGCGGCGGCGAGCGCCTGGACCGTCGTCAGGCACGGCACCGCGCGGGCCACGGCGGCGGTGCGGATCTCGTAGCCGTCGAGGCGGCCGCCGGTGCCGTAGGGGGTGTTGACGATGAGGTCGACCTCGCCGTCGTGGATCAGCTGGACGATCGTCTTCTCGCCGTTCGGGCCCTCGCCCTCGCTCTGCTTGCGCACGACGGTGGCGTTGATGCCGTTGCGCTTGAGGACCTCGGCGGTGCCGGAGGTGGCCAGCAGCTCGAAGCCGTGGGCGACCAGCTCCCGGGCCGGGAAGATCATCGAGCGCTTGTCGCGGTTGGCGACGGAGACGAACGCGCGGCCCTTGGTGGGCAGCGCCCCGTAGGCGCCGGCCTGCGACTTGGCGTAGGCGGTGCCGAAGAGGTTGTCGATGCCCATGACCTCGCCGGTGGAGCGCATCTCCGGGCCGAGGACGGTGTCCACGCCGCGGCCGTGGATGTCGCGGAAGCGCGACCACGGCATCACGGCCTCCTTGACGGAGATCGGCGCGTCCATCGGCAGGGTGCCGCCGTCGCCGCTCTTCGGCAGCATGCCCTCCGCGCGCAGCTCGGCGATGGTCGCGCCCAGGGAGATCCGGGCGGCGGCCTTGGCCAGCGGCACGGCGGTCGCCTTCGAGGTGAAGGGGACGGTGCGGGAGGCGCGCGGGTTGGCCTCCAGGACGTAGAGGATGTCCCCGGCCATGGCGAACTGGATGTTGATCAGGCCGCGGACGCCGACGCCCTTGGCGATGGCCTCGGTGGAGGCGCGCAGCCGCTTGATGTCATAGCCGCCGAGGGTGATCGGGGGCAGGGCGCAGGCGGAGTCGCCGGAGTGGATGCCGGCCTCCTCGATGTGCTCCATGACGCCGCCGAGGTAGAGCTCCTGGCCGTCGTAGAGCGCGTCGACGTCGATCTCGATGGCGTCGTCGAGGAAGCGGTCGATGAGCACCGGGTGCTCGGAGATCAGGCCCGCGTGGCGCTCCAGGTAGCCGGCGAGGGAGGGCTCGTCGTAGACGATCTCCATGCCGCGGCCGCCGAGGACGTAGGACGGGCGGACCATGACCGGGTAGCCGATGCCGGCGGCGATGCCCTTGGCCTCCTCGAAGGAGTAGGCGGTGCCGTACTTGGGCGCGGGCAGGCCGGCCTCGGTGAGGACGCGGCCGAAGGCGCCGCGCTCCTCGGCGAGGTCGATGGCCTCCGGGGAGGTGCCGACGATCGGCACGCCGTTGTCCTTGAGGGCCTGGGCGAGGCCCAGCGGGGTCTGGCCGCCGAGCTGGACGACGACGCCCGCGACGGGGCCCGCGAGGGACTCGGCGTGGACGATCTCCAGGACGTCCTCCAGGGTGAGCGGCTCGAAGTAGAGCCGGTCGGAGGTGTCGTAGTCGGTGGAGACGGTCTCGGGGTTGCAGTTGACCATCACGGTCTCGTAACCCGCGTCGCTGAGCGCGAAGGAGGCGTGGACGCACGAGTAGTCGAACTCGATGCCCTGGCCGATGCGGTTCGGGCCCGAGCCCAGGATGATCACCGCGGGCTTCTCGCGCGGGGCGACCTCGGACTCCTCGTCGTAGGACGAGTAGAAGTACGGGGTCTTCGCGGCGAACTCGGCGGCGCAGGTGTCGACGGTCTTGTAGACCGGGCGGACGCCCAGCGCGTGGCGGACCTCGCGGACGACGTCCTCGCGCAGGCCCCGGATCGCGGCGATCTGGGCGTCGGAGAAGCCGTGGCGCTTGGCCTCGGCGAGCAGCCCGGGCTCGAGCTTCTCGGCGGCGGCCAGCTCGTCGGCGATCTCCTTGATCAGGAAGAGCTGGTCGACGAACCAGGGGTCGATCTTCGTCGCCTCGAAGACCTCCTCCGGGGTGGCGCCGGCGCGGATGGCGTCCATGACGGTGTTGATCCGGCCGTCGGTGGGGCGGACGGCCTTCTCCAGCAGCTCGGCCTTGTCGCCGGGCTCCGACACGAAGTCGAACTGCGAGCCCTTCTTCTCCAGCGAGCGCAGGGCCTTCTGGAGGGCCTCGGTGAAGTTGCGGCCGATGGCCATGGCCTCGCCGACCGACTTCATGGTCGTGGTGAGGGTGGCGTCGGCGGCCGGGAACTTCTCGAACGCGAAGCGCGGGGCCTTGACCACGACGTAGTCGAGCGTGGGCTCGAAGGACGCCGGGGTCTTCTCGGTGATGTCGTTGGGGATCTCGTCCAGGGTGTAGCCCACGGCGAGCCGGGCGGCGATCTTCGCGATCGGGAAGCCGGTGGCCTTGGAGGCGAGCGCGGAGGAGCGCGAGACCCGGGGGTTCATCTCGATGACGATGACCCGGCCGTCGTCGGGGTTGACCGCGAACTGGATGTTGCAGCCGCCGGTGTCGACGCCGACCTCGCGGATGATCGCGATGCCGACGTCCCGCAGGATCTGGTACTCACGGTCGGTGAGCGTCATCGCCGGGGCGACGGTGATGGAGTCACCGGTGTGGACGCCCATGGGGTCGAAGTTCTCGATGGAGCAGACGACCACGACGTTGTCGTGCTTGTCGCGCATCAGCTCCAGCTCGTACTCCTTCCAGCCGAGGATGGACTCCTCCAGGAGCACCTCGGTGGTCGGGGAGAGCGTGAGGCCCTGGCCGGCGATGCGGCGCAGCTCCTCCTCGTCGTGGGCGAAGCCGGAGCCGGCGCCGCCCATGGTGAAGGAGGGGCGGACGACGACGGGGTAGCCGCCGAGGGTGTCGACACCCGCGAGGACCTCGTCCATGGTGTGGCAGATGACCGAGCGGGCGGACTCGCCGTGGCCGATCTTGGCGTTGACGGCCTCGACGACGCCCTTGAACAGGTCGCGGTCCTCGCCCTTGTGGATGGCCTCGACGTTGGCGCCGATCAGTTCCACGCCGTACTTCTCCAGCACACCGTTCTCGTGCATGGAGATGGCGGTGTTGAGCGCCGTCTGGCCGCCGAGGGTGGGCAGGAGGGCGTCGGGGCGCTCCTTGGCGATGATCTTCTCGACGAACTCCGGGGTGATCGGCTCGACGTAGGTGGCGTCGGCGATCTCCGGGTCGGTCATGATCGTGGCCGGGTTGGAGTTGACCAGGATGACCCGCAGGCCCTCGGCCTTCAGGACGCGGCAGGCCTGGGTGCCGGAGTAGTCGAACTCCGCTGCCTGGCCGATGACGATCGGGCCGGAGCCGATGACCAGAACGGACTGGATGTCGGTGCGCTTAGGCACGCTGGCCCTCCATCAGGGTCACGAAGCGGTCGAACAGGTACGCGGCGTCGTGCGGGCCTGCTGCTGCCTCGGGGTGGTACTGGACGCTGAATGCCGGCTGGTCGAGGAGCTGGAGACCCTCGACCACGTCGTCGTTGAGACAGACGTGGGAGACCTCGACGCGGCCGTACGGCGTGTCGGTCGCGCCCTTGAGCGGGGCGTCGACGGCGAAGCCGTGGTTGTGGGCGGTGACCTCGACCTTGCCGGTCGTGCGGTCCTGGACGGGCTGGTTGATGCCCCGGTGGCCGTACTTCAGCTTGTAGGTGCCGAAGCCGAGCGCGCGGCCGAGGATCTGGTTGCCGAAGCAGATGCCGAACAGCGGGGTCTTCCGGGAGAGGACCTCGCGCATCACGGAGACGGGGTGGTCGGCGGTGGCCGGGTCGCCCGGGCCGTTGGAGAAGAACACGCCGTCCGGGTTCACCGCGTAGACGTCCTCGACGGTCGCGGTGGCGGGCAGGACGTGCACCTCGATGCCGCGCTCGGCCATCCGGTGCGGGGTCATGCCCTTGATGCCCAGGTCGATCGCGGCGACGGTGAACTTCTTCGCACCGATCGCGGGGACGACGTAGGTCTCCTTGGTGGCGACCTCGGCGGAGAGGTCGGCGCCCTTCATCTCGGGGGCCTGGCGGACCTCCGCGAGCATCGTGCCCTCGTCGGGCAGCGCGCTGCCGGAGAAGATGCCGACGCGCATCGCGCCGCGCTCGCGCAGGTGGCGGGTGAGGGCGCGGGTGTCGATGCCGCTGATGCCGACGACGCCCTGCTTGGTCAGCTCCTCGTCCAGGGAACGGCGGGAGCGCCAGTTGGACGGGACCCGGGCGGGGTCGCGGACGACGTAGCCGGCGACCCAGATCCGGCCGGACTCGGGGTCCTCGTCGTTGACGCCGGTGTTGCCGACGTGCGGGGCCGTCATCACGACGACCTGGCGGTGGTACGAGGGGTCGGTCAGGGTCTCCTGGTAGCCGGTCATGCCGGTGGAGAACACGGCCTCGCCGAAGGTCGTCCCGATCGCCCCGTAGGCGCGGCCGCGGAACGTACGACCGTCCTCCAGGACGAGTACGGCGGGGACCTTGCTTCCCCTGCTGGAGGTCGTCATCGTGCGCCTTCCGTAGTGCTGTTCATGGTGCTGATCGCCTCGACCCAGGCGGTGTGCTCCGCCGCCCGGTCGGAGCGGAAGCCCGAGTCGATGGTCTTGTCGCCGTGCTGCCAGGTGATCACGAGCAGGCCCTCGGGGAGGACCTTGCCCGCGATGCCCGTCTCCAGGCGGGCGCCGCGCAGGGCGGCGGCGGGGATGAAGAAGTCCTGCGCGCCGGGCCGTACGACGTCGACGCCCTGCTCCGTCAGGGTGAGACCGGCCTTGCTGCGCGTGCCCAGCCCGTGCGCCACGATCCGGTCGAGCCACTGCCCGGAGGTGGTGGAACCGTGGTAGCGGCCGCTCATCGTGAGCAGGGGCTCACCCGGCCCGTCGGGGGCGGTGGGCAGCTCGTCCAGGTCGCCCTGGAGCGTGCCGCGCCACTTCCAGCCCTCGCGCATCAGCCAGTAGAGCAGTGCGACGAAGAGCAGCAGCCCCACGACCCAGCCGGCACGCGCGGCCCAGTGGGTGACGTCGGCAGACTTCTGCTCGGCCGCCAGAGTGATGATTTGTGCAGGTGTCACGCGAGATTCCCGTCCACGACCGTCGCCCGGCCCCGCAGGAAGGTGTGGGTGACGCGCCCCGGCAGCTCACGGCCCTCGTAGGGGGTGTTGCGGCTGCGGGAGGCGAAGCCCGCGGGGTCCACGACACCACGGTAAGCGGAATCGACCAGCGTGAGGTTGGCGGGCTCACCCGGGGCGATGGGGCGGCCGTGACCGGCGAGGCTGCCGATCCGGGCGGGCTTGAAGGACATCCGCTCGGCGACCCCGGCCCAGTCCAGCAGCCCGGTCTCCACCATCGTGTGCTGGACGACCGACAGGGCGGTCTCCAGGCCCACCATGCCCATGGCGGCCGCGGCCCACTCGCAGTCCTTGTCCTCGTGCGGATGCGGTGCGTGGTCGGTGGCGACGATGTCGATCGTCCCGTCGGCCAGGGCCTCGCGCAGCGCCATCACGTCGCGCTCGGTGCGCAGCGGCGGGTTCACCTTGTAGACGGGGTTGTACGAGCGGACGAGCTCGTCGGTGAGGAGCAGGTGGTGGGGGGTGACCTCGGCGGTCACGTCGATGCCGCGCGACTTGGCCCAGCGAACGATCTCCACGGAGCCGGCGGTGGACAGGTGGCAGATGTGCACCCGGGAGCCCACGTGCTCGGCGAGGAGGACGTCGCGGGCGATGACCGACTCCTCGGCGACGGCCGGCCAGCCGCCCAGGCCCAGCTCGGCGGAGACGACGCCCTCGTTCATCTGGGCACCCTCGGTGAGCCGGGGCTCCTGCGCGTGCTGGGCGATGACGCCGCCGAAGGCCTTCACGTACTCCAGGGCGCGGCGCATGATCACGGCGTCGTCGACGCACTTGCCGTCGTCGGAGAAGACGGTGACCCCGGCGGCGGAGTCGTGCATGGCGCCGAGCTCGGAGAGCTGCTTGCCCTCCAGGCCGACGGTGACGGCGCCGATGGGCTGGACGTCGCAGTAGCCGGACTCCTTGCCGAGGCGCCAGACCTGCTCGACGACGCCGGCGGTGTCGGCGACCGGGAAGGTGTTGGCCATGGCGAAGACGGCGGTGTAGCCGCCGCTCGCGGCGGCGCGGGTGCCGGTGAGGACGGTCTCGGAGTCCTCGCGGCCGGGCTCGCGGAGGTGGGTGTGGAGGTCGACCAGGCCGGGCAGCAGGATCTTGCCGTCGGCCTCGACGACGGTGGCGTCCGCGGCCTCGATGCCCGTACCGACCTCGGCGATGGTCTCGCCGTCGATCAGGACGTCCTGCGGCTCGCCGCCGAGGACCTTCGCACCACGGATCAGGATCTTCGACATGATTACTTGTTCTCCTCGGTGCGGGCGTTGTTCGTGCCGACGGCGGGCTCGGAGCCGCCGAGCAGCAGGTAGAGGACGGCCATCCGGGTGCTGACGCCGTTGGCGACCTGCTCGACGGCCGTGCAGCGGTCGGAGTCGGCGACCTGGGCGGTGATCTCCATGCCGCGGTTCATCGGGCCGGGGTGCATCACGATGGCGTGCTCGGGCATCTTCGCCATCCGGTCGCCGTCCAGGCCGTAGCGGCGCGAGTACTCGCGCTCGGTCGGGAAGAAGGCGGCGTTCATCCGCTCGCGCTGCACCCGCAGCATCATCACGGCGTCGGACTTCGGCAGCACGGCGTCGAGGTCGTAGGAGACCTCGCAGGGCCAGGTGTCGACTCCGACGGGCACCAGCGTGGGCGGGGCGACCAGGGTGACCTCGGCGCCGAGCGTGGTCAGCAGGTGGACGTTGGAGCGGGCCACCCGGCTGTGCAGCACGTCGCCGACGATCGTGATCCGCCGGCCGGACAGGTCCTTGCCGAGGCCGGCGTCCCGGCCGACCAGGCGGCGGCGCATGGTGAAGGCGTCCAGCAGCGCCTGGGTGGGGTGCTCGTGGGTGCCGTCGCCGGCGTTGACGACGGCCCCGTCGATCCAGCCCGAGTTGGCCAGCCGGTAGGGGGCGCCGGAGGCGTGGTGGCGGATGACGACGGCGTCGGCGCCCATGGCCTCCAGGGTCAGGGCGGTGTCCTTCAGGGACTCGCCCTTGGAGACCGAGGAGCCCTTGGCGGAGAAGTTGATGACGTCGGCGGAGAGCCGCTTGGCGGCGGCCTCGAAGGAGATACGGGTCCGCGTCGAGTCCTCGAAGAACAGGTTGACGACGGTGCGGCCGCGCAGGGTGGGCAGCTTCTTGATCGGCCGGTCCGCGACCCGGGCCATCTCCTCGGCGGTGTCGAGGATCAGGACGGCGTCGTCGCGGGTGAGGTCGGCGGCCGAGATGAGGTGGCGCTTCATCCGGGTGCTCCGTGGGTGTGGAGGTGTGCGAGGGCTGTGGCCGGGCATGCGGCGGCGCACGGACCCGCCCCGCGGGTCCGTGGGAGGCTCGCTACTGCCCGTCGGCCGGGGCGGTCGTGCCCGCGCCGAGGAGCACGCTGTCGCGGCCGTCCTCCTCGGTCAGGTGGACCTTGACCGTCTCCCGCAGCGACGTGGGGAGGTTCTTGCCGACGTAGTCGGCGCGGATCGGGAGCTCACGGTGGCCGCGGTCGACGAGGACGGCGAGCTGGACGGCGCGGGGGCGGCCCAGGTCGTTCATCGCGTCGAGGGCGGCGCGGATGGTGCGGCCGGAGAAGAGCACGTCGTCGACGAGGATGACGAGCCTGCCGTCGATGCCCTCACCGGGGATCTCGGTCCGGGCGAGCGCACGGGCCGGGCGGAGCCGCAGGTCGTCGCGGTACATGGTGATGTCGAGGGAGCCGACCGGGGTCTTGCTTCCGGTGATGTCCTCGAGCTTGGCGGCCAGCCGGCGGGCGAGGAAGACACCGCGGGTGGGAATGCCGAGGAGTACGACGTCGTCGGCGCCCTTGGCGCGTTCGACGATCTCGTGCGCGATACGGGTGAGGACCCGGGCGATGTCCGGTGCTTCGAGCACGGGACGCGCGCTGGGAATTGCGTCCATACGAAACGGACCTCCTTCTCCGCCTCACGGGACGGACATTAAAGGACGTCGGATTTACAGGATTCACCGTACCAGGACCCACGACGAACTCCAGCCACAGCCACTGACGGCCCAGGGCGGGGCCCATTCGGCTTGACGAACCGAGATTACGCTGCGTAACCTCACAGTGAGTTACCAGTCGCACGGCGCGGCCGCGCGATCGATAGAGTGTCCGGGGAGCTTTATGTCCAGCGAATACGCCAAACAGCTCGGGGCCAAGCTCCGCGCCATCCGCACCCAGCAGGGCCTCTCCCTCCATGGTGTCGAGGAGAAGTCCCAGGGCCGCTGGAAGGCCGTTGTCGTGGGTTCTTACGAGCGCGGCGACCGTGCCGTGACCGTTCAGCGCCTGGCCGAGCTGGCCGACTTCTACGGCGTGCCCGTGCAGGAGCTGCTGCCCGGCACGACGCCCGGCGGCGCGGCCGAGCCCCCGCCGAAGCTGGTCCTGGACCTGGAGCGCCTCGCCCACGTCCCGGCCGAGAAGGCGGGCCCGCTCCAGCGTTACGCCGCCACCATCCAGAGCCAGCGCGGCGACTACAACGGCAAGGTCCTCTCGATCCGCCAGGACGATCTGCGCACCCTTGCCGTGATCTACGACCAGTCGCCCTCGGTGCTCACCGAGCAGCTGATCAGCTGGGGCGTGCTCGACGCGGACGCCCGCCGCGCCGTTCAGCACGAGGACGTGTAACCGTCCGCCGTTCTTGACAACAAAACCGCCGTGGGGCGGGAAACCGGATGGTTTCCCGCCCCACGGCGGTTTTTCGTCGGTGAGCTCGCGCTAGGCGCGCCGAAGGCTCGGCTTGAGCTCCTTGAAACGACCGAGGAGACCGTTGACGAACGCGGGCGAGTCGTCGGTGGAGAACTCCTTGGCGAGCTCCACCGCCTCGTCGATCGCCACGGCGTCCGGGGTCTCGTCCTCCCAGATCAGCTCGTACGCGCCGAGCCGCACGATGCCACGGTCCGCGGCCGGCATGCGGTCCAGGTCCCAGTCGATCGCGTAGGTGGCGATCAGCTCGTCGATCCGGGCCGCGCGCTCGGCGTAGCCCTCGACCAGCTGGATCGTGTACGGGTTGACCGGAGGCTGCCTGTCGTCGGTCCGGGCATGCCGGATCCAGTCAGCGAGGACCGACTCCACGGACGAGCCACGCTGGTCGGCCTCGAAGAGGATCTGGAAGGCGCGCTTACGGGCCTTGCTGCGGGCGGACACGGTTAGCTGTTCACCCGGCCGAGGTAATCGCCGGTGCGCGTGTCGACCTTGATCTTCTCGCCGGTGGTGACGAAGAGCGGGACCTGGATCTCGTAGCCGGTCTCCAGCTTCGCGGGCTTGGTGCCACCGGTGGAGCGGTCGCCCTGGACACCCGGGTCGGTGTGCTCGATGACCAGCTCGACGGCGGCCGGGAGCTCGACGTAGAGCACCTCGCCCTCGTGCGTGGCGACCGTGGCCTCGAAGCCCTCGATGAGGAAGTTCGCGGCGTCGCCGACGGCCTTCCGGTCGATCATCAGCTGGTCGTAGTCCTTCATGTCCATGAAGACGAAGTACTCGCCGTCCATGTACGAGAACTGCATGTCGCGGCGGTCGACGGTGGCCGTGTCGACCTTCACGCCCGCGTTGAAGGTCTTGTCGACGACCTTGCCGGAGAGCACGTTCTTCAGCTTCGTACGGACGAAGGCGGGGCCCTTGCCGGGCTTGACGTGCTGGAACTCGACGACGGACCAGAGCTGGCCGCCGTCGAGCTTGAGCACCATGCCGTTCTTGAGGTCGTTCGTGGATGCCACGGTTGCGGTATCTCCTGGGCTGGTGGAACCAAGAACGTGCGATGCGCCGGTTAGAGCGCGAGCAGCTCTTTGGTCGTAATGGTGAGTAGCTCGGGTCCGCCGTCCGCCTCGGGGCGGACGACGAGCGTGTCATCGATCCGGACGCCGCCCCGCCCCGGGAGGTGGACTCCCGGATCTACGGTGACCGGCACGCAAGCGTCCAGTTTACCCATTGCGGACGGTGCCAGCCGAGGGTCCTCGTCGTTTTCGAGCCCCACGCCGTGACCGATGCGGGGTCCGACCCTTTCGCCATGGCCCGCGGCCTCCAGCACGACCCGTGCCGCGCGGTCCACATCACGGTACGCCGCGCCCGGCGCGAGGGCCTCACGACCCGCCCGCTGGGCGGCGAAGACCTGCTCGTACAGCTCGATCTGCCAGTCCGCCGGAGAGGCCCCGATGACGAACGTACGGGCGATCTCGCTCCGGTACCCACGATAGTCCGCCCCCAGGCAGACGCTGAGGAAATCGCCCTCCTCCACCCGGCGGTCGGTCGGGACGTGCCCGGTCCGCCCCGAGTGGGGCCCCGCGCCCACCGACGTGGGGAAGGCCGGGCCGTCCGCGCCGTGGTCGATCAGCCGGCGCTCCAGCTCCAGCGCCAGATGGCGCTCGGTGCGGCCGACGAGTATCGACTCCAGCAGCTCGCCCAGGGCCTGGTCGGCGATCTCGGCGGCGATCCGCAGGGTCGAGATCTCCTCGTCGTCCTTGATCACCCGCTGCTGCTCCACGGCCGTCCCCAGGTCGCCCAGCCGCAGCCGGGGGGCGACCGAGCGCACCGCGCGGTGCCGGGCCACGGTCAGATGGTGCTCCTCGACGGCGAGCGACCGCACCCCGCGCTCCGCGGCCCGCTCGGCGGCGGCCACGGCCGGATCGCCCTCGGGCGTGGGCAGCACCAGGACGGTCAGCCCGTCGCCGGGGCGGCTGGCGCCCGTGGCGTCCACGAAGGGGTCGCTCGCGCACACCAGCGCGTCGTCGCCGTCCGGGCCCAGGAGCAACGCGGCCCCGGGCGGCGCGCCGCCCGCCAGATACCGGACATTGGCGCCGCCGCAGACCAGGGCGGCCTCGCCGCCGGCCGCCGCGCACCGCTCGCGCAGCCGGGCCCGGCGCGTCGCGTACACCTCGGACATGCTTCCGAGCGTACGTTCGGCGGCCGCATCCGGCCTTTCCAGCGCCTCCGACCGGGGACCTACCAGGTGGTCAGGGCGCGGGCGACGGCCTCGTCGAGCAGCCGGGCGGTCGTGGCGACGTCCAGCTGGGAGTTGTCGATGATGGGCAGGCCCGAGCCGTACCAGCCGGCCATCCGGCCGTGGATCCGGGCGACCTCCTCGTCGCTGAGCCGGCGATTGCCGCTGCGTTCGGCGTTGCGTTCGAGGACGACGTCCAGGCCGGGCAGCAGCACCACGGGCAGCAGCCCCGGGCCCACGTGCCGCTTCCAGCCGCCGAGGCCGACGACGGGCCGGTCGGGGAAGACGGCGTCGTCGAGGATGCAGGAGATGCCGTTGGCGATGAAGTTCCGCGCGGCGAAGCCGCAGGTGCGGCGGGCGAGGCGGTACTGCGCCTCGGAGTGGTCGTTCCACCCGGACTGCGGGTCGGCGAATCCGGAGCGCACCCATTCGCGGACGTCGTCCAGGCTGATGTGCGCCGTGGGCACCCGGCGGGTGTCGGCCCAGTACCGGGCGACGGTGGTCTTGCCGGCGCCGGCCGGGCCGATGAGGAGGACGGCGACGGCGGCGGTCTGGGCCGGCCCGGCCATGGTCCCTTGTGGCGGGCCGGCCGGCATCGGTGGGAGCTGCATCCGGTGGCTCTCCGTCTCGTTCTGGCGTGGGGCGGTGGGGTTTCCCCAATCCCGCCCCTTCCCGTAACCGGGGCTCCGCCCCGGACCCCGGTCCTCAAACTCCCCCAGCTACCGCTGGGAGGTGCCCCCAACGGGCTGATTTCAGCCCGTCCGGCGTTTGAGGACACCGCGCGCGGCGCGGTCCGGGGGTCCGGGGGCTTGCCACCGGGAATCGGGAAGGGGCGGGTCAGGGGAAAGCGTAAGCCCCGCCCTGAGGACGCCCCTGTCAGCCCGTCAGTTCCTCCGCCAGCGCCCGCAGGGCAAGCCGGTACGAACCGATCCCGAACCCCGCAACCGTACCGCTCGCCACCGCCGCGATCACCGACGTGTGACGGAACTCCTCCCGCGCGTACGGGTTGGAGATGTGCACCTCGATGAGCGGCGCCGTCCGCTGGGCCGCCGCGTCGCGCATCGCGTACGAGTAGTGGGTGAACGCGCCGGGGTTGATGACGACGGGCAGCTCGCCGTCGGCCGCCTCGTGCAGCCAGCGGACCAGCTCGCCCTCGTCGTTGGTCTCCCGGACCTCGACGGCGAAGCCGAGCTCCGCGCCGAGCGTCGTGCACGCCTCGACGAGACCCTTGTAGGAGGTCGAGCCGTAGACGTCGGGCTCGCGCGAGCCGAGCCGGCCCAGGTTGGGCCCGTTGAGGACGAGGACCTTCCGGATATCGCTCACCCCGCTCACGCCGCGATCTCGGCGTGTGCGGCCAGCAGCATCGCCGGGTCCGGGCCCTCAAGGACCGTGGGCTTGGCCAGGCCGTCGAGGACGATGAAGCGCAGCCGGTCGCCGCGGGTCTTCTTGTCGACCTTCATGGTCTCCAGCAGCTTCGGCCACTGGTCGCCGCGGTAGGTGACGGGCAGGCCGACGGCGGTGAGGATCGCGCGGTGCCGGTCGGCGGTGGCGTCGTCCAGACGGCCGGCGATCCGGCCGAGCTCGGCGGCGAAGACCATGCCGACGGCGACGGCCGCGCCGTGCCGCCAGTTGTAGCGCTCGTTCTTCTCGATGGCGTGGGCGAGCGTGTGACCGTAGTTCAGGATCTCGCGCAGGCCCGACTCCTTGAGGTCGGAGGAGACCACCTCGGCCTTGACCCGGATGGCCCGCTCGATCAGCTCGGAGGTGTGCGGGCCCCCGGGCGTACGGGCGCCCTCGGGGTCGGCCTCGATGAGGTCGAGGATCGCCGGGTCGGCGATGAAGCCGGCCTTGATGATCTCGGCGAGACCGCTGACGTAGTCGTGGACCGGCAACGACTCCAGCGCGGCCAGGTCGCACAGGACGCCGGCCGGGGGGTGGAAGGCGCCGACGAGGTTCTTGCCCTCGGCGGTGTTGATGCCGGTCTTGCCGCCGACGGCGGCGTCGACCATGCCCAGGACGGTGGTGGGCACGGCGATCCAGCGCACACCGCGCAGCCAGGTGGCGGCGACGAAGCCCGCCAGGTCGGTGGTGGCGCCGCCGCCCACGCCGACGATGACGTCGGTGCGGGTGAAGCTGGTCTGGCCGAGCGCCTTCCAGCAGTAGGCCGCGACCTCGACGGTCTTGGACTCCTCGGCGTTCGGCAGCTGGATCGCTATGGCCTCGTAGCCCTGGGCCGCCAGGTCCTCGCGGATGGCCTCCCCGGTCGAGGCGAGCGCCTCGGGGTGGAGCACGGCGACCCGCTTGGCCTTGGTGCCGATGAGGCCGGGCAGCTCGCCCAGCAGCTGGCGGCCGACCAGCACCTCGTACGGCGCGGTGCCCGCGCTGCCGGCGACCTGGATGCGGGTGGGGGCGTCGGTCATGCGTTCCTCACTGCGGGGAGTCAGTGGTGTCGGTGGTGGGCGCCGGGGAGAGCCGCAGCGCCTGGAGCACGGCGTCGGCGACCTCGGCCGGGGTGCGGCCGCCGGTGGCGACCACGGCGCGGGCGACCTCGGTGTAGAGCGGCCGGCGCGCTTCCATCAGCTCGCGCCACCGCTTGCGGGGGTTGACGGCGAGCAGCGGGCGCGGGGCGTCCAGGCCCACGCGACGCACGGCGTCGGCGAGTTCGACGTCGAGGAAGACCACGGGCAGGCCCTTGAGCAGGGCCCGGGTGCCCGGGTCCATGACGGCGCCGCCGCCGAGGGCGAGCACCCCGGGGTGCTCGGCCACGGCGGTACGGACGGCCTGCCGCTCCAGCTCGCGGAAGTGCGGCTCGCCCTCGTCGACGAAGATCTCCGGGATGGGCTTCCCGGCGGTCTCCTCGATATCGGCGTCGGTGTCCCGGTAGCCGGTGCCCAGCCGCTCGGCGAGCAGGGCACCGATGGTGGACTTGCCCGCGCCGGGCGGGCCCACCAGGACGAGGACGGGGGTGGTCACTTGATGGCCAGGTTCTCGAGGTAGCCCTGGACGTTGCGGCGGGTCTCGGCGACGCTGTCGCCGCCGAACTTCTCCACCACCGCGTCGGCGAGGACGAGCGCGACCATCGCCTCGGCGACGATGCCGGCCGCCGGGACGGCGCACACATCCGAGCGCTGGTGGTGGGCCTGGGTGGCCTCGCCGGTGGTCACGTCGATCGTGCGCAGGGCGCGCGGGACGGTGGCGATGGGCTTCATGGCGGCGCGGACGCGCAGCAGCTCGCCCGTGGTCAGACCACCCTCGGTGCCGCCGGAGCGGCCGGACGTGCGGCGGATGCCGTCCTCGGTGGCGACGATCTCGTCGTGCGCCTTGGAGCCGGGCACGCGCGCCAGCTCGAAGCCGTCGCCGACCTCGACGCCCTTGATCGCCTGAATGCCCATCAGGGCGGCCGCGAGGCGGGCGTCCAGCCGGCGGTCCCAGTGGACGTGCGAGCCGAGGCCCACCGGCACACCGTAGGCCAGGACCTCGACGACGCCGCCGAGGGTGTCGCCGTCCTTGTGGGCCTGGTCGATCTCGGCGACCATCGCCTTGCTCGCGGACTCGTCGAGGCAGCGCACCGGGTCGGCGTCGAGCTTCTCGACGTCGCCGGGGGTGGGGTACACGCCGTACGGGGCCTTGGCCGCGGCCAGCTCCACGACGTGGGAGACGATCTCGATGCCGGCCGCCTCCTTGAGGAAGGAGCGGGCGACGGCGCCGAGGGCGACGCGGGCGGCGGTCTCACGGGCGGAGGCCCGCTCCAGGACCGGCCGGGCCTCGTCGAAGCCGTACTTCTGCATCCCGGCGAGGTCGGCGTGGCCGGGGCGGGGGCGGGTGAGCGGGGCGTTGCGGGCGAGCTCGGCCAGCTCGGCGGGGTCGACGGGGTCGGCCGCCATGACCTTCTCCCACTTGGGCCACTCGGTGTTGCCCACCATGACCGCGACCGGGGAGCCCATGGACAGTCCGTGCCGGACGCCGCCGAGGAAGGTGATCTCGTCGCGCTCGAACTTCATCCGCGCGCCGCGTCCATAGCCGAGGCGGCGCCGGGCGAGGTGGTCCGCCACCATCTCCGTGGTGACCGGCACGCCGGCGGGAAGACCCTCCAGCGTCGCCACGAGTGCGGGGCCGTGCGACTCCCCCGCCGTCAGCCAGCGCAACCTGCTCAACGGTGCTCCTCTGCTCGCGCGCTCGAATCTCATGCCGCGCGACGACCCGGGGGCGCGGCGCGGCGGTGGGCCGGGGAGCGCGACCCTGGCCCGCCACCCCGATCCTCCCATGCCGGGCGGACATTCCCGGCCGCCGGTCCAGGGTGTGGACCGGCGGCGTCACGTGGTGGACGGCCGGGCCGACGCATACGGGCGGCCGCCTCAGCTCGTACGGGCGGCCAGGGCCGCCTCGCCGGCCGCGCGCATGGCAGCCAGCGGGGCCGGGGCGCGGCCCGTCATCAGCTCGACCTGGAGGACGGCCTGGTGCACCAGCAGGTCCAGGCCGCCGAGGACGGTGCCGCCGCGTCCGGCCCAGGCAGCGGCCAGCGGGGTCGGCCAGGGCTCGTAGAGGACGTCGAAGAGGGTGCCGGGGCGCTCGGGGACGGACCCGGCGAGATCGTCCGTGGCCCCGGCGGGGGTGGTGGCGACGACCAGCGGCGTGGTGAGGGCCTCGGCCGCCCGCGACCAGTCGGCGGTGCGCACGGGCACGCCCAGCCGCTCGCCCCACTCGCGCATCTCCGCGGCGCGCTCGGCGCTGCGGACGTAGGCGGTGACCTCGCCGGTGCAGATCCGGGCGAGCGCGGCGAGCGCGGAGGAGGCGGTGGCTCCGGCGCCGAGGATCGCGGCGGAGCCGACCGTCTCCACGCCACGCTCGCGCAGGGCCGCCGCGATGCCGGGGATGTCGGTGTTGTCGCCGAGACGGCGGCCGTCGTCGGTGAGGATGACGGTGTTGACCGCCTCCACGGACCGGGCCGTGGCGCTGACGTCGTCCAGCAGCGGGATCACCGCCCGCTTGAGGGGCATGGTGAGCGAGAGCCCGGCCCAGCCGGGGCCCAGCCCCGCCAGGAAGGCGGGCAGCGCGGCCTCGTCCACCTCGAAGCGGTCGTACGTCCACTCCCCCAGGCCCAGTGCCGCGTAGGCGGCCCGGTGGAGGACCGGGGAGAGGGAGTGGGCGATCGGCGAGCCGAGGACGGCGGCCCGCTGTTGTGCGGTCACTGCGCGGCCGCCTTCTTCGCCTTGTTCTCCTGCTCGTACCGCTGGCGGTTCTTGTTGTGCTCGGCGTTCGTCACCGCGAACAGGGTCTCGTTCTCGTTGATGGAGACGAAGTAGTACCAGGGGCCGTCCGCCGGCTGGATCGCGGACTTCAGCGCTTCCAGGCCGGGGTTGCTGATCGGCCCGGGCGGCAGGCCCTTGATGCTGTACGTGTTGTACGGGTCCTTGAACTTGCGCAGATCGCTGACGGCACCGACGTCGAGGGTGCTCTGGCTCTTGGCGTAGTTCACCGTGGAGTCGAAGTCGAGGAGGCCGTAGGTCTCCTTGTTGTCCGGCTTGAGCCGGTTGTAGACCACCCGCGAGATCTTGTCGAAGTCGTGCTTGTACTTGCCCTCGACCTGGACGAGGCTCGCGACGGTGATGACCTCCATCGGAGACTTCAGCCCCAGCGCGGCGGCCTTGCCCGCCACGTCCTGCGCCTCGTAGTTCTGCTTGGCGCGGGCGACCATCTGGCGCAGGAGGTCCTCCGGCTTGGTGCCCTTGCCCGCGCTGTACTGCGACGGGAAGAGGAAGCCCTCCAGCGGGTCCTTGACGTCGGGGGCGCTGTTCGCCCACTCGGGCAGGCCCAGGTTCTTGGCCTGGCTCTTGGCGACGCCCTTGGTGGTGCCCGCCGCGAGCCCGAGCTTCTTGTCGATCGTGGTGTAGATCTCGGCGGCCCGCATGCCCTCGGCGAAGGTGAGGAAGTTCGCCGAGTTGGTCATCATGCCCACGGCCGCGGCGCCGGACATCTCCTTGTGGAGGGTGTACGTGCCGGGCTGGATGGACTTCTTCGCGGCGGCCGCGGTGAAGGCGCCGACGCTCTTGACGACCCCGGCCTTCTGGAGGACCTGGCCCATCTCGGTGAGGCTGGCGCCCTTGGGGATCTCGACCTGCACCTGGCCGTTGCCCTCGCCCTCGTAGTCGGGCGCGGTGCCGTAGTGGGTCTCCCAGTAGTCGTAGGCGAAGTAGCCGGCGCCGCCCAGGCCGCCGACGAGCACCACGGCGACCAGCAGGCAGGCGGTGCCGCTGCGGCGCTTGTTCTTCTTCTCCCGGCCCTTGCCGCCCTTGCCCTTGCTCCTGCCCTTGCCGCGGTCGCGGCCCCGGGCGGGCTCGTCGTCGGGGTCGTCGTCGAGGACGGCGGGGGCGGAGGCCCGGTCGTCGATGTCGTCGAAGAGGGAGATCTTCTCCTCGACGGGGTCGGCGGGCACGGTCTGCACCTGGGGCATCTGGTGCGTGCCCGTGTGCTGCTCCGCGGGGGCCTGCGGCACCGGGTGCTGACCGGTGTGCTGGTTCACGGGCACCTGGTGCTGACCGGTGTGCTGATCCATGGGCACCTGGTGCTGCCCGGTCTGCTGGTTCCCCGGGTGGAGGGCCTGGTGCTGGCCCGTGTGCTGGTCCGGGTAGCCGTGGGCACCGGTGTCGTACTCGTAGTAGCCCTGCTGGCCACCGCTGGGGTACGTGCCGGTCTGCTGCTCGACGTACTGCTGGCCCTGACCGTTGGTGTCGTACGGGCCGGGGCCCCCCGCGTGCTGCGAGGGGTCCCAGCCGTACTCCTGCTGACCGGTGTAGGGGGGCTGTGACTGCTGGGCCTGCTGGGGCTGCGTGTACTGCTGCCCGGTGTAACCCCGGTCCCCGTACAGGGGGTCCTCAGGGTGCCACGGTTGGGAGCCGGAACCCCGGCCGTACTCAGTCATCTATCCCCTAGAGCCGCACAGCGGCAGCCAGTGCGCCTGGTGAAGCGCGGAAGTCCGACGTCTGGTCCTGCCCTGAAGACATTCGAACAGCTGCCATGTCGCGCGGAACGTTACCGTATTGCGATCAGATGACCACGTCGACGGTCTCGCCCGGAGGCCGCCCGGAGACCTTCTCGGTCTCCAGGGCGTTCTGGAGGATGACCACCGCCGCCGCCTGGTCCACCACGGAACGGCCCTTCTTGGCGTTGACGCCGGAGGCGCGCAGCCCCTGGGCGGCCGTGACGGTCGTCATCCGCTCGTCGACCAGCCGCACCGGCACCGGAGCGACCCGCCGGGCCATCTCCTTGGCGAAGGTGCGCACCTTGGCCGCCGCCGGGCCCTCGCCCCCCTTGAGGGAGCGGGGCAGGCCGACGACGACCTCGATGGGCTCGTACTCCGCGACGATCGCCACCAGCCGCTTGTGGGCCTGGGGGATGTCCCGGCCGGGGACGGTCTCCACCGGAGTGGCGAGGATCCCGTCGGGGTCGCACGAGGCGACCCCGATCCGGGCGTCCCCGACGTCCACGGCGATGCGCCTGCCGCGTCGCACGTCAGGCCGCCTGGGCCACGAGGCGCTCGACGGCGGCCATGGCCTCGTCGACGGCCTCGGGGTTCTGGCCGCCGCCCTGGGCGACGTCCGGCTTGCCGCCGCCACCGCCGCCGAGGGTCTTCGCGGCCGTACGGACCAGGTCGCCGGCCTTCAGACCGCGCTCGCGGGCGGCCTCGTTGGTGGCGATCACGGTCAGCGGACGGCCGCCCGCCACGGTGAACAGGGCCACCACGGCGGCCCGGCCGCCCTGGATGCGGCCGCGGACGTCGAGGACCAGCTTGCGCAGGTCGTCGGCGCCGGTGCCGTCCGGCACCCGGCCGGTGACCAGGGCGATGCCGTGGATGTCCTTGGCGCCCTCGGCCAGGCCGGCGGCGGCCGCCAGGACCTTCTCGGCGCGGAAGCGCTCGATCTCCTTCTCGGCGTCCTTGAGCTTGGCGAGCATGCCGGAGATCTTCTCCGGGAGCTCCTCGGGACGGCCCTTGACCAGCTCGGTGAGCTGGGCGACGACCGTGTGCTCCTTGGCCAGGAAGTTGTAGGCGTCGGCGCCGACGAGGGCCTCGACACGGCGCACTCCGGAGCCGATCGAGGACTCGCCGAGGAGCTTCACCAGACCCAGCTGGGCGGTGTTGGCGACGTGCGTACCGCCGCAGAGCTCCTTGGAGAAGTCGCCGATGGTCACGACGCGGACCCGCTCGCCGTACTTCTCGCCGAACTCGGCGATGGCACCGGACTTCTTGGCCTCCTCCAGGCTCATGACCTCGGCGTGGACGTCGAGCTCGCTGGAGAGGACCTCGTTGATGCGCTGCTCGACGTCGGTGAGGACCGAGCCGGGCACGGCGGCCGGCGAGCCGAAGTCGAAGCGGAAGCGGCCCGGGGAGTTCTCCGAACCGGCCTGGGCGGCCGTCGGGCCCAGGGCGTCGCGCAGCGCCTGGTGGGTGAGGTGGGTGGCGCTGTGGGCGCGGGCGATGGCGCGGCGGCGCTTGACGTCGATCACGGCGTAGGCGGAGGCGCCCACGGTGACCTCGCCGACCTGGACGACACCCTTGTGGACGTGGACGCCGGGGACCGGCTTCTGCACGTCGCGGACCTCGATCACGGCACCGGAGTGGAGCTTGATCCGGCCCTGGTCGGCGAGCTGGCCGCCGCCCTCGGCGTAGAAGGGGGTGCGGTCCAGGACGACCTCGACCTCGTCGCCCTCGGTGGCGGCCGGGGAGGACACACCGTCGACGAGCAGGCCGACGATGGTCGACTCGCCCTCGGTGGTGGTGTAGCCGGTGAAGTCGGTCTCGCCGGAGGCGTCGGCGAACTCGCGGTAGGCGGACAGGTCGGCGTGGCCGGTCTTCTTGGCCTTGGCGTCGGCCTTGGCGCGCTCCCGTTGCTCCTTCATCAGGCGGCGGAAGCCGTCCTCGTCCACGGAGAGGCCCTGCTCGGCCGCCATCTCCAGGGTGAGGTCGATGGGGAAGCCCCAGGTGTCGTGGAGCAGGAACGCCTTGTCGCCGGAGAGGACCGTGCCGCCGGCGGCCTTGGTCTCGGTGACGGCGGTGTCGAGGATGTTGGTGCCGCCCTTGAGGGCCTTGAGGAAGGCGGCCTCCTCGGCGAGCGCGACGGTCTCGATGCGCGTGCGGTCGGTGAGCAGCTCGGGGTACTGCTGGCCCATCGTGCGGATGACGACGTCGAGCAGCTCGGCGACGACCGGGCCGGTGGCGCCCAGCAGGCGCATGTTGCGGATGGCGCGGCGCATGATGCGGCGCAGGACGTAGCCGCGGCCCTCGTTGCCGGGGGTGACGCCGTCGCCGATGAGCATGGTGGACGTGCGCATGTGGTCGGCGACCACGCGCAGCGCGACGTCGGTGTTCTTGGCCGTGCCGTACTGGACGCCGGTGAGCTCGGTGGCCTTGTCGATCACGACACGCAGGGTGTCGGTCTCGTACATGTTCTGCACGCCCTGGAGGATCATCGCCAGGCGCTCGAGGCCGAGGCCGGTGTCGATGTTCTTGCTGGGCAGGTCGCCGAGGATCGGGAAGTCCTCCTTGCCCTCGCCGGCACCGCGCTCGTACTGCATGAAGACCAGGTTCCAGATCTCCACGTAGCGCTCGTCGTTGACGGCCGGGCCGCCCTCGACGCCGAACTCCGGGCCCCGGTCGTAGTTGATCTCGGAGCACGGGCCGCAGGGGCCCGGAACGCCCATGGACCAGTAGTTCTCCTTCTTGCCCAGGCGCTGGATGCGCTGGGCCGGCACGCCGATGACGTCGCGCCAGATGCGCTCGGCCTCGTCGTCGTCGAGGTAGACGGTGATCCAGAGCTTCTCGGGCTCCAGGCCGTAGCCGCCGTCCGCCACGGGAGTCGTCAGCAACTCCCAGGCGTACTTGATGGCGCCTTCCTTGAAGTAGTCGCCGAAGGAGAAGTTGCCGCACATCTGGAAGAACGTGCCGTGGCGGGTGGTCTTGCCGACCTCTTCGATGTCCGGGGTGCGGACGCACTTCTGCACGCTCGTGGCGCGCGGGAAGGGCGGCTTGACCTCACCGAGGAAGTAGGGCTTGAAGGGGACCATGCCCGCCGGGACCAGCAGCAGGGTCGGGTCGTCCGCGATGAGCGACGCCGAGGGGACGACGGTGTGCCCGCGCTCCTCGAAGAAGCGCAGCCAGCGGCGGCGGATTTCAGCCGACTCCATCAGTGGTCCTCTTTCCGGGTGAACGAGTTGTAGGTGTGGTGCTGTTCGAGAGCGACGAGGCGGCGCTGCTCGGGAAGGGCGCGGCGGTCGGGCTCCGGCGGGACGGCGGTCAGGCCCAGGGCGTCCTTGAGGGCCGCCTCCCGGTGGGCCATGCCGTCGCGCACGTCGAGGGCGAAGAGCTTGACCTTGCGGCCGGCGATCACGGCCCGGTCGGCCGCCTGGAGCGCCAGGCTCTCCGGGGTGAGCTTGGCGAGCTTGCGGTTGACCTTGGTGGTGGCCCACACGCCGGCTGCTACGCCGGTGGTGAACCAGAACGTGCGGCGGAACATTTCCGGGTCTCAGCCCTTCCCACGGGTACGGCGGCCGCCGAACCGGGCGGACGGCAGCTTCTTGTCGACGGCCCTGCCGACGAAGACGGTGCTCCGCGGCTCCGGCTCGGCCTTGCGGCCCATCGCGCGGCGCACGCCGTAGCCGAACGCGGCGACCTTGACCAGGGGGCCGCCGAAGGCGGAGGAGACGGTCGAGGAGAGCGCCGAGGCGTTCGCCGTGACCTCCTGGACGTCCGCGGTGATCGAGTCGACGCGGGCGAGCTGGGTGTTGGCGGAACGGACGGTCGCGGACGCGTCGGCCAGCAGCGGGACGGCCTGCTCGGAGATGTCGTCGACCAGTCTGGTGGCCGCTCTCAGCGTCTGCGCGAGCCGGACCAGCACCAGGGCGATGAACGACACGAGGATCGCCCAGAAGACGGCCACGAGGATCCCGGCCACCTCTCCACCGGACACGCTGCACCGCTCCCTAGCTGTTGTCTTTCACTGCTTGTCGGATACCGACCTTATCGCGCCGGGCCTTCACGGCCGTACCGCATTACCGGTCCGTACGGCACGGATGTACGACGGACGTCCGGGGTCTCGCGGCCCCCGGAAACGCGCCAGCCCGCCGGCCCGCGGCCACGAGGGCCGACGGAACGACGGGCTGGGCGAAAGGAGAGGTCCTACGGCCGGGATTAGCGGGCGTAGTACTCGACGACGAGCTGCTCGTCGCAGATCACCGGGATCTCCTTGCGGTTCGGGTCGCGGTCCAGGCGGAACGCCAGCGCCTGCAGGTTGACCTGCAGGTAGCGCGGGGTCTCGCCCTCACCGGCGTAGCCACCGGCCATGGCGACCTGGAACGGGTGCTTGGCACGGCTGCGCTCGCGAACGGTCACGACGTCGTTCGGGCGGACGCGGAAGGACGGCTTGTCGACCTTCTTGCCGTTGACCTCGATGTGGCCGTGGACGACCATCTGGCGCGACTGGTAGACGGTGCGGGCGATGCCGGCACGCAGGACCAGGGCGTCGAGGCGACGCTCGAGCTCGACGACCAGCGCCTCGCCCGTCTTGCCCTCGGCCTTCTTGGCGCGGTCGTAGGCGCGGGCCATCTGGCGCTCGCTGATGTCGTACTGGGCGCGCAGACGCTGCTTCTCGAGCAGACGGACCTTGTAGTCCGAGTTCTGCTTGCGGCCACGGCCGTGCTCACCCGGCGGGTAGGGGCGGGCCTCGAAGTACTTGACGGCCTTCGGGGTCAGCGCGATACCGAGCGCGCGAGACTTCTTGACCTTGGGACGCGACTGGTTAGGCACGTTCTCCAGACCTCCGTTGATAGGTTAGGTTAGGCTTACCTTACTCAAGGAGATCGCATGTCTCGTCCGGGGAACACCAGTCACATCACGGACAGCACGAAGGGATCCCAAAAGGGATCCGACGCTCTCGAGGGCGTCGACGTGACGGAGGTCCGATCAGATCGTGGTCAGCCGCGTCCCAGCGGACTTGAGATCGCCCGGATGCCGTCAGCAGCCGAGCGCACACGAACTCTCGTACAGAGTACATGCTCCGCGGTGCTGCTGATCCCCGGGCTGCCCGGCACCCACCCCGACCAGCTGCTGCCCGACGTGCGGACCGTGGGCCCGGACGGCGAGGTCTTCCTCGTCCTGCCCGCCGATTCGCCGGCCGTGCGGGCCGCCACCCACGCCCAGGACGACGAACTCGCCGTGGTCCTGGAGCTCACGGATGTGGCCCCCGTCTCCGTCCCCAACCGTATCCGCGGCCGCGCCTGGCTGTCCGGCTGGCTGACCTGCGTGCCCGGGGTGGCCGAGCCGGGCCGGATGCTGCTGCGGCTGGAGCTGGGCGAAGCGAGCGTGGACGACCTGTGGGGCGCGGAGACGGTCGAGCCCGACGCCTTCGCCCAGGCCTGCCCCGACCCGCTGGTCGAGCACGAGACGGAGCTGCTCCAGCACCTCCACTCCGGCCACGGCGACCAGGTGCGGAGCCTGTGCGCGCTGCTCGGCGACCGCGAGAGCGACACGTGGGACGCCTACGCCTCGGCGGTGCCGGTGGCGCTGGACCGCTTCGGCCTCCGCGTCCGCTTCACCCGCCGCCACGGCACCGGCACGACGGCCGACCGCTCCTTCGACGCGCGCTTCGAATTCCCCGAGCCGGTCGAGGACGTCGTCGCCTTGCGGCGGGCGATGCACCAGTTGTTCGACGCGGCGGGTTACTGAACCGGGCGCGCCGGTTGTGGGCAGTCGTTCCGCAGGGCGGAACGGGTGGGCACAACCGGCCCACCGGGCCGCACCCGAACCGCTACGAATCCCCCCGCAAGCGCGAGCGCACTCGCTCCACCACGTCCGCGTACCGCGCCTCCGCCCCGTACCGAGTCGGCTCGTAGTACACCTTCCCGTGCACCGAATCCGGCGCGTACTGCTGCGCCGCGATGCCACCAGGCAGATCGTGGGGGTACTGATACCCCTGCCCATGCCCCAGCTTCTCCGCCCCCTTGTAGTGGCTGTCCCGCAGATGCGCCGGCACCGGCCCCGCCAGCCCCGCCCGTACGTCCGCCAGCGCGGCGTCGATCGCCAGGTACGCCGCGTTGGACTTCGGGGCCAGCGCCAGCGCCACCGCCACCTGGCTCAGTGTGATCCTCGCCTCGGGGAAGCCGATCAGGGCGACGGCCTGCGCTCCGGCCACCGCCGTCTGGAGGGCCGTGGGGTCCGCCAGGCCGATGTCCTCGCTCGCCGAGATCATCAGCCGGCGCGCGATGAAGCGCGGGTCCTCGCCCGCCTCGATCATCCGCGCCAGATAGTGCAGCGTCGCGTCCACGTCCGAACCGCGGATCGACTTGATCAGGGCGCTCGCCACGTCGTAGTGCTGATCGCCGTCGCGGTCGTACTTCACGGCCGCCCGGTCGACCGCGCCCTCCAGCGTCTCCAGGGTGATCTCGGCCTCGCCCTTGGCGATGGCCGAGCCCGCGCCGGCCTCCAGCGCCGTGAGCGCGCGGCGGGCGTCGCCGCCCGCGATGCGCAGCAGATGGGCCTCGGCATCCGCGGAGAGGGAGACCGCCCCGCCCAGCCCGCGCTCATCGGTGAGGGCGCGGGCGATCAGGCCGCGCAGATCGTCGTCCGTCAGCGCCTGGAGCGTCAGCAGCAAGGAGCGCGAGAGCAGCGGGGAGATGATCGAGAAGTAGGGATTCTCCGTCGTGGCCGCGATGAGCGTGACCCAGCGGTTCTCCACGGCGGGCAGCAGGGAGTCCTGCTGGGCCTTGCTGAAGCGGTGGATCTCGTCCAGGAAGAGGACGGTCTCCTTGCCGTAGCCCCCGGAGGCGCGGCGGGCGCCGTCGATGACGGCCCGCACCTCCTTGACCCCGGCGGTGATCGCGGAGAGCTCCACGAAGCGCTTGTTGGTGGCCTGGCTGACCACATAGGCCAGCGTGGTCTTGCCGATGCCGGGCGGGCCCCAGAGGATCACCGAGGAGGGCCCGGCGGGACCGCCGCTCCCCTCCCCCACCAGGCGGCGCAGCGGGGAGCCCGGCTTGAGCAGGTGTCCCTGCCCCACGACCTCGTCGAGGGTGCGGGGGCGCATCCGGACGGCCAGCGGGCTGCCCGCCGGATCCTTCTCCTGGCGGTCTTCCGCGGCGGCGGTGAACAGGTCGGGCTCCACGCTCGAAACCCTATGCCACCCCACTGACAATGCCGCCGGACCCGGGGGTCCGGCGGCATCGTTCATGAGCCAGGTACGGGACGGATCAGGCCGTGCCGCCCGTCCAGAACCACCACCACTTGGTGAGGATCAGCATCCCGATGATGCCGACGTGCAGCACCGGCAGCACCCAGTGGAACTCCAGCAGCGCCCGCTTGAGCCCGTCCGGCGCGGGGATGAAGCCGTGCCGGACGTTCTGCACGGTGACGTACCAGAACATCACGATGGTGGCGACCCAGGCGAGGCAGCACCACAGGCAGAGCGAGCCGATGACGTACAGCGACTGGTACTGGAGCCAGGTGACGAAGCCGACGCCGAAGAGGCAGCCGGCCTCCATGCCCAGCCAGTACCAGCGCGGGAAGCGGGCACCGGAGAGCAGCGCCAGCCCGATCGCGATGATCGCGCCGTAGCAGACCAGGCCCAGCATCGGGTTGGGGAACCCGAAGGCCTCGGCCTGCTTGCTGCTCATGATGTTGCCGCAGGAGACGATGGGGTTGAGGCTGCAACCGGGCTTGAAGTTCGGGTCCTTGAGGAGCTCGATCTTGTCCAGCGTGATGACCCAGGAGGCCAGCAGACCCATCGCACCGGTGATCACCAGCATCAGCGCGAACGCACGGCTCGCGCCCACGCCGCCACGCCCGGGGCCGTCCCGCTCCGTGCCGTCGAGGTCGGAGCGGTCGAGTGCCGAAGTCGTCATAGCGCTGTCGATCCCATCAGTAGGCCGTTGCCGCCCCATTCTGCACCAGTAGCCTGTGAATCAGCCCTGGGCCGAAAGGACCTCACCCACAACGGTGTCGAGGGCCACGGCCTTCTGCTCACCGCTCTCCAGGTCCTTCAGCTGCACCATGCCATCGGCGAGGTCCCGCTCGCCGGCGACGAGCGCGAAGCGCGCGCCGGAGCGGTTGGCCGACTTCATGGCGTTCTTCACGCTCTTGCCGCCGAAGGCGAAGTCCGTCGCCACACCGGCCCGGCGCAGCTCGGTGACCACGCCGAAGAGCACCCGGCGGGCCTCCTCGCCCAGCGGCACCGCGAAGACCTGGGTGGCGGCGGGCAGTTCGAGCTCGATCCCCTCGGCCTTGAGGGCCAGCACCGTGCGGTCGACGCCGAGCGCCCAGCCGACGGACGGCAGGGCGGGGCCGCCGATCATCTCGGACAGCCCGTCGTAGCGGCCGCCGCCGCCGACGGCGGACTGCGAGCCGAGGCCGTCGTGGACGAACTCGAAAGTGGTACGGGTGTAGTAGTCCAGGCCCCGGACCAGCTTCTCGTCGTCCTCGAAGGCGACGCCGGCGGCGGTCAGCAGCTCGCGCACCTGCTCGTGGTACGCCTTGCACGCCTCGCACAGGTGGTCGCGGAGCATGGGGGCGCCGACGAGCTGCTTCTGGACGGCCTCGCGCTTGTCGTCCAGGACGCGCAGCGGGTTGATGTCGATGCGGCGGCGGGTGTCCTCGTCCAGGTCCAGGCCGCGCAGGAACTCCTGGAGGGCGGCCCGGTAGGCGGGGCGGCACTCCTTGTCGCCGAGCGAGTTCAGCAGCAGGCGGAAGTTCGCCAGGCCCAGCGACTTGTAGGCGTCGACGGCCAGGATGATCAGCTCGGCGTCCAGCGCCGGGTCCTCGGCGCCGATGGCCTCCGCGCCGACCTGCGAGAAGTGGCGGTAGCGGCCGGCCTGCGGGCGCTCGTAGCGGTAGTACGAGCCCGAGTACCAGAGCTTGACGGGCAGGTTGCCGGCCTTGTGGAGGTTGGCCTCCAGGGCGGCGCGCAGCACGGAGGCGGTGCCCTCGGGGCGCAGGGCGAGCTGGTCGCCGCCGCGGGTGGTGAGGGTGTACATCTCCTTGGTCACGATGTCGGTGGACTCGCCGACACCGCGGGAGAACAGCTCGACCTGCTCGAAGCCGGGGGTCTCCACATAGCCGTAGCCGGCCCGCTTGAGCGGGGCGGAGATCGCGTCGCGCACGGCGAGGTAGGTCGCCGAGTCGGGCGGAAGGAGGTCGTAGGTGCCCTTGGGGGCCTTGAAGGTGCTCACGGAAACTCTCGTCACATTCCTCGTCGCGGAGCCGAGGGGGCTCCAAGGCCGGCGGCCACTTCCCGCAGATAGGGGTTGGTGGCGCGCTCCTGGCCGATGGTCGTCTGGGGGCCGTGGCCGGACAGCACCACGGTCGAGTCGTCCAGGGGCAGGCACACACGGGCCAGCGACTGGAGCATCTCGGCGTGGTCACCGCCGGGCAGGTCGGTGCGTCCGATGGAGCCGGCGAACAGCAGGTCGCCCGAGAAGAACACCGAGGGGATCTCAGTGGTCCGGGGCATCCTGAAGGTCACCGACCCCTTGGTATGGCCGGGCGCGTGCGCGACGGAGAACTCCATCCCCGCGAGTTCCAGCCGGCTGCCGTCGGAGAGCTCCTTGACGTCGTCCGGCTCCCCCACCGTGAGCTCGCCCATGAGGTGCTGCCCGATGGAGCGGCCCAGGGCCTTCTCCGGGTCGCTCATCATGTAGCGGTCGGCGGGGTGGATCCAGGCGGGGACGTCATGGGCGCCGCACACCGGGACGACCGAGGCGACGTGGTCGATGTGGCCGTGGGTGAGGACGACGGCGACGGGCTTGAGCCGATGCTTCTTGAGCGCTTCCTCGACTCCCTGGGCCGCCTGGTGGCCCGGGTCGATGATCACGCACTCCTCGCCGGCGGCGGGGGCGACCAGGTAGCAGTTGGTCCCCCAGGCCCCGGCGGGGAACCCGGCAATGAGCACGTTCGTCCTTAATGATCGGCGAGTTCTTGCAGGCGGTCCTGCAGGCGGTCTTGCGGGTGGTCTTTCCGGCGGACGCCCCCGGGCGGGGACACCCGACCGTCTCAGAGCCTACCGGCGGCACTCCCGCCACGGCGAACCCGTATACGGTACGGGCGACAGTTGCGATTCGTGGCTTATGACATGCACAGCGACGGCACGAGGAGAGGACCCGGTGGTCAGTAACGAGCAGCGGCGGCGCCAGCTCGCCCGGGAGAAGTTCGAACGGCAGCGGCAGCGTCGCGAGGCGGCCCGCCGCAAGGCCCACCGCCGTAACGCGGTGATCGCCGCCGGAGTCGCCGTGGTGCTGGCCGCGGGCGCGACCGCGTACGCCACCGGCGCCCTGGTCGACGACAAGAAGAAGGACACCGCCGCCGACGCCGCCCCCACGCCCAAGAAGGTTCCGGACCCCTGCGCGAAGCCCGCGCCGGGCACGCCGTCCGCCAAGACGTGGAAGTCCGAGCCGGAGATGACGGTCGACAAGTCGGCGTCGTACGCGATGAACCTCACGACCACGTGCGGCGCCATCGACCTCAAGCTGGACGCCGCGAACGCCCCGCACACGGTCAACTCCTTCGACTTCCTGGCGAAGGAAGGCTTCTTCGACCACTCGAAGTGCCACCGGCTGACCACCGCCGGGATCTACGTCCTGCAGTGCGGCGACCCCAAGGGCACCGGCCAGGGCGGCCCCGGCTACACGATCGAGGACGAGAACCTCAAGGACTCGAAGCTCAAGGGGAACGTCTACCCCGCGGGCACGGTCGCGATGGCCAACACCGGCCAGCCGCACACCGGCGGCAGCCAGTTCTTCCTCGTCTACCAGGACAGCCAGCTGCCGCCGCAGTACACGCCGTTCGGCACCATCGGCGCCGAGGGCATGAAGACGCTGAAGAAGATCGCCGCCGCGGGTGAGCAGTCCGGGGCCGGCGACGGCGCGCCGAACGCCACCGTCGTCATCGACAAGGCGGCGGTGACCAGAAGCTGACGCCCGTACGGCGAAATTTCGGTCGCGCGGGATACGGACAGCCGGGCCGCCGTTCGCCTATGTTGGCGTTGTGTAGGGTGCCTGCTCCGACGGTTCCGCGCACCCGAACGATCAAGCCGTCGGACCGGCCAGGGCGCGGCCCTGCCCGGCAACAACTGTGGACGATGCGCGCGGGCCGCGACGACGGCCCCGCCATCATGTGGAGGAGGCGCTGTGAGCAGCGACCCGTGGGGCCGCGTCGATGAGACGGGCACCGTGTACGTGCGTACTGCCGACGGCGAGCAGGTCGTCGGCTCGTGGCAGGCGGGGTCCCCGGAGGAGGCCCTGGCTTACTTCGAGCGCAAGTACGAGGGCCTGGTCGTCGAGATCGGCCTCCTCGAGCGGCGGGTGAAGACCACCGATCTCTCGGCCAAGGACGCGATGGCCGCGATCGACCACATCCGCACCCAGGTCGACGAGCACCATGTGGTGGGCGACCTGAACGCGCTGCGGGAGCGGCTGGACAAGCTGGTCGCCACCGTCGAGACGCGCCGCGAGGAGCGCAAGGCGGCCAAGGCCAAGCAGTCCGAGGAGGCCCGTACGGCCAAGGAGTCCCTGGTCGCCGAGGCCGAGGAGCTGGCGGCGAGCGAGCAGTGGCGCTCGGCCGGCGAGCGGCTGCGCGCCCTGGTGGACACCTGGAAGGGCCTGCCCCGGCTGGACCGCAAGACCGACGACGAGCTGTGGCACCGCTTCTCGCACGCCCGGTCGGCGTTCTCCAAGCGGCGCAAGGCGCACTTCGCCTCGCTGGACGCACAGCGCGAGGAGGCCCGCAAGGTCAAGGAGAAGCTGGTCGCCGAGGCCGAGTCGCTCTCGGGCTCGACGGACTGGGGCCCGACGGCCGCGCGCTACCGCGACCTGATGGCCGACTGGAAGGCCGCCGGGCGCGCCCAGCGCGAGGCGGAGGACGAGCTGTGGGCCCGTTTCCGGGGCGCCCAGGACGTCTTCTTCCAGGCCCGCGGCCATGTCTTCGCCGAGCGCGACGCGGAGCAGTCCGGCAACCTCACGCTCAAGGAGGAGCTGGTCGTCGAGGCCGAGAAGCTGCTCCCGGTGACCGATCTGAAGGCGGCCCGGGCCGCGTTCCGCTCGATCAACGAGCGCTGGGAGGCCATCGGCCATGTGCCGCGCGACGCCCGCCCGAAGATCGAGGGCCGGATGCACGCGGTCGAGCGGGCCATCCAGGAGGCCGAGGAGGCCGAGTGGCGGCGTACGAACCCGGAGGCGCGGGCCCGTGCGGCCGGGCTGACGGGTCAGCTCCAGGCGGCCGTCGACAAGCTCCAGGAGCAGGTCGACAAGGCGCGTGCCGCGGGCAACGACGCCAAGGCGAACAAGCTCTCGCAGGAGCTGGAGGGCCGCAAGGCGCTGCTGGACCAGGCCCTGAAGGGCCTTGAGGAGTTCGGCGGCTGATCGAGCCGTCACGCAGTAAGAGGTAAGGGGCTCCGGCTATTGCCGGAGCCCCTTACTCATGCGCGGCTCAGGGCCTGCGGGCCGACGTCACGCGGTAGACGTCGTAGACGCCCTCCACACCGCGGACGGCCTTGAGCACGTGCCCCAGGTGCTTCGGGTCACCCATCTCGAAGGTGAAGCGCGAGGTGGCCACCCGGTCGCGGGAGGTCTGCACGGCGGCCGACAGGATGTTGACGTGCTGGTCGGACAGCACCCGGGTGACGTCCGAGAGCAGCCGGGAGCGGTCCAGCGCCTCCACCTGGATGGCGACGAGGAAGACCGACGACTGGGTCGGCGCCCACTCCACGTCGAGGATCCGCTCGGGCTGCTGCGAGAGCGAGTCGACGTTGACGCAGTCCGCGCGGTGCACGGAGATGCCGTTGCCGCGGGTGACGAAGCCGATGATCGGGTCGCCGGGGACGGGCGTACAACAGCGGGCCAGCTTCACCCACACGTCGTCGACGCCCTTGACGACCACACCCGGGTCGGCGCTCGAGCGGCGCTTGGAGCGGCCGCGGATGGGTGCGGCCTCCTCGATGTCCTCGGTGGCCGCGTCCTCGCCGCCGAGGGCCTGGACGAGCTTCTGCACCACGCCCTGCGCCGCGACATGGCCCTCGCCGATGGCGGCGTAGAGGGAGGAGATGTCGGGGTAGCGCATCTCGTGCGCGAGGGTGACCAGCGAGTCGCCGGTGAGGATCCGCTGGATCGGCAGGTTCTGCTTGCGCATGGCGCGCGCGATGGCGTCCTTGCCCTGCTCGATGGCCTCGTCGCGGCGCTCCTTGGAGAACCAGGCACGAATCTTGTTGCGGGCGCGCGGGGACTTGACGAAGCCCAGCCAGTCGCGGGACGGGCCCGCGCCGGTCGCCTTGGAGGTGAAGACCTCCACCAGGTCGCCGTTGTCGAGGGTCGACTCCAGCGGGACGAGCCGTCCGTTGACCCGGGCGCCTATCGTGCGGTGGCCGACCTCGGTGTGGACGGCGTAGGCGAAGTCGACGGGGGTGGCGCCCGCCGGGAGCGCTATGACATCGCCCTTGGGCGTGAAGACGAAGACCTCGTTGCGCGAGAGGTCGAAGCGCAGGGACTCCAGGAACTCGCCCGGGTCCTCGGTCTCCTTCTGCCAGTCGAGCAGCTGCCGGAGCCAGGCCATGTCATTGACGGTGTCCTGGTTCTTGCCGGCGTTCTTCGGCACATCCGTACGGATCTTGGAGGCGCCGGCGACGGCCTCCTGCTTGTACTTCCAGTGCGCGGCGATGCCGTACTCGGCGCGGCGGTGCATGTCGAACGTGCGGATCTGGAGTTCGACGGGCTTGCCGCTGGGCCCTATGACCGTCGTGTGCAACGACTGGTACATGTTGAACTTGGGCATCGCGATGTAGTCCTTGAACCGCCCCGGGACCGGGTTCCACCGGGCGTGGACGGTGCCGAGCGCCGCGTAGCAGTCGCGGACGGTGTCGACGAGGACGCGGATGCCCACCAGGTCGTAGATCTCGGCGAAGTCCCGGCCCCGCACGATCATCTTCTGGTAGACGCTGTAGTAGTGCTTCGGGCGGCCGGTGACGGTCGCCTTGATGCGGGCGGCGCGCAGATCGGCCTGGACCTCGTCGGTGACGACGGCCAGGTACTCGTCGCGCTTGGGGGCCCGCTCGGCGACGAGACGGACGATCTCGTCGTACATCTTGGGGTAGAGGATCGCGAAGGCGAGGTCCTCCAGCTCCCACTTGATGGTGTTCATGCCCAGCCGGTGTGCCAGCGGGGCGTAGATCTCCAGGGTCTCGCGGGCCTTCTTCTCCTGCTTCTCCCGCTTGAGGTAGCGCATGGTGCGCATGTTGTGGAGGCGGTCGGCGAGCTTGATGACCAGGACGCGCGGGTCCTTGGCCATGGCGACGACCATCTTGCGCACGGTCTCGGCCTGCGCGGCCTCGCCGAACTGCACCCGGTCCAGCTTGGTGACGCCGTCGACGAGCAGGGCGACCTGGTCGCCGAAGTCACGGCGGAGGTCCTCCAGGCCGTACTCGGTGTCCTCGACGGTGTCGTGCAGCAGGCCGGCCATCAGGGTGGCCGGATCCATGCCCAGCTCGGCGAGGATCGTGGTGACGGCGAGGGGGTGGGTGATGTAGGGGTCGCCGCTCTTGCGCTTCTGGCCGCGGTGCCAGCGCTCGGCGACCTGGTAGGCCCGCTCGATCTGGCGCAACGTGCCGGCGTCGGCCTTCGGATCGTTTCCGCGCACGATGCGCAGCAGCGGCTCGAGCACGGGGTTGTACGGGCTGGAGCGCTGGACGCCGAGACGGGCGAGGCGGGCGCGGACGCGGCTGGAGGAGCCGGGCCGGGGCGCGGAGCCCTGCGAGGGCGTGGGGCGCGCCGGGACCGGGGCGGCGGCCGGCTGGGGCCGGGCCGTGGCGGACTGCCGGTCGGCCTTGTGGTGCGGGGTGCCCGCGGCCTGCGGACGGCTCCGCTCCCCGTCCGTGCCCCGGTCGGGCCCGTCGGCGCCGGCGGGGCGGCCGGAGGGCGTGCCCGTGACCGCCGCGGCCTCGGGAGACGGCTTCTTGTCCTCTTGAGCGGCGGTGAGCGGCTGGACCTCGTCTGGCAAGAGCACTCCTCATGCGTACCGGCCCCCCGTTCAGGTCCGGACTGCCATGGTATCGATCCCGGCCACCGGACCGCCGCGCACGGGGCGCCAACAGGAACAACAGCGGCGGGCACCGGGGCCTTCCCCGGTGCCCGCCGCGAAGTGTGGGCCCACCCGTAGCAGGGCGGCTCAGACGGTGATCAGCGCCTCCAGGGGCGCGCCGTCGAGGACCGGCTCCAGACGGGCGCGGCCCGGCAGGAAGCCCAGCTCCATCAGCACCGCGACGCCCGCGACCTGGGCGCCGGCGCGCCGGATCAGCTTCAGCGACGCCTCGGCCGTGCCGCCGGTGGCCAACACGTCGTCGATGACGAGGACGCGGTCGCCGGCGACGAGCGCGTCGGCGTGCATCTCGATCTCGGCGGTGCCGTACTCCAGGTCGTACGACTGGGCCAGGGTGGCGCCGGGGAGCTTGCCCGCCTTGCGGACGGGCACGAAGCCCAGGCCGGCGCGGACGGCGACCGGGGCCGCCAGGATGAAGCCGCGGGCCTCCAGGCCGACGACCTTGGTGGCGCCGTGGCGCGCACAGAGCCCGGCGAGGGCGTCGGTGAGCGCGGCGAACGCCTCGGCGTCGGCGAGCAGCGGGGTGATGTCCTTGAACATCACGCCCGGCTTGGGGTAGTCCGGCACGTCGTGGATGCGGCTGAGCAGCAGTTCGCGCAGCTCCTGCGGGGCGCTCATCGGCGCTTCCCCGAGGGACGGCCGCCGCGGCCGCGGCTCTGACGGCGCTGGGTGACGACCCCGGCGGGGGAGGCGTCCTCCGGCTCCTCGTCGTCCACGTCGTCCCCGTCGGACGGCACGCGGTCCGCGGTCGCCCCGCCCGCCTCGGCCTTGGCGGCGTCGGCGGCGCGGCGGGCGCGCACCCGCTTGGCCAGGGCCTTCATCTGCGGGTCGCGCTCCTTGAGGTCGGCGACCAGCGGCGTGGCGATGAAGATCGAGGAGTAGGCGCCGGCCGCGAGGCCGACGAACAGGGCGAGCGAGATGTCGTTGAGCATGCCCGCGCCGAGGAAGCCGCCGCCGATGAACAGCAGGCCGGCGACCGGCAGCAGCGCGACGACCGTGGTGTTGATGGAGCGCACCAGGGTGCCGTTGAGGCTGCGGTTGGCGATCTCGCTGTAGGTGAAGCGGGTCTGCTTGGTGAGGTCCTTCGCGCTCTCCTTCAGACCGTCGAAGACGACGACGGTGTCGTAGAGGGAGTAACCGAGGATCGTCAGCAGACCGATCACGGTGCCCGGGGTGACCTCGAAACCGACGAGCGCGTAGACGCCGACGGTGATGGTGAGGTCGTGGATCAGGGCGATCAGCGCGGCCAGCGCCATTCGCCACTCGAAGGCGATGGCCAGATAGATGACCACGAGGATCATGAAGACGCCGAGGCCCGTCCAGGCCTTGCCGGCGATCTCGTCACCCCAGCTGGGGCCGACGATGTCGGTGTTGACCTTGTTCAGGTCGACGTCCAGCTTCTTGGCCAGCGCTTCCTGGGTCTTGCGGGACTGCTCGGGGGTGAGGTCGCTGACCTGGACGCGCAGCGTCTTGTCACCGAGCTTCTGGACGATCGCGGGGTGACCCGAGACGTCCTGGGCCGTCTTGCGGGCCGTCTCGGCCGAGACCGAGGTCTTGGGAGTGGTGAAGACCGCGCCGCCGGAGAACTCGATGCCGAAGTTCAGACCACGCACCGCCAGGCCGACGATGGCCGTGATGGTGATCAGGATCGAGATGCCGTACCAGATCTTCCGCTTGGCCACGAAGTCGTAGCCGACCTCGCCGCGGTAGAGCCGGGCGCCGAGAGTGCCGAGTCGCGACATCTCACGCCTCCTTCGGGTCGACGGTGGCGGAGGGACGGCGGCGGGAGGCCCGCAGCGGCGGCTTGGCGCCGAGCCGCTGGGGGTCCAGACCGGACCACGGGTGGCCGCTGGCGAAGAACTTGCGGCGGGCGAGGATCGTCATGAGGGGCTTGGTGAAGAGGAAGACCACGACGACGTCGAGGAGCGTGGTCAGTCCGAGGGTGAACGCGAAGCCCTGCACCTTGCCGACGGTGACGATGAAGAGCACCGCGGCGGCGAGGAAGGAGACGAAGTCCGAGACGAGGATCGTGCGGCGGGCGCGCGGCCAGCCGCGCTCCACGGCGGGACGCAGGGTGCGGCCCTCGCGGATCTCGTCGCGGATGCGCTCGAAGTACACGATGAACGAGTCGGCGGTGATGCCGATGGCGACGATGGCGCCGCAGACGGCCGGCAGGTTCAGCGCGAAGCCGATGGCCGGGCCGAGCAGGACCATGATCGTGTAGGTGAGCACGGCGGAGCACGCGAGGCTCGCGAGGGCGACGAGCGCCAGACCGCGGTAGTAGATCACCAGGTAGAGCACGACGAGGGCGAGGCCGATGGCACCGGCGATCAGACCGGCCCGCAGCTGCTCACCGCCGAGCGCGGCGGTCACCGTCTGCTCGGTGACGACGTCGAAGGACAGCGGCAGGGCGCCGTAGGACAGCACGTTGGCGAGGTCCTGGGCGCTCTGCTGGGTGAAGCCGCCGGAGATCTCCGCCTGGCCGCCGACGATGGAGGTGCTCACGGACGGGTCGGAGACGACCTCGCCGTCGAGGACGATCGCGAACTGGTTCTGCGGCGACGGCTTGCCGGCCAGCTGGCCGGTGACATCGGCGAACTTCTTGGCGCCGGAGGAGTTGAACTTCAGCTGGACGAGCCAGCCCTTGCCGCCCTGGGAGTCGAAGACGGCGTTGGCGTCCTTGATGGACGCGCCCTCCACGGCCACCGGGCCGAGGATCTCCTTGACGGAGCCGTCCTTGCGGCACGCGACGATGGGGTCGGTGGGCTTGGCGTTGGACGCGGCCTCGTTGGCCTTGGAACGGCTCTCCTTGGTGGAGCAGTCCAGGGCGTCGAACTGCTTCTGGAGGGCGGCCATGTCACCGGTGGCCGGCGTGGGCGTCGGCGTCGGGGTGGGCGCCTTCTTGTCGTCCTTCTTCGCGTCGTCGGTCTTGTCACCGGACACGGAGGCGGTGGCCTTGGGGGACGGGGTGCCGTCGGCCTTGAGGGCGTCGGTCACGGGGCGGCCCTGAGGACCGGTGCCGGCGGACGCGGAGGCGGAGGGCGAGCCGGAGGGCTTGCTCTTGTCGCCGGACTTGTCGCCCTTGCCCTTGTCGGCCGAGGCGCCGGGCGTCGGCTCGGCGGCCTTGATGCCGGGGGCGGAGGTCAGGACGGGCCGGAAACCGAGCTGAGCGGTGGTGCCGACCTGCTGGCGAGCCTGCTTCGCGTTCGTCCCCCGGGGGATGTTCACGATGATGTGCTTGCTGCCCTGCGTCTGGACCTCGGCCTCGGTCACACCAAGACCGTTGACACGCCGCTCGATGATGCCGACGGCGGTGTCCATATTGGTCTTGTTGATCGCGTTGGGCTTGCCCGGCTGGTTCTTGGCCTCCAGCGTGAAGCTGGTGCCGCCCGCGAGGTCGATGCCCAACCGCGGTGTGGTGTGCCCGGAGGCGAACATCCCCCCGGTGAGCGCCACCATGGCGATCAGGATCAGGGCCAGGACTCGTCCCGGCCTGCCCTGGCCGCCCGGGGACCTGCGGCCCTTCTTCGGTGCTGCCACCTTGTCGTTTCTCCCTGTCCAACCGCCGGGCGTCGGGTGTTCGCCGGGCGGCCACGAAATGATGTGGGGACCTGCCCCCGCCGGAGCCTAGACCGTAACGGAACCGCGGCGCACCGCTCAGTGGGTGCTCCGCGGTTCCGGAGAAGGACTACTTGGCGTCGGTGTCGCCGTCCCGCTTCGCGTCCTTGTCCTTCGGCTCGGTCGCCTCGCCGGACTTCTCGGCCCCCGCCTCGGCGTCCTTGACCTCGTCCTTCGCCTCGCCCGCGGCCGGAGCGGCGTCCTTGCCGAGGTCGATCTTCTTCTCGACCGGGGGCTCGCCGGCCTCGACGGCCTCGGTGAGCGAAGAGGCGTCGTCGGGCACGACCGGGGTCTCCTCCGGCTCCAGGCCGTGGACGATGCGGTTGTACTCGGCGTCCTCGAGGACGGCGCCGATGGCGTTCTTCGCGTAGATGGCGTGGACGCCCGGGGCGACCTCCAGGAGAACCGTGTCGTCGTGGATCTCCTTGACGGTCGCGTACATGCCGCCGATCGTCCGGACACCGGTACCCGGCTGCATCTGGTCGCGCATCTGGACGGCCTGGCGCTGCTTGTTCTTCGCCGAGCGGGTCATCAGGAACATGGCCCCGATGAGCACGATGAACGGCAGGAGAGTCACGATATTCACGGGACGGGGATTCCTTCACACGACCGCTGGGGAAACGGCCTGGTCTACGGGGGTGGTATGCCGCACAATACGGACGGCATCGGCGGAGTCTAAGCGAGTCCGCGCCTATGGAACAACGCCCAGCATGGCACCGGGGTTCCTGACCGGACCAGCCCCCGCGCCGTCACTCCCCGAAGAGACCCCGCTGGCCGGGGCCCCCGCCCTGCTGCGGCGGCACCATCCCGAGGTGCGACCAGGCCGCCGGCGTGGCGACCCGGCCCCGGGGCGTACGGGCCAGCAACCCCTCCCGGACCAGGAAGGGCTCGGCGACCTCCTCGACCGTCTCGCGCTCCTCCCCCACGGCCACGGCCAGGGTGGACAACCCGACGGGACCGCCGCCGAAGAGCTTGAGCAACGCCGTGAGCACGGCCCGGTCCAGCCGGTCCAGGCCGCGGCCGTCCACCTCGTAGACCTGGAGGGCCTGGGCGGCGATCTCCTGGGTGATCACACCGTCGGCCTTGACCTGCGCGTAGTCGCGGACGCGGCGCAGCAGGCGGTTGGCGATACGGGGCGTGCCACGGGAGCGGCCGGCGATCTCGGCGCCGCCCTGGTCCTCCATCTCGACGTCGAGGAGCCGGGCGGAGCGGCGGACGACGCGCTGGAGCTCGGCGGGCGAGTAGAACTCCATGTGGCCGGTGAAGCCGAAGCGGTCGCGCAGCGGGGGCGGCAGCAGGCCGGCCCGGGTGGTGGCGCCGACGAGGGTGAAGGGCGGCAGCTCCAGGGGGATGGCGGTGGCGCCGGGGCCCTTGCCTACGACGACGTCGACGCGGAAGTCCTCCATGGCCATGTAGAGCATCTCCTCGGCGGGCCGGGACATGCGGTGGATCTCGTCGAGGAAGAGGACCTCGCCCTCGGTGAGGGAGGAGAGGATCGCGGCGAGGTCGCCGGCGTGCTGGATGGCGGGGCCGGAGGTGATGCGGATGGGGGCGCCCATCTCGGCCGCGATGATCATCGACAGGGTGGTCTTGCCGAGGCCGGGGGCGCCGGAGAGCAGGACGTGGTCGGCGGTGGCGCCCCGGGCGCGGGCGGCCTTGAGGACGAGGTCGAGCTGCTCGCGGACGCGCTCCTGCCCGATGAACTCGTCCAGGTCCTTGGGCCGCAGAGCGGCCTCGACCGCCTGGTCCTCCCCGTCGGCGGCGGTACCGACGAGACGGTCGGCGGCGGGGGAAGCGTAGGTGGACTCGTCGTCCCAGTTCACAGGGGAAACCTCACGGTTGAATCGGTTTGTGGGCAGGCGTTCCGCAGGGCGGAACGGGTGGGCACAAACCGACCACCGGCCCGCACCCGAAGCCGCTCACCGAGCCCGGTTCAGCGTCTGCAACGCCGCCCGCAGCAACTGCCCCACCTGCGGCGTGCCGCCGTCGGCGACAACGGCCTCGGCCTGCGGCGCGACGGCCGCGACGGCCTCGTCGGCCTCGCGGCTCGCGTACCCGAGCCCGACGAGCGCAGCGTGCAGCTGATCCCGCCACCCGGAGGTGACAGCCGCCGTACCCACAGCCGCCCCGGCGGAGCCAACGGGCGCACCCAGCCGGTCCTTGAGCTCAAGGAGCAGCTTCTGCGCCCCCTTCTTCCCGATGCCCGGCACGGCTGTGAGCGCCTTCTCGTCCCCGGCGGCGAACGCCCGCCGCAGCGCGTCCGGCGTGTGGACGGCCAGCATGGCCTGGGCGAGGCGGGGGCCCACCCCGCTGGCGGTCTGGAGGAGCTCGAAGGTCTGCCGCTCGTCGTCGTCGGCGAAGCCGTAGAGCGTCAGGGAGTCCTCACGGACGACGAGGGACGTCGCCAGCCTCGCGGGCTGCCCGACCTTCAGCCGGGCGAGGGTACCCGGGGTGCACTGGACGGCCATGCCGACGCCGCCGACCTCGACGACGGCGGTGTCCGGGGCGAGGGCCGCGACCGGCCCGGAGACGAAGGCGATCATCGGGTGCCCTTCGGGATGCGTACGGGGGTGGGGGTGCGGCGGTGGGCGGCGGCGAGCTCCTGCAGCCGGTTGGTCGCGGGCGCGCGCCAGATGTGGCAGATGGCCAGGGCCAGGGCGTCGGCGGCGTCGGCCGGCTTGGGCGGCGCGTCGAGCCTCAGCAGCCTGGTGACCATGGCGCCGACCTGGGCCTTGTCGGCCCGGCCGGAGCCGGTGACGGCGGCCTTGACCTCGCTGGGCGTGTGGAGGGCGACGGGGAGCCCGCGCCGGGCGGCGCACAGCATGGCGACCGCGCTGGCCTGGGCGGTGCCCATGACCGTACGGACGTTGTGCTGGCTGAAGACGCGCTCGACCGCGACGTACTCGGGGCGGTATTCGTCGAGCCACTGCTCGATGCCGCGCTCTATGAGCACGAGCCGGTCGGCCACGTCGGCATCGGCCGGGGTACGGACGACGCCCACTCCGGCCATGCGCAGCGGACGGCCCGCGACGCCCTCCACCACTCCGACACCGCATCGCGTCAGCCCCGGGTCCACACCGAGCACCCGCATCGCGCCCCTCCCTCCGCTCACCTGCTCGGGCAGGCTATCGGCTGCCACTGACAACGGCCGCTCACGCCGACGGGCCAGTGGGACACGTGTCCCACTGGCCCGTCCGCCGGCCCGTCCGTCGACCGCAGCCTGAACGCGACGCTTACGCGTCGACCTTGGCCATGACCTCGTCGGAGACGTCGAAGTTGGCGAAGACGTTCTGGACGTCGTCGCTGTCCTCGAGCGCGTCGATCAGCTTGAAGATCTTGCGGGCGGCCTCTTCCTCGAGCTCCACCTGCATGGTGGGCACGAAGTTGGCCTCGGCCGAGTCGTAGTCGATGCCGGCCTCCTGGAGGGCGGTGCGGACCGCGACCAGGTCGGTGGCCTCGCTGAGGACCTCGAAGCTCTCGCCGAGGTCGTTGACCTCTTCGGCACCGGCGTCCAGGACCGCGCCGAGGACGTCGTCCTCGGTGAGCTCACCCTTGGGGACGATGATGACGCCCTTGCGGTTGAACAGGTACGACACCGAGCCCGGGTCGGCCATGGAGCCGCCGTTGCGGGTCATGGCGACGCGCACGTCGGAGGCGGCGCGGTTGCGGTTGTCGGTGAGGCACTCGATGAGGACCGCGACACCGTTGGGGCCGTAGCCCTCGTACATGATCGTCTCGTAGTCGGCGCCACCGGCCTCGAGGCCGCCGCCGCGCTTGACCGCGGAGTCGATGTTCTTGTTCGGGACCGACTGCTTCTTCGCCTTCTGGATGGCGTCGTAGAGCGTCGGGTTGCCCTCGATGTCGACGCCGCCCATGCGGGCCGCGACCTCGATGTTCTTGATCAGCTTCGCGAAGAGCTTGCCGCGCTTGGCGTCGATCACGGCCTTCTTGTGCTTCGTCGTAGCCCATTTAGAGTGGCCGGACATCTCGCCTGTCTCCTTCGCGTAACCAAATTCAGAACGAACGACAGAGATCCTACCGGGATCTCAGGAGCGGGTGGAGCGGACCATCTCCACAAACAGCTCATGGACCCGGTGATCGCCCGTGAGCTCCGGATGGAAGGACGTGACCAGCACGTTTCCCTGCCGGACGGCGACGGTGTGGCCGTCGTGGACGGCGAGGACCTCGGCCGCGGCGCCCACGGACTCGACCCAGGGGGCGCGGATGAAGACGCCCTCGACCGGGCCACCCTCGATGCCGGCCACCTCGACGGACGCCTCGAAGGACTCGTTCTGCCGGCCGAAGGCGTTGCGGCGCACGATCATGTCGATGCCGCCGAGGGTCTCCTGGTCCTCACGGCCGTCCAGGATCTTGTCGGCGAGCATGATCATGCCGGCGCAGGTGCCGTAGACGGGCATCCCGGCCCGGACGCGCTCGCGCAGCGGCTCCAGCAGACCGAAGATCACCGCGAGCTTGGACATGGTGGTGGACTCGCCGCCGGGTATGACCAGGCCGTCGACCTCGGCGAGCTCCTCGGGACGGCGTACGGGCCGGGCGAGGGCGTCGGCCGCGGCCAGGGCCACGAGGTGTTCGCGGACGTCGCCCTGGAGGGCGAGAACGCCGATGGTGGGGGTGGACACGGTGGGTCTGCCTCTCGGGTCGGTTGCGGCGGGGCGGTGGGGCCGGCCGGTGGGCCGCACCCTCCGGCCGCCGGTGGTACGCCCGGTGGGCGGCCCGCCTGTCGTCGCGGACCGCCCACCCGGGATGAACGTGTGCTACCAGCCGCGGTTGGCGTAGCGCTCGGCCTCGGGCAGGGTGTCGCAGTTGATGCCGACCATGGCCTCGCCCAGGTTGCGGGAGGCGTCCGCGATGATCTTCGGGTCGTCGTAGAAGGTGGTGGCCTTCACGATGGCGGCGGCGCGCTTGGCCGGGTCGCCGGACTTGAAGATGCCGGAGCCGACGAAGACGCCCTCGGCGCCCAGCTGGCGCATCAGCGCGGCGTCGGCCGGGGTGGCCACGCCACCGGCGGAGAACAGCACGACCGGCAGCTTGCCGAGCTCGGCGACCTCCTTGACCAGCTCGTAGGGGGCGCGCAGCTCCTTGGCGGCGGCGAAGAGCTCGTGGTTGTCGAAGCCGCGCAGCTTGGCGATCTCGTTCTTGATCTGGCGCAGGTGGCGCACGGCCTCCACGACGTTGCCGGTGCCGGCCTCGCCCTTGGAGCGGATCATGGCCGCGCCCTCGGCGATGCGGCGCAGGGCCTCGCCCAGGTTGGTGGCACCGCAGACGAAGGGGGTGGTGAAGGACCACTTGTCGGAGTGGTTGACCTCGTCGGCCGGGGTGAGGACCTCGGACTCGTCGATGTAGTCGACGCCGAGGGACTGGAGGACCTGGGCCTCGACGAAGTGGCCGATGCGGGACTTGGCCATGACCGGGATGGAGACGGCGTTGATGATGCCCTCGATCATGTCCGGGTCGGACATCCGGGCCACGCCGCCGTCCTTGCGGATGTCGGCGGGCACCCGCTCCAGAGCCATGACCGCGACCGCGCCGGCGTCCTCGGCGATCTTCGCCTGCTCCGGGGTGACGACGTCCATGATCACGCCGCCCTTGAGCTGCTCGGCCATGCCGCGCTTGACGCGCGCGGTGCCGGTCTCGGGAGTCTGGGGCGTGCTGGGGGTGGACACGATGTGACCTCGCTATCAAGGGCCGGTGATGCTGCATCGTCATCAAACCGGCGTGCGAGGGACGGGAAAAAGGGCCAATCCGGGGTCAGTGGCCTGCCCGGTCGGCCAGGGCGGCCGGAGGCTCGTCGTCCATCTCGAAGGCCATCGGGAAGGGGGCGTGACCGGCCAGCCGGAACCAGCGCACCTTGCGGTGCCTGCGCAGCGCCCGGGCCGCCCGTACCGCGTCGTTGTGGAACCGGCGGGCCATGGGCACCCTGCGGACCGCCTGGGTCAGCTCGGCCAGCGACTCCTCGCCGCCGGGCGCCTGCCGTACGGCCTCCACCTGCGGGGCCTCGGCGAAGACGGCCCGCAGCGCCTGGCTGAGCTCGCTCTCGGCGACCTCGCGGTGCTCCTCCTCGGCCTGCCGGGCCGCGTGGGCGGCCTGGTACATCACCATCGAGGCGGCCGGATCGAGGATCCCGGCGGTGGCGAGCTCCTGGGCGACCGATGCGCGCCGGAGCAGCTGGGCGTCCAGGGCGGCGCGGGCGGCGTCGATGCGGCTGTGCAGCCGGTCCAGCCGGCCGGCGGTCCAGCTGAGGTAGACGCCGATGACGACCAGGGCGGCCGCGATCCAGATCAGTGTGGTCACGCCGGGTCACGTTACCGTCCGGCTCCCGGGCGGGTGCCCGGCAGGCGCCGGAGGTCTCCACCCGGGGGTGGAGGGCGGGGTGGAGGCGGCGGTCGGGAAACCCGCCCTGGCTCCGATCCGTCTCCACCCGCCCGGCTCCTAACGTCGAAGCAGATCGCCGGATCGCCGTGCCGGACCCGTACCGGCCGGCCTCACCGCCGAACCGCTGGAGGCATCTCATGGACCGAATGGAATCGCGTGGCGCGCGCCCGGCGCGGGCGCTGCTCGTGCCCCTCGCCATCAGCGTCGCGCTGCCTCTCGCCGTGTACTACGCGCTGCGCGCCCATGGCACCGCCCAGTGGCAGGCCCTGCTGCTGAGCAGCGCCATACCGGCGGCGCACGCGCTGGTCACGGCGGTGGTGCGGCGGCGGGCGGAGGTCTTCGACCTGCTGATCGTGGCGCTGCTCGCGGTGTCGGCGGTGACATCGCTGATCAGCGGCAGCCCCCGGGTGCTGCTGCTGAAGGACGCGGGGCTCCCGGCGGTGCTGGGGGTGTGGATCCTGGGGACCTTGTTCGCGGCGCGGCCCTTCGCCTTCCAGTTCGGGCGCCGGCTGAGGGGGCCAGAGGAGGAGGCCGAGCGCCTCTGGGACGGGATGCCGGAGTTCCGGGCGGCGCTGCGGAGTCTGACGATGCTGTGGGGCGGGATCGAGCTGCTCGACGCGGCGCTGAGCACGGTGGAGGCGCTGTCGCTGCCGGTCGATGTGGTGCCGGTGCTCGGCAGGTTCCAGTCGATCGGCCTGATCGCCCTGATCGTGGTCGTCACGATCCGGCGCAGCCGCGGCTTCCAGGCCCGCCATGGGATGGGGCTCTTCGGGGTCCGTCCCGCCGGGGCGCCGGCCACCGAGGAGATATCGGGCCGGATCGGGGCCTGACGGGGGGCGGGCCCGGGGCCCGGTCGGACCGCCTACGGGGGTGGCGGTCCGACCGGGTACCGGGGGGGGGGGGGGGGGGGGGCCCGGCCCCCCCCCCCCCCGCCCCGCCCCGCAAGGGGCGCGGGGAACTGCGCGACCAGCCACGAACGGCCCGCAGCCGAATACCTCGCTTCCCGCAGAGCGCTCGCTCAGTCCCGGGCGAGCCCGAAGCGGGCGCGAAGGCTGGTGCGTTCGTCCGCGGCGACCGAGGCCGCGCCGGCCGTGACCGTCTCGTAGACGGCCAGGATGTCGGCCCCGACGGTCGACCAGTCGAAGCGGCGGACGTGCCGGCTGCCCCGCTCGCTCAGCTCCGCCCGGCGGGCGGGGTCGGCCAGCAGCCGCAGGGCCGCGTCGGCGAGGGCGTCCGCGTCCTCGTTGGCGAAGAGCTCACCGGCCGCTCCCTGGTCGAGGACCTGCGCGAAGGCGTCCAGGTCACTGGCGAGGACGGGCGCCCCGGCCGACAGCGCCTCGACGAGGATGATGCCGAAGGACTCGCCGCCGGTGTTGGGCGCCATATAGAGGTCGACGCTGCGCAGCAGGCGCGCCTTGTCCTCGTCGCTGACCATGCCGAGGAATTCGACGTTGCCGCGCATCTCGGGGGGCAGTCCCGCGACGGCCTCCTCCTCGTCGCCGCGGCCGGCGACGAGGAGCCGGGTGTCCGGGCGTTCGGCGAGGATCCTCGGCAGGGCGCGCATCAGCACGGGCAGGCCCTTGCGGGGCTCGTCGATCCGGCCGATGAAGCCGATGGTGCCGCCCTGCCACTCGGGCCGGGGCTCGGCGGAGGCGAAGAAGTCCACGTCGACGCCGTTGGGGATGACGACGGCGTCGCCCCCCAGGTGCTCGACCAGGGTGCGGCGGGCGTATTCGCTCACGGCGATACGCGCGCTGATCTTCTCCAGGGCGGGCTGGAGGATCGGATAGGCCGCGATCATGGCGCGGGAGCGGGGGTTGGAGGTGTGGAAGGTCGCCACGATGGGGCCCTGTGCGGCCCAGCAGGACAGCAGTCCCAGGGAGGGGGAGGTGGGCTCGTGGATGTGGATGACGTCGAAGTCGCCCTCGTGGAGCCAGCGGCGCACCCGCGCGGCGGACAGGAAGCCGAAGTTCAGCCGGGCCACGGAGCCGTTGTAGGGCACGGGTACGGCCCGGCCGGCGGAGACGACGAACGGTGGCAGGGGGGTGTCGTCGTCGGCGGGTGCCAGCACCGACACCTCGTGGCCCAGCCGGATCAGGTGCTCGGCCAGGTCCCGGATGTGGAACTGGACGCCCCCGGGGACGTCCCAGGAATACGGGCAGACGATCCCGATCCTCACGGTTTCTCCGTTCCGGAGCTCTCGGCGGGGGGCCGGGGACGCCGGTCGAGATCGGCGAGCCACAGCCGCTGGAGCATGTGCCAGTCCTGGGGGTGGTCGGCGATGCCGGAGGCGAAGGCGTCGGCCAGTGTCTGGGTCATGGCGGCGGCCTTCTCGGCCCGGGTGCCCGTCGTGGGCACCTCGATGGGCTCGTGGATCCGGCCGCGCATCACCGGGGACCGGTCGTACCAGAGGGTGGCGGGCAGCAGTACCGCGCCGGTCTGGACGGCCAGCACGGCGGGCCCGGCGGGCATCTTCACCGGTTCGCCGAAGAAGCTGACCTCTATCCCGGAGGAGGACAGATCGCGGTCGGCCACCAGGCAGACCACCCCGCCGGCGCGCAGCCGCCGGGCGAGAATGCCGAAGGCGCTGCCGCCCGCGTGGGGCAGCACCTCCATACCCAGCCCCTCGCGGTAGGCCACGAAGCGGTCGTAGAGCGTCTCGGGCTTGAGCCGCTCGGCGACGGTGGTGAAGGGCTGGTTCATCGCCGTGGTGAGCCAGGCCCCGGCGAGGTCGTAGTTGCCCATGTGGGGCAGGGCCAGGACGACGCCCCGGCCGGAGGCCAGTGCCTGCTCCAGATTGTGGCGGTCCTGGGGGGCGAATCCGGTGCGGATGCGCTCCTGGCTCCAGGAGGGCAGCCGGAAGGACTCCATCCAGTAGCGCATATAGGAGCGCATGCCCGCCCTGGAGAGTTCGGCGAGCCGGCGCGGGTCCGCGCCGGGGACGACCCGGGCGAGGTTGGCCTCCAGGCGCAGCACGCCCTTGCCGCGCTTCTTCCAGGCCAGGTCGGCGATCCGGCGCCCCAGCTCGGCGGCGACGGGTTCGGGCAGCTTGTTGACCGTGCTCCAGCCGAGCCCGTAGAGGGTGTCGGTCAGCCGTTCCCTCACGCGCCCTCGCCCTCGCCGGCGGCCACGGCGTCCGCCTCGGCGGCCTCGCGGCGTACGGTCACCACGCGCTGGATCAGGGTGATCAGGCTGCCGACGGCCACGATCCACAGGGCGATGGGCAGCAGGATGTCGATGTGCGGCACGCCGAACTTGTGGAGGCCGGAGAAGCCACAGGCCACCAGGGAGATCACCAGGCGTTCGGCGCGTTCGACCAGGCCGTTGACGTTGACGGGCAGGCCGATGCTCTCGCCGCGCGCCTTGGTGTAGGAGACCACCTGGCCGCTGGCGAGGCAGAAGATCGCCACCGCGCACAGCAGGGTGTCGTCGCCGCGCCCCGCGTACCAGAGGGCGAGGCCGCCGAAGATGGCCGAGTCGGCGACCCGGTCGAGCGTGGAGTCGAGGAAGGCGCCCCAGCGGCTGGACCGGCCGAGCTGACGGGCCATATTGCCGTCGACGAGGTCGGAGAAGACGAAGAGGGTGATGACGACCGTGCCCCAGAAGAACTCTCCCTGGGGGTAGAAGACCAGCGCTCCCGCCACCACACCACCGGTACCGATGAGGGTCACCGCGTCGGGGCTGACGCCGAGGCGGATGAGCAGGGCGGCGAACGGCGTGAGAACACGCGTGAAGAACGCACGCGCGTACTTGTTCAGCATGGCCTTCCCGAAGGGTCGTGTGCGGGCCGGATGGTCGGAAGGACACCGGCTGGCCCATCGTAGCCAGGCGGCCGGGGGCCGCCGCGCACACGTCGTGCACCTGGCCCATGGCGCGGGTCACGCCCGGCCCCCGGCGGGGGCGCGCCGACTGGCGGGTTGCGTTCGCGTGTGCGACGTATGGACGCAGCGTGACCACGGTGGAAAGCTCGAAGGACCGCAGGTGTCGACCGGGAGGCAAGACACATGGGCGAGAAGACGAGTACGCATCCAGGGGCCGCCGGCAGGGCCGTGACGGCCGACCGGCCCGGCAACATCCGGAACGTGGTGCTGGTCGGCCACAGTGGCTCCGGCAAGACGACGCTGGTGGAGGCGCTGGCCCTGGCCACCGGCGCGGTCAATCGCGCGGGCCGGGTCGAGGACGGCGCGGCCGTCTCCGACTACGACGAGATCGAGCACCGCCAGCAGCGCTCGGTCCAGCTGTCGCTGGTGCCGGTCGAGTGGGCCGGGATCAAGGTCAATCTGCTGGACACACCGGGTTACGCCGATTTCGTCGGCGAGCTGAGGGCCGGTCTGCGCGCGGCGGACGCGGCCCTTTTCGTCGTCTCGGCGGCGGAGGGCCGCGAGGGCATCACCGGGCCGACCCGGATGCTCTGGGAGGAGTGCGCGGCGGTGGGCATGCCGCGCGCGATCGTGGTGACGCACCTGGAGGCCGCGCGGGCGGACTTCGAGGCGATGACGGAGGCCTGTCGCGCCGCCTTCGGCGGCGACTCCGCCGACAGCGTCCTGCCCCTCTACCTCCCCCACTACGGGCAGGAGGGCGGCGACGGTCACCGCCCGGTGACCGGGCTGTCCGGGCTGCTCACCCGGCGGGTCTTCGACTACTCCTCCGGTGCCCGGACCGAGTCCGAGCCCGGCGCCGAGGCACTGCCCGGCATCGAGGAGGCCCGTAACCGCCTCATCGAGGGGATCATCGCCGAGAGCGAGGACGAGACCCTCATGGACCGCTACCTCGGCGGTGAGGAGATCGATGTCAAGACGCTGATCGAGGATCTGGAGCGGGCCGTGGCGCGCGGCAGCTTCCACCCCGTGCTGGCCGCGGCCCCCGCCACCGACGGCGCCCGGCAGGGCCTGGGCACCGTGGAGCTGCTGGAGCTGATCACCGGCGGCTTCCCCACGCCCACCGAGCGCGCGGTCCCCGCCGTCACCACCCCCGGCGGCGCGGCGCGCCCGGAGCTGGCCTGCGACCCCGACGGACCGCTCGCCGCAGAAGTGATCAAGACCGCTTCGGACCCCTACGTCGGCAGGATCTCCCTGGTCCGGGTCTTCTCCGGCACGCTGCGCCCCGACGAGACCGTGCACGTCTCGGGCCACGGCCTGGAGGACCGGGGGCACGAGGCCCATGACGTGGACGAGCGGCTCGGCGCCCTGTCCTCACCGTTCGGCAAACAGCAGCGCCAGCTCGGCCGGGCCATCGCCGGGGACATCGCCTGCGTGGCCAAGCTCGCCAGCGCCGAGACCGGCGACACCCTCTCCGACCGGGCCGATCCCCTGCTGATGGAGCCCTGGCTGATGCCCGACCCGCTGCTGCCCGTCGCCATCCAGGCGCACAGCAAGGCGGACGAGGACAAGCTCTCCCAGGGCCTGGCCCGGCTGGTCGCCGAGGACCCCACGATGCGTCTGGAGCACAACCAGCACACCCGCCAGGTCGTCCTGTGGTGCCTGGGCGAGGCCCATCGCGACGTGTGCCTGGAGCGGCTGCGCACCCGCTACGGCGTCCAGGTCGACGTGGTGCCCCACAAGGTCTCGCTGCGGGAGACCTTCGGCACCCGGGCCGCCGGCCGCGGCCGCCACGTCAAACAGTCCGGCGGCCACGGCCAGTACGCCATCTGCGAGATCGAGGTCGAGCCGCTGCCCGGCGGCTCCGGCATCGAGTTCGTCGACAAGGTCGTGGGCGGCGCGGTGCCGCGCCAGTTCATCCCCTCGGTGGAGAAGGGCATCCGCGCCCAGGCCGCCCGGGGTGTCGCCGCCGGGTATCCGCTGGTCGACGTGCGGGTGACCCTCGTCGACGGCAAGGCCCACTCGGTGGACTCCTCGGACGCCGCGTTCCAGACCGCGGGCGCCCTGGCCCTGCGCGAGGCCGCCGCCGAGGCCCGGATCCACCTCCTGGAGCCGGTCGCGGACGTCCATGTCCTCGTCTCCGACGAGTACGTGGGCGCGGTCATGAGCGATCTGTCCGGGCGGCGCGGCCGCGTCGTCGGCACCGAGCAGTCCGGCTCGGGCCGCACCCTCGTCCGCGCCGAGGTCCCGGAGATCGAGATCGGCCGGTACGCGGTGGACCTGCGTTCCCTCTCCCATGGCACCGGGCGGTTCAGCCGCTCCTACGCCCGGCACGAGCCGATGCCCCCGCAGGCTGCCGAGCGCATTCGCGAACAGGCGGAGAACGGGGCATAGTTCGCGAGCCGCCCGCATCAACTCGCCTGGTGCGGGCGGCTTTCCGATCTCCCACGACAGCCGGCACCCCGTCCCGTTACGCTGAGCAGGCGACTCATGACACAAGCGGTGGGCGGCAGTCGGGAGCACACCGGCGCACCGGACGCGCACGGTATTGGGGGCGGCAGTGGCAGCAGGGGATCCTTACGACTTCAGCCCGGGAGCGCAGATCCCGGTCTCCGGCGGCGCCGGGGCGACCGCGGCGACCCAGGCCCTGGCCTCGGCGGCCTACCGGGACGGCCCGGTCGACGAACTGCTCAAGGCCAATTCCGACTGGGCCACCTCCGAGGTGAAGAAGGCCAGGATCTCCCTCTTCGAGCCCAACCTCGGCGAGGCCTTCGCGCGCGCCGTGCAGAACCGGATGCTCGGCGGGGGGCGCAAGCCCATCATCCAGTCCTTCGGCCTCGAACCGCAGGTCATCGTCGAGCACTGCCTGGCCTCGTCCCGCATCCGCAAGCAGCGCGACGCCAGGCTCACCTTCATCATGGTGGTCTTCGGCCTCCTCTTCCTCCCCGGCGTGCTGCTCTGGCTCGGCGCCTTCCAGCTGCGCCGCACCCTCGCCGGCTCCCAGGACAAACGCGCCGGGGCGCTGGGCACCGCGCTGCTGGTGGGCATCGCCGCGATCGCCGTCATCCTCCTGGTCAAGCTGCCGTTCAGCGGCTTCCTCAATCTCTATGTCCGCGCGATGGTGATAGCCCCCCTCATCGGCGGCTTCTGGGCCAAGGCGGTCTGCGAGCGCACGGCCAAGGACCTCCGCGAGCGCTGGACCGGCCTCCTCGACGGCGGCACCGTCGCCGCCAAGATCCCCGAGGCCGTGCCCTCGACGCCCGGCGAGAGCGCCGCCGAGGCCCTCCGGCTGAACCTCGCGAAGCTCTCCGCCGAGCAGCGCAGCAACATCGCCTTCTACGCCGGCCCCAAGGGCATCCTCGGGATGGGCACCCGCTGGGGCAGCTGGCAGCTGGCCGAGGACCTCGTCCCCGCCGAGCCCGGGAAGGACATCAACCCCTTCCGCAGCTGGGACATCGTCCGCGCGGTGCACGACCAGCTCAAGCTGCTGGAGCGCACCCCCATCAACACCGGCGGCCTCACCCCGCCCCAGGTCGAGCACTGGGTGGTCTCCCCCATCGGCGAGGGCGCGGGCGCCGTGTCCCGTCCCGGCGGCACCGACGCCTCGTTCCAGATAAGGGGCTCCCAGCTCCAGGAGATCTGCGACAAGCAGCACTTCGGCAGCGGCGACCGCCACTACCTCGGCGTCCAGTTCGTCCTCTGGGACGGCCAGCTGGTCATCACCCTGCTCGTGAACGTCACCGTGCTCCACAAGACGCTGCGCATCGAGGTCACCGGCCACGCCCTCGGCCCCACCCACGCCGTCTTCAACGGCCGCCCCAAGAACCGCACCCAGACCTTCAAGAAGGGCCTGAAGTTCTGGGACACCTACACCCGCACCCTCCCCGTCGTCGAGCCCCGGGAGGTCGTCCGGCTGGCCGCGCGGGCGCCGCTCACCTGGTACCCGCCGCTGCTGGAGTACTGGGGCGGCAAGCTGGTGCTCCCCGAGCCCTTCGGGCTGCGGCACGCCTGGGCCGACAAGCCCTGGCGCCACCGCTTCATGGCCGACGACGCCCTGCGCGCGGCCACGCCCGTGCTGCGCGTCGTCCATGAGGCGACGCTCCGCGTCCTCGCCGAGAACGGCGTGAACACCGAGCGCTTCGCCAGCCGCGCGGGCAACCTCAGCGGCGCGATCCAGGACCCCACACCCCGCCAGGCCGACGTCTACAACGCCTGACGGGACGTCCCCGAAACGCCCGGCGGGACGTCCCCGAGGAGCCCCGCCGGGGCGCACCGGCCGCGATCACGCCACTAGCGGAAGATCCCGGTGTGCCCCAGCGAGTAGCGTCCGGGCTGCGGGTAGACGGCCAGCCCGTGCGGTCCGTCGCCCACCTTGATCCGGGCGATCTGGTGCCCGTCGGTGGTGTCGATCGCGTACACCTCGCTGTTGTAACGCCCCGAGAGCCACAGCACCTTGCCGTCGGCGGACACTCCGCCCATGTCCGGGCTGCCGCCGTCCGGCAGCTCCCATTTCTTCACCAGTTTGCGGCTGGGCAGGTCCAGCACCGAGATCGAGCCCTCGCCCCGGTTGGAGATGTACATCGACTTGGAGTCACGGCTCACATAGAGACCGTGGGCGCCCTTGCCCGTGGGCATCAGCCAGGGCTCGGTGAACTTGTCCCCGTCCAGCACCCACACCCCGTCGGCGATCATGTCGGCGATGTACCAGGTCCTCCCGTCCGAGGAGATCTTCACATCCTGCGGCATCGCCCCGTCGAAGGGCAGCTTCTGTTTGTCGATCACCTTCATCCTGGCCGTGTCGACCTTCAGCAGTTCGCCCGAGAACTCGCAGGAGACGATGAAGTACCGGCCGTCCGGCGAGAAGTCGGCGTGGTTGACCCCGAGGCAGTCCACGTGCTCCGTCTTCATCCGCTTCATCGTGTGGGCGTCCCGGAAGACCAGCTCGCGGTCCATGGACGCCATCACCACGGCGTACTTCCCGTCGGGCGTGAAGTAGAGGTTGTACGGGTCGTGGACGTCGACCGTCCGGCCCGCCTTGCCGGTGGCCGGGTCGATGGGGGTGAGGGTGTGGCCGCGGTCGTTGTTCACCCAGAGCGTCTTGAGGTCCCAGGAGGGCACGACGTGCTGCGGCTGGTTGCCCACCGGGATGGTCTCGATGACCTTGTACGTCTTGGGGTCGATGACGCTGACCGTGTCGGACTCCGTGTTCGGCACGTACACCCGGGAGGGGAAGTCCTTGACCACCGGTGAGAGGGCGTTCGGCCGGTCGGCGGCGTAGAGGTCGTTCGGGTCCAGCAGCGGGGGCATGCCCGGCAGCCCCTCGGGCATGCCCCGGGCCGCGCCCTGGCTGTGGGCGCCCTGCGCGGGGCGCTCGGCGGGGCGGCTGTCGTCGCCTCCCCCGCAGCCGGCCGCCAGCAGGGCGCAGAAGGCGGTGAGCAGGACGGCACCGCGCGGCCTCGCCGGGCGGAAGGAGGGCGGCCGAAGGCGCCGCGGGAGAGAGCCGGACCGGAAGCGTCGAGGACGGTGATGCGGGGTGCGGTTCATCGTGTCAGCAGCTCCGTAGTCGTCACCGCGCGCAGACCGCGGCGGTGCAGGCCGTCGAGGATCGCGGGCAGCGCGGCCACCGTGCCGGCGTGCCCGAAGTGCAGACTGACGACCGACCCTGGCCGTACCGCGCCCAATACGGTACGCCGGACCGCCTCGGCGCCCGGGTCGGTGAAGTCGAGCGAGTCCACGTCGTACGACAGGATGTGGGGGTATCCGGCCTGTTTCGCCAGCCGTACGACCTGGTCCGTGGCCCGCCGGGCCCGGGACGGCCGGAACCAGCGGCCGATGCCGCCCGTCAGTCTGCGCAGCCGGTCCGCGCACTCGGTGATCTCGGCGTAGGCGGCCTTCGCGGGCATCGAGCAGACGCTCAGATGCCGCATGGTGTGATTGCCCAGCTCGTGCCCGCCGTCGAGCACCCTGCGGGCCATCCGGGGCTCGGCGTCCAGCCAGTCGCCGACGGCGAGCACCGTCACCCGGGCGCCGGCCCGCTCGGCCTCCTCGAGCAGAGCGGTCGCCGACTTCGCGTCGCCCCTGCCGTGGAAGGTGAGCGCCACCGCGTGCGCCCGCCGGGAGCCGTGCTCGATCTGCGCGGGCAGCCCGGCCGGCAGCGCGGGCAGGATCAGCGGCGGCCCCGGCAGCGCGGGAGCCCGGGCCGCCGCGCCCCGGCCCGTGCCCCGCGACACGGGTGCGGACGGGGGCGGCCCGGCGGCCGTCCGGTCCCCGCCGCAGCCCGCGGCGGCAGTCCCGGCGGCCCCGGCCAGGGCACTGCCCGCGGCCGCGCGCAGCACGGTGCGACGGTGAAGGAAGGTCACCGTCCTATTAGAGCTTCTTTAAAAAGAACTGGTGTGATTTGCCCGCCTTCGACGGAATCGTGTCCCCCGCGACGCACGAAGCCCCACCGGGATCCCTCCCCGTGGGGCTTCGTATCGCGAGGTGTCCGGCTATGCGTCGGGGGCCTGCCGGTGACCGAGGAAGCGCAGGGCTCCCTCGACTGCCTCGCGGAGGTGACGCCGGGCGCCGCCGGCATCGGCCTTTTCGCGGAGGACCGGGAGGAACACCTCGTCGGGGTACCCCTCCCCCGCCACCTGGCCGGAACCCGAGAACTGGGCCCAGATGACGATCATCATCTCGTTGCAGGCCCGCGCCTGCTCCAGACCCTCCGGGCCGCCTTGCGTGAAGATCAGCCGGGCGGAGAACCCGAGCTCACGCCCGAGGGCCCGCAGGAAGGTCTCGCGCAAAGGCGAGCCGAGGGCCGATCGGACTTCGTCCTGAACGCTCATTGAGCGTATGTCCGAGTAATCGTCGCCTCAGACCGTCGGCCAGACGTCGGCGAGCATCTTGCGGGTGTCGGCCAGCAGTTGCGGCAGCACCTTCGTGTGGCCCACGACCGGCATGAAGTTGGTGTCGCCGCCCCAGCGGGGCACGACGTGCTGGTGGAGATGGGCGGCGATGCCGGCGCCGGCGGTCGAGCCCTGGTTCATGCCGATGTTGAAGCCGTGCGCGCCCGAGGCCGTGCGCAGCGCGCGCATCGCGCGCTTGGTGAACGCCGCGAGCTCGGCGGTCTCCGCCTCGTCCAGCTCCGTGTAGTCGGCGACGTGCCGGAAGGGGACGACCATGAGGTGCCCGCCGTTGTACGGGTAGAGGTTGAGCACGGCGTAGACGAGCTCGCCCCGGGCGACGATCAGTCCGTCCTCGTCGCTCTTCGCCGGGATCGAGCAGAACGGGCAGCCGTCGTCGGCACCCGGGCCGGTCGGCTTGTTCTCCCCCTGGATGTACGCCATCCGGTGGGGTGTCCACAGGCGCTGAAAGGCGTCCGGCGCCCCCACTCCGAACTGCTGCTCCGGCTCACTCGTCATGGTGTGAAGCATATGGGCCCCGGAGCGTCGGCGACGCTCCGGGGCCCATGCGGTCCGGTCGGGCCCGGGCTCAGACCTGGACGCGGTCCTCGACGGCCTGCGCGATCTTCGCGATCGCCTCGTCGCGCGGGATGCCGTTCTCCTGCGAACCGTCGCGGTAGCGGAAGGAGACGGTGCCCGCGTTCATGTCGTCGTCACCGACGATGACCATGAAGGGGACCTTCAGCTTCTGGTGGTTGCGGATCTTCTTCTGCATGCGGTCGGACGAGGCGTCGACCTCGACGCGCAGGCCCTTCTTGCGCGCCTCGGCGGCGAACTCCTGGAGGTAGTCCACGTGGGCGTCGCCGATCGGGATGCCGACCGCCTGCACCGGGGCCAGCCACGCCGGGAAGGCACCCGCGTAGTGCTCCAGCAGCACCGCGAAGAAGCGCTCGATCGAGCCGAACAGCGCACGGTGGATCATGACCGGCCGCTGTCGCGAGCCGTCCGCCGAGGTGTACTCCAGGTCGAAGCGCTCGGGCAGGTTGAAGTCGAGCTGGATGGTCGACATCTGCCAGGTGCGGCCGATGGCGTCCTTCGCCTGCACCGAGATCTTCGGGCCGTAGAAGGCCGCGCCGCCCGGGTCGGCGACCAGCTCGAGGCCCTGCTTCTCGGCCACCGCGCGCAGCGTCTCGGTGGCCTCCGCCCAGGTCTCGTCCGATCCGACGTACTTCTCCGGGTCCTTGGTGGACAGCTCCAGGTAGAAGTCGTTCAGGCCGTAGTCGCGCAGCAGGTCCAGGACGAAGGTGAGGGTGCGGTCCAGCTCCTCCGCCATCTGCTCACGGGTGCAGTAGATGTGCGCGTCGTCCTGGGTGAAGCCCCGGGCCCGGGTCAGGCCGTGCACGACGCCCGACTTCTCGTACCGGTACACGGTCCCGAACTCGAACATGCGCAGCGGCAGCTCACGGTAGGACCGGCCCCGCGCGTCGAAGATCAGGTTGTGCATGGGGCAGTTCATGGGCTTGAGGTAGTAGTCCACGCCCTCGTCGAGCTGCATGGGCGGGTACATGCCGTCGGCGTACCAGTCCAGGTGGCCCGAGGTCTCGAAGAGCTTCCCCTTGGTCGCGTGCGGGGTGTAGACGAACTCGTAGCCCGCCTCCTCGTGCTTGCGGCGCGAGTAGTCCTCCATGACCCGGCGGATGATGCCGCCCTTGGGGTGGAAGACGGCGAGGCCGGAGCCGATCTGCTCCGGGATGGAGAAGAGGTCCAGCTCGGAGCCGAGACGGCGGTGGTCGCGCTTCTCGGCCTCCGCCAGGAACTCCAGGTGGGCCTTCAGCTCGTCCTTCGACGGCCACGCGGTGCCGTAGATGCGCTGGAGCATCGGGTTCTTCTCGCTGCCGCGCCAGTACGCGGCGGCGTTGCGCATCAGCTTGAAGGCCGGGACGACCCGGGTGGTGGGCAGGTGGGGACCGCGGCAGAGGTCCTTCCAGCACAGCTCGCCGGTCTTGGCGTCCAGGTTGTCGTAGATGGTCAGCTCGCCGGCGCCCACCTCGACGTCCGCGCCGTCGTCGTGCGAGGCGGAGCCCTTGAGGCCGATCAGCTCCAGCTTGTACGGCTCGTCGGCGAGCTCCTCGCGGGCGGCCTCGTCGGTGACCACCCGGCGGGAGAACTTCTGCCCCCGCTTGATGATCTCCTGCATCTTCTTCTCGATGAGCTTGAGGTCATCGGGGTGGAAGGGCTTCTCGACGTCGAAGTCGTAGTAGAAGCCGTCCTTGACCGGCGGGCCGATGCCCAGCTTGGCCTCGGGGAAGAGCTCCTGCACGGCCTGGGCCATGATGTGCGCGGTCGAGTGGCGCAGGATGTTCAGGCCGTCCTCGGAGGAGACCTCGACGGGCTCGATCTCCTCGCCGTCGGCGACGACGTAGGCCAGGTCCTTGAGCTCGCCCGCGACACGCGCGGCGACGACGGCGCGCTCGCCGGAGAAGAGGTCGGCGGCGGTGGTGCCCGTCGTCACCACGCGCTCTTCCCGCTCGGAATCGCGTTGGATGATCACACGGACGTCTGACACCGGTCTCTCCTGACATCTGGGGCGCCACAGCGGTCGCTGCGCGCCTGAATCGTACCGAGCCCGGCCAGGTGGTCGCTAAATGGTTATGGCTCGTCGCCGGGCCGATCGGGGTCGCGCCGGTCCCCGAAGAGGTCGAGGTTCTCCTGGAGGTACTTCAGCAGCCGGTCCCGCTCCGCCTCGTCGACCTGGACGGGCAGGACGCCACGGGCCTCGGCCAGCCGGCGGAAGCCGCCCCGGCTCTCCAGCCGCCCGCCGACGGTGACGGGCACCCCGGCCAGGTGAGCGTGGCCGGCGACGCGGTAGTCCTCCTCGTCGAGGGCGATCCGCACCTGGGCGACATCGGCCCCGGCCAGCACCCGCAGCCGCACCACCCCCGCGCCGCCCGGCGTCTCGCGCCGCATCCGCACCACCGTTCCGGTGAGGCGGACGGGCACCGAGGGCTCGTCGCGGATGTAGCGGGCCCCGGCCTCCCGCAGGGCGGGCAGATCGCCGGGCGAGAACTCCACCGGCTCGGGGCGGGTGGCGAAGCCGTACGGCGTCCCCGCGGCGGGCGCCCACTCCACCGCGATCCGGATGCCCTCGGAGCCGCCGACCAGGGTGGCCAGGGCCTGGGTGAGCTCCTGGCAGACCCCGGCCTCCACGGCGGCGTCGAAGGCGTCCATCCGGCCGGTGGCGCGCCGGTAGTCGGTGGCGTCCCGGGCCGCCTGGAGCGCCCTGAGCAGCGCGCCGACCAGCGCGCGGCCGCCCTCGGGGGGCCCGTCGACGGGCACGAAGGCGCTCAGCTCCCGCCCGCCGGCCGCGGGCCCGGCGAGCACGGCGGCCAGGGCCGCCTCGGCCTGCCGGCGGCGCCGGGCGCCGTGGAACCCGGCCCGGCCCCCGGCGGTCTGGGCGGCGGCCAGCAGCATGGCGCGCGCGCCGGTGCGCAGCCGTTCCTGGGCGCCCCACGCGACGGCCGGGGCCCGGCTCTCGGGGATCTCCCGCCGCCAGCGGATCTCGTCGCTGGGCATCCGCAACGCGACGAGGATGTCCCGGGCGGAGGGCGCGGCGCAGCGCTCCAGCGCGGTGAGGGCCTCGGCGAGCAGATCGGCGCTGTCGGGATAGTCGCGGCTCTCGGGCACGAGGAGGCTGGTGCCGGGCCCGTCGGGGGGCGTCCAGCGGCCGTAGCGCCCGGTCTCTCCCCCGCGCCGCCGCCAGCCGTGGCGGGCGAGCAGGGCGCCGAGGACGGCGGGGTCCGGGTGGTGCGGGACATCTTCGGTCGGCCGGTGCATCAGGGTCTCCCTCCCGCCCCGACCCGGGTCATGATCTCGCAGAGCGCTCGGTCGTCGAAGACCCGCGAGGTCGGGATCCGCACGGTGGTCCTGTTCCTGCCGGTCACGGGGTGGCCGGCGAGGTTGGTCCAGTAGCAGCAGTGGCGCAGCGCCAGATGGTCGTGGCCGGCCCGCAGCCAGTCGTCCCGGGCCCGGGGCACGATCATCACGACGAGGATCTTGTGGACCGAGACGGGGGTGCGGGCCAGCTTGACCAGGTGGTCGTTGTCGAGGGTGAAGCCGAACGTCCGGGGCGCACCCGGGCCCGGCGGGCCGGGGGGCCGGGGGGCCAGCTGGTAGGTGCACTTGAGCTGCACCTTGATGGTGACCTCGTCGTCCGTCTCATGGCCGGGGGCGCTGTGGCTGACGTGCCAGTCGATGCCGTTGTCGGGGAAGGGCTGGGCGAGGGAACAGCCGGCGGCGGCCGCGACGGCGTGGAGATAGCCGATCTGGAGGGTCTCCATGCAGGCGGTCGTGGCGAGGGTGCCGCGCCGGGCCGTGAGGGGCCCGGCGGGCGGGCGGGTCACGGGGGCGGCCGGGTCGGGCTGAGCGAGCGCCATGTCCGAAAAACCTTCCGGGCTCGCCGGTGCGGGGTGCGTAAAGGGTCGTACATCTGTGTTGTCTCCAGACGAACTCCCCGGCAAACGGGGGCGGTTCGGGTACGGGGATGCCCGGGTATCACCAGGCGGGGAGGGGAAACACGCCATGTGTCGGACAAGCGCGAGGAGTTGTGCCATGCCGTGCTGGTTCGAGGGGCCGCTCGCGGCCTTCGACACCGAGACGACCGGGGTGGACGTGGAGCGGGACCGGATCGTCTCGGCGGCCTTTGTGACGCAGTCGCAGCCGGGGGCGGTGCCGGTCGTCACCCGATGGCTGGTGAATCCGGGGGTTCCCGTGCCGCAGGAGGCCACCGCGATACACGGGCTGGACGAGGAACACCTGCAACGGCACGGCCGGTGGCCGGCGCCGGTGATGGAGGAGGTCGCCCGGGCCCTGTCGGGTCACGCGGCGCGCGGAACACCCCTGGCGGTGATGAACGCGCCGTTCGACCTGACGATGCTGGACCGGGAGTTGCGGCGGCACCGGGCGTCGTCGCTGGCCGGCTATCTGGGGGGCGCCGCGCTGTGCGTGCTGGATCCCTGGGTGCTGGACAAGCACCTGGACCGCTACCGCAAGGGCCGCCGCACCCTCACGGACCTGTGCCGGCAGTACGGGGTCGAGCTGACGGGCGCCCATGACGCGGCGGCGGACGCGGTGGCCACGCTGGAGGTCGTCCGGGCGGTGGGGCGGCGGTTCGCCTCGCGCCTGGAGCGGCTGACCCCGCCGGAGCTCCACACCCGGCAGGCGGTGTGGCACGCGGCGCAGGCGCGCGGTCTCCAGGCGTGGTTCGCGCGCAACGGCTCCGAGGAGCAGTGCGATCCGGCGTGGCCGCTGCGGCCGGAGCTGACGGCGGCGGCGTGAAGCATGAGGCATGAGGCGCGGGGCCCGGGCACGGCGGGCAACGCGGAAGGCCGGTCCGTCACTTGACGGACCGGCCTTCCGGTGATGTGGGCGATACTGGGATCGAACCAGTGACCTCTTCGGTGTGAACGAAGCGCTCTCCCGCTGAGCTAATCGCCCGGGATTTCCGCCGGGTTCCCCCGGCGACGCACTGAACAATACAGGTCGCGGCGGTCGTCCTTCAAATCCCCGGGCTCCGGCGCTCCAGCAGGGCCCGTAGGCCCCGGCGGCCGGCGCGCATCATCCAGGCGTGGTTGGCGAGGAAGAGGGGGCGGCCGGGGAGGGCGAGGCGGCGCATCAGGGCTTTGCGGACGTCGACGTCCTGCTCGAAGCGGGCGACGCTGCCGCCGGCGCCGTGGGGGCGGATCGTCCAGCGGGCCCAGCCCTCGAGATCGCCGGTCATGACGATCTCCAGGACCCGGGCGGCCGGGTCGCGCCGGCTCTCCCGGGCGGTGATCACGAGCTCGTAGGGCAGCAGGGAGCGGAAGCGCACGGTGCCGCTGATGCCGTCGGCGGGCTCGACGTAACGGACCTGGGGCCACCAGGCGGGGTAGCCCTCCCCGTCCTCCAGCGCGGCGTACACGGCGTCCGGCGGCGCGGGCAGGACCCACTCGTCGTGGAAGCGGTAGTGGTGGACGGAGGGCGTGCGACGACGCGGCATGCCTGCCAGGGCATACGAAAAACCGAGGGTCCGCAAGGGGTGAACCTCGCGGACCCTCGGTCCGTTACGTGGGCGATACTGGGATCGAACCAGTGACCTCTTCGGTGTGAACGAAGCGCTCTCCCGCTGAGCTAATCGCCCGGGCGCACCGCAAACATTACCGCATGTCAGACGGTGCTCCGAACCGCGCGTGCCTGGTCAGGGGCGCGGCCGGGGTCAGTCGCCGGCCCGCCACGGCATCCGGAGCCCGTACTGGGCGACGTACGCGGCCACGAGCCCGCCGACGATCACCAGCCCGGTGACGGTGAGGGTGATGTTGCGGCGGCGCACCCCGGGGTCGAGCGCGCGCTGGGCCGCCTCGGTGACCTTGCGCTTGGTCCAGCGGAGCACGAGCTGGGCCCAGACGAACTCGGTGGCCCAGATCGCCATGCCGGCGAAGATCACCAGCCAGCCGGGGCCGGGCAGGGGCAGCATCACGATCCCCGCGACGACCACCGCCAGCCCGACCACGAAGACGCCGGCCTGCCAGCTCAGATGGAGGGCCCGGGAGCGCCGGACGAAGTGCGGGGCCCGGGAGCCGAGCCGCTCCCGGTCGGTGCCGGAGCCCTCGGCCCCGGCGACGGTCCGCTGGTCACTCTCCGCGTTCATGTGAACCAACGTACCGGAAAGTCCGGAACTCACCGGTTCGGCGGTACCCGCGCCGGAACGACTCGGCCGTCCGAGGTATCCGAACAGTCTCAAAACGGTCAGAGGGGTTTACAACGGCACCGTAGGTGGCATGTCGATTTCGCCGACGTGCGAATCCCCGAGCGCACACTGAGCGAAAGGCCCTGGCGCTTATGAACACCACGGTCAGCTGCGAGCTGCACCTGCGCCTCGTTGTGTCGAGCGAATCCTCACTGCCTGTTCCCGCAGGCCTGCGGTACGACACGGCCGATCCGTATGCCGTGCACGCCACCTTCCACACCGGAGCCGAAGAAACGGTCGAATGGGTCTTCGCCCGCGACCTGCTCGCGGAGGGCCTCCACCGGCCCACCGGCACGGGCGACGTCCGGGTGTGGCCCTCCCGCAGCCACGGGCAGGGCGTCGTCTGCATCGCGCTGAGTTCACCGGAGGGCGAGGCCCTCCTGGAGGCCCCGGCGCGAGCCCTGGAGTCGTTCCTGAAGCGGACCGACGCCGCCGTTCCGCCAGGCACCGAACACCGTCACTTCGATCTGGACACCGAGCTCTCTCACATCCTGGCCGAGAGCTGACGTTCTGACCGGAGCTGACCGGGCGCGCCGGCCCACTCGGGGAGGCCACGCGCCACATGTCCCGCCCTCGGGCGGGGCACGACACCGCGCCGTCACCGTGGAACCACCACGGGCGACGGCGCTGTCGCGCTCCGGAGCCGCTAAAGTCTGCTCCCCGCGGTCGAACACTTGCCGCCTTCGTCCGTCCGGCCAGGGGAGCGAACGATCCGTGCTGATCAACCACGACACCCGGCGCACGCTCGACAGCGTCGTCGATCTGCTGAACACCGACCTCGACGGCTTGCCCGCGCTGCGGGGGTTCGCCGGGCGGCACGAGATCAACGGCATCGGAGCGCTCGGGGAGCAGGACCTGGCGGCCGTGCGGTCCATACGCGACCGGCTCACCCAGGTGTTCGACGCCCAGGACGCGGCGACCGCGGCGGGGCTGCTCAACGCCCTGGTCGCCGAGGCGGGCACCACGCCCCGGCTGACCGACCACGACGGCCACCCCTGGCACGTCCACTACTTCGCGCCCGGCGCCTCGCTCGCCGAGCACCTCGCCGCGGACGGCGGCATGGCGCTGTCGTTCCTGCTGGTGGAGGGCGAGCTGGAGCGGCTGCGGCGCTGCGCGGCGCCGGGCTGCGGACGCGCCTTCGTCGATCTCTCCCGCAATCGCTCACGGCGCTACTGCGACGGCCGCACCTGCGGAAACCGTCTGCACGTCGCCGCCTACCGGGCCCGCCGCCGGGAGGCCGGGGACTGACCGGGCGGGGACCGACCGGGCGGGGACCGACCGGGCGGGGGTCCCGGCGCGTCACCAGCGGTAGAGGTCGTGCACGGCGGTCAGCAGGATCAGCGTCCCGACAAAGGCCAGGAAGAACATCAGCGGCGGTTGGGACAGCGCGAACAGACAGCCGCGCGGTTCATCGGTGATCTCGGCCGGTTCGTCGTTCATCTCCCCGAGATCATGGCGTAGCCGTGCCGCCCGGGCTCACCAACACGTCACTCATGCGAGGGAGTTCGGCAGAAGTTCGTCAGATTCCGTGTTTCTTCAGTATCGCTTCGATGTCGGAGAAGTCCTCGTCGCCCGAGGCGGGCTTACCCCGGCGGGCGGGCCCCAGCGAGGGCGCGGAGGCGGCGGGCGCCACGACGTCACGCCCGGGGCCCGGGGCGCCGGCGGCGGCCCGGCGCTCCTTGCGGCCGCCGCCCCGGCGGTCGGCCGCCCGCCCGGCGAGGAAGAGCAGGGCCGACAGCGCCAGCACACCGAAGCCGGCCCACACCGTGGGATCGAGGACCAGCCCGGTGAGCCAGTCGATGACGCCCGTCAGGACCAGCCCGACGGGGATGAGCGACCACGCCGCCAGGCGGATCGCGGCGCGGAAGCGCTTGCGGTACGCCGTCACCAGGGCGATGCCCAGGCCTGCGGCGGACACCGCGGCGCATACGGTCGAGGTCAGCATCCGGGTCCTCCCGCCGGTGACGTCCGTTCGTCTTCCATCGTGCACCGGGCACCCCCGGAACGGCGATGAACGGGCCCGGGATCGGGGAGATCTCCGGGTAACCCGGAGCCCTTCTCCTCCCCGGGGGCGAGACGGCGCCCCTCGGCACGGGCTGGAAGACTGGCCCCATGAGCGATTCCGACACCCCCCGCGCAGTGCTCGACGTCTGGTGCGAGCTTCAGTGCCCCGACTGCCACCAGGCCCTCGACGACATCCGGGCGCTGCGCGCCCACTACGGCGACCGGCTGGAGATCCGGCTGCGGCACTTCCCGCTGGAGAAGCACAAGCACTCCTACGCGGCGGCCCAGGCCGCCGAGGAGGCGGCCGAGCAGGGCAAGGGCTGGGAGTACGCCGAGGCCGTGCTGGCGCGGACCGAGGAGCTCGGCGCCCGGGGCGAGCAGGTGCTGGTCGCGGTCGCGAAGGAGCTGGGGCTGGACGCCGAGGAGGTGGACACCGCGCTCGTCGACGGCCGGCACATGCTGATCGTGGACGCCGACCAGGCCGAGGGCAAGGCGATCGGCGTGACGGGCACGCCCACGTATGTGATCGGCGGGGAACGGCTGGACGGCGGCCAGAGCCAGGAGGGGCTGCGCGAGCGGATCGAGGAGATCGCGGACCGTCTCCTGGCGGGCTGAGCCCCATAGGGGCGCGGGGAACTGCGCGACCGGCCAGAAACGGCCCGCGGTCGGCGGACGGCCGTCGCCAAGCGGCGAGGAGCCGGTCCGGGTCGGCTGCGGGCCGTATGTGGCTGGTCGCGCAGTTCCCCGCGCCCCTGGCGGGGCTCACAGCAGCGGCTTGTACAGGTGATAGTGCGTCGGCTCGTAGCCGAGCGACTCGTACAGCCGCAGGGCCGGAACGTTGCCCGCGAACACGTTGAGCCCGATCGTGCGGGCCCCCGCCGCCAGGGCCTCGCGCTCGGCGAGGAGCATCAGGGCGCGCCCGTGGCCCCGCCCCCGGAAGGGCGCGCCGACCTCGACGTCGAAGACGAAGGCGCCCGTGTCGCGCAGCATCACCCAGAGCGTGCCGACCTCCACCCCGTCATGGGCGAGGACGCGGAAGACGGCACCCGGGCTGGCCGGGCCCAGCGGCAGCGCCGAGGCGTGGTCGTGGTCGGCCTTGGCCTCGGCCATGTCCCGGGGCACGCCCCGGTCGACCCAGTCCTGGACGTAGCCGGCCTTGGAGGCCGTCTGCCACCCCTCGAAGTCGTCCTCGTCCATGGGCCGGGCCGCGCTGCCCGCCGGAAGGCGGGGGGCGTCGGCCAGCCGCTTGGCCATGGTGCGGGAGCGTTCCGTGTAGCCGAGCGCGCCCACCAGGCCCAGGGCGGCCGTGGCGTCCGCCGGGACGGACACCGCCACCTGCCCGCAGCCCCAGCCGCGCAGCACCTCCTCGGCGGCCAGCAGGGCGACCGTGCCGCGCCCCCGGTGCCGGTCGCGCTCGTTCACGGCGAGCCGGGTGATCCTGCCGACGCGCGGCCCGAACCCGGCGTCGGTGGAGAGGCCGATCCCGCCGACGGGCCTGCTGTTGACGCAGATGTCGTAGGAGCGGGACCTCCGGCCGTCCGGTTCTCGTCGCTCGGGTGCGGTGGGGCGCAGCGTGGTGGTCACGTTGGTGTTGTACCGGGCCCCGGCTTCCCCGTCATCCGGGTTTACGGATCGATGTCCGCGGCCGAGCGCTCTTCGAAGATCCGCATCGCCTTGGCCGTCACCGGGCCCGGGGCGCCGGGCAGTTGGCGGCCGTCGAGGGCGCGGACGGCCTGGACGTCGCGGAGGGAGGAGGTCAGGAAGACCTCCTCGGCGCGCTCCAGGACGTCGAAGGGCAGCTCGGTCTCCTTGGCGCCGGCCCACTCGACGACGAGGGCACGGGTGATGCCGGCCAGGCAGCCCGAGGAGAGCGTCGGGGTGTGGAGCTCGCCGTCGAGGACGACGAAGACGTTGGAGCCGGTGCCCTCACAGAGCGCGCCGACGGTGTTGGCGAACAGCGCCTCGCTGGCGCCGTGGGCGCGGGCGTGGGCGAGGGCGACGACGTTCTCCGCGTACGAGGTGGACTTGGCGCCGGCGAGGGCGCCGCGCTCGTTGCGGGTCCAGGGGACGGTCACGGCGGCCGTGGCGGGGGCCGGGGCCGTGTGCTCGGCGAGGGCGACCACGAGGGTGGGCCGGGCGGTGCTGCGGTCGGAGCCGAGCGGGGCGATGCCCCCGGTGTAGGTGACGCGCAGCCGGCCGAGCGGCGTCCGGTTGGCCTCCAGGACCGCCGTGCAGGCCCGGTGGACCTCGTCGAGGTCGGGCTCGGGCAGGCCCAGGAGGCGGGCCGAGGAGGCGAGCCGGGCCAGATGGCGGGTCATGGCGAACGCCCTGCCGTCGGTCGCCTTGAGGGTCTCGAAGACGCCGTCGCCGACCGTGAGTCCGTGGTCGAACACCGAGACGCGCGCGCTGTCCGCGTCGCGGAGCGCGCCATCGCTCCAGATGATCACCGTTCCGTCCCTCCTGCCGGCTGATGTGTGCCCGACGCTATCGCGAGGAGGCGGGCGGCCTTGAGTTCCGTCTCGGCCCACTCGCGCTCCGGGTCGGAGCCCCAGGTGATGCCCGCGCCGGTGCCGAAGCGCAGCACCGGGCCGCCGGTGGCGGTGCGGTCGATCCAGAAGGTGCGGATGCCGACGGCGAGCTCGCCGGTGCCCCGGTCGGCGTCCACCCAGCCGATGCCTCCGCAGTAGGGGCCGCGGGGCGCGGTCTCCAGGGCCTCGATGATCCGCAGGGCGCTGCTCTTGGGGGCGCCGGTGACCGAGCCGGGCGGGAAGGTGGCGGCGAGCAGCTCGGGCCAGCCCGCTCCCCCGTCGAGTTCCCCGCGCACGGTGGAGACGAGGTGGACCAGGCCGGGGTGGGGTTCGACGGCGCAGAGCTCGGGGACGGTCACCGATCCGGTGGCGCAGACGCGGCCCAGGTCGTTGCGGACCAGGTCCACGATCATCACGTTCTCGGCGTGGTCCTTCTCCAGCAGGTCGGCGGCGGTGCGGCCGGTGCCCTTGATGGGGCCGGAGGTGACCGTCGCGCCCTCGCGGCGCAGATAGAGCTCGGGCGAGGCGGTGGCCACCTCGATGCCGTGGGCGGGCAGCCGGACCATGCCCGCGTAGGGGGCGGGGTTGCCCCGGGCCAGCAGGGCGGTGAGGGCGTCGACGTCGGCGCGGTCCGCCTCGGGCAGGGGCGCGCTCAGCACGCGGCAGAGGTTGGCCTGGTAGACCTCGCCGGCCGCTATGTGCTCGCGGACACGGCGTACGCCCGCGATGTAGCCGTCGCGGTCCAGGGAGCTGGTCCAGCTGTCCGGGGCGGGGCCGCGCCAGGAGGCGCCGGCCTCGGGCCCGGGCGCGGAGGCGGGACGTACGTCGCCGAAGCGGGCGCAGCACAGCCCTCCCTCGAAGTCGGCGACCACGGCCCACCAGCCGGTGGACTCCAGGGCCGCCGGGTCGGTGGTGACGTCGCGCAGATCGGTGGCGAGGAGCCCGCCGAAGCGAGCCATCGGGGAGGGCGTCGGAAGGAGGCTGTGCACGTCATCGAGTCTAGGGCGGGGCCCTCGGGGGCCTCACGGACGGCGGCCGGACGACGGCCCGGAGAACGATCAGCGCAGCATGCTGGGCAAACGGAATTTGAGCTGGCGCCGGAATCCGCTAAAGTTCAACACGTCGCCGGGACGCGGAAGCGAAACGGCGGAGAGCAGCTCCCGGGTGAAACCCCCGGGGGAGGCCAAATGCGGACGTAGCTCAGTTGGTAGAGCACCACCTTGCCAAGGTGGATGTCGCGAGTTCGAGTCTCGTCGTCCGCTCGAGTTGGGGGATCTTCCCGAACCCCCGCACTCCTGGTGGAGTGGCCGAGAGGCGAGGCAACGGCCTGCAAAGCCGTCTACACGGGTTCAAATCCCGTCTCCACCTCCAAGGACGATTAGCTCAGCGGGAGAGCGCTTCCCTGACACGGAAGAGGTCACTGGTTCAATCCCAGTATCGTCCACCAGGTCCGCACGGACCTTCCCGCGCGATTAGCTCAGCGGGAGAGCGCTTCCCTGACACGGAAGAGGTCACTGGTTCAATCCCAGTATCGCGCACGCAGCACACAGCACCATCCCGGACGATTAGCTCAGCGGGAGAGCGCTTCCCTGACACGGAAGAGGTCACTGGTTCAATCCCAGTATCGTCCACCAGGTCCCCATGGACCTTCCCGCGCGATTAGCTCAGCGGGAGAGCGCTTCCCTGACACGGAAGAGGTCACTGGTTCAATCCCAGTATCGCGCACAGACCGGCCGGGGCCGGAGCTCGGAAGAGCTCCGGCCCCGGCCGCTTTTCGCTGCTCCCACCCGGGCTCCCACCTGGGGCTGTGCTGATCCAAGAAAACGCGACGGCCGGGTACCTCCCCAGGTACCCGGCCGTCGTGCCGTCCGCCGCACCCCCGTCCCCACGGGGTTCTTATCCGCCGGTCCGCCCGGCCCGGGCCGCTCTCCCGGGCGCCGTGGGCTTTTCAGTGCCCCAGCAGTCCGGCCACGGACGACGCTTGAGTGACGACGGCGTCCCAGCCGCCGAAGGCGAAGGCGAGGAGCGCCGCCAGCGGCAGCACCATGGCCGCCGCGATCAGCGGATGCCGGGTGGCGGAGGGGCGGTCGCCGAGGGCGCCCTGGACCTGGTGGGCCTGCGCCCGGCCGGGCGACCGGTGGGCCGTGCGCCCCGCGATGTCCGCCACCGCTCCGCTCCTTCACATCCGTCGTAGGGATCCGTCGTAGGCAGCGGCGGGCACCTGACCTCGGGGGACGAGTGTGCGTGCCCGCCGCTTGCCCTCAAATCTAGGCGCGGCGACCGGCCCGGTCGTCATGCCCTCGTACCCCTTGGGCGTTCTCCGGGAGGATGAGGCCGGGCGGCATGGGCTACTCCCAGGGGTGGAGAACGACGGCCCCGGACCCCGGGTCTTCCCCCAGGGGACGTCCCCGGGTGACTTCCCTCACTTCCCGCCCGCCCCGGTGGGGCGCCCGTACGGCCCTCCGCCCGGCCCCTTCCCCCATCGCGTCATACGTTCGGGTCATGCCCCGGGCGGGCGGCCTCCGACCCGCCGGGCCGCCACGGACCGCGTCAATCCCCTTCTCCGTACGGGATCTTGAGAGGCCGTCCCGGGGCCGTGGCCGGGCGTCCCGGGCCCCAGGAGAGGCCCGCGCGCCCCTCCCCCGGCACCGGTAATCCACTCGCCGACGCATGCGCGGCCTCTGAGCGCGACCGTCCGTCAATCCGTAAGCTGTGGCTCGTCAGAGGCCGGGCAGCTAAGTGGGGCAGCCCCACCGGAGGTAGGGGACGAAGATGACGATGATGCGGCTCCGGCGCGAGGACCCGCGAGTCGTCGGCTCGTTCCGGCTGCACCGGCGGCTCGGCGCGGGCGGCATGGGCGTGGTCTACCTGGGCTCGGACCGGCGCGGCCAGCGGGTGGCGCTGAAGGTGATCCGGCCGGATCTGGCGGAGGACCAGGAGTTCCGTTCCCGCTTCGCCCGGGAGGTCTCCGCCGCGCGGCGGATCCGCGGCGGCTGTACGGCGCGGCTGGTGGCCGCCGATCTGGAGGCGGACCGCCCGTGGTTCGCCACGCAGTACGTTCCCGGACCCTCGCTGCACGACAAGGTGACCGAGGAAGGCCCCCTGTCGGCGGCTCAGACCGCGTCCATCGGGGCCGCGTTGGCCGAGGGCCTGCTCGCGGTGCACGACGCGGGAGTGGTCCACCGCGACCTCAAGCCCTCCAACATCCTGCTCTCCCCCAAGGGCCCCCGCATCATCGACTTCGGCATCGCCTGGGCGACCGGGGCCTCCACCCTCACCCATGTGGGCACCGCGGTGGGCTCGCCGGGCTTCCTGGCGCCGGAGCAGGTGCGCGGGGCGGCCGTGACCCCCGCGACGGACGTCTTCGCGCTGGGCGCCACGCTCGCCTACGCCTGTACGGCGGACTCTCCGTTCGGGCAGGGCAGTTCGGAGGTGATGCTCTATCGCGTGGTCCACGAGGAACCGCAGCTCATGGGCGTCCCCGACGCGCTGGCGCCGCTGATCCACGCGTGCCTGGCCAAGGACCCGGAGGAACGGCCCAGCACCCTTCAGCTGTCGCTGCGGCTCAAGGAGATCGCGGCCCGTGAGGCGCACGGCATCGGCGAGGGCCGGCCGCCGTCCCCCCGCCGCGAGCCGGACCGGCCGTCGGTGCGCAGTGCCGCGCAGTACGAGCGGCAGCGCACCGAGCGCCGTCCGGGCAGCGCGCCCACACCGCGCCCGCAGCGGCCGCACACCCCCGAGCGCCCGGCCGAGGGGGTACGGACGCCGGAGCGGCGGCCCGCGCCGCAACGACCTGCGTCCGGCCGGGGGACCCGGCCCGGGGCCCGTACGGGCGCGGGCGCCCGGCGGCCCGGCCCGGACCGCAAGCTGCTGCGGCAGCGGCTGATCGTGTTCGTGGTGGTGACGCTGCTGGTGGCGCTGGGGATCGCGGCGGCCCAGGGCTGTCAGGGCCCGGCCCGCTCGCTGGGCGGGGTGCCCTCGGCGCCGGTGGCGGCGGTGCCGACGCCGGTGACCTCCACCGGGGCCGGCCCCACCGCGGCGGTCAGTCCTGGGGGCGCCCGCTCGTGACCGCGTAGAAGGCCACGGCGGCGGCCGCTCCGACGTTGAGCGAGTCCACGCCGTGGGACATGGGGATGCGTACCCACTCGTCCGAGGCCCGCAGGGCCCGGTCGGACAGGCCGTCACCCTCCGCGCCGAGCATCAGCGCGACCCGCTCCAGGCGGTGCGGGGCCGCGTCGTCCATCGAGGTGGCCCGCTCGGCCGGGGTGAGGGCCAGGATCCGGAACCCCGCCTCGCGGACGGTCTCCAGATCGCGGGGCCAGGACTCTAGGCGCGCGTAGGGCACGGAGAAGACGGCGCCCATGGACACCTTCACCGAGCGCCGGTAGAGCGGGTCGGCGCAGTCGGGCGAGAGCAGCACCGCGTCCATGCCGAGGGCGGCCGCGCTCCTGAAAATCGCCCCGATATTGGTGTGGTCGTTGATCCGCTCCATCACCACGACGCGCCGCGCGGTGCGCAGCAGCTCCCCCGCCTCCGGCAGCGCCTTGCGCTCCATCGAGGCGAGCGCGCCGCGGTGCACGTGATAGCCCGTCACCCGTTCGGCGAGCTCGGGGGTGACGACGTAGACGGGGGCGGGGCTCTCGTCGATGACGTCGCGCATCACCTCGACCCACTTGGCCGTCAGCAGCATCGACCGCATCGCGTAGCCTGCCTGGCCCGCGCGCCGGATGACCTTCTCGCCCTCGGCGATGAAGAGCCCCTCGGCGGGCTCGCGGCGGCGGCGCAGCTCGACGTCGGTCAGGCCGGTGTAGTCGGTCAGGCGCGGGTCGTCGGGGTCGTCGATGGTGATGATGTCGGCCATGGGGCGCCGCCTTGTCGTGCTCGTGGTGCCGGTGGTGGTGTCTCGCGGTAACGGTCGGCCGGTCAGTCGCCGGTGCGCGGGCCGACCGTGACGACGTCGCCGATCACAATGACGGCCGGGGGGCGTATGCCCTCGGCCCGTACCCGCTCGGCCACGGTCTCCAGGGTGGCGTCCAGGCGGCGCTGGGCGGCCGTGGTGCCCTCCTGGACGACCGCGACGGGCGTGCCGGCCGGGCGTCCGTGACGCACGAGCGTCTCGGAGATCGCGCCGATGTTCTCTACGGCCATCAGCAGGACGAGGGTGCCGCGCAGCCGCGCCAGCGCCGCCCAGTCGGCCAGCGACCGGGGGTCGTCGGGGGCGACATGACCGCTGGCCACGGTGAACTCATGGGCGACCGCGCGGTGGGTGACGGGGATTCCCGCGACGCCGGGCACGCTGATGGAGCTGGAGATGCCGGGGACGACGGTGCAGGGTATGCCGTGCTCCGCCAGGGCCTGGACCTCCTCCATGCCGCGGCCGAAGACGAAGGGGTCGCCGCCCTTGAGCCGGACGACCGCCTTGCCGGCCTTGGCGTGCTCGACGAGGGCGGCGTTGATGGCCTCCTGGGCCATCGCCCGCCCGTAGGGGATCTTGGCGGCGTCGATGACCTCGACGTGCGGGGGCAGCTCGGCGAGGAGGTCACGGGGGCCGAGGCGGTCGGCGATGACGACGTCGGCCTCGGCGAGCAGCCGGCGGCCGCGCACGGTGATCAGGTCGGGGTCGCCGGGGCCGCCGCCGACGAGGGCGACACGGCCGCCGCCCGCGGCCCGGGCCCGGTAGTGCGGCGCGGCCAGCGAACCGTCGCGCAGGCCCTCCACGATGGCGTCCCGCACGGCGGCGGAACGACGCGGGTCCTGCCCGGTGAGCACGGCGACGGTGACGCCCTCGCTCCGGCCGGTGGCGGGCGTCCAGGCGGTGGCGGCGTCCGCGTCGTCGCTACGCACGGCCCAGACGCGGCGGGCCTCGGCCTCGGCGGAGGCCGCATCGTTGGCGGCGGGGTCGTCGGTGGAGATCAGGGCGTACCAAGCGCCGTCCAGGTCGCCGTCCCGGTAACGGCGGCGCTCCCAGCGCAGTTCACCGGCGTCGGCCATGGCCTCGACGGAGGCGGTGGCCGACGGGGAGACGAGCAGGACGTCCGCCCCCGCGGCTATCAGGGCGGGCAGCCGGCGCTGGGCGACCTGACCGCCGCCGAGGACGACCACATGGCGACCGGCAAGACGCAGTCCGACGGGGTAAGCGGCTTGTTCGGTCCGGGGCATGGCAGGTCTCCTCGTACGAAAGCGCTGGTGGGGACACCTTACGGGGTGTGCGGTTGTGGGCGATCGTTCCTCCCCCGGCTACCGCCGGGAGGTGCCCCCAGGCGGAACGGGCGGGCACAACCGGAACGACGGCCCGCACCCGAATGGGCAACCCCGGTGCGGGCCAACCGGTCAGCCCTTCTCGCTGACCCCCGCCGTGTCGAACGTCGCCACCTCATGCATCGCCCGCGCAGCACTCTGCACCACCGGCAGCGCCAGCAACGCCCCCGTGCCCTCGCCGAGCCGCAGGTCGAGGTCGACGAGCGGCCGCAGACCGAGCTTGGTGAGCGCGGCGACATGGCCGGGCTCCGCGCTGCGGTGACCGGCGATGCACGCGGCGAGCGCCTCCGGGGCGATGGCCCGCGCGACGAGGGCCGCGGCCCCCGCGCTGACGCCGTCCAGGATCACGGGCGTCCGCAGCGAGGCGCCGCCCAGGATCAGGCCGACCATCGCGGCGTGCTCCAGGCCGCCGACGGCGGCGAGGACGCCGATCGGGTCCTTGGGGTCCGGCTGGTGGAGCTCCAGGGCCCGGCGCACCACGTCGATCTTGCGGGCGTGCATCTCGTCGTTGATGCCCGTGCCCCGCCCGGTGATCTCGGCCGGGTCCGCGCCGGTGTAGACGGAGATCAGGGCGGCCGACACGGTGGTGTTGGCGATGCCCATCTCACCGGTGAGCAGCGCCTTGTTCCCGGCGGTGACCAGGTCGCGGGCGGTCTCGATGCCCACCTCGAGGGCGCGCATCGCCTCGTCGCGGGTCATCGCGGGGCCGATGGTGAAGTCGCTCGTACCGGGCCGGATCTTGCGCGGCAGCAGGCCGGGGGTGCTGGGCAGCTCGCCCGCGACACCCACGTCCACGACGCAGACCTCGGCACCGACCTGGTTGGCGAAGGCGTTGCACACGGCGCCGCCGCCCAGGAAGTTGGCCACCATCTGCGAGGTGACCTCCTGGGGCCAGGCCGTGACGCCCTGGTTGTGCACCCCGTGGTCACCCGCGAAGATCGCGACGGCCGCGGGCTCCGGGATCGGCGGCGGGCACTTGCGGGACAGCCCGCACAGCTGCGCGGAGATGATCTCCAGCATGCCGAGCGCGCCGGACGGCTTGGTCATCCGCTTCTGGCGGTCCCACGCCTCGCCGAGCGCCTTGGCGTCCAGCGGGCGGATGCCGCGCAGGGTCTCGGCGAGCAGGTCGTGCGGGTCCTCGCCGGGCAGCGCCCGGCGCCCGTACTCCTCCTCGTGGACCACCCACGACAGCGGCCGCCGCTTGGACCAGCCCGCCTGCATCAGCTCGGGCTCCTCCGGGAACTCGTCGACGTAGCCGACGCACAGGTAGGCGACGACCTCAAGGTGCTCGGGCAGTCCGAGGGCGCGGACCATCTCGCGCTCGTCGAAGAAGCTGACCCAGCCGACGCCGAGGCCCTCGGCGCGGGCGGCGAGCCACAGGTTCTCCACGGCGAGCGCGGAGGAGTACGGCGCCATCTGGGGCTGGGTGTGCCGGCCCAGGGTGTGGCGGCCGCCCCGGGTGGGGTCGGCGGTGACGACGATGTTGACGGGCGTGTCGAGGATCGCCTCGATCTTCAGTTCCTTGAACTGCTTGGCCCGGGCCTTCGGCAGCGACTTCGCGTACGCCTCGCGCTGCCGGGAGACCAGCTCGTGCATGGTCTTACGGGTCTCCGCGGAGCGGATGACGACGAAGTCCCAGGGCTGGGAGTGCCCCACGCTGGGCGCGGTGTGCGCGGCCTCGAGCACGCGCAGCAGCACCTCGGGCGGGACGGGGTCCCTCCGGAAGCCCTTGCGGATGTCGCGGCGCTCGCGCATCACGCGATGCACGGCGGCGCGCTCGGCGTCGGCGTAGCCGTCGGCGGGGTCGCCGACGGGCTCGCCTGCGGGCTCGCCTGCGGCGGGCTCGGGGGTGACGGTGGTGGCGGCGTCCGGCTGTGTGGGGGCGGCGGCGGTCGCGGTGCCGTCGGGGGCGGGCTGCTCGTTGCTGGCGGTGGGTACCTGCAGCACGGCGGTGTCGGAGGCGGCAGCCTCGGCCTGCGCGGTCGCGGTGCCATCGGTAACAGCAACGGCAGGCTGCTCACCGTCGGCCGCAGGTGCCTGCGGCGCGGCGATGTCGGCTACGGCCAGGGCGGCCTCGGCCTGCGCGGGCGCAGGCGCGGTGCCATCGGTGACAGCGGCGACGGGCTGCTCGCCGTCGGCCGCGGGGGCGGCCGCCGACGGGGCTGCGGCATCGGCCTGCGCGGGCGCGTTGGCGTCGATGCCGATGACGGCGGCGGCGTCGAGCTGCTCATCGCCGGCGGCGGGGACCGTCTCCGCGACGGGCTGCACGGGCGCGTTGCCGTCGGCGACGACAACGACGTCGGACTGCTCACCGCCGGTGACAGGAGCTGTCCCCGCGACGGGCGCCTGCGGCGCGGCGGCATCGGCCTGCGCGGGTGCGCTGCCGTCGGCAACGACAACGACGTCGGACTGCTCACCGCCGGTGACAGGAGCTGTCCCCGCGACGGGCGCCTGCGGCGCGGCGGCATCGGCCTGCACGGGCGCGCTACCGTCGGCCACGGCAACGGCGTCGGACTGCTCGCCGCCGGTGGCGGGGACCGTCACCGCGACGGGCGCCTGCGGCGCGGCGGCCTCAGTCTGCACGGGCGCGCTGCCGTCGGCCACGACAACGGCATCAGGCTGCTCACCACCGGTGGCAGGGGCAGTCGCCACGACGGGCGCCTGCGGCGCGGCGGCCTCGGCCTCCACGGGCGCGCTGCCGTCGGCCACGACAGCGACGTCGGACTGCTCATCGTCGGCGGCGGGGACCGTCACCACGACGGCCGGCTCCGGAGCACCGGCGCCATCGGCGACGACAGCGGGGGCGGCCGGCGATGCCGCGTCCCCGGCCTCGGGGGCGACGGCCGCCGGGGCGGACGCACTGCTGTCAGCGGCGGCGTCGGACTGCCCGCCTCCGGCAGTGGTTCCCTCCGCTGCCACGGGCGCTGCGGCCTGCGGCGCCGCGGCCTCAGCCGTCGAGGCGTCGGCCGCCTGCGCGGGCGCACCGCCATCGGCAGCGGTCCCGTCCGTCGTCACGGCGGGCGCGGCCTGTGGTGCAACTTCTTCCGTCGCAGAGGCGTCGCTGTCAGCGACGGCAACGGGCTCTACCGGGACGGGCTGCCCACCGTCAGTGGTGGCGGCAGCCTGCGACGCCGCGCTCTCAGCCGCAGGCGCACTGCCGTCAGCGACGGCAGCAGGCTGCCCGCTTTCGGCGGCGAAGCCGGCCTGCGATGCCGTGCCCTCGGGCGTACTGCCGTCGACGACGGCAACGGCGTCAGCGTGCGCCGGGACGGACTGGACAGCCGCCTCCGGGGCGGGGACAGCGTCGATCACGGCCTGCGGGATGGGGGCGTCGAGGAACGCCATGACACCCATGCCCCGCACCCCGGCGGGCGCACCCTGGGCGGGTGCGGGCTGCTGGGCCTCGGCGACGGGTCGCGCGGCGGCGTCCGCCGCCGGAACGGCCGCCGGGGCCTGCTGTACGGAGGCCGCCGGCTCGACGGTCTGGGCCGCCTCGGTCGCGGTGACCTCCACGACGACCTCGTCCACCTGCGCACCCGCAGGGATCTGCTCCGGCACGGCCGAGACGGACTCGTCCTGGGCATCGGCCACCGGCTCGGCAGCCGGAACAACCCCGGCCGCCGCCTCGGCCACCGCCTCGGTCGACGGCGCGTCAACGGGCGCGGCCACAGCCGGCTCGGCGGCGGCGTCAGCCGACGGCACGTCACTCGGCGCGACCGCGACCGCAGCAGCGGAAGCGTGCTCGGGCGCGACGTCCCCGGCTACCGTCCCGACGGCGGCCTCAGCCTCAGCCGAAGCCGTACCCTCCGCCGACGGCGCATCGTTCTGCTCGTTCTGCGCGACAGGAGCGCCCGCGGTGGCAGGCGCCTGCCCGGGCGCGGCGGCGTCGGCCGGCGCGTCGGCCGGAACCGTACCGGCCACGACCTCGGCAGACGGCACGTCACTCGGCACGGCAGGCGCGCCCGCAGCAGCCGCGACCACACCGGCCCCAGCCGAAACGGCATCCGCCGACACGGCCTCAGACGCGGCGCCATCCATCAGCGCCACCCCGCCCACAGGCGTACCCCCTGGCGGCGTCGTCGCCACTCGGTCGACGAGGGCCTGGGCCGCGCCGGGGGCGACCGTCATGACGGGGGCGGGCTCGGGGACGCGCGGGGCGGGGACGCCGGATGTGGTGGGCGGCTGGGGCGTGGCGGCCGAGGCGCCGTCAGGTGCCGTCGCCGGGCCGCCGGCGCCTATGTCGTGGGCGGCCGCGACCGCGTCGGCCGCGTGCTGCGGCGGCACGAAGGCCACCGGCGGAACGTCCACCGGCGGGGCCTCCACCGGCGGAACGCCCGCCTGGGGAACGTCCGCCACCGGAACGTCCGCCGACGCGGCCTCCGCCAGTGGCACGTCCCCCGGCGCCACGTCCAGGTATTCGACGCCGCCGACCGGCGGCGCCGGCGGGCGGGCCGGGGAGCCGACGGGCTGCTGCGGGGCGGCGGGGCCGCGGTCGGCGAGGGAGCGGACGACGCCGCTGTTGGGCTCCGGCACGGGCGGGCCCAGGTGGAGCGGGCGGCGCGGCGGCGCGGGCGCGGCGGCCTGCGCCGGGGTGCGCACGCTCGTGTAGTCGAGGGAGCCGGTGTCACGGCCGCCCGTCTCGTGCGTACCGCCCTGGGCGGCGGGCTGCTCGCTCCAGGCGCCCTGGGCACCCGGCATCAGCAGCAGGTCGTCCTCGTCCGCGGCGTCGTGGTCGAGGTAGGCGTAGGCGGTGGGATCTCCGGGGTCGGCAGGGGCCGTGCCATCCGCGGGAAGCGGATGGCCGGGCAGTGCGCCTGCGTTCTCCGGCTGTCCCTCGTCCGGGAACCGGCCGGTGTCGGTCATGCGTACCCCTCGCCCATCGGTAGTGCTCCTTCCAACCGCTCACGCCCACGAAGAAGAACGAGCGCGTGTACGTCGCGGCACGTTGTGTACCGTCCGGTGCCACCCTGCCCTGTACGCGCCAAGCGGGCGGCGCGTTCGGGGCATTGACGGCTGTGGTGTCGGACACCGAGGCGATCGGGGCGACCGGGGCGGCTGCACAACGATCCGCCAGCCTACCCTCCGCACGGTCGCCCGTTCTCAAGGGTGCGTACGACGGCCACTCAGAAGGAAGGCTACGGCGCGCTCCCGCTCCGTCCAGGCGCTTGTGTCCAACTCCACTGCTTGGAGCAGCGTGCACTCCACGGCGTATCCGCCCTCCGCGAGCGCCCTCCCGATGGCCTCGGCGTCGTCGCGGGTGGCGGCGTGGGCGACGATGCGCTCGGGGCGGCGGTCCGCGCAGGCGGCCACGACGGGGGCTCCCCCGCCGCCGACCCGGACGACGTCGGGCTCCGGCAGGTCCTCCAGGACATGGGGGGCGACGCCCTGGACGACCTGGAGCTGGACGCCGTAGCGGCGGGCGACGGTGGTGGTGCGGCGGCAGGCCGCGGGGTCGCGGTCGACGGCGATGACGGCGGCGCCGAAGCGGGCGGCCTCGACGGCCGCCGCGCCGCTGCCGGAGCCGATGTCCCAGACGAGGTCGCCCACGCGCGGGCCGAGCCGTGCCAGTTGGGCGGCGCGCAGCTCGGTGGACTCCCCCTCGCCGAACCCGTCGGCGGAGGCGTCCGTGCCGCCGGCGTCCCCACCGGTCGTATAGGCGTCCGCCGGCAGCGCCCAGCCCCGCAGGGCGGGCGGATAGCCGGGGTCGCGGCCGGCGATCCAGCCGCCGCGGCCGGTGGGGGCGCCGAGGCCGCCGATGACGATGACGACGTTGGGGTCGCGCCAGGTGTGGTCCGCGGCCCGGTCGGAGGTGACGACGGTGACCTGTTCGCGCTCGGTGCCCAGTTCCTCGCAGATGACGAAGGTGCGGTGGACGGGGCCGAGGAGGAGGGCGAGCTCGGCGGGGCCGGCGCCGGGCGAGGTGAGGACGGCGACCTTGGGGTGGGCGCGGCAGACGTTGACGGCGCGCCGCAGGTCGCGGCTGTGGGCGACGACGACCTGGGCGTCGTCCCAGGGCATGCCGGCCCGGGCGAAGGCGGTGGCGACGGAGGAGACGGCGGGCACCACCTCGACCTCCAGGCCGTGCTCGGGGGCGCGCAGGGTGCGGACGACGCCGAAGAAGCCGGGGTCGCCGTCGGCGAGGACGACGGCGGAGCCGCGGTGCCGGGCGATGCGACGGGCGGCGAGGTCGACGCTGCCGAGGCGGACGCGCTCGGCGTCGGCGGGCACCTCGGGCAGGGCCAGGTGGTGCGCGGCGCCGGCGACCAGGGTGGCGGCTCCGAGGGCGGAGCGGGCCGCGGCCGTCAGCGGTGAGCCGTCCCACCCGATCACCGTGACCCGGTCGGCCATCGTCGTCAGTCTCCTGGGGCTCGTCGGGGGCGGATCGCGGGGTGGGGCGCGGGATGGATCACGGGGTGGGGCGCGTGGCGCGTTCGCGGGGTGGGTGCCCGTAAACGGGCAGGGCGAACGGGCAGGGTGAGCGTACCCCGGCCGGGTACCCGTCCGGGCGCGGTGGCGGGGGTGCTCAGCGCCAGTCGTGGAGCGCGGAGGCGTAGCCCCCGGCGGAGGTGTAGTCGTATCCGCCGCCCGCCCGGGGCTCCTGGAGCTCGTCGAGGTCCTCGGGCAGGAGGCTCCAGATGAGGAGGTCCGTCCGGGACTCGGTCCAGCCGGCGCCGCCCTCGGTGCGGCTGCGCGCTATCCAGGCGCTGCGCAGGACGCCCTCGCTGACACAGCCGGCCTTCTGGGCGACCTGCTGGGCGGCGGTGTTGTCGGCGGCGGTGCGCATCTCCAGGCGTTCGAACTTCTGGTCGCGGAAGAGCCACTCGGCGGCGGCGAGCACGGCTTCGCAGGCGTAACCCTCGCCCCGGGCCCAGGGCGCGGTGACATAGGCGACCTCGGCGGTGAGGGTGCGCCAGTCGGTGTTGCGGAGGTGGAGGGTGCCCACGAGGCGCTGGGTGAGGAACTCGGCGACCGCAAAGACGATTCCGCGCCCGGAGAGGCGTTCCGAGGGGGCCCGGCGCAGCGCCCAGTCGCGGGCGTCGGCGGTGGTGTAGGGGTAGGGGGCCGAGGTCCAGGCGGTGACGAGCTCGTCGTTCATCATCTCGGCGAGCGGGGGGATGTCCCCGGCCTCGAACGGGCGCAGCACCAGCCGGTCCGTACTGATGGAGATGTCCGGAAAGGTGGAAGTCATGCGCTGCTCCAACGCCGCGGCGGGTGGGCTCGAGTGGTACGGGGCGGGCCCCGGGTGCACCAGCATGCAGCATGTGCGGGCGGGTGCGCCAAGCGCCAGGCCCCGCGCACGGGCGATCGTGTGCGCGGGGCCTGTGTCCATACGGACGGCCGAGGTTACAAGGTGTCAGCTCGCGACGGGACCGAAGGCGGGGATCACGGCGCCGTTGCTGAACTTCTGCTCGATGAACTTCTTGACCTCGTCCGAGTTGAGGAGCTTGGCGAGCTTCTCGATCCGGGGGTCCTTCTCGTTGCCCTTCTTGACCGCCAGGAAGTTGGCGTAGGGGTTGCCCTCGGCCTTCTCCAGGGCGATGGCGTCCTTGGCGGGGCTGAGCTTGGCGCTGATGGCGAAGTTGCCGTTGATCACCGCGGCGTCGACGTCGTCGAGGCGGGAGGGGATCTGGGCGGCCTCGAGCTCGGTGAACTTCACGCCCTTGTCGTCCGCGACGTCGGAGAGCTTGGCGGCGGCGCCGACGCCGTCCTTCAGCTTGATGACGCCGTTGTCGGCGAGGAGCTTGAGGGCGCGTCCCTCGTTGGTGGCGTCGTTGGGGACGGCGATGGTGGAGCCGGAGCCGAGGTCGGCGACCTTCTTGCCCTTCTTGGAGTAGAGGCCGAGCGGCTCGATCTCGACGTTGACGACCGGCACGATGTCGGTCTTGTTCTTCTTGTTGAAGTCGTCGAGGTAGGGCTTGTGCTGGAAGAAGTTCGCGTCGACCTCGCCGTTCTGGGTGGCGGTGTTGGGCAGGACGTAGTCGTTGAACTCCTTCACCTCCAGCTTCAGGCCGGCCTTGGCCGCGAGGTTGTCGCGGACGAAGTTGAGGATGTCGCCGTGGGGGGTGGGGCTGGCGGCGACGACGAGCTTGGCGGCCGGGTCGGCGTCCTTGCCCTTCTTGGAGCTGCCGGAGGAGGAGGTGTCGGACGGCGCGCTGCAGGCACTCAGGCCGAGGGTCAGGGCGGCGGCGGCCGCGACGGCGGCGGTGAGCTTGACGGTGGTACGCACGAAGAGTGCCTTCCTTGCTTGGTGTTTCTCGGGTGCCCCGGTACTGACGCCCGGCAAAGGGTCCGGGCTCCGGGGAGTCTGGTGGGGGGTGGTGCGGGTCAGACCGCCTTGTCCAGGACGGCCTCGGGCTCCGCGACGCCCGTGGCCGGGGTCGTGGCGGCCGCGGCGGCGGGCTCGCGCCGGGCGGGCAGGAGGCGGCGGAGGCCGACGGGGGCCGCCTGGCGGCCGCCGCGCGAGGCGAGGCGGCGTACGGCGAGGTCGCCGGCGATCTGGACGACGGTCACGATGGCGATCAGCAGCAGGATGGTGACGTTCATCAGCGCGTCCTCGCGCCGCTGGTAGCCGTAGGTGATGGCGAGGTTGCCGAGGCCGCCGCCGCCGACCGCGCCCGCCATGGCGGAGTAGCCGATGAGGGTGATGACGGTGGTGGTCAGGCCCGCGAGGAGGGAGGGCAGGGCCTGCGGGAGGAGCACCTTGAAGATGATCGTCCAGGTGCCGCCGCCCATCGACTGCACGGCTTCGACCAGTCCGTGGTCGACCTCGCGGACGGCGGTCTCCACCAGCCGGGCGAAGAAGGGGATCGCTCCGATGGCGAGCGCCACCACGGCCGCGCTGGGGCCGATGGAGGTGCCGACCACCATCCGGCTGAAGGGGATCAGCCAGACGATGAGGATGATGAAGGGCAGCGAACGGCCCAGGTTGAGGATCGCCCCGAGGACCTTGTTGACCGCGACGTTCTGGAGCAGGCCCCCGCGGTCGGTCAGGACGATCAGCAGGCCCAGCGGCAGACCGCCGATGACGGCGTAGACGGTGGACCACCACACCATGAAGAGCGTGTCGAGACACGCGTCGCGCAGCAGTGGCTGCATCTCGGCCCAGGTCACTTGGCACCTTCCTTAAGGAGCGAGTCGGCAGGCGCCGGAGTCTTCACATCCGCCACGTCGACCTGGAGGCCCTGCTCGCGCAGGAAGCCGATCGGGACGACGTTCTCCTCGAACCGGCCGGGCAGCTCGATGCGCATCCGGCCGACCTGCTTGCCGCAGACGGTGTCCATCGCGGCGCCCAGGATCGAGATGTCGATGTTGTAGGTACGGGAGAGCTGGGAGATCACGGGCCGGGCCGCGGCGTCGCCGTGGAAGGTGACGTCCACGACGGTGCGGTCCGGGCCGGAGGGCTCGCCGCCGACCGGGAACAGCTCGGCGGCCAGCTCGGAGCCGGGGGTGGCGAGCAGTTCGGAGACGGTGCCGGACTCCACGACGCGGCCACCCTTCATCAGGGCCGCGGAGTCGCAGATGGTCTTGACGACGTCCATCTCGTGGGTGATCAGCAGGACGGTCAGGCCGAGCTGCTGGTTGAGGTCGCGCAGCAGCTGGAGGATGGAGCGGGTGGTCTCCGGGTCGAGCGCGGAGGTCGACTCGTCGGAGAGCAGCACCTTGGGGTCGCCGGCCAGGGCGCGGGCGATGCCCACGCGCTGCTTCTGGCCGCCGGAGAGCTGGCCGGGGTAGGCCTTGGCCTTGTCGGCGAGGCCGACGAGGTCCAGCAGCTCCAGGGCCTTGCGCTCGCGCTCCTTGCCGGAGACGCCGAGGATCTCCAGCGGCAGCTCGATATTGGCCTGCACGGTCCGCGAGGAGAGCAGGTTGAAGTGCTGGAAGACCATGCCGATGCGGCTGCGTGCCTTGCGCAGCTCGGCGCCGGCCCGCTGGCCCCGCCCGGCGAGGGCGGTGAGGTCCTGGCCGGCGACGGTGACCGTGCCGGAGGTGGGGCGCTCCAGGAGGTTGACGCAGCGGATGAGGGTCGACTTGCCGGCGCCGCTCTGGCCGATGACGCCGTACACCTCGCCCTCACGGACGTGGAGATCGACGCCGTCGAGGGCGGTGACCTCGCGGCCTCGTGAGCGGTAGACCTTTGTCAGGCCCGTAGTGGTGATCACAGGGGTTTCCGTCACTGTCGAGTGCGCGACGCGATGGCGCCGGCACGGGAATTCATTGCGGAACGCGGCATCGATAGGGCCCTGGCGAGCGCGTGGGGCTCGGGCTCAGGGGCATCGGGTGACGCGGGGGCGGCGCGGCTCCCTACGGCGGTTCGCCGGACGGGGTGCGCTACGGGGTCTCGCTTCGGGGCGCGAGGCACAGGGGCCCTCAGCAGTCACACATTCGACACATACGACGAGCAGCACCGGGCGTCGTGATCGCCTCGGTCGCAAAGATGCGGGTGCTCGTCGTGGTCATGCGGGCAAGTAAAACAGAAGCACGTGCGAATCGGCCAAGCCTGTCCGAATACCGGACGCGATCTCTCGCTCCCTGGACCGCGGGGGCGCGCGCGAGGGGCCCGTACGGGGCGTTTAAAGTCGTCCCATGCCTGTCTCGTCCCCTTCGCACACCCACGTCGCCCGGGGGTCCCGGTGCTCGACGCGCTGACGCTCGCGGCCGGTCTGGCCGCTCTCGCGCTGGCCGCCTGGTGCGGTTTCGCCTTCGCCCGGGACGAGCCGACCAAGGACTGGCACTTCATCGGCATGGCCGTGGTCTCACTGCTGGCGCTGGTGCAGCTCGTCATCGGTGTGGTGCGGCTGTCCGGCGGCGAGAAGCCGGCGCAGGGCACGGCGATCTTCGTGGCCTATCTGCTGGGCGCGGCGGCCGCCGTTCCCGCGGCGGGCTTCATGTCCCTGGCCGAGCGGACCCGCTGGGGCTCGGCCACCGTGGCGGCGGGCGCCGTGATCCTGGCCGTGCTGGAAGTGCGGCTCTACGACATCTGGGGAGGCTGACATGTCCGAGCACACGACCGACATGTCCGAGCACACCGACGCGGGCGAGCGGTCCGGCTTCGACCTCGGCCAGGGGCCGGGCCGGCTGCTGGTCTGGCTCTACGGCGTCTTCACCGTCGCGGCGGCCTCCCGCTCGATCGTCCAGATGATCATGGACTTCGGGCGGGCGCCGCTCGCGTACGTCCTGTCGGCGGCCGCCGCCGTGGTGTACGCCTTCATCACGTACTCGCTGGTGCGCGGTGGCGGGCGGGCCCGCAGGGCGGCGCTGGTGTGCTGCGCCGCCGAGCTGGTGGGCGTGGTGACCGTGGGCACCTGGACGCTGCTGGAGCCGTCCGCCTTCCCCGACGCCACGGTCTGGTCGGACTACGGCATGGGTTATCTCTTCATCCCGGTCGTCCTGCCGGTGACCGCGATGGTCTGGCTGCGCCGGGCCCCGCGCTGAGGCCCGGCACGGCCCGGCGTCAGGCGCTCGTCACCAAGGCGGGCGCCCCGGCGGGCCCGGCCTCCTTCTCCAGGGTGGCGGCGGTGAGGTCCCGCCCGGCCGGCTCGGCGCCGGTGCGGGTGTAGCCCCACTTGCGGTAGAGGCGCAGGCTCCCCTCGCCGCGCCGGCCGGTGGCCAGCCGGAACCGCTTGGCACCCCACTCCCCCGCCAGTTGCTCCTCGATCGCGGCGAGCAGCCGCCCGCCCAGGCCGTGCCGCCGCAGCCGGGGGTGGACGATCAGCCCGGTGATGACGGCCGTCCCCTCGGTGTCGACGGCTGCGCGGACGGAGCCGACGACCTCCTCGCCGAGCCGGGCCACGAGCACACAGCCGCGGCCCAGTTCGGCGCGCAGGTCGTCGAGCGTCTGCGTCAGGGGTTCGATGGTGTAGTCGCCGTGGAGCTCCGCCTCGCTCTGGTAGCAGAGGTACTGGAGCTTGAGGATCTGCTCGGCATCGTGCTCGGCCGCGGCCGAGATGGTCACGCTCATGCCCATGTGCGCACGCCTCCCCTTGCTGGGTCGCTTGATGCTCCTTTCCCCCGGGTCAAGGAGCTGCAATCTCTGCCATGAGCATTCTGCGCAGGCATCCCAGGCAACGGGAACGTACGGGCCCCAAAGATCCTTGTGACATTCCCAACTTCCCTGCGATTTCACGGTAGGTCGGGTCGTGGCCCGAGAGAAGCGCGGAAATCAGCCGAGGGCAGCGGCCGGGCAGCCGACGGATCGCGGCCCACAGCTCGCGGCGGGACTCGGCGGCCAGCACGGCCTGTTCCACCCCGGAGTCCACCCGCCCGCCGGGTGCCGGGGCGGCCTCGGCGGTGGGGTCGTAGAGCACCTCCCGCCGGGCCCGGCGCAGGGCGGCCCCCACCTCGGCCCGGACGGCCGCCGCTAAGCGCGCGGTGGGTTCCCCGGCGCGGCGCTCGCTCAGCAGCCGCACCCAGACGGACTGTTCGAGGTCGGCCGCGTCCAGGCCCGCGGAGTGCGCCTCGGCGGCGCACTCCGCCTCGAGCAGGGGGGCGAGCCGGGTCAGGAGATCACTCTGAGTGGTCATGCGGGCGGGGACGCCGGTCTCCGACCCACCGGTTTCCGGGGTACCCGGAATTCACCCGTCCGGGTGTGGTGGGTCGCCCGAACGGCCCCGACGTCACCCCTTGCGGAACGCGTCCCGCGCCATGGCCGCCGTGTCGCAGTTGTCGGAGAATATGCCGTCGATGCCCGTCGCGAAGTACGCCTTGAACGCGCCGAACGCGTCGCCGTAGGCGTTGGGGTCCGTGCCCCGGCGGAAGTCGGCGGGCAGGAAGCTGTTCTCGTTGCGCATGGTGTACGGGTGGAGGATCAGCCCGGCACCGTGGGCGTCGCGCACCAGCGTGGTGGGCTTGGTGAGCCGGTCGTTCTTGTCCCGGGGGATGATCAGGTTCACCCAGGGGCCGATGCCCTGCGCGAAGCCGGAGACCCACTTGAGGCCCTTGGGGGTGATGAGGTCGGCGACGGTGCGCGGGTCCTTCGCCTCGACGAAGTCCCAGGGGCGGGTGGGCAGGTCGTCCAGCAGCAGCACCTTGGGGCAGTCGAGGCCGAGCCGGCCGAGCCGCTGGAGGCTGCTGGGCTCGAACGACTGGAGGAAGGTGTAGCCATTGCGGCCCGAGCGGCCGTAGCGGCGCAGCAGCTTGGCGAGGGGCTCCTCCAGGCCCAGGCCGATCTTGCGGAAGTACGTGGGGTGCTTGGTCTCCACGTGCAGCCAGATCCGGCGGCCGCGCTTGCGGCCCTGCGCGTCGGCCCACTTGAGGACCTCCTCGAACGTCGGCACGTCCCAGCGGCCGTCGTAGAGGGTGTTGTGCTGGCGGTTGCCCGGGATGCGCTCCTTGGCGCGCAGCGTCTTCAGCTCCGCGAGGGTGAAGTCCTCGGTGAACCAGCCGGTGTGCTTCTCGCCGTCCACGGTCTTGGTGGTCTTGCGGGAGGCGAACTCCGGGTGGTCGGCGACATCGGTGGTGGCGGTGATGTCGTTCTCGTGCCGGCAGACGAGGTGGCCGTCCTTGGTCGGCACGACGTCCTGCTCGATGACGTCCGCGCCGCCTGCGAGGGCGTACTCGTAGGAACCGAAGGTGTGCTCGGGCCGGTAGCCGCAGGCGCCGCGGTGACCGATGACGGTGGGCACGGGCAGGTCCTTGAGCGAACCCCCGTGGCCGCGCCCGGCCGTGAGGTCCGTCTCCCGCCCGGCCGCCATCGCCGGAACCGCTCCGCCGCCGAGGGCGACCGCCCCCGCGCCGAGGGCCGCCGCGGCCCCCAGCACCGTGCGCCTGCCCGGCCGCTGCTCCTGCTGCATGTCTCTCCTTCTGTGGTGCTGATGCCGTGTGGTGCCACGGCTGTGCCGTGGGCTGCTACCCGGTCGGCCGATCGTATGCACGTCCGACTTCCGGGTTGAAGAACGAATGCGGAACGGAGTGGAAAGTCACGTCAACACTCTGTTTCGACTCGGTCAACCCCGCGTGCACAAGAGGCGTACCCGCGAGTATCGTCATCGACCGCGCCCCGCGCGCCCGTCCCGCACATCACGACCGGAGGGTCCGTTGTCCCGCATCCTGCTCAAGGCGTTCCTCGGATTGCTCATGCGCGTCCTGTACCGCCCGAAGATCGAGGGGGCCGGGCACATCGCGGAGAGCGGGCCGGTGATCCTCGCGGGGAACCACACCACGTTCGTGGACTCGCTGTTCCTCGCCCTGGTCGTCAAGCGCCAGGTGTTCTTCATCGGCAAGGACGAGTACGTCACGGGCAAGGGGCTCAAGGGCCGGCTGATGGCGTGGTTCTTCGGCGCCTCCGGGATGATCCCGGTCGACCGCGACGGCGGCAACGGCGGGGTGGCCGCGCTGATGACGGGCCGTCGGGTGCTGGACGAGGGCAAGATCTTCGGCATCTACCCCGAGGGCACCCGCTCCCCCGACGGCCGTCTCTACCGCGGCCGCACCGGCATCGCCCGGCTGACGCTGATGACGGGCGCCCCGGTGGTGCCGTTCGCGATGATCGGCACGGAGAAGGTCCAGCCCTCCGGGAAGGGCCTGCCGCGCATCGCGCCGGTGACGGTGCGCTTCGGCGAGCCGCTGGACTTCTCCCGCTACGAGGGGATGGACCGCGACCGCTATGTGCTGCGCGCCGTCACCGACGAGGTGATGAGCGAGGTCATGCGGCTCTCCGGCCAGGAGTACGTGGACATGTACGCCACCAAGGCCAAGGCGGCCTGACGCCCGGCCGGCCGCCGCGCGGGGACCGTCGCGGCTAGCCCAGGCAGCGCGGCTGGAACGCCGGGTCGGCCGGGCCCTTGCGCCCGAGGGCGTTCAGCACCCACTGGGCGACGACCGGGTCCTTGGTGGCCTGGTCGTGCATGAACGGGTCGAGCGGACACTTGTCCTGGAGCACGACATTGCTGAGGTGCTCGGCCGGGCCGGTCAGCAGGGCGCTGGTGTAGGGGACGACCACCTCGTCGTGCCGGGTGGTGATGACGGTGTAGTCGGGCCCGGCGGGGGTCTCGTCGCCCTCGTTGAGCTTCTTGAGCAGGTCCGAGCCGACGCGCTGGTCCAGGCAGGACGGGCAGAAGGTGTAGCCGAACGGGATGGCCAGCGGGTTCAGCGTGCCGTGGTTGGACGGGACGATGCCCACGAGGTCGTCGACCTTGTCCGCGCCGCCGAGGAACTTCACGTAGTAGCGCGGCATCATGCCGCCCTGGCTGTGCCCGACGATGTCGACCTTGGCGGCGCCCGTGGCGCCCCGCACGGCCTCGACGAAGTCGCGCAGCTCGGCGGCGGCCTGCGGGATGGGGTCGGTCTCCATGTGCCCGTAGTTGAAGGCGAAGACGCAGTAGCCCGCCTCCTTGAGCTTCGGGGAGAGCTTGGCCCAGTTCTCCGCCATCAGCTTGAACGTGCCGTTGACCAGCACGACGGGCTGCGGATGCGCCGAGTCCGGCTTGCAGGACCAGTCGTTGGCGCCCTTGGGCGGGACGTCCAGGACCGAGGCGGAGGCCGGGGAGGCGGTGAGCCCCATGAGGCTCAGGGCCGCGGTGGCCGCGGCGGCGACCAGGAACCGTGCGGTGGTACGCAGACGCATGTGGGGGATTCCTTTGAACATGGCGTCGCTGCTGCGGACGCCTTCGTCCGAACCTCGTTCGACAATGTCGACCGGTGGACGTGATGTTCTCGGGTGTGTCAGGAGTGCGTCAAGAGAGTTACTCGCCGGTAAACGTCACATGGGCCGGGGCTTGCCACCCCGGCCCATGTGGTGTTTGCTCATCCGAGCCCATGCCTGCTCAGCCGCCGTACCCTTCCTCCAGCCGCTGTCCGCGCAGCAGGAACCAGGCCGCGACCGCCGTCACCAGCAGCACCAGCGCACCCACACCGGAGGCGATCCGCAACCCCTCGACGAACGCGTCCTGCGCCGAGCCGAGCAGCGCCGCGCCCGTGTCCGCGGGCAGGGTGGCGGCCGACTCGACCGCGCCGCCCAGGGACTCCCGCGCGTCGCCCGCCGCACCCGCCGGGACCCCGGCCGGCACGGTGAACCCGCGGTAGACCCCGGTGACGATCGTGCCGAGCAGCGCGATGCCCAGCGCGGCACCCAGCTCGTAGGCCGTCTCCGAGACCGCCGAGGCCGCGCCCGCCTGCTCCTTGGGCACGCTGGAGAGGATCACGTCGGCGGTGACGGTGAAGGAGAAGCCCGCCCCGATGCCGACGACGAGCAGCGCCGCGCCCAGCACCGGGTAGGCGGTGTCCGCGCCCAGCGCGACCAGCGCCGCCAGCGCGAGCCCTATCGCCCCGAGCCCGCCGGCCACCACCGAGCGCACCGAATAGCGCCGGGCGGCCTGCCCGGCCAGCAGACCGGCCGTCACCGCGCCGATGGCGGCGGGCAGCTCGGCCAGTCCCGCCTCCAGCGGGCTGCGGTCCTGCACCAGCTGGAGGAACTGGGAGAGGAAGAAGACCATCCCGGACAGCCCCAGCACCGTCAGCAGGTCCGCCAGGACCGCCGCCGAGAAGCCCCGGTGGTGGAAGAGCCGCATGTTCAGCAGCGGCGAGGACAGCGTGAGCTGCCGCCGTACGAACCACACCAGCGCCCCCGCGCCGACGACGGCCGAAAGGGCGATCGGCCAGCCGAAGCCGTTGGTGGCACCCTCCTTGATCGCGTAGACCAGGCCGATGATGCCGGCCATCGACAGCAGCACGCTCGGCAGGTCCCACGGCCCCGGGGCGGGGTCCTTGGACTCCGGCAGCAGCTTCGCCCCGACGAGGACGAGCACGGCCATCACCGGCAGGTTGATCAGGAAGACCGAGCCCCACCAGAAGTTCTCCAGCAGGAAGCCGCCCACCACCGGGCCCACGGCCGCACCGGCGGAGGCCATGGCACCCCAGATACCGATGGCCAGGCTGCGCTCCTTGGGGTCGTGGAAGATATTGCGGATCAGCGCGAGCGTCGAGGGCATCAGCGTCGCGCCCGCCACGCCCAGCAGCGCCCGCGCCGCGATCATCATCTCCGGGCTGGACGCGTAGGCGTTGAGCACCGACACCGCGCCGAACGCCACGGCGCCCGTCAGCAGCAGCTTCTTGCGGCCCACCCGGTCGCCCAGGCTGCCCATGGAGACGAGGAGTCCGGCGATGACGAAGGAGTAGACGTCACCGATCCACAGCAGCTGGGTGCCCGACGGGCGCAGGTCCTCGCTGAGGAACGGCGTGGCGAGCCCCAGAACGGTCGCGTCGACGGCGACGAGCAGGACGGCGAGGGCGAGCACGGCCAGCGCCAGCCAGCGCCCCGGGCGCGGCGTCTCCACCGGCGCGGGCGCGCCGGGCGCCGGGCCGGCGGTCCGGGCGCTCACCGCTCGGCCCTGCGCTGCGCCCCGCCGAGCAGGAGCTCGGAGACCATGCGGGTGAGGTCCTTGGCGGCCACCCGCCCATCCTGCACGGCCCACGCCCCGGAGGCGATCAGCCCGTACAGCGCGTCGGTGAGCCAGGCGGGTGAGAGGTCGACCCGGAAGGCGCCCTCCTCCTGGCCGCGCAGGAAGAGCGCGTGGACACGGGCGTCGAGGCGGTTCCAGCCCTCGTCGATCTCGCCCTCGAAGAGCTGGTTCTCGGTGTAGAGGAAGGACATCAGACCGGCGGCCTGCTCGGCCTTCCCGATCAGGCGGCGCACGGCCTGCGCCGCGTCTCCCTCGTCCAGCCGGGCCTCGTCCAGGGCCCGCTCGAACTGCTCGATGCCGTGCTTCTCCAGAGCCCGCACGAGCGCGTCGCGACCGGCGAAGTGACGGTGGAGGGTGGCGCGGCTGATGCCTGCGGCCTTGGCGATCTCGTCCATGGAGGCGGTCCCCTTGCGGGGGAGCAGGGCTGCGGCTGCTCTCAGTACATGCTCGCGGCGGTCAAGGCTCATGAGACGACCATAACCCGGATGAGACGTGAATGTCTCACACGAATTATGGTCGTCTCAAAACGATCATGCGTGTCGCGCATCCGCCCAGGCGCGCTGAACCGCCAGATCGGCCTTGACCTCCTGGAGCTGGACCGCCACGGCCGAGGGGGCCGTACCGCCCCGCCCGCTGCGCGAGGCGAGCGCGCCGGGGACGCTGAGGACCGTGCGGACCTCGGGGGTCAGATGCGGGGAGATCGCGGCGAAGTCCTCGTCGCTCAGCCCGTCCAGCTCGATGCCGCGCGCCTCGCACTCCTTGACACACTCCCCCGCGACCTCGTGCGCCACCCGGAACGGCACGCCCTGCCGGACCAGCCACTCGGCGATGTCGGTGGCCAGCGAGAACCCTGCCGGCGCCAGCTCCTCCATCCGCTCGCGGTGGACGGTGAGGGTCGCCATCATCCCGGTGAAGGCCGGGAGCAGGACCTCCAGCTGGTCGCAGGAGTCGAAGACCGGCTCCTTGTCCTCCTGGAGGTCGCGGTTGTAGGCGAGCGGCAGGGCCTTGAGGGTGGCCAGCAGCCCGGTGAGGTTGCCGATCAGCCGCCCGGACTTGCCGCGCGCGAGCTCGGCGATGTCGGGGTTCTTCTTCTGCGGCATGATCGAGGAGCCGGTGGAGAAGGCGTCGTGGAGGGTGACGAAGGAGAACTCCTTCGTGTTCCAGATGATGATCTCCTCGGCGATCCGCGACAGGTCGACGCCGATCATCGCCGTGATGAAGGCGAACTCGGCGACGAAGTCCCGGGAGGCCGTGCCGTCGATGGAGTTCCCGGACGAGCCCCGCTCGAAGCCGAGGTCGGCGGCGACCGCCTCCGGGTCCAGCCCGAGGGAGGACCCGGCGAGCGCGCCCGAGCCGTACGGCGAGACCGCCGTGCGCTCGTCCCACTGCCGCAGCCGCTCCGCGTCCCGGGACAGCGCCTGGACGTGGGCGAGCACATGGTGGGCGAAGAGCACCGGCTGGGCGTGCTGGAGGTGGGTGCGGCCCGGCATGGCGACGTCGGGGTGGGCCTCCGCCAGCCCGACCAGCGCCTCCTGGAGATCGGCGATCAGCCCGCCGATGATCCGCGCGTGGTCGCGGAGATACATCCGGAAGAGCGTGGCGACCTGGTCGTTGCGCGACCGGCCGGCACGCAGCTTGCCACCGAGCTCCGGGCCGAGCCGCTCCAGCAGGCCGCGCTCCAGGGCGGTGTGGACGTCCTCGTCGGCGACGGTGCCGGTGAAGGTGCCGGCGGCGACGTCGGCCTCCAGCAGCCCGAGGCCCTCGATCATGCGGGTGAGCTCGTCGTCCGTCAGCAGCCCGGCCTTGCGCAGCACCCGGGCGTGGGCGCGGGAGCCGGCGATGTCGTAGGGCGCGAGCCGCCAGTCGAAGTGGACGGAGGCGGACAGCTTCGCCAGGGCCTCGGCCGGCCCGTCCGCGAACCGGCCACCCCACAGCCGCACGTCACCGCCGTCGGCGGGGGGCTGCGATCCGGTGGTCATCGTCGATTGCTCCTCTGCGCGATGGGGTGCGTGCGGTGCCGTCGCCTCCCCGGTCCTTCAGGGCCGGGGAGGCGACGGGTTGGGGGGTGGCGGGCGGACTAGTGGGCGGCCAGGTCCCGCTTGGCCGCGATCTTCGAGGACAGACCGAAGATCTCGATGAAGCCCTTCGACATCGACTGGTCGAAGGTGTCGCCCGTGTCGTAGGTGGCGAGGTTGAAGTCGTACAGCGACTTCTCGGACCGCCGGCCCGTGACGACGGCCCGGCCGCCGTGGAGGGTCATCCGGATGTCACCGGAGACGTGCTCGTTGGCCTCGGCGACGAAGCCGTCAAGCGCCCGCTTGAGCGGGGAGAACCACAGGCCGTCGTAGACCAGCTCGGCCCACCGCTGCTCGACCTGCCGCTTGTACCGGGCGAGCTCGCGCTCGACGGTCACGGCCTCCAGCTCCTGGTGCGCGGTGATCAGCGCGATCGCGCCGGGCGCCTCGTAGATCTCCCGGGACTTGATGCCGACCAGCCGGTCCTCGACCATGTCCAGCCGCCCGACGCCCTGGGCGCCGGCCCGCTCGTTCATCTGCTGGATGGCCTGGAGCACGCTGACGGGCTTGCCGTCGATGGCCACGGGGACGCCCTTGTCGAAGGTGATGACCACCTCGTCGGCCTCGCGGGGGGTGGCCGGGTTGGCCGTGTAGTCGTAGACGTCCTCGATCGGGGCGTTCCAGATGTCCTCGAGGAAGCCGGTCTCGACGGCGCGGCCGAAGACGTTCTGGTCGATGGAGTACGGCGACTTCTTGGTCGTCGCGATCGGCAGGCCCTTGGCCTCGCAGAAGGCGATGGCCTTGTCCCGGGTCATCGCGTAGTCCCGGACGGGGGCGATGCACTTCAGCTCGGGGGCGAGGGAGGAGATGCCGGCCTCGAACCGCACCTGGTCGTTGCCCTTGCCGGTGCAGCCGTGGGCGACGGTGGTCGCGCCGTGCTTCTTCGCGGCGGCGACGAGGTGCTTGACGATCGTGGGCCGGGAGAGGGCGGAGACCAGCGGGTACCGGTCCATGTAGAGGGCGTTGGCCTTGATCGCGGGGAGGCAGTACTCCTCGGCGAACTCGTCCTTGGCGTCCGCGACCTCGGCCTCGACCGCACCGCAGGCGAGCGCGCGCTTGCGGATGACGTCCAGGTCCTCGCCGCCCTGACCGACATCCACGGCGACGGCGATGACCTCGGCGCCCGTCTCCTCGGCGATCCAGCCGATGGCGACGGAGGTGTCAAGGCCGCCGGAATAGGCGAGTACGACGCGCTCGGTCACGGGGGTTCTCCTTACGGTGCGGTGCGCTGTGCGCTGCGCATTCATGCGCTGGTGGGTATAACTATGCAGTGCGGCGCATGTTTCGTCAATAGCTCGGGAGGGTGAATCGGTCACGAGTGGATGTCGGCGAGCCGGTCTACGATGCGACTATCGAGGGGCCCAGCCAGGGAGGTTGTCCATGACCGTGCAGACCGATCGGCTGCACAACGCGATCGACCGCGCGGCGTCGGTGATAGAGGGCTTCAAGATCGAAGCGGTGGGGGATCGGATCATCATGACGCCGCAGAGCAGCGTCCAGAGCGAGACCATCGCCGACGTCATCGCTGCGGCGAGGGGAGTCCTCGGCAGGGGGCGTGCGTACAACGACGTGACGTTCACCTTTCCGGGCGAGCCCGAACGCTGCCCCGACGTGGCCATCGTCGAAGAAGGCGCGCAGGAGACCTACTCCTACGAGGACCTGCTGGCCGCCATCGAAGTCGTGTCCTCGAAGTACGACAAGAACGACTACGTGATCAAGACGGAGCAGTACGCCCGTTTCGGCGTCCCCATCTACCTCATCATCGACCCGTTCCGTGGCGAGTGCGATCTGCTCACCCACCCCGTCGACGGCAGGTACGCCAGGCGCGCTCTGCACAAGTACGGCGACACCATCCACCTCGAGCTGGCCGACGGCAGCGAGGTCGACATCCCCACGAACACCTTCGACCGCAGGCGCTGACCCCCCGGATTTGGATCACAGCCCGGAACAGGATATTTTCTTTCTGCACGCCCCACCGGGAAGAAAACCCCGGAGGGAACGTCGCACCGGGACGTGGCGCAGCTTGGTAGCGCACTTGACTGGGGGTCAAGGGGTCGTGGGTTCAAATCCCGCCGTCCCGACGGTGTGAAGAAGCCTCTGATCAGCGGGAAACCGCAGATCAGAGGCTTCTTTCGTATGCAGCTGCAGCAGGGCCCCGGCCACCGCATCCGCGTCCCCCAGCGTCACCGAGTCCACGCCCGGGCGGATGCCCGCCGCCGTGACCCAGTGGACGGACTCCGTGGGCACCCCGAGGGCGAAGCGGCGCGGGTGGGGGCGGCCCGTGGCGTCGAGCAGGTGGCACGGGCGGCCGGTGACGGCGAGCCCGCCCGTGACGTAGTCGGTGCCGTCGCCGCACGGGATGCGGTGGGCGCGGCACTGGCCCGTGGCGAGCAGGTGCCGCAGCAGGGGGTCGGCCGTGCGGGCCAGATCCGGCTCGGGCAGCCGGGCCTCGATCAGGACCCGGCCGCGCGCCCCCGCGCCCGGCACGTCCGACTCCAGGACGAAGGCCCCGGCCTCCGTGCGCACCCGCGCGCCCGGCCCGACGACGCTCAGGATCCCCGCCTCGATCAGTGCCGCCATCCGCTCGATCCGGTGGGCGGGCGGGCCGATGGAGAGGAAGGCGTTGAGCGGGGTGTACCAGCCGTCGAGGTCGTCACGGTGCGAGTCGCCGAGCAGCCCGCCGTGGTCGACCAGTTGCCGGATCTCGTTGCGCAGGTCGCGCAGGACGTCGAGGGCCGCCTTGAGGGGGCCGCTGACATTGCCCGCGCGGGCCTCGGCCACGTCACGGGCGAGATGGCCGAGCAGCCAGTCCCGTAACTCCGCCGGGCCCCCGAAGCGCAGGCCCGCGCAGGGCCGGGCGACGCGGTCCCAGTCCCAGCGGTCGGCGCGCCCGATGCCGTACCGGGCGAGGACGTCCCGCTCCGCCGCCCCGCGCGGGGCGGCGAGATAGCGGTCCACGAACTCGGCGAGCTCGCGCTCTCCGCTCCCCCGGCGGCGCAGCAGGGCCTCGTAGTAGACGCACTCGGCCTCCTTGGCGATCAGCGGCCACAGGTCGGCCCGGAAGTCGAGGCGCCGGCCGGCGTCGGCGCGGGCGCGCAGCCGGGCGAGGGTGAGCGGGGTGAGCAGGCGGGGGCGGTGGCGGCCGTGCGCGCCCTTCTCGTTCTCGCCCCGCGCGTGGTACGGGACGCCGCGCCGGGAGCCCGCGTGGAGGAGGGGTTCGCGGCCCGAGGGGCGGTAGACGAGGGAGCCGCCGGTTCTGACGAAGGTGCCGCCCCGGCCCTCGGTGAGCAGGGCCATGTGGTCGAAGAAGGTCAGGCCGAGGCCCCGTAACAGCACGGGCTCCCCCGGCCGGACGGCGGAGAGGTCGACGTCGGCTGGGTTGGCGGGCGGGATGTGGAGCAGGCCGTGGGCGTCCGCGAAGGAGGTCAGGGCCGCCTCGGCGTCCGTCGGGCGCGTGGGCAGATGGCCCTGGCAGAGGACGACGGCGTCGAGACCGCCGAGGAGGGTGCCGTCGTCCAGGCGGACGGTCTGCCGGGCGGGGCCGACCGCGTCGTCCGGCGTGTCGTCCAGCGCGACGGCGCGGGCGCGGTGGACGTGGACGGAGACACCCGTGGGGGCGCGGCGCACCACCCGCCGGAAGACCCACTCCAGGTAGTGCCCGTAGAAGGCCCGGGTGGGGTACGAGTCCGGGCCCAGCCGGCGGGCCTCGGCGCGGACCGCCGCGTCGGCGTGGGGGCGGGAGCGGGCCCACGCGTAGAGGCTGGGGCCGGGTTCGAGCGGCCCCGCTATCCGCACTCCGGCGTCGGTGAACATGGTGATCTGCGATGCCACGGTGTTCATCAGCAGATGGCGCGACTGGCCGGTGCGCCAGACGCCGCCTGAGCCGGGGCGTCCGGGGTCGACGAGGTGGACGTCCATGGCCCGGGGCGGGCCGGCGGCCGCGGCAGCCCGGGCGTTGGCGCACAGCCGCTCCAGCACCGACAGGCCGCGCGGTCCGGCACCGATGATGCACAGCGTGAGGTCGTCGCCGGTCACTCGGCGCGCTCCCTTCGTCGAGAGGACGTTCCTCCGGCGCAGGATGCCGTCACCGGCTCCCTCGGCGTGCGCTTTCGCCGGAGTTCGAACGTTCCCCTCGACGGGGGGAGTTGAGCGTGGTACCACGCTGCGGGCCGTGGGGGCTTGTCGCGCAGTTCCCCGCGCCCCTGACGGGGCTCTCAGCGTTCCTTCTGCGCCAGCCTCAGCAGATGGTCCGCCAGCGCCTGGCCGCCGCTGGGGTCACGGCTGATCAGCAGCACCGTGTCGTCACCGGCGATGGTGCCGATGATCTCGTGGACGCCCCCCTGGTCGATCGCCGAGGCGAAGAACTGGGCGGCGCCCGGCGGCGTCCGCAGCACGACCAGGTTGGCCGAGGCCTCGGCCGAGATCAGCAGCTCGCCGGCGAGCCGGCCCATCCGGGCCTCCGACGCGGACTCCCCGAGGGGGGCGCGCGGGGTGCGGTCGCCGCCCTCGCCCGGCACCGCGTAGATCAGCTCGCCGCCGGTGTTGCGGATCTTGACGGCGCCGAGCTCGTCGAGGTCGCGGGAGAGCGTCGCCTGGGTGACGGAGAGTCCGTCGTCGGCGAGCAGCTTGGCGAGCTGGCTCTGGGAGCGGACGGCCTGCCGGCTGAGGATGTCCACGATTCGGCGGTGGCGTGCGGTGCGGGTCTGCGGCACGGCCTGTCCGCCGTGAACCGGCTCGGTCTCCTGCGCCTCGGTCATCTTCTTCGTCAGTCTCCGGATCGTCGTTCCCCGTGGGCCCCGTCGGCGACGGCGTCCAGGACGCCGGGCAGCGTCCGGAGGAACGTCTCCGCCTCATCCTCGGTGATGATCAGCGGAGGGGCCAGCCGCACCACATCGGGCGCGACCGCGTTCACCAGCAGGCCGGCTTCCTGGGCCGCCTGCTGCACCTTCGGTGCGAGGGGCTCGCCAAGGACAATACCCAGCAGCAGGCCGGTACCACGGACGTGGTCGACGAGGGGGTGGCCGAGCGCGGCGATCCCGTCACTCAGCAGACCCCCGACGCGCTTGACCCGGCCGAGGATCCCGTCGCTCTCCAGGGTCTCCAGGACGGCGAGCGCGGCGGCGCAGGCGACGGGGTTGCCGCCGAAGGTGGAGCCGTGCTGACCAGGTGTCAGCAGCTCGGCGGCGGGCCCGAAGGCCAGGGTCGCGCCGATGGGCAGCCCGCCGCCGAGGCCCTTGGCGAGGGTGACGACGTCCGGTTCGACGCCCTGCGCCAGGTGCTCGAACCAGTGTCCGGTGCGGCCGATACCTGTCTGGATCTCGTCCAGCACCAGCAGGGCCCCGGCCGCGCGGGTGATCTCCCGGGCGGCGGCCAGATAGCCCGCCGGGGGCACGACGACGCCGTTCTCGCCCTGGACGGGCTCCAGGACGACCATCGCGGTCTCGGTGGTGACGGCCGCGCGAAGCGCCTCCGTGTCCCCGTACGGCACGTGGGTGACGTCGCCCGGCAGCGGAAGGAAGGGGTCCTGTTTGGCGGGCTGGCCGGTGAGGGCGAGGGCGCCCATGGTGCGGCCGTGGAAGCCACCCCGGGCGGCCACCATGTGCGGCCGGCCCGTCCGCCGCCCGATCTTGAACGCGGCCTCGACGGCCTCCGCGCCGGAGTTGGCGAAGTAGACCCGCCCGGGGCGGCCGGCCAGCGCCAGCAGCCGCTCGGCGAGCTGGACGGTCGGCTCGGCGGTGAAGAGGTTGGAGACGTGACCGAGGGTGGCGATCTGGTCCGACACGGCCCGGACGACGGCCGGGTGGGCGTGGCCGAGGGCGTTGACGGCGATGCCGCCGACGAAGTCCAGGTAGCGCTTGCCGTCGGCGTCCCAGACGAACGGGCCCTCGCCGCGCACCAGCGGGATCGCGGGCGTGCCGTAGTTGTCCATCAGGGCGCCCTGCCAGCGCCTGGTGAGCTCCGCGTTGGTCGTCATGACTGCCCCTCCGGGTCCGGCACGACCATGGTGCCGATGCCCTCGTCCGTGAAGATCTCCAGCAGGATCGAGTGCTGGACGCGGCCGTCTATCACCCGCGCCGTGGTGACGCCGTTGCGCACGGCGTAGAGGCAGCCTTCCATCTTGGGCACCATGCCGCTGGCCAGCTCGGGCAGCAGCCGCTCCAGTTCGCTCGCGGTGAGCCGGCTGATGACCTCGTCGCTGTGCGGCCAGTCCTCGTAGAGGCCCTCGACGTCGGTGAGGACCATCAGCGTCTCGGCGCCGAGCGCCACGGCGAGCGCGGCGGCGGCGGTGTCGGCGTTGACGTTGTAGATCCCGTTGACGTCGCCGTCGTCGGCGCTGCGGGCGATGGAGGAGACGACGGGGACGCGGCCGTCGTCGAGCAGGGCCTGGACGGCGCCCGGGTCGATCGCGGTGATCTCGCCGACCCGCCCGAGGTCCACGCGCTCGCCGTCGATCTCGGCGTAGTGCTTGGTGGCGGTCATCAGGTGGGCGTCCTCGCCGGTGAGGCCGACGGCCAGCGGGCCGTGCTGGTTGAGCAGGCCGACGAGCTCGCGCTGCACCTGCCCGGCGAGGACCATCCGGACGACGTCCATGGCCTCGGGCGTGGTGACCCGCAGCCCGGCCTTGAACTCCGAGGCGATGCCCATCCGGTCGAGCTGGGCGCTGATCTGCGGTCCGCCGCCGTGGACGACGACGGGCTTGAGGCCGGCGTGCCGCAGGAAGACGACGTCCTGGGCGAAGGCGGCCTTGAGCTCCTCGTCGACCATGGCGTTGCCACCGAACTTCACGACGACGGTCTTGCCGTGATGGCGGGTCAGCCAGGGCAGGGCCTCGACGAGGGTGCGGGCCTTGGGCAGGGCGGTGTGCCGGCGGGTGCCGCCCGCGCCCGCAGTGCCCGCGATGCGGTCGGTGGGTGCGGTCGCGGTGGTCGCGGTGGTCGTCGTCGCGGTCGTGTCGCCGCTGTCCGTGGTGGTCATGAGGAGTACGCGCTGTTCTCGTGGACGTAGTCGGCGGTGAGGTCGTTGGCCCAGATGATCGCGGCCTCGGAGCCCGCGGACAGGTCGGCGGTGATGCGGACCTCCCGGTACCGCATGTCGACGAGATCGCGGTCGTCGCCGACCGAGCCGTTGCGGCACACCCAGACGTCGTTGATGGCCACGTTGAGCAGGTCGGGGTCGAAGGCGGCGGAGGTGGTACCGATGGCGGAGAGGACGCGGCCCCAGTTGGGGTCCTCGCCGTGGAGGGCGCACTTGAGGAGGTTGTTGCGGGCGATGGAGCGGCCGACCTCGACGGCGTCGTCCTCGGTGGCGGCGTTGATCACCTCGATGCGGATGTCCTTGCTGGCGCCCTCGGCGTCGCCGATGAGCTGGCGGGCGAGGTCGTCGCAGACGGCCCGTACGGCCTCGGTGAAGGCGTCCTGGCCGGGGGTGACGCCGGCGGCGCCCGAGGCGAGCAGCAGCACGGTGTCGTTGGTGGACATGCAGCCGTCGGAGTCGACCCGGTCGAAGGTGGTCCGGGTGGCGGCGCGCAGCGCGGCATCGAGGCCGGCGGCGTCGACGTCGGCGTCGGTGGTGAGGACGACGAGCATGGTGGCGAGGCCGGGGGCGAGCATGCCCGCGCCCTTGGCCATGCCGCCGACGGTCCAGCCGTCGCCCTGGACCACGGCCGTCTTGTGCACGGTGTCCGTGGTCTTGATGGCGATGGCGGCCTTCTCGCCGCCGTGCGCGGAGAGTTCGGCGGCGGCCTTCTCGATGCCGGGCAGCAGCTTGTCCATGGGGAGCCGGACGCCGATCAGGCCGGTGGAGGCGATGGCGATCTCGGCGGCGCTGTGCCCCAGCGCCTCGGCCGCCTTCTCGGCGGTGGCATGGGTGTCCTGGAAGCCCTCCGGCCCGGTGCAGGCGTTGGCGCCCCCGGAGTTGAGGACGACGGCGGAGACCTGACCGCCCCTCAGGACCTGCTGGGACCAGAGGACGGGGGCGGCCTTGACGCGGTTGGCGGTGAAGACGCCCGCTGCGGCCAGGCGGGGGCCCTGGTTGACCACGAGGGCCAGGTCGGGCTGTCCGCTCTCCTTGATCCCGGCGGCGATGCCCGCCGCCGTGAAGCCCTTCGCCGCTGTGACGCTCACTGCTTCTCCTTGCCGACTGCCGTCGTCTTCTTCTTCGGGTCCTGGTTTCCGGCCCGACGGCCGGACGGGGATCTGTCGCACAGGGTGCGCGGGGTGCGGGGGGTGCCCGGGGCGCCCGAGGCGCACGGCGTGAGCCGGGCGAGCGCGGTGGCGACCGCGCGCCGGATGGTCATGGCGCCACCCCGGTGGCGGGCAGTCCCAGCTCCTCGGGCAGCCCGAGGGCGATGTTCATGCTCTGCACGGCACCGCCGGCCGTGCCCTTGGCGAGGTTGTCGATGGCGCTGATGGCGACGATGCGGCCCGCCGCCTCGTCGAGGGCGACCTGGACGAGGGCCGTGTTGGAGCCGAGGACGGACGCGGTCGAGGGCCACTGCCCCTCCGGCAGGAGCCGGACGAACGGCTCGCCGGCGAAGGCCTTCTCGTACGCGGCGCGCACGGTGTCCGCCGTGACGCCGGGCCGGGCCTTGGCGCTGCACGTGGCGAGGATGCCGCGGGGCATGGGGGCGAGGGTCGGGGTGAAGGACACGGTGACGGGCTCGCCCGCGGCGGCGGAGAGGTTCTGGACGATCTCCGGGGTGTGCCGGTGGCCGCCGCCGACGCCGTACGGGCTCATGGCGCCCATGACCTCGCTGCCCAGCAGGTGCGGTTTGGCGGCCTTGCCGGCGCCGGAGGTGCCGGACGCGGCGACGATCACGGCCTCGGGACCGGCCAGCCCGGCGGCGTACGCGGGGAAGAGCGCGAGGGAAACGGCGGTCGGGTAGCAGCCCGGAACGGCGATCCGCCGGGCACCACGCAGCGCGTCCCGCGCGCCGGGCAGCTCCGGCAGCCCGTACGGCCAGGTGCCCGCGTGCGGGGAGCCGTAGAAGCGCTCCCACGCGGCCGCGTCCTTCAGCCGGAAGTCGGCCCCGCAGTCGACGACCAGGACGTCCTCGCCGAGCCCGTCGGCGACGGCGGCGGACTGCCCGTGCGGCAGGGCCAGGAAGACGACGTCGTGCCCGGCGAGGGCCTCGGTCCCCGTCGGCAGCAGCACCCGGTCCGCGAGCTGCGGCAGATGCGGCTGGAGGCCGCCGAGCCGGGCGCCGGCGTTGGAGTTCCCGGTCAGCGCGCCGATACGGACCTCGGGGTGCCCCAGCAGCAGGCGCAGCACTTCCCCGCCCGCGTATCCGCTCGCTCCGGCCACTGCCGCGTGTATCGCCGCCATCGACGCCTCCTTGGTGATGGCATGACTATACGAATAGCGGCAGTTTTATGCAATGCCCTCGTCGTGCCCCGCCGGGGCATGGAGATCACCCCGCTGCGGTGGAATCAGCTCAGCGCCGCCAGGTAGTCGTCGAGGAGTTCCGCCTGGCGCTCGGGCGGGAACGTCGTGGGGCTGAACAGCGCCTGCACCACCAGGCCGAGCACGAAGGACTGGGCGCCGGCCGCGATGCGCTCCGGGTCGCCCGGGGGCAGTTCGCCCAGCCGTTGGGCCGCGGCGACCAGGTCGCGCAGCCTGCCGCGGCCCTCGGCGTACTTCCGGCCGTAGTCGTCGCTCAGCGCGGGGTCGGCGAGCGCGGTGTCCCAGGAGGAGACCCAGATCCGGTTGCTCGCGGTGGCCTCGGCGGTCAGCGGAAGGATGTCCAGCAGGGCGGCCCGCACCGCGGACAGCCCCTCCCCGGCCGCGCGCCGGGGGCGGGAGGCGGTGCGCTCGGCGAGCAGGTCGAGGGCGTACGCGACCAGGTCGCGCTTGGCGGGGAAGTAGTGGGTGAGCAGACCGGTGGTCGCGCCGAGCTCGGTGGCGACGGCACGCAGGGTCAGCCCGCCGAAGCCGTGCGCGGCCAGCACCCGCCAGACCGCCTCCGAGACTTCGCGCCGCCGGGCTTCGTGATCTCCCTTGGTACGTGGCATGCTGCCACCGTACATATCCGTAACACTTGTTATGTGAATGGGGTCACCATGTTCTCCCTTCCACTGCGGGACGACGCCCACCTCCGCCCGCTGGAGATATGGCACGCCGAGGAGTTCGCGGCCCATATGGACCGGGCCCGCGAGCACATCCGGCCGTGGGTCGGGCCGGCCTTCGTCACCGACGACCTCGACGGGGCGCGGGGCACTCTGCGCCGCTACGCCGAGCGCCAGGCCGCGGACGGCGCCCGCCTGTACGGCATCTGGCTCGACGGCACGCTCGTGGGCGGCGTGATGTTCGTGGACTTCGACATCACCTTCGGCTCCTGCGAGATCGGCTGCTGGCTGGAGCCGGCCGCCGAGGGACTGGGCCTGGTCACGAAGGCGTGCCGCGCCCTGCTGGACTGGGCCTTCACCGAGCGGGGGATGCACCGCGCCGAATGGCACTGCCGGGCCGACAACGAGCGCAGCTCCGCCGTCGCCGTGCGGCTCGGCATGGCGCTCGAAGGTGTGCGGCGCGAGTACTGGCCCTTCGACGGCGTCCGCCACGACAAGCAGATCTGGGCCGCCCTCGCCCCCGAGCTGCAGGCCCGCCGCTCGGGCGGGGCCAACCTCAAGCCCGTGGAGTAAATCACCGGACCCTACAAATCCCCGGAACCCGACTCCGTGGATCACGGCATCCGTTCTGCCGGAAAACCCCTGGAAGAGTGGCCAGTGAGTTGATCACTCCCTGCCCGCTTCCCGGGCGGGGAGTTATATCCCTACCACAAAGGGGGTTGTCCATGAGCAGCGATGTCAAGGATGTGGTGGTCACGGGTCTGGGTGCCACGACGCCGCTCGGCGGGGACGTGGCCTCGACCTGGGCCGCGATGCTGGCCGGGGAGTCGGGGATCGGCCCGATCGAGGAGGAGTGGGCGGCGGAGCTGCCCGTGCGGATCGCCGGGCGGCTCAAGTCCGAGCCGGCCGAGGTCCTGGACCGGGTGCTGGCCCGCCGGATGGACCGCTGTGAGCAGATCGCGCTCGTCGCCGCCCGGGAGGCGTGGGCCGACGCGGGCCGGCCCGAGGTCGAGCCGGAGCGGCTGGCCGTGGTGATCGGTACGGGCACGGGCGGCGCGCTGACGCTGCTCGGGCAGGACGACGTCCTGGAGGCGTCCGGGGTGCGGCGGGTCTCCCCCCACACCGTCCCCATGCTGATGGCCAACGGGCCCGCCGCCTGGGTCAGCATCGAGCTGGGCGCCCGGGGCGGGGCCCACACCCCGGTCAGCGCCTGCGCGTCCGGCGCCGAGGCCATCGCCATGGGCCTGGACCTGATCCGGCTCGGCCGGGCCGACGTGGTGGTCGCGGGAGGCACGGAGGCCTGTATCGCCCCGCTGCCCATCGCCGGTTTCGCGCAGGCCAAGGCCCATTCGACCCGCAATGACGCGCCCGCCCTGGCGTCCCGTCCCTTCGACGCCGGCCGCGACGGCTTCGTCATCGGCGAGGGCGCCGCCGTGGTCGTCCTGGAGCGAGCGGAGTTCGCCGCCGCCCGCGCGGCCAGCGCCCACGCTCGGCTCGCCGGGGCCGGGGTCACCTCGGACGCGTTCCACATCACCGCCGCGCACCCCGAGGGCCAGGTCCGGGCGATGCGCCTGGCACTGGCCTCGGCGGGGCTCTCCCCCCGGGACATCGAGCACGTCCACGCCCACGCGACCTCCACGCCCCAGGGCGACCTGGTCGAGGCGCGGTCGGTCACCGAGGCCATCGGGCTCCACCCGTCCGTCACGGCGACCAAGTCGATGACGGGACACCTCTTCGGCGCGGCGGGGGCGGTCGGCGCGCTCGCCGCGATCCTGGCGGTCCGCGACGGCGTCGTCCCCGCCACGGCGAACCTCGAGACCCTGGACCCCGAGGTGGGGCTCGACGTCGTCGCGGGCGGGCCGCGCCGGGGCGCGGTGACGGCCGCGCTCACGAACTCCTTCGGCTTCGGCGGACACAATGCGTCGCTGGTCTTCACGGCGTCCTGAGCGCCCTGCCGCATCCGCTGTCGTCCGACCGCGGGCCGTCGGTGGCTGATCGCGCAGTTCCCCGCGACCTGTGAGCGGCGTGCAACGATACCCCTCATGCAGTTGCCCGACATGAATCTTCTCCCCGCCCTGGACGCCCTGCTGCGGGAGGGGAGCGTGACGGGCGCCGCCGCCCGGATGAACGTCTCGGCCTCGGCGATGAGCCGCACCCTCGGCCGGCTGCGGCGGGTGCTGGGCGATCCGCTGCTGGTCCCGGCCGGGCGCGGCCTGGCCCTCACCCCCCGGGCGCGGGAGCTGCGGCCGTCGGTCGAGGCGGCCCTCGCCGGGGCGCTGGCCGCGCTGCGGCCCGCGCCGGAGGTCGACATCGCGACCGTGGAGCGGCGGTTCACCCTGCGCACCAACGACGCGTCGGCCGTCGTCCTCGGCCCGCCGCTCACCGCCCGCGTGGCCCGGGAGGCGCCCGGCGTCCAGCTGCGGATCCTGCCCGAGGGCGACGAGGACCCCGCCGATCTGCGCGACGGCGTCGACCTGGACATCGGTCAGCTGCCCGAGCTCCCGCACGACGTGCGCAGCCGGCCGCTGCCGCCGCAGAACCATGTCGCGGTCTGCCGCGCCGACGCGCCGCACGCGGCCGGGCCGCTGACCGTCGAGCGGTTCGCCGCGCTCCCCCACATCACGGTCACCCGGCGGGGGCTCCTCCACAGCGTCGTCGACGAGCGGCTGGCCGAGCTCGGGCTGACCCGCCGGATCCTCACGACGGTGCCGTCGCACGTCACGGCCTGCTTCCTGGCGCTGCGCTCCGACGCGCTGGCGCTGGTGGGCGCGGCGGTCGCCACCCATGTCGCCCAGGCCGTGCCGCTGGTGGTCCGGGAGATCCCGCTGTCCCTGCCGCCGGTCGCCCTGGGCATGGCCTGGCACGTACGCGTGGACACCGACCCGGCCCACCGATGGCTGCGGGAGGCCGTGGCGGACGCCGCGGGCGCGACGGCGGGCACCGGCCATTCCTGAACGCGCCCTATACCGCCGGTCACCTTAGGCTGGGAGTATCCGAGAGCGCACCTGTCCGTCCCCGGCGAAAGGGTCACGTCGATGGAAGCGAAGAAGGGCGACCGGTTGGTGGTGCACGGCAGGGTCGTCGGGCAGCACGACCACACCGTGGAGATCGTGGAGGTCCTGGGGCCCAAGGGCAACCCGCCCTACCGGGTGCGGGACGACAAGGGGCACGAGACGATCATGTCGCCGGGCCCCGACTCCATCGTGGACCACCGCAAGGCGAGCGAGCAGTTCTAGACGGCTCTAGCGCGGCGGGCGCGCGCGGTGGGGGTAGTGGTCCTTCACCACGCGCGCCATCGCCCCGATGCGGTCGGCGACGACGTTCCGCGCCGAGAAGTAGACGTTGCCGCGCACCTCCGGATGGCGGCGGCTCAGCGCGATGTGCCGGGAGAGCTCGGCCGGGTCCTGCCAGGGCGCGGGCTGCGCGGGGTCGCCCGCCCGGTAGAGGGCCTCGCCGATGTAGAGCTGGACGTTCGTGCCGCGGACGGCCTCCGCCCACCAGGGCACCAGCGTGGCGTAGTCGGCGGGTGCGAAGCCGATGTGCCAGTAGCACTGCGGGACGATGTAGTCGATCCACTGCCGGCGGACCCAGGCGAGGGTGTCGGCGTGGAGGTCGTCGTAGGTCTGCACCCCGGCCTTGGTGTCGGAGCCCCGGGGGTCCGTGGTGCGGTTGCGCCAGACGGCGAACGGGCTGATCCCGAAGCGCACGTGCGGTTTGCGGCGCTTGAGGCGCTCGCCCGTCTCGCGTACCAGGCGGTCGATGTTGTCGCGCCGCCAGGCCGCCCGGTCGGGGAAGCCCGCGCCGTACCGCTCGAAGGCGGCCGTGTCGTCGAAGGTCTGGCCGGTCACGGGATACGGGTAGAAGTAGTCGTCGAAGTGGACGCCGTCGAGGTCGTAGCGCCACACGGCGTCGAGCAGGGCGTCCTGGACGAACCGGCGGACCTCGGGCAGCCCGGGGTTGTAGTAGAGCTTCCCGCCGTAGGGCACCACCCACTCGGGGTGGATCCGCGCGGGATGGGTGGGCACGAGCCGTCCGGGGTCGGTGTGGTTGGCGATGCGGTAGGGGTTGAACCAACCGTGGAGCTCCAGACGGCGTTTGTGGGCCTCGCGCACGGCGAAGGCCAGCGGATCCCAGCCGGGCGACCGTCCCTGAATGCCGGTCAGATATTCCGACCACGGCTCGAAGCGGGAGGGCCAGAAGGCGTCGGCCGTCGGCCGGATCTGAAGGATCACGGTGTTCAGCCGCCGGGCCACCGCCGCCTCGAACAGGTCCAGCAGCTCGGCCCGTTGCCGCTCCGGGGGCAGCCCGGGACGCGAGGGCCAGTCGACATTGACGACGGTCGCGATCCACATGCCCCGGAACTCCCGCCCCTGGGTCCGCCCCGTCCGCTCGCCCGCCCCCGCGACCTCGACCCCCGCCGCCTCACCCGTCGTGGTCAGCAGCGCCGCCATGGTGCTCGCGGCGGTCACGGTGAACCCTCTTCGCGTCAAACGCCCCATATGCGGATGCTCCTTCTTCCGGTGCTGTCGCGTGAGTCACACCCTTCACGCAGAGCATGCCCGCCCCGGCCCCCTCGCCACCGCCCCGCGCGGAGTAACGTCTTTTCCAGGGCGGCAGCCGGATGACCTCCGGTCCTCCGCCGGTCGACCGAAGATCAGCGAAAGGCACGATGTGGTGACCGACATCGAACGCGTCGGAGTGGTGGGCTGCGGCCAGATGGGCGCGGGCATCGCGGAGGTGTGCGCCAGGGCCGGCCTGGACGTCAAGGTCGCGGAGACCACCGGCGAGGCCTTGGAGCTGGGCCGCACCCGGCTGACCAACTCCCTCGGCAAGGCCGCCGAACGCGGCAAGATCACCGAAGCGGAGCGCGACGCCACCCTGGGCCGGCTGAGCTTCACCACCGACCTCGGCGAATTCGCCGACCGCGATCTGGTGATCGAGGCCGTGGTGGAGAAGGAGCAGGTCAAGACCGAGATCTTCCAGGTCCTCGACCAGGTGGTGACCCGCCCGGACGCCATCCTGGCCTCCAACACCTCCTCCATCCCGCTGGTGAAGCTGGCCGTCGCCACCTCCCGCCCGGACCGGGTCATCGGCATCCACTTCTTCAACCCGGCCCCGGTGCAGAAGCTCGTCGAGCTCATCCCGGCGCTCACCACGAGCGACGACACCATCCACCGCGCCGAGGCGCTCGTGGGCAAGGTGCTCGGCAAGCACGCCATCCGCGCCCAGGACCGCTCCGGCTTCGTGGTCAACGCCCTCCTCATCCCGTATCTGCTCTCCGCCATCCGGATGTTCGAGTCCGGCATGGCCAGCCGCGAGGACATCGACAACGGCATGGAGCTGGGCTGCGCCCACCCCATGGGCCCCCTCCGGCTCTCCGACCTCATCGGCCTGGACACCGTCGCCTCCGTGGCCGACAGCATGTACGAGGAGTACAAGGAGCCCCTGTACGCCGCTCCCCCGCTGCTCCAGCGGATGGTCGACGCGGGCCGGCTGGGCCGCAAGACGGGCTCCGGCTTCTACACCTACTGACCGTGACCACCGGCGCCCGCCCCGCCTTCACACGGGGTGTGCGCCGGTGACCCGCGAATACCCTCCGCACACGCTCCCGCCCCGCCTGTCCGCGCGATTGACTCGGATCGTCGCACCGACAGCGTCTTCTCGAAAAGGGGTACGGACCGTGACCATCCATCCCGAGCGCACCGCCACCACTCCGGCGGAGCTCGCGGAGCTCCGCCGCAGCCTGGACGTCGGCGTCGTCCGCATCGACGGCCGGCTCGCCCTGCTCGGCCAGCGGAGCGAGCAGGCGGAACGAGACCTCGCCGAAGTCGCCGAGCGGCTAAGGGCCCTGGAGCACGGCCGGTGGCCGCTGCCGTCGCTGGCCGCCCTCACGGGGGTCGCTGCGCTGGCTTTGACCGTATGGCAGACCGTGGGCGGCCGGTGAGCGTGCCCGTCTGCGGGCCGTCCGTGGCCTGTCGCGCAGTTCCCCGCGCCCCTTCGGGGCGCGGGGAGCGCTTCAGCCGAGCCGCATGTGGTGCAGCAAAAGCAGCGCGGCGGCCATGTTGGCGGCCGGGACCTCGCCGCGGGCGATCAGGTCCGGCACCAGCTTGAGCGGCACCCACTCACGGCGGTCCGACTCGAAGCCGTCCTCCGGGTCGCCGATGTACTCGGCCTCGTCCGCCCAGTAGATGTGGTGCCGGGCGTCGGTGAGCCCGTTGGACGGCTCGACGGACATCAGGTGCCTGAGCGGGCCCGGCCGCCAGCCGGTCTCCTCCTCCATCTCCCGGGCCGCGGCGGCGGCGATGTCCTCACCGTCCTCGACGACCCCGGCCGCCAGCTCCCAGCCCCAGTTGTCGGTGATGAAACGGTGCCGCCACAGCAGCAGGACCTCATTGGCCGTGTTGACCACGGTGGCCACGGCGACGGGCCGCAACCGGATGAGGAAGTGGTCGAGATGACGGCCGTCGGGCAGTTCGACGTCCGCGAGATTGACCTGGAACCAGCGGTTCTCGTAGACGGTCAGCTCCCTGAGATTCTTCCAACGCAACGTTCTGCCACCTTCCGCCGAGGTGGCCACCTCCCGGGCGCCGTCCTGGCGACCTCTCTCACAACGGCACGCGCAGCGCCCCGTCGATCATCTCGGCGGCCTCGGCCGTGGCCGCGCACCCACTTTCGATCAGGTGCTCGCGCACCGCACGGAGCCGGTCCCGTAAGCGCTGCGATTCCATGCCTCTCGCCTGCTCGGTCATCTCCCGCGCGGTGGCCACCGCCTTGTCCGCGTCTCCCTGACGCAGCTCGATGTGCGTGAGCATGGCGAGCCGGTGGACACGGCCCCGGTCGTGGGCGGGGGTGTCGACGGCCCGGTCCGCGTGCTCACGGGCGGGCCCGAGGTCGCCGAGGCTCAGCAGGGCCTCCGCGACCTGTACGTTCACCAGTCCGGGCTGGACGTAGCCGGTCTCGGCGGGCTCCATCCCCCGGTGGATCCGCTCGGCGGCCGCCTCGGCGCGCCGGATGCAGCCCAGCGCCCCCTGGCCGTCGCCGAGCCGGGCGTAGGCCTTGGCCTGCATCGCGTAGAGATCGGCGGCGAGCGCCGGGGTGAGGTCCCGGCCGGCGGCCCGCACCGCGGACTCGGCGAAGGCGACGGCCTGCCGGTACTCCCCCATGAAGAGCGACTGGTTGACCAGGAGGGCGATCACATAGGCGCCCAGGCCACGGTCGTTGCTGGCCTTGGCGAGCCGCAGGGCCTGGTGGAAGTAGCGCTGGGCCAGGCCGTGGGCGTCGGAGTCGTAGGCGCAGATCCCGGCGACCGCCACCAGCCCCCCGGTGGCCCGGTGCAACTGACGGCCCATGGCGTCGGAGTAGCCGCCGCGCAGCAGCGGGGCGGCCTCGGCGTTGAGGAAGCCGACGACCCGGGCGCGGGTCGCCACGCCGCCCGCCTTGCGGTACATCTGCTCGTAGTGGGCCCGGGCCGCGCGGAGCATCTCGATGTCGGTCATCGAGACCCGGGTCAGCCCGCGCCGGGAGACATCGGCGTCCTCGGGCGGGTTCTCCCACTCCCATACGGGGATGACGGCGGGGGTCCCGGTGACGGCGGGGGCCCGGACGACGTGCTCGCGCTGCTGCTCGTCGGAGCGCCACAGGGCGGTGGCACGATCGACGAACCCGGACAGCGGGGTGCCGGGCGCCCGGGGGGTGCCGGGGGTGCCCAGGCCGATGTCGTCGAGGGTCAGCCCGCGGTGCAGCCGCTCGCCCAGGACCTCGCAGATCAGGTCCGGGACCTGGCCCCGGGGCCGCTGGCCCTTCAGCCAGCGGGCGACGGCGGTGTGTTCGTAACGCAACGCCAGTCCCCGGGCCCGGCCCGCCGCGTTGATGTGCGCGGCCAGGCTCGCGTGGGAGATTCCCGCCTCGTCGAGGATGGCGTCGAGCAGTGTGTTGGGCTCCATCCCGCCCTCCGGTGCGCTCGGTGGGATCAGCGTAGTGGAGATCGGTTCGCACGGGGTGTGAACGGGCCATGGGCGCGGGCGCACGTCAGGAGCCCGCGACGAGCGCCCGGGGCGGCCTGGCGGCGGCCAGCGGACCGGGGCCGCGCTCGTTCCGCAGGGCGAGGAGGGCGAAGTCGTCGGCGACCGGCCCGCCGGTGTGCCGCAGCAGCGCGGCCCGCACCCGGGCGACGAGGGTCAGGAGGGCGGGCGGGGTGTCCCGGGCGGCCTCGGCGAGGGCGCGGGCGAGCGGGAAGAACCTGCCCTCGGCGTCCCGGGCGTCCTCGACACCGTCGGTGTGGAGCACCAGGACGTCACCGGGGAACAGCCGGGTGAGCGGGAGGGGCGGCAGCCCGGCGGGCAGGGGGAACACCCCGAGCGGGGGCAGCGGGTCGCCGTGCCCCACGACGGTGGGCCGGGGGCCGGCGACGCCGACGCCGTCGCCTTCGCCGGCCAGCCGGTGCGGCCAGGGGTGGCCGCAGTTGAGCGCCACGACCTCGCCGTCCGCCCGGACCTCCAGCAGGAGCACGGTCGCGAACTCCTCGGTGTCCCAGCCGTCCCGGGCCGCGCCGCCGGTGCCCCGCTCCCCCCGGTCCCGCAGGTGCCGGTGGAGGGCGCGCTCCAGGCGGCGCAGCACGTCCGGCAGTTCCGCCTCGTCGTACGCCGCGTCACGGAAGCTGCCGAGGAGGGCGGCGGCGGTGCCGAGGGCGGGCAGCCCGTGGCCGCGTACGTCGCCCATGAGGACGCGCACGCCGTACCGGGTGGCGAGCGCCTCGTAGAGGTCGCCGCCGACGAGCGCCCCCTCGCCGGCGGACACATGAAGGCTCGCCAGAGCGATCCCGTCGAGCAGGGGCGGCAGGGGGCGCAACAGTACGGTCTGCGCGGTGACCGCCACCTCCCGGGCGCGCTCCAGCTCGCCGGTGAGCCGGCGGGTGCGGCCGGAGATCAGATAGCTCGCCGCGACGACGGCGAGGACCGCGCCGCACGTGCCCAGCCTGCCGCCCGCCCCGGCGCGCCCGGACGGGACGGGCGGGGCGAGCGCGAGCAGCGCGCAGACGCCGCCGAGCAGGACGCACTGGCGGCGCCCGGTACCGGCGCAGGCGATCGCGGGTGTGGCGGCGAGGAGTTCGATGAACCGGGTGCCGAGGGGGCTGAGGAGTTCCCAGAGGACGACCGCGAGGACCCACAGCCCGGGCAGCACGAACACGATTCCCCGCCGGAAGCGAGCCGCTCGTGTACGGATCATGCCGTCGGCCCCCTAGCAGCAAAGACGCGCCTGATTCTCGCGATCGCGCAAGCGGATGCGGAGGGTTGGGCCGCATTTTCCACCCGATCGGGGGATACCGACGGCCTCCGGCCGACCGGAAGAGGGCGCAACGGGCCTGGGGCGCCCCGGAATTTCCGGGGCGCCCCAGGCGCGTTGCGCCCCGCAAGGGGCGCGGGGAACGGCGCGACCAGCCCAGGCCGGCCCGCGGTCGCGAGACTCCGGTACCGACCCGGCGCTCATGCGCCACCGCCCGGCCACGGCCGCCGCGACGACGCCCGTGAGCGAGCCGCACGACGGGGGCCGGGTGACCCCGGCCCCCGTCGCCGCTCAGGCCCGCCGCCAGGCGCTACGCGCTACGCGCCGCGCAGCACCGCACCCACGCGCTCCACCGCAACCCGCACGGCCGCGTCACGCGCGGCCGAGGCCTCGTCGGCCGTCAGGGTGCGGTCCGCGGCGCGGAAGCGCAGCGCGTAGGCCAGGGACTTCTTGCCCTCGCCGAGCTGCGCGCCGGTGAAGACGTCGAACAGGCGCAGCGACTCCAGCAGTTCGCCGGCGCCGTCCCGCAGGGCGGCCTCGACGTCGGCCGCCGGGACCGAGGAGTCGACGACGAGCGCGACGTCCTGGGTGGCGACCGGGAAGGTGGAGACGTGCGGCCCCTGGACGGCGCCGTTGCCGGCCCGCTCCAGCAGATCGAGGTCGATCTCCATGGCGCAGGCGCGCTCCGGCAGGCCGAACGCCTTGATGACGCGCGGGTGGAGCTCACCGGCGTTGCCGACGGCCACCTCCTGGCCGTCGATCAGGACGGAGAACACGGCGCACCGGCCCGGGTGGTACGGCGCCGACTGGTCCTGACGGATGATCAGCTCGGCGCCGGCCTCACGGGCCACGGTGCGGCCCGCCTCGACGGCGTCGGCCCAGCCGGCCGGACGGGCCTGCTGGCCCCACCAGCCGGCCCGCTCGCGGGCGCCGGCGAGGACGACGGCGGCACGGCGCGGCTGCCGGGGCAGCGCGGCGTTGAGGCCGGCGATCTCCTCGTCGGTGGGACGGCGGTCGACGGGCAGCCGCGCCGGGACGCCCTCCTCGCCCGTCGGCTCGAAGACCAGGCCGGTCTCGAAGAGCGCCAGGTCGTGCTCGCCGCGGCTGTCGTTGCGGCGCAGGGCGGCGAAGAGCCCCGGCAGCATGGTGGTGCGCAGCGCCGGCTCCGCCTCGGAGAGCGGGTTGGCCAGGCGCACCGTGGTGCGACGCGGGTCGTCGGCGGCCAGGCCCAGGTGGTCCAGGGCCCACTCACCGATGAAGGGGTAGTTGAGCACCTCGACATAGCCGGCCCCGGCCAGTGCCCGGCCGACGCGGCGGTGGAGGCGCTGGCGGTGGGTCAGGCCACGGCCGGCGGGCGGCGCGGGCAGCGCCGAGGGCACGTTGGCGTAGCCCTCCAGCCGGATGACCTCCTCGGCGAGGTCGTTGGGGTCGGTGAGGTCGGGCCGCCAGCTGGGGACGGTGACGATCAGCTCGTCCTGGCCGTAGACGTCGCAGCCGACCTCCTGGAGGCGGCGCACGACGGTCTCGCGGCCGTACTCGACGCCCGCGACGCGGTCCGGGTGGTCCGCGCGGATGGAGATGGTGCGCGGCCCGCTGGGCGCGACGACCTCGGTGACGCCGGCCTCGGCGGTGCCGCCACCGAGCAGCACCAGCAGGTCGACCGTGCGCTGGGCGGCGGCCGAGGCGGCCTGCGGGTCGACGCCGCGCTCGAAGCGCTTGGACGCCTCGGTGGTCAGCTTGTGGCGGCGGGCGGCGCGGGCGATGGCGACCGCGTCGAAGTGCGCCGCCTCGATGACGACGTCGGTGGAGCCCTCGCCGGCCGCGTGGTCGGCGATCTCCGTCTCGGCGCCGCCCATCACACCGGCGAGCCCGATGGGGCCGCGGTTGTCGGCGATGACCAGGTCCTCGGCGTCCAGGACGCGCTTGGTGCCGTCGAGGGTGGTGAGCTTCTCGCCGGGCTGGGCGCGGCGCACGCCGATCGTCCCGTCCAGGCGGGCGCGGTCGTAGGCGTGCAGCGGCTGGCCCAGTTCGAGCATCACGTAGTTGGTGACGTCGACGGTCAGCGAGATCGGGCGCATGCCGGCCTTCTGGAGGCGGCGGCGCAGCCAGATCGGCGACTGGGCCTCGGGGTCGATGCCGATGACCGTGCGGGCGGTGAAGCGGCCGCAGCCGGCGGGGTCGGCGACGGCGACCGGGTAGCCGTAGCTGTTGGGCGCGGGCACGTCCAGCAGGGCCGGGTCGCGCAGCGGCAGACCGTAGGCGGTGGCGGCCTCGCGGGCGATGCCGCGCATCGACAGGCAGTAGCCGCGGTCGGGGGTGACGGCGATGTCGAGGACCTCGTCGACGAGCTGGAGCAGCTCGATGGCGTCGGCGCCGACCTCGTGCTCGTTGGAGAGCACGATGATGCCGTGGGTGCCGTCGTCGCCCATGCCCAGCTCGTCGCCGGAGCAGATCATGCCGCGCGAGACCTTGCCGTAGGTCTTGCGCTCGGCGATGGCGAAGTCGCCGGGGAGCACGGCGCCGGGCAGCGCGACGACGACCTTGTCGCCGACGGTGAAGTTACGGGCGCCGCAGACGATCTCCTGCGGCTCACCGGTGCCGTTGGCCGTGCCGACGTCGACGGTGCAGAAGCGGATCGGCTTGCGGAAGCCCTCGAGCTCCTCGATGGTGAGGACCTTGCCGACGACGAGGGGGCCGGTCAGGTCGGCGCCGAGCTGCTCGACGCGCTCGACCTCGAGGCCGGCGTCGATCAGCTTGGCCTGCACGTCGCGGCCGGTCTCGCCGGCCGGAAGGTCGACGTATTCCCGCAGCCAGGAAAGCGGGGCGCGCATCAGATCTCCATCCCGAACGGCCTGGTGAAGCGCACGTCACCCTCGACCATGTCTCGCATGTCCTCGACGTTGTGGCGGAACATCAGCATTCGCTCGATGCCGAACCCGAAGGCGAAGCCGCTGTACTTCTCCGGGTCGATGCCCGCGGCGATCAGCACCCGGGGGTTGACCATGCCGCAGCCGCCCAGCTCGATCCAGCCCTCGCTGGAGCAGGTGCGGCACGCCTTGTCGGGGTTGCCGACCGACTCGCCGCGGCAGGCGAAGCACACCATGTCCATCTCGGCGGACGGCTCGGTGAACGGGAAGTACGACGGGCGCAGCCGGGTGCGCATGTCCTCGCCGAAGAGCACCCGCACCATGTGGTCGAGGGTGCCCTTGAGGTCCGCCATGGTCAGGCCCTCGTCGATGGCGAGGAGCTCGACCTGGTGGAAGACGGGGGTGTGGGTGGCGTCCAGCTCGTCGGTGCGGTAGACGCGGCCCGGGCAGATGACGTAGACCGGGGGCTCGCGGTCGAGCATCGAGCGGATCTGCACCGGGGAGGTGTGGGTGCGCAGCACGACGCCGGAGTCGGCGTCCTTCTTGGCGCCCCGCACGAAGAAGGTGTCCTGCATGGTGCGGGCGGGGTGGTCCGGCGCGAGGTTCAGGGCGTCGAAGTTGAACCACTCGGCCTCGACCTCGGGGCCCTCGGCGACCTCGTAGCCCATGGCCACGAAGACGTCCTCGATGCGCTCGCCGATCGTGGTCAGCGGGTGGCGCGCGCCGGCGGGCACCCGGTCGTACGGCAGGGTGACGTCCACCGCCTCCTCGACCAGGACGCGGGCGTCGCGCTCGGCCTCCAGCTCCGCCTGACGGGCGGCGAGGGCCTTGTTCACGGCGCCGCGGGCCATGCCCACGCGCTTGCCGGCCTCGGCCTTGGCCTGCGGCGGCAGGGCGCCGATCTCGCGGTTGGCGAGGGCCAGCGGGGAGCGGTCGCCCATGTGGGCGCCCTTCGCCTCGCGGAGGGCCTCGAGGTCGGCGGCCGCGGCGAAGGCGGCGAGCGCCTCGTCCCGCATCCGCTCGATCTCTTCCGGTTTCAGTGCCTCGACCTCGACAGGGTCGTACGACTTATTGGGTGCCGACATATCTTCCCGTGCTTCCGATTGTCCCCCAGCTACCGCTGGGAGGTGCCCCCAGGCTTCGCTTCGCTCCCGCGCGGCTTCGCCCAACGGCGCTGGCCAAAGGTCGTGCCAAAGGTGCCAAAGGTCGAGTCTAAGGGGCCGCGCGATCCGGATGAGCCCGTGGGCGCGGCTCAGGCCTGGGTGAGGAAGGCCGGGGCGCCCACGGGCAGGGTAAATCGGAACTGGGCGCCGCCGTGGGCCGCCCGCCCCACCGTGATCGTCCCGCCGTGGGCGTCGATGATGCCCTTGACGATGTACAGCCCGAGGCCGGTGCCGCCGCGCTTGCTGCCCCGCCAGAAGCGGGTGAAGACGCGGGCCATCGACTCCTCCGGGATGCCGGGGCCCTCATCGCTCACGGTGACCGCCGTCCCCTCCGCGTGGACCTTCATCAGTGCTGGTGTCACTTCTATGGTGACGACTCCCTCGCCGTGGCGCACGGCGTTTTCCAGGAGGTTGCCCAGCACCTGGTCGACCTTGTCCGGATCCGCCCAGAGCGCGGGCAGCGAATCGGCGACCTTGATCTCGAACCGCTCGGGCCGCATCCCGGCCCGGGTGTAGCTCGCCACGTGCCGTCGGACGGCGGCGGCCATGTCGACCGGCTGCCGGCGCACCTCCAGGCGGCCGGAGTCGATCCGTGAGATGTCCAGCAGCTCGGCGATCAGCCGGGTGACCCGGTCGGCGTCGGCGTCGACCGTCTCCAGCATCAGCCGCTTCTGGTCGTCGGTGAACCGCTCCCACTTGGCCAGCAGCGTGGCCGTGAAGCCCTTGACGGAGGTCAGCGGGGAGCGCAGCTCATGGGCGACGGTGGCGATCAGCTCGGCGTGGCTGCGCTCGGTGCGCCGGCGCGCCTCGGTGCCGCGCAGCTGGACCACCACGCGCACCACCGGCCCGCCGGGCCGCTCGCGGACGTAGCGGGCGGAGACCAGCACCTGGCGGCCGCCGGGCAGCAGCAGATTGCGCTCGGGCTGGCCGGTGCGGGTGGCGAGCCCGCCGTAGGGGTCGGTCACGGCCCACCAGCGGCGGCCGTCCAGATCCTCCAGCGGCAGGGCGCCGTCCAGCTGCCGGCCGAGGGCGTCGCCCGGGCGCACGGCGGTGATCCGGGCCGCGGCGGCGTTGAAGCAGGTGATCCGGCCGGTGGCGTCGGCGACGACCAGCCCGTCGGGCAGGTCGTCGGCGTGGAGGGCGGCGGCCGGTCCCGGGGAGCCCATGGAGGCGGCCGGGCATGTGCCGGCCACCACGCTCCCGGACGTCCTGACGTTCATCGACCCGCACCCCCTCCCGACCCCCGGAGCGCCACCCTACTAGCTGGAGGTCACGGAGCGGCACCCTCCGGACGCGCGCTGCGCACGGGCGGAGGCGTAGAGGCACACCGCGGCGGCCGTGGCGAGGTTGAGGCTCTCGGCCTTTCCGTGGATCGGGACGCGCACCACGGCGTCGGCGAGCGCCCGGGTCTCCTCCGGCAGGCCCCAGGCCTCGTTGCCGAAGATCCAGGCGCTGGGCCCGCCCATGGCGCCCTGGTCCAGCTCCTCGTCCAGGTCCTTGTCGCCGGCGCCGTCGGCGGCCAGGATCCGCGCCCCGGCGGCCTTCAGGCCCGCGACGGCCTGCTCGACGGGGACGCCCACGGCCACCGGCAGGTGGAAGAGGGAGCCCACGGAGGCCCGCACCGACTTGGGGTTGTAGAGGTCCACCGAGGCGTCGGTCAGCACGACGGCGTCGGCGCCCGCGGCGTCCGCGCAGCGCAGGACCGTACCGGCGTTGCCGGGGTCGCGGACGTGCGCGAGGACGGCGACCAGCCGGGGCCGGCCGGCCAGGATCTCCTCGAAGGGCGAGTCCAGGAAGCGGCACAGGCCGACGATGCCCTGCGGGGTGACGGTGTCGGACATCTCCGCGATGACCTCGTCCGTCGCGGTGAGCACGGGCACCCCGGCGGCGTGGGCGGCGGCGACGATGTCGGCGTGGCGCTCGGCGGCGTCCGGCGTCACGTACACCTCGATGAGGTGGTCGACGGCCTCGCGGACGGACTGCGGTCCCTCCGCGATGAAGCGGCGTTCCTTGCTGCGGAAGCCGCGCTTGGCGAGACGGCGGGCCGCGATGACACGGGGCGATCGCAGGGAGGTCAGCTCGGGGGCCGCCATGGGCTCACTTTCGGTAGCGGAGGTGCGGTGGGCGTCCGGTCACACCCCGTACCGGGGCCCGGACGCGAGCGGACCCGCAGGCCGGGGGCCTGCGGGTCCGGACGGTGCCTTGCGGCGCCTGGATCAGGCGGCGGCCTTCGGCGCGTTGACGTCGGCCGGCAGGGCCTTCTGCGCGACCTCGACGAGCGCGGCGAACGCGTTCATGTCGTTGACCGCGAGCTCGGCCAGCATCTTGCGGTCCACCTCGATGTTGGCGGCCTTCAGACCCTGGATGAGGCGGTTGTACGTCATGCCGTTCTGGCGGGCAGCGGCGTTGATGCGCTGGATCCACAGCTGACGGAAGTCGCCCTTGCGCTTCTTGCGGTCGTTGTAGTTGTAGACCAGGGAGTGGGTGACCTGCTCCTTGGCCTTGCGGTACAGACGCGACCGCTGACCGCGGTAGCCGCTGGCCTGCTCGAGGATCGCCCGGCGCTTCTTGTGCGCATTGACTGCGCGCTTGACGCGTGCCACTTGTTAACTCCTTGTAGCGGGGCCGTGGTGGGTTCTCACACGACCCGAAAACGATTGGGTCCCGGTGTGGACATTCGGCGCGAGGCCGAATGTCACATGCCGAGAAGCTTCTTGATCTTCTTGGCGTCGGCCGGGGCCATCTCGGCGTTGCCGGTGAGGCGACGCGTCAGGCGGGACGACTTGTGCTCGAGCAGGTGGCGCTTGCCAGCGCGCTCACGCAGCACCTTGCCGGAGCCGGTGACCTTGAAGCGCTTCTTGGCACCGCTGTGCGACTTGTTCTTCGGCATAGCGCCGTTCTCTCCTCGTCGGTGGCACTCCACGGCCCTGTGGGGGGCGCGGTGAAGCGTCAACTGTTGATTGCTGTCCGGAGCGGGGGACGCCCCGGAGTGAGCACCAGGGCCGCGAGGCCCCGGGATCACGCCTCTGCGGGCTCCTCGGGGGCGTCCACGTCCGCGGTGGTTCCACCCTGGCGCTCCGCCTTGCGGGCGGCCTGGGCCTCGCGGGCTTCGGCCATCGCCTCGGTCTTCTTCTTGTGCGGACCGAGAACCATGATCATGTTTCGGCCGTCCTGCTTGGGGTTCGACTCGACGAAACCCAGGTCCTGGACGTCTTCCGCGAGGCGCTGAAGCAGTCGGTAGCCCAGCTCGGGGCGGGACTGCTCACGGCCACGGAACATGATCGTGATCTTGACCTTGTCGCCCTGCTTGAGGAACCGGACGACGTGACCCTTCTTGGTGTCATAGTCGTGCGGGTCGATCTTCGGCCGGAGCTTCATCTCCTTGATGACCGTGTGCGCCTGGTTCTTGCGCGCCTCACGGGCCTTCATGGCCGACTCGTACTTGAACTTCCCGTAGTCCATGAGCTTGCAGACCGGCGGGCGTGCGTTCGCCGCCACCTCGACCAGGTCGAGGTCGTACTCCTGCGCAAGCTCCAGGGCCTTGGCAAGCGGCACGATGCCTACCTGCTCGCCGCTGGGACCGACAAGTCGCACCTCGGGGACACGGATCCGGTCGTTGATGCGGGGCTCGGCGCTGATGGGGCCTCCTCGGTAGCACCACGCGACGCCCTCGTGGGCCGCCGCGCAACGTCTTTTCGTAAAGACCAACCGCGCCGGCACATGAAAAATGCCCCGACGGGCACAGGCGGGGCTCCATACCGGAACACCGCCACGGCAAGCCGCGGGGCGCTATCGGGCAGCTCCATCGTCCGTACGGAACGATGGCTACCGCCTGACCGGAGACCTGCCGACCCATGGTCGGCAAGGTGGGAGAACGGAGCTCCACTTGTGGGCCGGGCACACTGATGTGCTCAGCCGGTCGTTTACCGACGATAGCAGGTGGGGAGCAGACGTGCTAACCGGGCGTACCGGCCGGTGGCGGACCGATCCGGCACCGGGACGTATCGTGTGCGCCATGAGCGACGCGACCCCCACCAGCGGGGAGAACCCCACCCCCGACTTCGACACCATGACCCGCGACATCGCGGACGTCCCCGCCGTCGAGGTGATCACCACGGTCGCGGTGCACCTGATGAGCGCGGCGGCGGTCAACCTCGGCCTCGCCGAGGACGGCGAGCGGCACAAGGACCTCGACGAGGCCCGCAAGCTGATCACCGCGCTCGCCGGGCTGGTCACCGCGAGCGCCACCGAGGTCAGCAACTTCCACGCGGCCCCGCTGCGCGACGGCCTGAAGTCGCTCCAGCTGGCCTTCCGCGAGGCGTCCGTCGTCCCGGACGAGCCGGGCCAGGGGCCCGGTGAGAAGTTCACCGGACCCGTGTACGCGTAGGGATTTTCCGTCGAGGGCCGGTTCAGGCCGGGCCGCCGTAGTGCGGCCGGTCGGGCCGGCCCTCGCCCGTACCCGCCAGCGGCTCGGGCGCCGCGAGCTCGTCCGCGAGCATGGCGACGCCGTGCGGCGGGTGGGTGACCCGGTGGGCGTACGAGGCGAGGGCGCCGCCGACCAGCGGGGCGATGATGAACAGCCACAGCTGGGAGAGGGCCGCGCCGCCCGCGAAGAGCGCCGGGCCGATGCTACGGGCGGGGTTGACCGAGGTGCCGGTCAGCGGGACGCCGACCAGGTGGTCCACCGCCAGCGCCAGGCCGATGGCCAGCCCGCCGAAGCCCACGACGGCGACCCGGTGGGTCACCGCGAGCACCACGAACACCAGCAGGAAGGTCAGGACGACCTCCGCGAGGAACGCGCCACCGGTGTTGATGTGCACGGCCGAACGGTCCGCGTAGCCGTTGCTGCCGAACGTCCCGTCGGTCTTGATCCCGGGCACCTGCTTGGCGATCAGGAAGAGGATCGCCGCGCCGACGATGCCGCCCACCAGCTGGGCGATCCAGTACTCGATGGCCGTGTGGATCGTGATGCGGCGCTCCAGCAGCAGCCCGAGCGTCACCGCCGGGTTGAGGTGGCAGCCCGACACCGGCCCCAAGGCGTACACCAGGGCCAGAAGAGTGAAGCCGAACGACAGGGCGATGCCGACCACGCCGATGTAGTCGGCCGCGAGGACCACGGAGCCCACCGCGAACAGCACCAGCAGCAGGGTTCCGAGGAACTCGGAAGCGGCGGTCCTGGTCTTCACCGGGTCCAGATTGGCCAGGGCCGGCTTCACGTTCTTCAGGGCGTCCATGGCGACCTCCTGAGGATCTCGTGGACCGTCCTCGTGAAATTGTCGGACGGTATCCCCGGGAGCGCCTGTCGGGACGGCCGCGGCCGGTGGCCCGGCTAGCGGCTGAAGAGCGCCTCTCCCGGGACGTGCGCCGCCGCGGGCAGCAGGGCGAGGTCCAGGCCCCGCACCAGCCGGGCCCGCAGCACCTCGTCGGCGGCCAGCCCCTCGGCGACCCGGCGCACCACGTCACCGGCCGCCGCGCCCTCGGCGAGGACCAGCGCCAGCGTGCCGTCGGCCTCGCCGGACGGGGTGAGGTGCGCCCGCAGCACGCCGGGCTCGGCCGCGAGGACGCCCCGCAGGGCGCCGGTGACGGCGGGGTCGGCCAGCGGGTCCGCGCTGTCGCGCCCCTCGGCCAGCGCCAGCAGGGCGGCGCCGGTCAGCGGGTAGGTCACGGGACCGGCCAGGTCCAGCACGATGGTGTCCGCCTTCTCGTGCGCGGCGGCCCGGAGCGCCTGGTGCAGCGGCACGGCCACGGGCCGGGCGTCCGCGCGCCAGCGGGCGAGGGTGCCGGTCGAGGTGAACGCGGGCAGCGCGCGGCGCCCGTCCGGCGCCTGGAGCGTCGGTACGGCCATGTCGCTGGACTTCTCGCGCTTGAGCCCGTCGGGCCCGGTCTCCACCTCGCCGAGCACGGCCACCACGGGCACGAGCAGCCGGGTGCCCGGCAGGGCGGCCAGCACCCGCCGCTCGGCCTCGGCCGAGCGGTCCGCCGCCCAGGCGGCGAGCGCCTCGGCGAGAGCGGGGTCGGCGGAGCCGTCGTCGTCGGAGAACTGGGAGTCCGGGATGTTCTTGAGCGCCACGGCTTGAGCGTATCGGGTGGGGTTTCCCCGCCGGAGCCCCGGTTACGGGAAGGGGCCGGACTGGGCGGGAGCAGCCTCCGGCCGCCGGCGCCGCAGCACCGCCGACACCACGAGCAGCAGCACCCCCGCACCGCCCGCGACCAGCGCCGACAGACCCGGCCCGCCCCCGTCGGCAGGGTCCGGCGCGGCTCCCGGCCCGCCGCCGAAGTAGCGCGGCACCGCGGGCGCCGCCCGCCGGGCGGCCACCGTCTCCCGTCCCGCCTTCTCGATCGCCGCCGCCGGATCCACCATCCCCGCGCCCACCTCGTCGTCGCGCCCGCCCTCCGGCCGGTCCCGCGCGGTCTCGGTCAGCAGCTCGCGGACCCGTGCCGGGCTCAGCCCCGGCCGGGCGGCGCGCAGAAGCGCCACGGCCCCGGAGACGAAGGCGGAGGCCGCGCTCGTCCCCCAGCCCTCGTAGTAGCGCCGGTCGGGGTCGGCGATGACCACGTCGACGCCGGGCGCGCTGACGGTGGCGTACCAGCGGCGGGTGGAGAAGGAGGCACGGCCGCCGTAGCGGTCGACGGCCGTCACGGCGATCACGCCCGGGTAGGCCGCCGGGTAGGAGACGTGGTCGCCGTGCTCGCCGCCGTTGCCCGCGGAGGCGACGACGACGGCTCCCTTGGCGAGGGCGTACTGCACGGCCGCGTCCTCGCGCGGCTCGGGGTGGGCGGTGTCGCTGTCGTCGCCCAGGGACAGGTTGATCACGTCGGCGCCGTGGTCGGCGGCCCAGCGGATGCCGTCCGCGAGGGCGCTGCCGCGCGCTCCCCGGGCCTTGGCGCGGGCGGGGTCGCTGTCCTCGAGGATCACCCGCACCGGGAGGATCCTCGCCTCGGGGGCGACGCCGGTGATCCCGTCGGCGTCGTCCTCGCCGTGCCCCCGGCCGGCGATGATCCCGGCCATGGCGGTGCCGTGCCGGGCCCAGGCGCGGTCGCCCGGCCCGGCGCCGAAGCCGATCAGGTCCTTGCCCGGCAGGACCCGTCCCCGCAGGTCCGGGTGGCCGTCGTCGACGCCCGTGTCGAGCACGGCGACGGTGATCCCGGCGCCCTTGGTCGTCCGCCAGACGTCCTGGACGTGGAGGGCGTCGAGCGCCCACTCCTGCGCCCTTATGGCGTCCGCCCGGGCCGGGGCGGCGACGAGCACGGCGAGGGCGGTCCCGGCGGCCAGCGCGGCCAGGGCCCGGCGCGGACGCCTCATCGGCCGGCCTCCCGGCCCGCCGGCCGGCGCGCGGCGTCGCGGTAGGCGCGCTCCACTTCCTCCGCGAGGGTCGTCGCGTCATGGCCGAGGCCCGCCTCCGCCGGGGCCTCGGTGGCGCCGGGGACGACCGCCCGGACGGCGGGCAGCGGCCGGGTGCCCGTACGGCCGTCGGCGAAGCCGGTGACGGCGTAGACGACGACGGGCACGTCCGTCATGACGGCGATGTGCCAGCTGGCGCGCTGCGCGTCGCCGAAGCGCGCGGCGGGCGTGTCCCGGAGCGCGAGGGGGCGGGGCATCAGATCGGCGCGCTCGTCGAGGTGTTCGTCGGCGAACCGGCGGCGCAGGGCGCGCATGCCCGCCGCGTCCGCGTCCGTGACGAGCAGGCCGACGGTCGTCACATGGGAGGACGTGGCGTCCGCGTAGGTGGCGCGCAGCAGCCGGGCGCAGCCGACGGGGGCCAGGGCGGTGGCGAGGAGGGGGTCGAAGGCGTCGGCGCAGCCGCTGTCGGGGGCGACGCCCAGCCGGGTCCACTCGCGTGGGGCGCCGCCGGGTCCGGCCGCGTCCCGGTGGACGACGGCCGGGAAGATCCGGTCGACGGACAGGCCGCGCCAGAGCGTGGCGCCGCGGGTGTAGGCGGCCTCGGCGGCCGAGCCGTCGCCCGGGCCTGCGGCCAGGCAACTCCCGGTCACGGCCCCGGCTATGAGGCCGAGCCCGAGGACCAGGCTGACGGCGGCCGTGGCGGCGCGTCCGGCGCCCCGCGCGGGCGGGGGCGGTACGGGAACGGGGGGCGGGAGCGGGGGCGGCGGGGGTGCCCAGTGGGGGGCGGGAGGCGGCGGCATGGGTTCCGCTTCGGTGCTCAACCTGCGCTCCCCCTCGCGAGCCGGCCGGTCGTACCGCCGTATGTCGGACTTCCGCCACATCCGCCGCCGGCCCGAAGGCCGTGGTGTGCGCGCCACTTTACGGTGCGCGACGCGACGGGTGCCATTCGCCCGGGCCCGAACCCTGGTCAGCGGAATCCGGCTCTGGCAGGCTGCCCGCCATGTCGTCCGACAGAGCGCGTTACGACCGGGCCACCGCCCATCTGGACGCTCCCCTCGCGGTGGTCGATACCGGGGCGTTCGATGCCAATGCCGCCGATCTGGTGCGGAGGGCGGGGGGCAAACCGGTACGAGTGGCGAGCAAATCCGTGCGGTGCCGGGCGCTGCTGGAGCGGGTGCTGGCGCGGGAGGGCTTCGCGGGCGTGCTGGCCTACACCCTCGCCGAGGCGCTGTGGCTGGCGCGTTCGGGGATTCCGGACGTACTGGTGGCGTACCCGTCGGCGGACCGCTCGGCCTTCGCCGAACTGACTTCGGACCCCAAGCTCGCCGCCGCCGTGACGGTGATGGTGGACGACCCGGCGCAGCTGGCGGTGGTGGAGGCGGCCCGGACGGGGCGTGAGGAGGTCCGGGTCTGCCTGGAGTTGGACGTCTCGCTGCGGATGCTGGGCGGCCGGTTACGGATCGGGGCATTGCGGTCGCCGCTGAGCGATCCGGGCGAACTGGCGGAGCTGGCCAGGGCCGTGGACCGCCGTCCGGGATTCCGCCTGGTGGGCCTGATGGCCTATGAGGCGCATGTGGCGGGCGTGGGAGACACGGTGGCCGGGCGCCCCCTCCGCTCCCGGGCGATCCGCCTGATGCAGTCCGTGGCCCGGGAGCGGGTGGCGGCCCTGCGCGCGGAGGCCGTACGGGCGGTACGGGACGTGGTGGAACTGGAGTTCGTCAACGGCGGCGGGACGGGCAGTGTGCAGCACACGGCGGCCGAGGAGGCGGTGACGGAGATCGCCGCCGGGTCGGGGCTGTACGCGCCGCGGCTGTTCGACGGCTACTCGTCCTTCACCGCCCGTCCGGCCGCGCTGTTCGCGCTGCCCGTGGTGCGCCGGCCCGGGGTGGGCGTGGTGACGGTCCTGGGCGGGGGCTACCCCGCGTCGGGCGCGGCCGGACGGGACCGGCTGCCGGTCCCGTACCTGCCGGCGGGGCTGCGGCTGGCGAACCAGGAGGGCGCCGGCGAGGTGCAGACCCCGCTGCTGGGCCACCCCACCGACGACCTGCTGATCGGCGACCGGGTGTGGTTCCGGCACGCCAAGGCGGGCGAGCTGTGCGAGCGCTTCGCGGAGCTCCACCTCGTCGAGGGCGACAGGGTGGTGGACACGGTTCCCACATACCGGGGCGAGGGCCGCACGTTCCTGTGACCGGCGCCTCCCGCGCGGGGTTCGGTGGGCTTTCCGGGCTCGCCGCCGTGGGAGCCTCACGGCACCAGGATCAGCCGGACCGGATCCCCGTCCTTCTTCCGCAGCCGTTCCACGCCGGCCGCCGCCTCCGCCAGGGGCAGGGTGCCGCTGATGGACCGTCCGAGGTCCAGCCGCCCCAGGCGGGCGAGCACGACGAGCTCGTCGACGTGCGCGGGCGCCGACCCGTAGTGCCCGAGCACCTGCTGCTCCCGAAAGATGAGAGCGGCGCTGTCGGCGAGGGTCAGCGGACCAGGGGCGATGCCGACGAGCACAAGCCGCCCACCCCGCCCCAGACAGCGCACGGCCTGATCACGAACGGCCGGCACACCCGCCGTGTCGAGGGCGAGGTCGAGCCCCAGCCCTCCGGTGGCCTCCAGGATCCGCTCGCGCACGTCCGGCGCACCGGCGTCCAGGGCGAGGTCGGCGCCGAAGTCCAGGGCCCGCCGCCGGGCGCTCTCCAGCGGGTCGACGGCGACGATCGGCGCCGCCCCGGCCAGCCGCAGCAACTGCACCGCGTGCGCGCCGAGCCCGCCGACGCCCCAGACGCCGGCGGGGCGGGCGGAGCGCACGCGCCCGGTGGTGGTGATGGCGGCCCAGGGCGTGGAGACGGCGTCGGGGATGACGGCCGCCTGCTCGAAGGGGAGGCCGTCGGGGACCGGGACGAGCGTGTGGTGGGTGGCGAGGGCATACTCGGCCCACCCGCCGTCGTAGTCGACGCCGCGCGTACGGACCGCCCGGCACGGCTCGTAGCGGACGCACCCGGCGCACTCCCCGCAGCGCTCCCCCGCCTGGAGCAGGACGCGCTGCCCCTCGGCCCAGGGCACGGGGACGTCCGGGCCGAGGGCGTCGATCACCCCGGCGGTCTCATGGCCGAGCGTGACCTTCCCGGTGCGGGCGAACGCGGGCTTGAGCTCGCCGTCGACGAGGTGGACGTCGGACAGGCAGATGCCCGCCGCCCGCACCGCGACCCGGACCTGGCCGGGGCCGGGTTCGGGGACGGGTACCTCCTCGACGGCGAAACGGCCCGACCGCAGGTCGAGCCGTCCGGCGAGCATCGTCTCGGGCATGTCCGGACACCTCCGCAGCGAAAATCACCCTGGCGACGGAACCTGCCCGAGGAAACGTTCCCTCAATCCGCCGGATCACCCGGCGGATGACCCGTCAGATCAGAACGCCTTGTCCACCTGATCCGGGATCACACTGCCGTCGGCACGCCGCACCGGCACCTTGGAGCCGTCGGCGGTCGTGGCTCCCGTGGTCGAGCACGGGTACGTACCGGACTTGCGCGGCATCGGGTCGATGAACATCGGGTTGGCCACCCAGCGGCCGTCGGCGTCGTCGAACGCACGGCACATCAGCTCGGACTTGTTGCGGTTGATGGCGACGTGCGCACCGGTCGCGTCGTTCACGAACGTCACATCGGTGTCGGCGTCGCCCGCGCCGAGGGCGATGCGGTGGGCCGGGTCCTGCTGCTTCCAGGCGGCGGCGCCCTTGATCTTGAAGATCTCCTGGTTGATCATGCAGCGCTTGCCGTCCATGTACGGCAGGGCGTCGCCGCGGCCGGTCTCGACGCCGCCGCAGCCCTTGACGGCGGTGGTCAGACGGCCGTGCTTGGTGACGTTGCGGATGCCGATGGTGTGCTTGCGGTCGAGGCCCACCCCGTCCGACCAGGCCTCGGCGATCGGCTCGGAGGAGGCGGAGATGATGTAGACGTCGAAACCGGCCGCCTTGAGCGTACGGATGAGGTCCTTCTGCTGGTCGTAGTAGCGCACGTACCCGGCGAGGGTGTGGGTGCCGACCTTCTGCGTCGCGCCGACGGGCGCGGCGAGCTGCTCGGCGCGGGCCTGGCGGGCGAAGGAGGTGAGCGCGGCCGGGGTGTGGCCGGCGAACAGCTGCGGGATCCAGGCGTAGCCGGGGACCGTGCGGCGGTGGTTCCAGTCGCCGGCGAAGGCGTCCTCGCCCGCCATGGTCTTCGACTTCTCGCGGATCTCGAAGATCTCGTCGGCGCAGGCGGTGTTCTTCGAGGTGGGCAGCGGATGCCCGACGCGGACGGCCGTGCCGCAGGCCTTGGTGAGCGCCTTGTCCGCGGCGGGGGTCAGGAAGGCGTTGGTGTCCGTCCAGTGCCCGGGCCGCAGGATCTTGTCGTGCTTCAGGGCCCAGGCGAGGGTCGCGTCCGTGATGTCGTTCTTGACGACGGTGTTGTCCCAGTCGAAGGCCGCGACGGGGCGCGGGCCGCGCTTGCCGGAGCAGGTGCCGCGCTCGTCGATCATCTTCTGGAGCTTGGCGCGGTTGTCGCCGTACCAGGGGAGCTTGGGGTCGAGCCGGGGACAGTTCGCGCGGGGGGCGCGGTCGTGGGTGGTGGCCGCGCCGGCGGGGACGGGCGCGGCGGCGAGGGCGGCGGCGGTGGCAAGGCCGACGACTATGGCGGACGTGGTGCGCATGTGCTCTCTTTGGTACGTGTGACGGACGGGACATAGGCGGGGACCGGCCGACGGGTCCAGGTCCAGGTCCGGGTCCTGGACCGGTCGGCCGGTTTCCGGCTGCTGATCATGGACCCTACAGCGGCGTCACATAGGCCCCCGCGATGCCTCCGTCCACGAGGAACTCGGCGGCGTTCACGAAGGACGAGTCGTCGCTGGCCAGGAAGGCGACGGCGGCCGCGATCTCCTCCGGCTCGGCGAACCGTCCCACGGGCACGTGCACCAGCCGGCGCGCCGCGCGCTCCGGGTCCTTGGCGAACAGTTCCTTGAGCAGCGGGGTGTTCACCGGCCCCGGGCACAGCGCGTTGACCCGGATGCCCTCGCGGGCGAACTGCACCCCGAGCTCGCGGGACATCGCCAGCACACCGCCCTTGGAGGCGGTGTAGCTGATCTGCGAGGTGGCGGCGCCCATCACGGCGACGAAGGAGGCGGTGTTGATGATCGAGCCCCGGCCCTGCCGCCGCATATGGGGCAGGGCGGCCTTGCAGCAGAGGTAGACGGAGGTGAGGTTGACCTCCTGGACCCGCTTCCAGGCGTCGAGGCCGGTGGTGAGGATGGAGTCGTCCTCGGGCGGGGAGATCCCGGCGTTGTTGAAGGCGATGTCGACGGACCCATAGGTCTCGTACGCCGCCTGGAACAACGCCTCGACCTGCCCGGGGTCGGTGACGTCGGTCCGGACGAAGAGCCCGCCGACCTCGTCGGCCGCGGCCTTGCCCGCGTTCTCGTCGATGTCGGCGCAGACGACGTGGGCGCCTTCGGAGGCGAGCCGCCGGGCGCTGGCCAGGCCGATGCCGCTGCCTGCTCCGGTGACGACGGCGGTGCGGCCGACGAGGCGGCGGCAGACGGCTTGCTGGTCGGTCACTTGCTCTCCTCAAGAGGGTCGGTCAGCGGGTCGATGGCGACGAACACGTTCTTGGTCTCGGTGAACGCGGCGAGCGCGCCGGGGCCCAGCTCCCGGCCGAGACCGGACCGCTTGAAGCCCCCGAAGGGGGTCCAGTAGCGGACGCTGCTGTGGGAGTTGACGGAGAGGTTGCCGGCGGCGACGGCCCGGGAGACCCGCAGGGCACGGGAGACGTCCCGGGTCCACACCGAGCCGGACAGCCCGTAGTCGGTGGCGTTGGCGAGCCGTACCGCCTCGGCCTCGTCCTCGAAGGGGATGACGACGGCGACCGGCCCGAAGACCTCCTCCACGGCCACCCGGTCGCCGGGGGCCGCTTCGAGCACGGTCGCGGGGTACCAGTAGCCCTTGCCGGAGGGCACCTCACCGCGGAATAGGGCCGGGGCGCTCTCGGGGACGTACGACCGTACGCGCTCGCGGTGCGCGGCGGAGATCAGCGGGCCCATCCGCGTGGCCGGGTCGGTGGGGTCGCCCACGGTGAAGGACTTCACGGCCGGTTCCAGCAGCTCCAGGAAGCGGTCGTACACGGACCGCTGGACGAGGACGCGGCTACGGGCGCAGCAGTCCTGGCCGGTGTTGTCGAGGAAGGAGTCCGGGGCAGCGGCCGCGGCGCGCTCGATGTCGGCGTCGGCGAAGACGATGTTGGGGCTCTTGCCGCCGAGTTCGAGCGTCACCCGCTTCACCTGCTCCGCGCAGGCGGCCATGATGCTCCTGCCGACGGCGGTGGAGCCGGTGAAGACGACCTTGGCGACGCCGGGGTGGCGGACGAGCGCGTCCCCCGCCACCGGGCCCGCGCCCGGGAGCACCTGGAACAGCCCTTCCGGAAGCCCCGCTTCCAGGGCGAGGGCGGCGAGGCGGAGCGCGGTGAGCGGGGTGGTCTCGGCGGGCTTGAGGACGACGGCGTTCCCGGCGGCCAGCGCGGGGGCCAGGCCCCAGGCGGCGATGGGCATCGGGAAGTTCCACGGGGCGATGACGGCGACGACGCCGAGCGGTTCGTGGAAGGTGACGTCGAGCCCGCCGGGTACGGGGATCTGGGCGCCGGTCAGCCGTTCCACTCCCCCGGCGGCGTACTCCAGCAGGTCGCGGACGTTCCCGGCCTCCCAGCGGGCGTTCCCGATCGGGTGGCCCGCCTCGCGGACCTCCAGCTGGGCGAGCTCCTCCAGGTGCGCGTCGACCGCGTCGGCGAAGCGGCGCAGCTGCCGGGCCCGGTCGCCGGGGGCGAGGGCGGCCCAGCGGTGCTGGGCGCCGGTGGCGCGGCGGACTGCCGCGTCGACGTCCTGCGACGTGGCCGCCGGGACGGTGGCGATGACTTCTTCCGTAGCCGGATTGAGTACGCGAAGCTCGTGCAAGTCCTCTCCTGCGGTTCGCCCCGCCGCTCGCGGCCGGGGTTGCCAGTTCGTACGCGGCTGCACGCCGGTGGTCGCGTTGTGCCCACCCGTTCCGCCCCGCGGAACGCCTGCCCACAACGTGGCGCGTCACATCCGCTCGAAGGAGCGGTACCGCTCCCAGTCCGTGACGGCGGTGTCGTACGCGTCCTGCTCGACACGCGCCATGTTCAGGTAGTGCTCCACGACCTCGTCGCCGAACGCGGCCCTGGCCATGGGACTCGCCTCCCACAGGGCGGCGGCCTCCCGCAGGGTCGCGGGCACGTGCGCGGCGTCGCCCCGGTAGGCGTTGCCCGTACAGACCTCCGGTGGCTCCAGCTCCCGCTCTATGCCGTACAGCCCGGCGGCGACCATGCCGGCGACGGCCAGATAGGGGTTGACGTCGCCACCGGGCAGCCGGTTCTCGAAACGGAGCGAGTGGCCGTGGCCGACGACGCGCAGGGCGCAGGTGCGGTTGTCGGGTCCCCAGGCGACGGCGGTGGGGGCGAAGGAGCCGGGGCGGAAGCGCTTGTAGGAGTTGATGTTCGGCGCGTAGAGGAGGGTGAACTCCCGTAGGGCGGCGAGCTGTCCGGCGAGGAAGTGCCGCATGATCCGCGACATCCCGTACGGGCCGTCGCCACCACCGCCGTCACCACCACCGCCCGCGAAGACGGGGCGCCCGGCCTCGTCGCGCAGCGAGAGGTGGATGTGGCAGGAATTGCCCTCGCGCTCGTCGTACTTGGCCATGAAGGTGAGCGCCATGCCCTCCTGGGCGGCGATCTCCTTGGCCCCGGTCTTGTAGACGGTGTGCTGGTCGCAGGTGGTGAGCGCCTCGTCGTAGCGGAAGGCGATCTCGTGCTGGCCGAGGTTGCACTCCCCCTTGGCGGACTCCACGGTCATGCCGGCCGCGCCCATCTCGTTGCGGATGCGGCGCAGCAGGGGCTCGACGCGGCCGGTGCCGAGGACGGAGTAGTCGGCGTTGTACTGGTTGGCGGGCGTCATGTCGCGGTAGCCGCGGTTCCAGGCGCCCTCGTAGCTGTCCTTGAAGACGATGAACTCCAGCTCCGTACCCACGTGCGCGCTCCAGCCGTGCTCGGCCAGCCGGTCCAGCTGGCGGCGCAGGATCTGGCGCGGCGAGGCGAGGACGGGCGAGCCGTCGTGCCAGGCGAGGTCGGCGGTGACGAGGGCGGTACCGGGGTTCCAGGGCGTGCGGCGCAGGGTGGTGAGGTCCGGGCGCATGGCGAAGTCGCCGTAGCCGCGCTCCCAGGATGACATGGCGTAGCCGCCGACGGTGTTGAGGTCGACGTCCACGGCCAGGAGGTAGTTGCAGCCCTCCGTGCCGTGTTCGAGGACCTCGTCGAGGAAGAACCGGGCGGCGAACCGCTTTCCCTGGAGCCGTCCCTGCATGTCCGTGAAGGCGAGGACGACGGTGTCGACCTCCCCGGAATCCACGAGCCGGCGCAGCTCGTCGACTGTGAGCGGGGGCGTGCGGTCAGCCACGGTGTGCCTCCTGTCGGTGCGTCCGGGGGTCTTAAGGTAGGGCCGTAGACCATTGATTGGGAAGGGGGACCATGAACGGAAGTGTGAACGGCAGCGTGGACAGCGGCGTGACGGACCGGCTGTCGCCGGTGCTGCGCCCGGTCCGCGCGGGCAACGGCTTCGAGGAGACGCTGGAGCAGATACTCCAGGTCATCCGGCTGGGCCTGGTCGCGGAAGGCGAACGGCTTCCGGCCGAACGCGAGTTGTCCGAGCGGCTGCGGGTCAGCCGGGTGACGCTGCGCGAGGTGCTGAAGGTCCTGGCGGACCAGGGTCTGGTGGAGAGCCGGCGCGGCCGCTACGGCGGTACGTTCGTGCTGCCCCGCCCGGCGACGGCCGGCGAGGACGAGCTGCGCCGCAGGCTGGCGGGGGTGGACGTGGAGGACGCGCTGCGCTTCCGCGAGGTGCTGGAGGTGGGGGCGGCGGGGCTGTGCGCCGCGCACGGGACGACCGGCGAGGGGGCCGCCCGGCTGCGCGCCGCGCTGGCCGCGACGCACGACGCGCCACTGGCCGACTACCGCCGCCGGGACACCCTGTTCCATCTGACCGTGGCCGAACTGTCCGGGTCCCCCACGCTCGCCGCCCAGTACGCTGCCGTGCGGGCCACGGTCAACGACCTGCTGGACTGCATCCCGCTGCTGGTGCGCAATCTGGAGCACTCCCAGCGGCAGCACACCGCACTGGTGGAGGCGATGCTGGAGGGGGACGCGGACGGGGCGCGCGAGGTCATGCGGGAGCACTGCCACGGCACGGCGGCGCTGCTGCGGGGCTTCCTGGCGTGAGGGGGACCGGGTTCGTAACCCCGGTTTAACGCAGAGGGGTTGCGCGGCGCCCATCGGCACCACAAAGGTATGGCGCGAAACCTTTGCCGGACACCTCGCCGTCAGGAGCGCCCATGGCCGAACGCACGGTTTCCCCCGGCTCTTCCTCCGGCTCCTCCCCCGGCTCCTCCTCCGGTTATCTGGAGAAGCGCTCCCTGCGCCGGGGCAGCGCGGGCCCGCTGCTCCTCACCGGCCTGGGCGTGGCCTATGTCGTCTCCGGCGACTACTCCGGCTGGAACTTCGGCCTCGCGCACGGCGGTTTCGGCGGACTCGCCGTCGCCGCCGCGCTGATGGGCCTGATGTACACGTGCATGGTCTTCGCCCTCGCCGAGCTCGCCGCGATCCTCCCCACGGCGGGCGGCGGCTACGGCTTCGCGCGCCGCGCCCTGGGCCCCTGGGGCGGGTTCCTCACGGGGACGGCCATCCTCATCGAGTACGTCCTGGCCCCGGCCGCCATCTCCATCTTCATCGGCGACTACGTGGAATCCCTGCGCCTGTTCGGCCTCACGTCGAGCTGGCCGGTGTACTTGTGCTGCTTCGTCGTCTTCATAGGCATCCACCTGTGGGGCGTGGGCGAGGCCCTGCGCTTCAGCTTCCTGGTGACGGGCGTGGCGGTGGCGGCGCTGCTCGTCTTCGCGGTGGGTGCCCTCACGGACTTCGACACCGCCCGCCTCGACGACATCCCGGCCGACCCGCACGCCTTCGGCTCGTCCTCCTGGCTGCCGTTCGGCCTGCTGGGCATCTGGGCGGCGTTCCCGTTCGGGATGTGGTTCTTCCTCGGCGTCGAGGGCGTGCCACTGGCCGCCGAGGAGACCCGCGACCCGGCCCGTACGCTGCCGAGGGCCATGGCCACGTCCATGGGCATCCTGCTGCTCCTGGCCCTGCTCACCTTCCTGGCCGCCACCGGCGCGGGCGGCGCGAACGCCCTCCGGGAGGCCGGCAATCCGCTCGTCACCGCCCTGGACGCCGACGGCGGGGGCCGCACCCTGGCCAGGGTCGTCAACTACGCGGGCCTGGCGGGCCTGATCGCGTCCTTCTTCTCCCTCATCTACGCCGGATCCCGTCAGCTCTTCGCCCTCTCCCGCGCCGGCTACCTCCCCCGGGTCCTCTCCCTCACCAGCCGCCGCAAGGCCCCCTGGCTCGGGCTGCTCGTCCCGGGCACGATCGGCTTCACCCTGGCCGCGGCCACGGGCGACGGGGCGCGGATGCTGAACGTGGCCGTCTTCGGCGCCACCATCTCCTACGCGCTGATGTCCCTCTCCCACATCGTCCTGCGCCGCCGCGAACCGGAACTGCCCCGCCCCTACCGCACCCCGGGCGGCGTGGCCACCTCGGCCACGGCCTTCGTCCTGGCCTGCGCGGCGCTGGTGGCGACCTTCCTGGTCGACGTCACGGCCGCGCTCATCGCCCTGGCCGTCTACGCGGTCGCCGCCGGCTACTTCGCCCTCTACAGCCGGCACCGGCTGGTGGCGAGCGCGCCCGAGGAGGAGTTCGCGGCCCTGGCGGCGGCGGAGGCGGAGCTGACCCGAGAATGACCGCACGAGCAAGGTAGGGGATCCAAAAAATGCCGCTCATCGGCGTCACCACATACCTCACCCGGGCCCGCTGGGGCGTGGCCTGGGACCTGCCGGCCGCCCTCCTCCCCGCCGCGTACCCGGCACACGTCCAACGCGCGGGTGGCCTGACGGTCATGCTCCCCCCGGACGACCCGTCGGCGGCCCCCGCCGTCCTGTCCCGCCTGGACGCCCTCGTCCTCGCGGGCGGCGACGACCTCGACCCCGCCCTCTACGCCGCCCGCCCCCACCCCCGCTCGGGAACCCCCGTCCCGGAGCGCGACGCGTGGGAGCTGGCCCTCCTGGACGCCGCGCTGACGAGCGGCACCCCGGTCCTCGGCATCTGCCGCGGCATGCAGCTGATGAACGTCCACGCGGGCGGCACCCTCTGCCAGCACCTCCCGGACGAGGTGGGCCACGACGGCCACAACCCGGCACCGGGCACCTTCGCCGACCACCCGGTCAAACCGGTCCCGGGCACGCTCACGGCCACCCTCCTGGCCGGGGACCCAACGGACGTGGCCACCCACCACCACCAGTCCGTGGCCCGTCTGGGCACCGGCCTCGTCGCCTCGGCCTTCGCGGAGGACGGCACGGTGGAGGCCCTGGAGTACCCGGACCACCGTTCGGGCTTCGCCCTGGGGGTGCAGTGGCACCCGGAGGCACGGGACGACTTGCGGGTGATGGAGGGACTGGTGCGGGCGGCTGCGGAGAGGAGTGATCCGTAACCTGGGGGGTGGGCCCCCGGTTCGCCGCGACAGCGCGTCCCTTGAGGGACGTGACGCCTCCGGCGCGGAGTGGGCTGCCTTGGATTACGGGCGCCGCGCGATGGACAGCCTGAACGCGCCCCCTAACGCGCCGTGTCCTCCGGCTCCGGCTTCGGCCCGCCCTCGTCGTCGCGCCGGCGGTTCCGCTTCCGGGTCAGCAGGTAGGTGGCCGTCGAGGCCAGGACCGCGGCCAGGGTCGCCGTGCCGGCGATGACGGCGGCGAGTTCGCCGAGGGAGACGCCCTCGGTGCCGTCGTCGTCCTCGTCCGGTGCCGTCTCGCTCGTCCGGTCGACGATCTCGTCGTAGCCCCTCGGCCCGTCGCAGAACTCGCGGTTGCCCGGGTCCATCTCGGGGACGACGGTCAGTTCGACGGACTCGGCCGACTCCTCCTCGCCGCCGTCCTTGAGGTCGACGGGGTAGGTGCCGGGGGCGAGGTCGCAGGGGACCATGCCCGCGACCCTGGTGTACAACTGGCCGTTCTTGCCCTCCCGGAAGCGCTTCTCCTTGAGGGTCAGCTTCTTGACGAAGGCGGGCGACTCGACCGTGAGATAGCCGTCGTGGGCCTCCAGCGTGGTCCGGCCGGTGGTGACCGTGAAGACCACCTCGCGGCCGCGCTGGGTGGGCCCGGCGGCGGCTATGGACGACTCGGAGTCCGAGGAATCGGGGGAATCCGGGGGAAGCGCGGAACCCGGCGCGGCGGCCGTCAGGACGAGGGCCGCCGCGGCGAGGGGCGTGAGCGACGCCAGGGCTGTCCGGGCACGTTTCATGCGGGGAGGATATCCGTGACGTACGGTCAGGCGTACGGCCGGAGGAGGGCTCAGGCAGCGGCCCCGGCCGCCCCGCCGCTCTCCTGCTCGGCCTCGACCTGCTGGTTCCACTCGCGCTTCGAGGCCTGCCAGCCGTCCTCGTCGTGGCCCCGGCGCCAGTAGCCGGAGATCGACAGCCGCTCGCGCGGCACCTCGCGCTCCACGCGCAGATGGCGGCGCAGCTCCTTCACGAAGCCCGCCTCGCCGTGGACGAAGACATGGGCGTCCCCCGCCGGGAACGCGAGCGACCGCACGGCCTCGACCAGGGCCGCGCCGACCGGGGCGCCGTCGCGCGTCAGCCAGGTGACCTCGACGCCGTCCGGCAGCTCCAGCTTCTGCTTGTCGTCCTCGCCCGGGACCTCGACGAACGCGTGGACGACGGCGCCCTCCGGCATCCGCTCCAGGGAAGCGGCGATGGCGGGCAGCGCGCTCTCGTCACCGGCCAGCAGATGCCAGTCGGCGGCGGGGTCCGGGGCGTAGGCGCCGCCGGGGCCGAGCATACGGATCTCCGCGCCCGGCTCCGCCGTCGCGGCCCAGGGGCCGGCCAGGCCCTCGTCCCCGTGCACCACGAAGTCGATCACCAGCTCCCGGGCGGCCCGGTCGAAGGAGCGCACGGTGTACGTACGGGTCCGGGGCCACGCCTCGCGCGGCAGGTCCCGGCGGATGACCTCCATGTCGAAGGGCTCGGGGTAGGCCACGCCCTCGACGGGGAAGAGCAGCTTCACATAGTGGTCCGTGCACTCCCCGGCGCCGAACCCCGCGAGCTCCTCGCCGCCCAGGACCACACGCACCATGTGCGGCGTCAGCCGCTCCGTGCGCAGCACATGCGCGCGGGTGAGCTGAGGCGCTTTGCGGACGGGACGCTCTGCCATGGCTGTCTCCCCTGATTCCCGGCCTGATCCCCGGATCGTAAAGTTAGGTCTGCCTAACCTAACAGTTCATCCGCCCAGAGCGCTCAGCAGCCGCTGCAACGAGCCGCCCAGCCCCCAGCGCTCCGCCAGCGCCTCCAGCACCTCCGGGTCCCGGGGCTCCCTCGGCAGCGCCGCGTCGAAGGGAGCCAGCGGCACGTCCCCGGCCACCCGGACCACCTTCGGCGCCACCGCCAGATACGGCCCCGCCTCGGCCAGCCGCTTGCGCTGCGCCGGGCTGATCTTCGCCGCCGGGTCCTCGACCGCCGCCAGGATCCCGGCCAGGTCGCCGAAGGAGGCCAGCAGCTTCGCCGCCGTCTTCTCACCGATGCCCGGCACGCCCGGCAGCCCGTCGCTGGGGTCGCCGCGCAGCAGGGCCAGATCCGCGTAGCCGGGACCGTCCACCCCGTACTTCTCACGGAGCGCGGCCTCGTCGAAGGCCTGGAGCGAGCCCATGCCCTTGACCGGATACAGCACGCGCACGCCGCGCGCGTCGTCGACGAGCTGGAAGAGGTCGCGGTCGCCGGTGACGATGTCCACCGGGCCCGCCGCCCGGCCGGCCAGCGTGCCGATCACGTCGTCCGCCTCGTAGCCGACGGCGCCGACGCGGGCGATGCCGATCGCGTCCAGCACGTCCTCGATCACGGGCACCTGCGGGGAGAGCGTGTCGGGCGTCTCCTCCTCGTCGGGGCCGCCCTCGACCTCCTCCGCCACCCGGTGCGCCTTATAGCTGGGAATCAGCTCGACGCGCCACTGCGGGCGCCAGTCGAAGTCCATGCAGGCGACCAGATCGTCGGGCTCGTGGTCCTGGACCAGGCGGGCGATGAAGTCCAGCAGGCCGCGCACCGCGTTCACGGGCGTGCCGTCCGGGGCCTTCACCGACTCCGGCACCCCGAAATAGGCGCGGAAATAGAGGGAAGCGGTGTCGAGGAGCATCAGGCGTCGCGTCACGGCTCGATCATGCCGCACCCCACTGACAGCCACCCCCTCACGCACCGCGTCCACGCGGTGACCGCACCCCGCCCGTGTGTGAACCGGATCACTGTTCCGTTTGCGCCGAATGGCCCCGGGCAGGCGCGAGGCCGGAGTGGCTGCGCCCTGCGAGGGGGACGGGCGTGGCCGAGGTACGACCCGAGAGGTTTATGTGTCCAGGCTGAAGGCCGAGCACCTGTACAAGGTGTTCGGCAGACGACCCGAAGCCGCCGTCCGGCGACTCGAAGACGGCGCGAGCCGCGACGAGCTGCGCGCGGACGGCACCACCGCGGCGGTGATCGACGCGTCGTTCGAGGTCGAGGCCGGCCAGATCTTCGTGGTGATGGGCCTCTCGGGCTCCGGCAAGTCCACCTTGCTGCGCATGCTCAACGGGCTCCTGGAGCCGACGTCCGGGCGCGTCCTCTACGACGGCCGGGACCTGACCGGGCTGTCCCCGGCCGGGCTGCGCGAGGTGCGCTCGCACAACATCAGCATGGTCTTCCAGCACTTCGCCCTCTTCCCGCACCGCAGCGTGCTGGAGAACGCCGCCTACGGCCTGGAGGTGCGCGGCGTGCCGCGCGCCGAGCGGCTGGAGCGCGCCGCCGAGGCGCTGGAGCTGGCCGGGCTCAAGGGCTGGGAGTCGTCCTGGCCCGACGAGCTGTCCGGCGGTATGCAGCAGCGCGTCGGCCTCGCCCGCGCGCTGGCCACCGACGCCGACCTGCTGCTGATGGACGAGTCCTTCAGCGCGCTGGACCCGCTGATCCGCCGCGACATGCAGGACCAGCTGCTGGACCTCCAGAAGCGGCTCAAGAAGACGATCGTCTTCATCACCCACGACCTCAACGAGGCCATGCGCCTGGGCGACCGCATCGCGGTCATGCGCGACGGACGCATCGTGCAGAACGGCACCGCCGAGGACATCCTCGTCCGGCCCGCCAACGACTACGTGGCCTCCTTCATCCAGGACGTGGACCGCTCCCGGGTGCTCACGGCCGGCTCGATCATGGCCGAGCCGGTGGCGGGCGCGGCGACGGTCGCCGTGCCGGACGGCACCACGACCGTCAGCGCGGAGACGCCCGTGGCCGAGCTGTTCTCCTCGTTCTCCCGCAGCGGTTCCCCCGTCGCCGTCACCGACGACAGCGGTGAGGTGACCGGCGTCGTCACCCGCGACGGCCTGCTGGCGGCCCTGGCCGACCAGCCGAACCCCGACCAGCCGGACGCCGACCAGCCTCCAAAGGATTCCGTTCCCCTTGCCCCGGCGTCCGAGCCGGAGGTGATCACCCATGCCTGAGATCAATCTCGGTGGCTGGGCGGAATCCGCCGTCGGCTGGCTCCAGTCCCACCTCTCCTGGCTCTTCGACGTCATCAGCACCGTCCTGAACGGCATGTACGACGGCGTCCACGCCGCCCTCGGCGCGCCCGGGGCGCTGCTGATGGCCGGCATCCTCGCCGTCGTCGCCTGGTGGCTGCGCGGTCTGCCCGCCGCGGTCCTCGCCTTCGTCGGGCTCGCGGTGATCGACTCCTTCGGGCTGTGGGACCGGGCGATGGCGACGCTCTCGCTCGTCCTGGTCGCCAGCCTCATCACGCTGCTGTTCGCCGTGCCGCTGGGCATCTGGGCGGCCCGGGACCGCCGGGTGAGCGGGGCGCTGCGGCCGGTCCTCGACCTGATGCAGACGATGCCCGCCTTCGTCTATCTGATCCCCGGCGTGATGTTCTTCTCGATCGGGCCCATCCCCGGCCTGATCGCCACCATCGTCTTCTCGATGCCGCCCGGTGTGCGGATGACCGAGCTCGGCATCCGTCAGGTCGACGGGGAACTGGTCGAGGCCGCCCGGGCCTTCGGTACGACCCCGCGCGACACCCTCGTCCGCGTCCAGCTTCCGCTGGCGCTGCCCACCATCATGGCGGGCGTCAACCAGGTGATCATGCTGGCGCTGTCCATGGTCGTCATCGCCGGCATGGCGGGCGCGGGCGGTCTGGGCGAGTCGGTCTACGCGGCCGTCACCCAGGTCGACATCGGCGGCGGTGTGGAGAGCGGCCTCGCGGTCGTCGTCCTCGCCATGTACCTGGACCGGATGACCGGCGCGCTCGGCAAGCGGGTCTCCCCGCTGGGCCGCCGCGCCGCCGCCAAGGCCGACGCCGCGGCGGGTTCCGCCGTCGCCACCAAGGTGCTGCGGTACCGGCCGGGCACGGCCGTCGCCGCCGTCGGCGTCGTCGTCCTCGCGCTCGTCGCGGGCGGCATGCGCCTGGCCGACGGCGACGGACGGCAGACCGCCGCCGCGGGCGGGAGCGTCGGCCAGGGCCGTGCGGTGAAGCTCGGCTACTTCCCCTGGGACGAGGCCGTCGCCTCCACCTACCTCTGGCAGAACATCCTGGAGGAGCGCGGCTACAAGCCCGAGGTCAAGCAGCTCGACCCCGGACCGCTGTACACGGCGCTGGCCCAGGGGCAGATGGACGTCCAGTTCGACTCCTGGCTGCCCACCACCCACCAGCAGTACATGGACCGCTACCGCGACAAGCTCACCGACCTCGGCTCCTGGTACGGGCCGACGTCCCTGGAGCTGACCGTGCCCTCCTACGTCAAGGGCATCGACTCGCTCGCCGACCTCAAGGGCAAGTCCTCGATGTTCGGCGGGAAGATCGTCGGCATCGAGTCCAGCGCCGGCATGATGGGCAAGCTCAACGACAAGGTGCTCAAGGAGTACGGCCTGGACGGCGAGTACAAGGTCGTCTCGTCCTCCACCTCCACGATGCTCGCCGAGCTCGACCGGGCCCTGAAGAAGAAGGAGCCCATCGTCACCACGCTCTGGTCGCCGCACTGGGCGTACGGGAAGTACGAGCTGAAGAAGCTCAAGGACCCCAAGGGCGCCTGGGGCGAGGGCGAGCAGATCCACGCCGTCGGCAAGAAGGACTTCGCCAAGGACTTCCCGAAGATCGCGGAGTGGGTGAAGAACTTCAAGATGTCCGAGAAGGACCTCTCCTCCCTGGAGGCGGAGATCCAGAACGGTGGCAAGGGCAAGGAGAAGGAGTCGGCCCGTCGCTGGCTCGACGCCCACCCGGGCCTCGTCGACAAGCTGGCGCCCGTCGGCGCCTGAGGAAGGTTCCGCCGGCGCCTGACGAACCGGCGCACGGCGGGCGTACGGTGGGGCGGTGAGCCCGATGAGCGGCCGCCCCGCCGTACGCCGAGTCGTCTCCCTGGTCCCCTCGCTCACCGAGGCCGTGGCCGGGACCGAGCCCGGCCTGCTGGTGGCCGCCACCGACTGGTGCGACCACCCGGCCGGGCTCGACGTCGTCCGGATCGGCGGTACCAAGAACCCCGACGTGGCGCGGATCGCCGCCCTCGCGCCCGACCTCGTCCTCGCCAACGAGGAGGAGAACCGCGCCCCGGACCTGGGCGCGCTGCGCGCCGCCGGGCTGGACGTGCTCGTCACGGAAGTGCGCACGCTGGAACAGGCCTTCACAGAACTGGAACGGGTCCTGGTGCGCGGCTGCGGGCTGCCCCGGCCCGGCTGGCTGGACGACGCCCGCGACGCCTGGCGGGACGTACGGCCCACCGGGCCGCCGGTCCCGGCCGTCGTCCCCGTCTGGCGCCGCCCCTGGATGGTGCTGGGCCGGGACACCTTCGCCGGTGACGTCCTGACCCGCCTCGGCGTGGCCAACGTCCACGTCCGCCACCCCGAGCGCTATCCGCGCGTCCCCCTCGACGAGCTCAACGCCTGCGGCGCCGAGCTGGTCGTCCTGCCCGACGAGCCGTACCGCTTCGGCGCCGACGACGGCCCGGAGTGCTTCCCCGGGCTGCCGTCGGCGCTCGTCAGCGGCCGTCACCTCACGTGGTACGGGCCATCTCTCGCAGCGGCGCCACGGGTGCTGGGCGCGGCGCTGCGAGCAGCCGGCCGCTGACCAGCCCGGCGGCGGTACGGGCCCCGGCGACCGCCCAGGCGGTCACGAGCAGCGCGTACAGCCCCACGGCCAGCCAGGTCAGGGCGGTCAGCCCGGTGCGGTGGGCCAGGGCGGCGGTGCCGGTGACGCAGGTGCCGATGGGGAAGGTGAAGGCCCACCACGTCATCGCGAAGCCCATGCCCCGGCGGGCGGCGCGGATCACCATGGCGGTGGCGAGCACCAGCCAGAGCAGGGCGAAGCCGATGACGGGCATGCCGTAGAGGACGGCGAAGCCGGCCATGGCCCGGGCGTACGGCTCCGCGACGACGCCCGGCGCGGCGCCCGCGACGGCGTTGACGGCGGTCGTGGACTGGCCCAGCGGGCCGAGGACGAGGAACAGGGTCGGTGTCAGCGCGAGCGGCAGCGGTCCGTGGTGGACGAGCCGGGAGAAGACCACCGGCAGGATCAGCAGCGTGGCCATCAGGCTCATCCCGAACAGTCCGTAGCAGCCCAGCAGCAGCGCCTGCCGCCACTGGCCTGCGGGCAGGTGCGGCACGAGCGCGGGGCCGAGCGCGGCGGAGACCATGGGCGCCACGATCGGCAGCAGCCACACGGGCGAGGCGTCGCCCGGCGCGATCCGGTGCCGGGTCACCATCAGGTACGGGATGGCGGCCGCGGCGCCCAGTCCGACGACGGTGCCGACGGTCCACAGCACGGCGTCGACCGCGACGGCCGCGCTCTCGCCGATGACGCCCGTGCCCACGGAGAGCGTGCTGCCGCCGACGGCCAGGAGGGCCATCGCCAGACAGCCGTAGAAGGGGGCGACCGCGGGGTCGCCGAGATGCCGCCGGGCCTGGTCGGGGTGGTGGGCCCAGTGGAGGGCGCGGGCGATGATCAGGGTGAGCAGCATCAGCGCCGCCAGCGCCCACACCGCCTCGCACGCCCCGCGCAGCCCCGGCACGCTCACCGGCAGGGCCGCTCCGGCGGAGGCGACGATCGCGGTGCCCATGACGGTGGCGTACCAGTTGGGGCCGAGGTGGCGGAGGGGATCACGGGTGTTCATGAGTCCACGGTCGCGTGGATCCACCCCGCCTACCAGGGGCTTTATGACTATGAGGACATAAGCTGGGGTTATGAGCGGTGATTCCGGCCCCCTCCCCGTCCCCCTGGCCCACCGGGTGCCCGACCTCGGCGCCCTGGAGCTGCTGCTCGCCGTGGCCCGGCTGGGCAGCCTCGGCCGGGCGGCCCGGGAGCTGGGCATCACCCAGCCCGCCGCCAGCGGACGCGTACGGGCCATGGAACGCCTCCTCGGCGTCGCCCTGGTCGAGCGCTCCCCACGCGGCTCGCGCCTCACGGACGCCGGGGTGCTCGTCACCGACTGGGCACGCCGGGTCGTCGAGGCCGCCGAGGCCCTCGACGCGGGTGCCCAGGCGCTACGGGGGCGGCGCGACTCCCGGCTGCGGGTCGCCGCCAGCATGACCATCGCCGAGTATCTGCTGCCGGGCTGGCTGATCGCGCTGCGCACGGAGCGGCCGGGCACGGCGGTCTCGCTGAGCACGGGGAACTCGGCGGCCGTGGCGGAACGCCTGCTCGCGGGGGAGGCGGACCTCGGCTTCGTCGAGGGCCTGGACGTACCGGCGGCCGGCCTCACCGGCGCCGTCGTCGGCCACGACCGCCTCGTCGTCGTCACCGCCCCCGGCCACCCCTGGGCCCGCCGCCGCACCCCCTTGGAGCCGCCCGAACTGGCGGCCACCCCACTGATCCTCCGCGAACGCGGCTCGGGCACCCGCCAGGTCCTCGACGCGGCCCTGGCCGCCCACGGCGGCCTGGCCGACCCCCTGCTCGAACTCGCCTCCACGACCGCCGCGAAGGCGGCCGCGGTCAGCGGCGCGGGCCCCTCCGTCCTGAGCGAGCTCGCGATCGGCGAGGAACTGGCGGCCCGCCGGCTGGTCGAGATCCCGGTACGCGGCCTCTCGCTGGTCCGCGACCTCCGCGCGGTCTGGCCCACGGGCCACCGGCCCACGGGACCGGCGCGGGATCTGCTGGGGCTGACGCGGACTCACCGACCAGTGCCCAGCGCAAGTCGCAACGGCGACGCCACATAGCCAAAGGGATGCGCTGTCTCGCCGAGCCCCCGGACACAAGGTCCGGGGACTCGGCACGCCTCGCTACCCCACAGACGAGTACGCCACGACCCCCCGCAGCAGCCCCTCGACCGCCTTGCGGGCGTTGCGGGTGACCGGGCTGCCCGCCGGGGCCGCTGCCGCGATCTGGCCCAGGACGTCGATGAGCTGCTTCGTCCAGCGGACGAAGTCGCCCGCGGGCATGTCGATCTCCCGCAGCACCTCGTCCAGGCCGTGGCCGGAGGCCCAGCGGTAGGCGGGCCAGGCGAAGCCGAGGTCCGGCTCGCGCTGGCCGACGCCCTCGGCCTGGTTGATCTTGTGCTGTTCCTCCAGGGCGTCGAGGCGGCCCCAGATGCGGACCATCTCGCCGAGGGCGTTCTTCGCGGGGCCGGTGGGCAGCTTCGGCGGGGCGGCGTCGTCCGCGACACGGGCCTCGTAGACCAGGGCGGAGGCGCAGGCGGCCAGTTCGGCGGGCTGGAGGCCGTTCCAGACGCCTTCGCGGAGGCACTCGGAGGCCAGCAGGTCGAGCTCGCCGTAGAGGCGGGCCAGGCGGCGGCCGTCCTCGGTGACCTCGTCGCCGTGGAGGTAGTCGAGGTCGGTCAGGAGGGCGCAGATGCGGTCGAAGGTGCGGGCGATGGTGTTCGTCCGGCCCTCGATGCGCCGCTCCAGCTGGCGGGTGTCGCGCAGCAGACGGTGGTAGCGCTCGGCCCAGCGGGCGTGGTCCTCGCGGTCGGTGCAGCCGTGGCAGGGGTGGGAGCGGATGGCGGCGCGCAGCTGGGCGATCTCGCGGTCGTCGGCGGCGGGGGCCCGGCCCTTGCGGTGGCGGTCGGGGACTATGTGCCCGGCCTTGGTGCGCAGCGCGGAGGCGAGGTCGCGGCGGGACTGAGGGCTGCGCGGGTTGAAGGAGCGGGGGATGCGCATCCGCTCCAGCGGCTCGACCGGCACCGGGAAGTCGATCGCGGCGAGCCGCTTGACCTGCCGTTCGGCGGTGAGGACGAGCGGGCGCGGGCCGTCCTGGTGGTCGAAGCCGCGGTGGCGGTCGGAGCGGCCGGGCGGCAGGCCCGGGTCGAGGACCAGGGCCAGGCCGGCGAACTTGCCGGTGGGGACGTGGATGACGTCGCCGGGCTTGAGCCGCTCCAGGGCGGCCGCGGCCGCGGCGCGGCGCTGGGTGGCGCCCTGCTTGGCCAGCTCGGTCTCACGGTCCTTCAGCTCGCGGCGCAGCCGCGCGTACTCCTCGAAGTCGCCGAGGTGGCACTCGACGGCCTCGCGGTAGCCGGCGAGGCCCTCCTCGTTCTTCTGGACCTGGCGGGAGATGCCGACGACGGACTTGTCCGCCTGGAACTGGGCGAAGGAGGTCTCCAGCAGCTCGCGGGAGCGGTGCCGGCCGAACTGCGAGACCAGGTTGACGGCCATGTTGTACGACGGCTTGAAGCTGGAGCGCAGCGGGTACGTGCGGGTGCCGGCCAGGCCGGCGAGGGCGGCGGGGTCCATGCCGCGCTGCCACAGGACGACGGCATGGCCCTCGACGTCGATGCCGCGGCGGCCGGCGCGGCCGGTGAGCTGGGTGTACTCGCCGGGGGTGATGTCGGCGTGCTGCTCGCCGTTCCACTTGACCAGCTTCTCCAGCACGACCGTGCGGGCGGGCATGTTGATGCCGAGCGCGAGGGTCTCGGTGGCGAAGACGGCCTTGACGAGGCCCTTGACGAAGAGTTCCTCGACGACCTCCTTGAAGGTCGGCAGCATGCCCGCGTGGTGGGCGGCGATGCCGCGCTCCAGGCCCTCGAGCCAGTCGAAGTAGCCCAGGACGTGGAGGTCCTCGTCGGGGATGGCGGCGGTGCGCTCCTCGACGATGGCGCGGACCTTGGCGCGTGCCTCGTCGTCGTTGAGCCGCAGGCCGGCGTAGAGGCACTGCTGGACGGCGGCCTCGCAGCCGGCGCGGCTGAAGATGAAGGTGATGGCGGGCAGCAGGCCCTCGGCGTCGAGGCGTTCGATGACCTCGGGGCGGCCGGGGGTCCAGATGCGGCTGCGCTGGCGGCGCTCGCGCTCGCGGTCGGCCTCGCGGATCATCTTGCCGCGGCGGCGCTCGCGCGGGTTGTAGACGCGGCTGTTCTCCATGCGGGCCATGCGCAGCAGGTCGGGGTTGACCTCGCGGCGGGCGGCGCCGCGGCCGCCGTGGTCGGTCTCCTCCTCGAAGAGGTCGTACATCCGGCGGCCGGCGAGCACGTTCTGCCAGAGCGGGACGGGGCGCTCCTCGGAGACGATCACCTGGGTGTCGCCGCGGACGGTGTCGAGCCAGTCGCCGAACTCCTCGGCGTTGGAGACGGTGGCCGACAGGGAGACCAGGGTCACGGACTCGGGGAGGTGGATGATCACCTCTTCCCAGACGGCGCCGCGGAAGCGGTCGGAGAGGTAGTGGACCTCGTCCATGACGACGTGGCCGAGGCCGATCAGCTCCTGCGAGCCGGCGTAGAGCATGTTGCGCAGGACCTCGGTGGTCATCACGACCACGGGGGCCTCGGCGTTGACGCTGTTGTCGCCGGTGAGCAGGCCCACCTTGTCCGCGCCGTAGCGTTTGACGAGATCGCTGTACTTCTGGTTGGAGAGCGCCTTGATGGGCGTGGTGTAGAAGCACTTGCGGCCCTGGGTGAGGGCCAGGTGGACGGCGAATTCGCCCACGATGGTCTTGCCGGAGCCGGTCGGCGCCGCGACCAGCACCCCCTTGCCCGCCTCCAGGGCCTTGCAGGCCTCTATCTGGAAGGGGTCCAGCTCGAAGTCGTACATCTCGCGGAAAGGGGCGAGCGCGGTGGCCTGCTCGGCGGCGCGCTGCCGTGCCAGGGCGTAGCGCTCAGCAGGGGAAAGGTCCTCGGTCATCTTGTCTACGAGCCTACCGGGGACCTCCGACAGTCACCTGATCTTTATCGAGCTCCCAGGAGCCGTACCGCCGCCGGGACGGTCTCGGCCGTCAGCGGCAGCGCTCCGAGGGGTTCCCCGTCGGCGTAGCCGGTGATCCCGTCCGCTTCGAGGGTCACGGTGGCGGCCCGGTGGGTGGTCACGGCGGGGTGGGTGAGGTGGGTGCCCCGGTAGACCCGGGGGAAGACGCGCAGCAGGGTCGTGCGGCGGCAGGGGCCGACGACGGTGATGTCGAAGAGGCCGTCGTCGAGCCGGGCGTCGGCGCACATGCGCATGCCGCCGCCGTAGGAGCGGCCGTTGCCGACGGCGACGAGCGTGGCCTCGATGTGCTGCTCGGGGCCGTCGTCGAGGCGCAGCCGGTACGGGATGGGGCGCAGCGCGGCGAGCTCGGCGAGGAGGGCGGCGTCGTAGCGGAGCCGGCCGGTGGGGAAGCGCATCCGGTTGCCGCGGTCGTTGACGCGGGAGTCGAAGCCGGAGGCGAGGACGGTGGCGAACCAGGTGTCGCCGACCCGGCCGAGGTCGACGGGGCGGCCGCCGTCGCCCTTGAGCGAGCGGGCCGCGACCGCGGCGGCCGCGGCGGGGTCGTGGACGGGCAGGCCGGCGGTGCGGGCGAAGTCGTCGCCGGTGCCGGCGGCGATCACGCCGAGGGGGGTGGGGGTGCCGGCGACGGCGCGCAGGGCGAGCGAGACCATGCCGTCGCCGCCGACGGCGATCAGCGCTCCGGTGCCGCCGGCGACGGCCTCACGGGCGCGGCGCAGCGCGTCGGGGGCGTCGTGGCCGAGGACGGTGCGGACGGTGAAACCGGCGGCGCGCAGGACCGCGGCCGCGGGCTGTGCGGCGCGGGCGCCACGGCCGCGGCCCGCGGCGGGGTTGACGAATAGCGTGATGTCGCTGGTCACCAGGGGACACTACCGGGTGACCGGCGGTCATGAACACGGCGGGGCGGCCGCTCGGTGAGCGGCCGCCCCGGACCCGGATCACCTGTGAGGGATCACGTCACGTCGTCGTAGCCTCGCTGGTGCCGGTCCTGCTCGGGCAGGCTCGGCATGGGCTCGGAGTCGCCTACCGACTGCGGGGTGAGGTCCAGCGGGGACGCCTCGTCGTCGTCGAGGAGCCGGTCGGGGTTGCGGCGCTCCCGGCGCTTGTCGTTGAGGATCGAGAATCCGACGGCGCCGAAGTACAGGATGCTGATCGGCACGGCCAGGACGCACATGCCGAACGGGTCGGTGCTCGGGGTGGCCACCGCGCCGAAGATGAACGTGCCCATGACGACGCCGCGCCACCACTTGGCCATGGTCCTGCCGGAGACCAGGCCGACCAGGTTCATCATGACCAGGATCAGCGGCAGCTCGAAGGCGAGGCCGAAGACGAGGATCATCCGGACGCTGAAGTCCAGGATGTCGTCCAGTGCGAGGGTGTTGGCCGCCGAGTCCGGCGTGATGCTCAGCAGGACCTGCATGCTGGTGGGCATGATCAGGTAGGCCAGGTAGGCGCCCGCGAGGAAGAGCGGCGCGGCCGTCGCCACGAAGGCGATCGTGTACTTCTTCTCGTTCTTGTGCAGCCCCGGGGCGAGGAACGCCCACAGCTGGTAGAGCCAGATCGGCGAGGAGAAGGTGACGCCGACCAGGAGGCAGACCTTGACGATGGTGGTGAACGGCGACGTCAGATTGCTGAACACCAGGACGGCGCAGTTGCCGCCGTGGCTCTTGGCCAGATCGCGGTCGGGGCACGTGGGCACAGGACTGGACAGGAAGTCCATGATCTGCTTGTTGTAGAACGCGGCGACGACCGCGACCACGACGATGGCCAGCACGGCCTTCGCCAGCCGGTTGCGCAGCTCGCGCAGGTGGTCCGCGAGCGGCATCCGCCCCTCGGGGTCCTTCTCCTTCTTGCGGGCAGACTTGAGCAACCCACGTCCCTATCTCGTGCGGCAGACGGTCGCCGACGGCGGCCGTCTCAGTCTGTCCTGGATCAGCGCTGCTGGGTCGTGCGGTCGGTCGGCTCGGCGACCGGGCGGGAGGTCACATCGCCGGGGGCGGCCTTGATCGTACGGGGGGGCTGCTCGCCGGCGGGCGGGTCGGCGGGGGCGGCGGCGGTGTCCGTGCTCTCCGCCTTCATCGCCTTGGCCTCGCTCTTGAGGATGCGGGCGGACTTGCCGAGCGAACGCGCCATGTCGGGAAGCTTCTTCGCACCGAACAGGAGCACGATGACGACAAGCAGAAGAATGAGCTCAGGCGCTCCGAGCCGTCCGAACATATGCGTTTACCTTCTCACCGAAGCGGGATATTGGTGGGACCGGCCGACCGATCGGACATATGTCCATCAGCCGTACGGCAGCGATCGTAACGCGCAGGGGTAAACGCTCGGCAATCCCCGGGCATACGTCCGGTCCCTCGCGACCCTCCGCCTCGTCCACAGGGCCACCCGGACCAGACTACCGCCCGCCCCGTTACCGGGAGGAGGCCACGGTTCAGTCCTTCCGCAGCGCCTGCGCGCTCTGCGCGGCGAGCGGGGCGGCGGCCCGCTCCAGGTCCTCGGCCGCCCGGGTGACGCGCCGCGACGCCTCCGCCACCTGCCGGGCGAGCCGCCTGGTCTCCACGAACACCCGTGCGGCGAGCACCGTGAGCACGGCGAGACCGCAGAAACCGAGGGCGATGGCGAGCATGGGCCAGAACATGGGGCGAAGCCTAACGAGGGAAGTACGGAACAACGGGAATGGCCGGAAAAGACCGCTTGACGTCCGACGCGGAAGGATGTTCTACGCGGTGGTGTGGAGCCGCAGGGTGCGGACCCCGCCGCCGGTGAGGAGCTCGACGATCCGCTCCCCCGCCGGCTTGCGGACCGCGGAGCCGCAGTCGGGGCAGGTGAAGGAGTAGAAGGTGGTGCGGTCGCTGGCGCCGATCGCCAGCCGCAGCGCCCCGGCGGCCAGCTCGAAGCTGGCCCGGCAGTCGGGGCACGCGGCCTTGAAGACCGCGGCGACCGCGATCCCCGCTTCGGCCACCGGCCCGGCCCCTCCCGGTCGTGGTTCTCCTGCCACCGTCGGCCTCTCCCTCACCTTCCGTACGTCCTCACTCTCCGTACGCCGCGAGCGTCTCGCGGGCGGCCTCCCGGGCGCTGCCGGCCAGCCCCTCCGGCGAGACGATCCGCCCGTCCCGGCCGAGCCGCAGCGCCAGCCGCCGCAGCGAGGCGGGGTCGGGAGTGCGCAGTGTGATCCGCAGGCCGCCCTCGGGCAGCTCCTCGGCACTGTCGTGGGGGTAGTACTCGGCGACCCAGCGGCCGCCCGGGCCCACCTCGATGACGACCTCGGGGTCCTCGGCGGCGGGCTGGACCAGCCCCTCGGACAGGTCCCGCAGCTCCACCGGCGGCGGGTCCGAGGCCTCGTCCAGCAGCCGGATCTCGGCCACCCGGTCGAGCCGGAAGGTGCGCCGGGCCTCGGAGAGCCGGCACCACGCCTCCATATAGGTGTGGCCCACGGCGAACAGCCGGATGGGGTCGACCTCGCGCTCGGTCAGCTCGTCGCGCGCGGGCGAGTAGTAGCGCAGCCAGACCCGGCGGCGCTCGGAGATGGCCCGGTCGATCTCGGCGAAGACCCCGCCCTCGGACTCGAAGGTCACCGAGAGCCGGGAGCTGGCGCCCGCCGCCTCACCGGCCGCGCCCTCGATCTTCGCGGTGGCGCGGACCAGCGCCTGCCGGTCGCTCTCGCGCAGCCCCGGCAGGGTCGCCACGGCGCGCGCGGCGACCAGCAGGGCGGTGGCCTCGTCGGCGGCCAGCCGCAGCGGCTCACCGGCGGAGGTGCCCGAGGCGTCGGGGTTGTGCCACCAGATGCGGTCGCCGTCGGTGTCGATGTCCAGCAGGTCACCGCCCCGGAAGCTGGTGCCGCACATGGGCAGCACGTCCAGGTCGCCGATCAGCTCGTCCTCGGTGATGCCGAAGGCACGGGCCACATCGGCGACCCGGGCGCCCGGGCGCTCCTTCAGATAGGTGACCAGCGACAGCATCCGCCGGGTCTGGTCAATGGCGTTTCCGGCCATCAGAAGTCGGTCCCGTTCCTCTCAGCCCTTGGCCACGGCACGCAGCCGGTCGATCACATCGGCCCGCAGTTCGGCGGGCTCCAGCACCAGGACGTCGGCCCCGAACTCCACCAGCCAGGCGTCCAGACCATGGCCGTAGGGGATCTCCAGCTCGTCCCAGCCGTCGCCCAGATCACGGGTGGCGACCGCCCGGGCGCGCAGCGGATAGCCATGGCCGGCGCGCACCTTGATCCGGGCCGTACCGGTGGCCGTCTCGCCTGCCCAGCTCTCGACGGTCGTGCGCACCGTGACCTGGTCGGGCACGGGCGCGGTGTACGGCAGCGCCCGGGAGCGGACCTTCCCGGTGATCCGGGAGAGCCGGAAGACCCGCTCGGCACCGCGGTCGCGGTCCCAGCCCACCAGGTACCAGTGGCCGCGCCAGCACTCCAGCGCCCAGGGCTCGACCTTGCGCTGCTCGGGACGGGCGGCATTGGCCTTGCGGTAGTCGAAGACCACGACACGGCGGTCCCGCGCGGCGAGCATCAGCGGCTCGAAGGCCGCCTCGTGCACGGGGATGCGCGTCTCCAGCGCGCTCTGCCCCTCGTACAGGTCCTCCGCCAGCGGCATCCCGGCGGCGCGCAGCTTCTGCAGCGCACCGCTGGCGGCACCGGCGAGCCGGGCCTGCTGCCAGACCTTGGCGGCGAGCCCGAGGGCGGCGGCCTCCTCGACGTCGAGGGTGATCGGGGGGAGACGGTTGCTGTCGCGGCGGGCCAGATAGCCGGTCTCGCCGTCGACGCCCTCGACGGTCTCGATGATCAGGCCGAGCTCGCGCAGGTCTTCCTTGTCCCGCTCGAACATCCGGTTGAAGGCGTCGTCCTTCGGGGATTCACCGGCATCGGAGGCACCGGACGAAGCCGAAGTGGCCGCAGTGCCTTCGATGTACGCCTCGATCGAACCCCGCAACTCCCCCTTGGTCAGCGGCCGGCGTGTCCCCAGCAGGCACAGCGCCAGACTCATCAGCCGCTCGGCCTTGGCAATCGCCATCGACGCCCTCTCTACTTGTGCTCTCAACCGTTGACCGTACCGCTCACGGGTCGAACGACAAAAGCCGAGGGCCCGTGCCAGGCGGCACGGGCCCTCGGCCTTCGTTCGCTTAGGTCTCAGACACCCATCAGGTCGCAAACGAAGATCAGCGTCTCGCCCGGGGCGATCACGCCACCACCGGCGCCGCGCTCGCCGTAGGCGAGGTGCGCCGGGATGGTCAGCCGGCGGCGGCCGCCGACCTTCATGCCCTGGATGCCCTTGTCCCAGCCCTGGATGACCTGGCCGGCGCCCAGCTTGAACTCCAGCGCGCTGCCGCGGTTCCAGCTGGCGTCGAACTCCTCGCCCGTGGAGAAGGCCACGCCCACGTAGTGGACCTTGACGAAGTCGCCGGCCTTGGCCACGGCGCCGTCGCCCTCCCAGATGTCGACGATCTCCAGGTCGGCCGGCGGCTGACCCTCGGGGAAGTCGATCTCGGGCTTCTCGATGCTCACGAAAGTTCTCCTACGAAAGATGCTGTGGACAACCGTGCAATTCTGGCAGACCCCCCGCCGGGGTCAGACCTTGCCCACGATGTCGACGACGAAGACCAGCGTGTTCTTGTCCAGACCGCTCTGCGCCTGGCCCTCGTAGCCCAGCTTCGGCGGGATCACCAGCTCGACCCGGTCCCCCACGTGCTTGCCGACCAGGCCCTTGTCCCAGCCCTGGACGACCGAGCCGGTGCCGATCTGGAAGGCCGTGGCACCCGCGTGGTCCCAGGAGGAGTCGAACTTCTTGCCGTCCTCCCACTTCACACCCGTGTACTGGGCGATGAGACCGTCACCGGCCTTGATCTCCGGGCCGGTGCCCTTGATGAGCACCTGCTCCTTGAGGTCCGTCGGCGGCTTGGTGTCCTTGGGGATGCTGATCTCGGCGGCCTTCTGGGAGACGTACTTGACCTCCGGCATGCCCTCCTCGGGCTTGGCCTGCTCGCCCTTGGCCTCGCTCTTGGCGTCGACCTTCTGGGCACCGACGACATCGATGACCCACACCAGGCCGTCCTCGGGCTTGACGCCCGCCTGCGGGTTCAGCTGGTCGCCGATGAGCGCCTTCGCGGTGCCCTCGACCTCGACCCGGGAACCGGCCTTCTGACCGATCACGGCGTCCAGGACCTTCGCGGGCATCTCCTGGCTGGGCTGGCCCAGCTGCTGCACCAGCTGCCGGCGCGGGGCACCCGGCGAGGCCCCCTCCTGCGGGGTCCAGGTGCCGCCCAGCGGCTTGTTGTCCTTCATCGTCTGCCCGGCGAAGTCCAGGCGGACGAACGAACCCTTCTCCGCCTTGTCGCCCGACCCCTGGGTCAGGGTCTTGACGACGAGCTTGTCCGCCGGCTTGGCGTCCTTCGGCACGGAGATCTCGGGCTTCTCCCCGAACTTCCCCTTCACCGTCACCTTGGCGTCGGAAGACTTCCCGTCCTCGGACCCGCACGCCGCGGCGGTCAGCAGCAGGACGGGCACGGCCAACGCCGCGGCGAGGCGACGCGCGTTCTTCGTGTGGTTCATGAAGTCCAACTCGGGCTGTAGGGGTCGCTGGGCAGTGTGCGCCACTCTACGGCCTGTCTCCCGCCGATCAACCCCGTCCGACACGGATGTGCGCCGGGTCCGGCGGACCCGGCGCACATCCGTGCCCTTCATGCCCCCGAATCGCGCTCACATTCCCGCGATCAGCTTCTCCACCCGGTCGTCGACCGACCGGAAGGGGTCCTTGCACAACACCGTCCGCTGCGCCTGGTCGTTGAGCTTCAGATGGACCCAGTCGACGGTGAAGTCCCGGCGCTGTTCCTGGGCGCGGCGGATGAAATCGCCGCGCAGCCGGGCCCGGGTCGTCTGCGGGGGCACCGACTTCCCCTCGAAGATCTTGATGTCATTGCAGACCCGGGCCGCCTGGCCGCGCTTCTCCAGCAGGTAGTACAGCCCCCGGCGGCGGTGGATGTCGTGATAGGCCAGATCTATCTGGGCGATCCTGGGATGGGACATGGTGATGTTGTTCTTGGCCCGGTACCGCTCGATGAGCTGGTACTTCATCACCCAGTCGATCTCCGTGGAGATCCGGTCCAGATCCTCGTCCCGGATGGCCTCCAGCGAGCGGCCCCACAGCTCCAGGACCCGCTCGACCGTGCCCGTCCGGATGCCGCGGCGCTCGCAGAAGTCCACGGCCTTCTCGTAGTACTCCTGCTGGACCTCCAGGGCGGAGGCCTCCCGGCCGCTGGCCAGGCGCACCTTGCGTCTGCCGGTGATGTCGTGGCTGACCTCGCGGATGGCCCGGATCGGGTTCTCCAGGGTGAGGTCGCGCATGACCGTACCGGCCTCGATCATGCGCAGGACGAGGTCGGTGGCGCCGACCTTCAGCAGCATGGTCGTCTCGGACATATTGGAGTCGCCGACGATGACATGGAGCCTGCGGTAGCGCTCGGCGTCGGCGTGCGGCTCGTCCCGTGTGTTGATGATCGGGCGCGAGCGCGTGGTGGCGGAGCTGACGCCCTCCCAGATGTGCTCGGCCCGCTGGCTGACGCAGTAGACCGCGCCGCGCGGGGTCTGGAGGACCTTCCCCGCGCCACAGATCAGCTGCCGGGTCACCAGGAAGGGGATGAGGATGTCCGCGAGACGCGAGAACTCCCCGTGCCGCGCGACGAGATAGTTCTCGTGGCAGCCGTAGGAGTTCCCGGCGGAGTCGGTGTTGTTCTTGAAGAGGTAGACGTCGCCCGCGATTCCCTCCTCGTGCAGGCGGCGCTCGGCGTCGACCAGCAGACCCTCGAGGATGCGCTCCCCCGCCTTGTCGTGGGTGACCAGCTCGGTCACGCTGTCGCACTCCGGAGTGGCGTACTCCGGGTGCGATCCCACATCCAGGTAGAGACGAGCGCCATTGCGCAGGAAGACATTGCTGCTGCGGCCCCAGGAAACGACACGGCGGAAGAGGTACCGCGCCACTTCGTCAGGGGACAGCCGGCGCTGTCCTCTGAAGGTGCACGTGACGCCGTACTCGTTCTCCAGCCCGAAAATGCGGCGGTCCATGCCTGAACATTACGCCTGATGCCCTGCGCTGAAACCGGGTTCGACCGCACCGTTCCGATCATTTTCCGACCGGGCCACGACGGTGGACGGCTTCTCGGGGGCCCGCAGGGACGCCCGGAAGGCCACGATCACCAGCAGGGCCGCGACACCGCTGCCCACCGCGACGAGGAAACCCGCGCGGGCGCCACCGGACTGGACCGCCGGTCCCACGAAGGCCGTACCGATCGCCGCGCCGACGCCGAAGGACGTCACCAGCCAGGAGAACGCCTCGGTCACCGTGCCCCGCGGCGCGTGCCGGTCCACGACCACGAAGGCGGTGGCCAGACAGGGCGCGAGGAACAGACCCGCCACTCCGGCGAGGACCGTCATCGCCACCGCACCCGGCACCAGCAGCAGCGGCACATAGAGGAGCGCCAGCCCGCCGACGAGCACCCGCAGACGCTGCTCCGGGGTGCCGGGCCACTGCCGGGCACCGTGGACGGAACCACCGATCAGGGCGCCGATGCCCAGGGCCGAGAGCAGCCAGCCGGCCACGTTGCCGCCACCGTGCGCGTCGCCGTAGGCGACCGCGGCGACCGCTATGGAGCCCAGCGCGGAACCTATGCAGAAGAAGGTGCCCAGCAGCACCAGCAGCCCCCGGGAGCGGAGCGCCCCCAGCCAGTGCGCCTCACGGGGCTCGCTGCGCCAGGTGCGGGAGGGCGGCGAGGTGACGACCGCGAGGGCGCCGATGACGCCCATCAGGTGCAGGGCGTTCAGCGCGGCGGCCTCGGACCAGATCGCGACGATCCGGGTGACGATCAGCGGGCCGACCACGTAGATCAGCTCCTGCGCTATCGCGTCCAGGGAGTACGCGGCGTGGAGGTCGTCCTCGTTCTTCAGGACCGACGGCCACAGGGCGCGCAGCCCGCCCTCGAGCGGCGGCGCGAAGAAGCCGGCCACGACCATGGCCGCGTAGGACAGGGGCACCGGGTCCAGGCCGACGACGGTGAAGGCCGCCATGCCCAGCGCGGTCATCAGGGCCGCGGGCAGGATGACGCGGGGCTGGCCGTAGAGGTCGACGGCCCGGCCGAGCAGCGGCTGGCCGACGGCGTTGGCCACGCCGTAGACCGCGGAGAGCGCTCCGGCGAGGGTGTAGCTGCCGCCCTCGGCGCGTACGAAGAGGACGATCGCCAGCGCGGCCGTGGCGTTGGGGAGCCGGCCCACCAGGGTGCCGGTCAGCAGTCGCGCCGCGTGCCGTGTTCTGAGCATGTCGACATAACCGCCGCCCGCCGCCGCCATTGTCCGCCTCTCGTCCTTGACTGATCGTTTTTGACCGAGCGATCCCGGTTTTACGTATAACTAGAAGAGTTATACGTACCATGATCGGAGCTCGTGGGTCCAACCTGTGTGGTGACAGCGGCAGCGGAGAGGGGCGCGGCAGCGGTGACGGAGGTCGAGAGCGGGGAGCGCCGGGGGCGCGGGGGCGAACGGTGGCCGAACGTCCGGGGACGGCACGCGGCGGCGGCCCGCGCCACCAGCCGGGACGTGGCCCGGGCGGCCGGGGTGTCGCAGGCGACGGTCTCCCTGGTGATGGGCGAGAAATGGCGCGGGAGGGTCTCCGAGCGGACCGCCGAGGCGGTGCGCACGGCCGCCCGCGAGCTGGGCTACCGGCCCAATCTCACCGCCCGGAGCCTACGGCTCGGCCGCGCCCGGACGGCGCTGCTGGTCGTCCCGGCCCTGACCAACGAGTTCTTCGCCCGCGTCTACACGGGGGCGGCCCGCGCCGCCGCCGAGCACGACATGGGCGTGGTCCTCTACCCCTCCCCGGAGGGCACCGGGCCCGCCCGCGACCCCTTCGCCTCCGCGCGCGCGACGCTGGACGGCGTGATCGCCTCCTCGATGGCGGCCGAGGCCCTGGCCGACCTCCGCGAGGGCGGCCTGCCGCTGGTGATGCTCGACAGCGACCCCGGGCGGTCGGACTCCCCGGCCACCGTCAACCTCGACATCGCCGACGGCATGCGGCAGGTGACGGAGCATCTGCTGGCCCTCGGCCACCGCAGCTTCGCGCACATCGCGGCCGACATCGACTCCTGGACCTTCCGGGTCCGGGCCCGGGCCCTCGCCGAGGCCCTGCGCGGCACGGCCGGGACGGTGCTGCGCACCGAGCCCGCCGCCCTCGACGTGGCGTCCGGCCGCCTGGCGGCGGAACGCGCCCTGACGGCCCCGGACCGGCCGGAGGCCCGGCCGACCGCGCTGATCTGCGACGGCGACGTCCTGGCGGCGGGCGCCTGCAAGGCGGCGCGACGACTGGGGCTGCGGGTGCCGGACGACGTCTCGGTGACCGGCTTCGACGACCTGCCGCTGGCGAGCGCGCTGGAACCGGAGCTCACGACGGTGCGGCTGCCGGCGGAAGCGGTGGGCGAGGCCGGAATGCGGGCGCTGGTGGCCGTCCTGGACGGCCGGGCACCGGGGTCGGCGTCCCTGCCGGTGGAGCTCGTCGCACGCGCGTCGTCCACGACGGTGTCCGCCCCGTAACCGAAAACCGCGCCCCGGACCCCGGTGCGGGGTCCGGGGCGCGGCCCGGCGGTGGTGGACCCGGATCAGTCCTCTGCGGCGTCGTCCTCGGCGGTGTCCGAGGACGACTCCGTCCCCGGCCCCTCCTCCAGCAGCCGCTGGAGCTGCCGCCCCAGCAACCGCTTGAACTTCCGCTGCTGCGGCCGCTTGCGGTCCAGGACCGCGACCTCCAGCTGCTCGGCCGTCAGCGTGCGCTCGCTCCCGTTCGTGTCGCGGGCGAGCGACTCGACGGCCAGCTTGAGCGCCTCGCCCAGGGTCATCCCGTCCCGGTGCCGCTGGTCGAGATAGCTGCTGATCTGGTCCGCGTTGCCGCCGACCGCCACCGAGCCGTGCTCGTCGACGATCGAGCCGTCGTGCGGCAGCCGGTAGATCTGGTCGTCCTCGGGGGCGGCCCCCACCTCGGCGACGATCAGCTCCACCTCGTAAGGCTTCTCGCCCGCGCTCGAGAAGATCGTGCCCAGCGTCTGCGCGTACAGATTCGCCAGGCCGCGGGCCGTGACGTCGTCACGGTCGTACGTATAGCCGCGCAGATCGGCGTAGCGGACGCCGCCGATGCGCAGGTTCTCGAACTCGTTGTACTTGCCGACCGCCGCGAACGCGATCCGGTCGTAGATCTCGCTGACCTTGTGCAGCGCGCGGGACGGGTTCTCGGCGACGAAGACAACGCCATCGTTGTACTGGAGGACCACGACGCTACGGCCGCGCGCGATGCCCTTGCGGGCGTACTCGGCGCGGTCGGCCATGGCCTGCTGGGGTGAGACATAGAACGGCGTCGACACCGCTATCCGTCCCTTTCTGTGGGTGACGAGGACATCGGAAGCTCGGAGGATCGCTCAGCGGGTCAGAGCAGGGCGGCCCGCGGGCCGTCCGGCTCCTCGAGCCGGCGCTCGTGGATGGCGCGGACGATCTCCGAGCACTCCGCCTCGGTGAGCTTCCGGAGGCCCTCGTCGGTGATGACGATGACGATCGGGTAGATACGGCGCGCGAGGTCGGGACCGCCGGTCGCGGAGTCGTCGTCGGCGGCGTCGTAGAGCGCCTGGACGACGAGCGTGGCGGCCTGCCCCTCCGTGAGGTCCTCACGGAACAGCTTCTTCAGCGCACCGCGCGCGAACAGCGAGCCGGAGCCCGTGGCCGCGAAACCGTGCTCCTCGGAGCGCCCGCCGGTGACGTCGTAGGAGAAGATGCGGCCCTTCTGCCGGTCCACGTCCCAGCCGGCGAACAGCGGCACCACGGCCAGGCCCTGCATGGCCATGCCGAGGTTGCTGCGGATCATCGTCGACAGGCGGTTCGCCTTGCCCTCCAGGGAGAGCGAGACCCCCTCGACCTTCTCGAAGTGCTCCAGCTCCAGCTGGAACAGCTTGACCATCTCCACCGCCAGCCCGGCCGTGCCGGCGATGCCCACGGCCGAGTACTCGTCGGCCGGGAAGACCTTCTCGATGTCCCGCTGCGCGATGACATTGCCCATCGTGGCCCGGCGGTCACCGGCCAGCACCACTCCCCCGGGGAACGAGGCGGCGACGATCGTCGTGCCGTGCGGGGCCTCGATCACCCCCTGCGGGGGCAGCTGGCGGTTGCGCGGCAGCAGCTCGGGCCGGTGCTGACCGAGAAAGTCCATGAAGGACGACGAGCCGGGCGTCAGGAAGGCAGCCGGCAGACGCCCTGTGCCAGAAAAGTTGGCTTCCACACGAATCCTTCGAAGAGATCTTGAAATACTGCACGGACCATACCCCCGGGCCTCCCAGCCCTCCGTCCCGTGCCCCGGCGGGGACACGGGACGGATCACCGGCCCTACTGCCCGCCCTTTTGCACGAACGAACGTACGAAGTCCTCGGCGTTCTCCTCGAGCACATCATCGATTTCGTCCAGCACGGAGTCCACGTCGTCCGACAGCTTCTCCTGGCGCTCCTTGAGGTCCTCGGAGACCTGCGCGTCCTGCGCCTGCTCCTCGACCTCCTCCGTCGCACGCGTGGCCTTCTGCTGTCCGCCGCCGGTGTCCTTGGTCGCCATACCCCTCACCCCGCTCGGTTTCGACGTACACGTACACGAGACGTTCAAGATCCGACCCTACAAGCAGGGTCGGGGATCGGCCCTGCACTTGCTACAACGTCCCGGAGCCACCGGGATGATTCCCGTTTCCCCCGGCCCTTAAGACCCCGCCGGGGCCCCGCTCAGCCGCCCGACAGCACCCGTACCAGTTCCTCGGCCGTGCGACAGCGGTCCAGGAGCTCCTTGACGTGGTTGCGGGTGCCCCGCAGCGGCTCCAGGGTGGGGACGCGCTGGAGGGAGTCGCGGCCCGGCAGGTCGAAGATCACCGAGTCCCAGGAGGCGGCGGCCACGTCGTCGGCGTACTGCTCCAGGCAGCGGCCCCGGAAGTAGGCCCGGGTGTCCTCGGGCGGGGCGGTGCGGGCGCGGGCGACCTCGGCCTCGTCCAGGAGCCTGCGCATCTTCCCCCGGGCCGCGAGGCGGTTGTACAGGCCCTTGTCCTGGCGGACGTCCGCGTACTGGAGGTCCACCAGGTGCAGCCGGGCCGCGGACCAGTCGAGGCCGTCGCGGCGGCGGTAGCCCTCCAGCAGCTCCAGCTTGGCCACCCAGTCCAGCTCCCCGGCCAGGCTCATCGGGTCCCGCTCCAGCCGGCCCAGGACGTCCTCCCAGCGGGAGAGGACGTCCTTGGTCTGCTCGTCGGCGTCCACGCCGAAGCGGTCCTCGACGTATTTGCGTGCCAGCTCGAAGTACTCCATCTGGAGCTGGACGGCCGTGAGCGTCCGGCCGCTGCGCAGCGTGACCAGCCGACGCAGCGTGGGGTCGTGGCTGATCCGGTGGAGGGTGCGCACGGGCTGGTCGACGGCGAGGTCGGCGGCGATGAAGCCGTCCTCGATCATGGAGAGCACCAGGGCGGTGGTGCCGAGCTTGAGGTAGGTGGAGATCTCGGAGAGGTTCGCGTCGCCGATGATCACATGGAGGCGGCGGTATTTCTCGGCGTCGGCGTGGGGCTCGTCGCGGGTGTTGATGATGGGCCGCTTGAGGGTGGTCTCCAGGCCCACCTCGACCTCGAAGTAGTCCGCGCGCTGGCTGATCTGGAAGCCGTGTTCGTGGCCGTCCTGGCCGATGCCCACGCGGCCCGCGCCGGTGACGACCTGGCGGGAGACGAAGAAGGGGGTCAGGTGGCGGACGATGTCCGAAAACGGGGTCTCCCGCTTCATCAGGTAGTTCTCATGGGTGCCGTAGGAGGCGCCCTTGTTGTCGGTGTTGTTCTTGTAGAGGTGGATGGGCTGGGCGCCGGGCAGCTGGGCGGCGCGCTCGGCGGCCTCCGCCATGATGCGCTCGCCGGCCTTGTCCCACAGGACGGCGTCCCGGGGGTTGGTGATCTCCGGTGAGCTGTATTCGGGGTGGGCGTGGTCCACGTAGAGCCGGGCGCCATTGGTGAGGATGACATTGGCCAGGCCGATGTCCTCGTCGGTGAGCTGGCTGGCGTCCGCGGCCTCGCGGGCGAGGTCGAAGCCACGGGCGTCCCGCAGCGGGTTCTCCTCCTCGAAGTCCCAGCGGGCACGGCGTGCCCGGTGCATCGCGGCCGCGTAGGCGTTGACGATCTGGGACGAGGTGAGCATGGCATTGGCGTTCGGGTGACCGGGGACGGAGATCCCGTACTCCGTCTCGATGCCCATTACTCGCCGTACGGTCATGCGGCCCTCCTTGCCCGGCGGCGCCCCCGGGTGGGGTCGGCGCTCAAGTACCGCTGCGCTTCCGGTCCGTGTACGGTCCCCGATCCCCCACTGCGCTTCGCGGTGGTACCGAAGAGCCTAGAACGGCTTTGCGGCGCTGGGGAGATCATTACAGTCATTGCTCGGGTTGGTGCCCCGCGCGGACGAGTCATGGTCCGCGTCCCACGAGTGGTGCAACGCGTGGTGCAAAACGCGTCCGGCTGCGGACGCCCTGCTCCTTCCCCGCCGAAGCGGGCGGGGAAGGCACAGCAACAGGGACATCCGCAGCCGGACGGCGGTGTTACAGATACTGGCCGGTATTGGCCACGGTGTCGATGGAGCGGCCGGTGTCCGCGCCCTGCTTTCCGGTGACGAGGGTGCGGATGAAGACGATCCGCTCGCCCTTCTTTCCGGAGATCCGGGCCCAGTCGTCCGGGTTGGTGGTGTTGGGCAGGTCCTCGTTCTCCTTGAACTCGTCCACGCAGGCGGCGAGCAGGTGGGAGACGCGCAGACCCTTCTGGTTGTGGTCCAGGAAGGCCTTGATGGCCATCTTCTTGGCCCGGTCCACGATGTTCTGGATCATCGCTCCGGAGTTGAAGTCCTTGAAGTAGAGGACTTCCTTGTCACCGTTGGCGTAGGTGACCTCCAGGAAGCGGTTCTCCTCGGATTCGGCGTACATCTGCTCGACGACCGACTGGATCATGCCCTCGACGGTGACCCTGGCGTCCCCGCCGTGCTCGGCGAGGTCGTCGGCGTGCAGCGGCAGGGTCTCGGTCAGGTACTTCGAGAAGATGTCCTTGGCGGCCTCCGCGTCCGGACGCTCGATCTTGATCTTCACATCGAGGCGGCCGGGGCGCAGGATCGCGGGGTCGATCATGTCCTCGCGGTTGGAGGCGCCGATGACGATGACGTTCTCCAGGCCCTCGACGCCGTCGATCTCGGAGAGCAGCTGAGGGACGATGGTGTTCTCCACGTCCGAGCTGACCCCGGAGCCGCGGGTGCGGAAGAGGGAGTCCATCTCGTCGAAGAAGACGATCACGGGGGTGCCCTCGCCGGCCTTCTCCCTGGCCCGCTGGAAGATCAGCCGGATGTGCCGCTCGGTCTCGCCGACGTACTTGTTGAGCAGCTCGGGGCCCTTGATGTTGAGGAAGAAGCTCTTCCCCGCGGGCTTTCCGGTGACCTCGGCGACCTTCTTGGCAAGGGAGTTGGCGACGGCCTTGGCGATGAGCGTCTTGCCGCAGCCGGGCGGGCCGTAGAGCAGGACGCCCTTGGGCGGCCGCAGTTCGTGCTCCTTGAAGAGGTCGGGGTAGAGGTAGGGGAGCTCGACGGCGTCACGGATCAGCTCGATCTGGTTGCCCAGGCCGCCGATCTTGGTGTAGTCGATGTCCGGGACCTCTTCGAGGACGAGTTCCTCGACCTCGCTCTTGGGGATGACCTCGTAGACGTAGCCGGAGCGGGTCTCCAGGAGCAGGGCGTCGCCGGGGCGGATGGTGGTGTCCAGCAGGGGCTCGGCGAGCCGCACCACCCGCTCCTCGTCGGTGTGCCCGATGACCAGGGCGCGTTCGCCGTCCTCCAGGATCTCCTTGAGGGTGACGATGTCGCCGTGGCGCTCGAAGGCCATGGCGTCGACGATGTTGAGCGCCTCGTTGAGCATGACCTCCTGGCCGGGCCGGAGGTCCTCGACGTCAATGCTCGGGGAGGCGTTCACCCGGAGCTTGCGGCCCCCGGTGAAGATGTCGGCGGTGCCGTCCTCATTGCCCTGAAGGAAGACCCCGAAGCCGGCCGGAGGCTGGGCCAGGCGGTCGACCTCCTCCTTGAGGGCCACGATCTGGTCGCGGGCCTCACGGAGGGTGTTCGCGAGCCGTTCGTTCTGCGCGGACACGCCGGCCAGGTTCGTCTGGAGCTCGACGATCCGCTCCTCGAGAATCCTCGTGTGACGCGGAGAGTCGGCGAGCTTGCGTCGCAGGACGGCGATCTCCTGCTCGAGATAGGCAACCTGGCCCGCGGGGTCGTCAGACCCTCGTCCCGGCCGGATGCCGCGGTTCATGTCGTCGTCGTGGGCTGCCACGGTCCTCACCTCCTCCAAGGGGAGCTGGACGCTTCCTGACCCTACCTGGGCCGGTGCAGGTTGAAACCCCTAGATCACAAACCCGGTCGGAGTGTGTCCGATCTTCACCCTTGCGCACGTCCTCACGTGAGGGGGATACCCACCCATCAACATCGGAAAGCGGGCGGTTGTATCGTCGAGTCGGTCAACACCCGTCAGGGCTGGCTCCAATTGATTCACGAACGCAGGAAACGGCAGGCGAGATGACCACGCAGGAAGAAGAGCTCGAAGTCTGGATCGACCAGGACCTCTGCACCGGCGACGGCATCTGTGCCCAGTACGCCCCCGAGGTCTTCGAGCTCGACATCGACGGTCTCGCCTATGTGAAGAACGCCGACGACGAGCTCCTCCAGGACAAGGGTGCCACCACCCCCGTGCCACTGACGCTGCTGAACGACGTCCGGGACTCGGCGAACGAGTGCCCCGGCGACTGCATCCATGTGCGCCGCGTCGCCGACAAGGTCGAGGTCTTCGGCCCGGACGCGGAATAACACGCGGAATAACACCTCGTCACACCAGGTGACGAATCAGGCGCTCCCGGTGACCGGCAGGGCCGTGAGGACGAACTCGCCGTCCTTCCAGTGCCACTTGACCGCCCTGCGCAGATCCGGGCAGCAGCGCGGTACGCCGGCACGGGAGTAGCCGAGCAGAGTGGCCGAAACCGTCCGGCCGGTCGCGTCCAGGCCCGTGACGCTCATCCCCTCCTTGGGGTCCACCAGGGTCGCCACGACCCGGGGCGCCCCGCCCGGGGCGGCCGGGGCCGCGAGGACGTACACCCCGCTGGGCCGGGTGCCCGCCCCGGAGCCGCAGCGCACCTCGACGGCCGTCTCGGGCCGCCCGTCGCCGTCCAGGTCGGAGGTGGCCCGCCGGACCACCTCCGGGTGGAAGGGACCGCAGTCCACCGGGTAGCGCGCCGCGCCCGGGTCGGGGGCGGCGGCAGGCGGGCGCGCCGGTGTCCTCGCGGGGGCCGTGGCCCCGGCCGTGGCGTCGCCGGGGCCGGCCAGGGCGGCGCCCAGGATCACCGCGGCGAGCGCGGCGGCGGTGGCCAGCCAGTGGGCGGGGCGGGACCGGGTGTGCGGGAGCGGGAGGGAACCGGAGGCGTCGGGACGGTCGGGACCTGCCGAGGACTGCACGCGCGCTGACTCCTGCCGAGGGCTGCGGGGACCGGGATCGTCCGCATCGTGCCACACGGCCGTTGAGCCGGTGAACGGCGGGCGGGGCCCTGAGGGTCACCCAACGCACGTGCGCCGCCGCCGAGTTCCGCGGGAGCGGAGCACGGCGGCGGCGCACTGGTGGTTCGTACGGGCGGGTCGGCCCTTGCCGGGGGCGGGTCAGCCCTTGTTGGGGCCCTCGTAGTCCTCGCCGTAGGCGCCCTTGGCGGGGCGGCGGCGGCGCATCGGGGGCTCCACGCCGTCGGCGAGGCGACGGGCGGTGACGAGGAAACCGGTGTGGCCGATCATCCGGTGGTCGGGGCGGACCGCGAGGCCCTCCACGTGCCAGTTGCGGATCATCGACTCCCAGGGCTGCGGCTCGGCGAAGCAGCCGATCTCGCGGATGGACTCCACGGTCCGCGCCAGCTGGGTGGTGGTCGCCACGTAGCAGCAGAGGATGCCGCCGGGGACGAGCGCCTTGGAGACGGCCTCCAGGCACTCCCAAGGGGCGAGCATGTCGAGGATCACGCGGTCGACGTCCGTGTCGGACAGATTGTCCTGGAGGTCGCCGACGGTCAGCTGCCAGGCGGGGTGCGGGCCGCCGAAGTAGCGCTCGACGTTCGCCTTCGCGATCTCGGCGAAGTCCTCGCGGCGCTCGTAGGAGTGCAGCATGCCCTGATCGCCGATGGCGCGCAGCAGGAAGGCGCTGAGCGAGCCGGAGCCCACTCCCGCCTCGACGACGCGCGCGCCGGCGAAGATGTCGGCGAAGGCCAGGATCTGCCCCGCGTCCTTGGGGTAGACCACGGCGGCGCCGCGGGGCATGGACAGGACGTAGTCGGGGAGCAGGGGACGCAGCGCGAGGTACGCGACGTTCCCCGTGGTGCGGACAACACTGCCCTCGGGAGCGCCGATCAGCTCGTCGTGCGGGAAGGAACCCTTGTGGGTGTGGAAATTCTTCCCGGCTTCGAGCGTGAACGTGTAGTGGCGACCCTTGGGGTCGGTGAGCTGGACCTGGTCCCCGACCTGGAAGGGCCCGCGACGGCGGGCGGCACCGGTCGGTTCGGACATGTGACCAGCGTACCGGGCCCGGAAGGGGCCCGGCACCACGGTCCGGGGTCCGCCCCCGGCGGAGCTTCAGTCCGTGGGCCTGGCCATCGCCGCGACGAAGGCGCGCTCCACGTCCGCCGCCGACAGCACTCCGTAGACCTCCCCCGTCTCCTCGACCACCAGGTACTCGGACGCCGGTGTGGCCCGCAGCACCTCCAGGAGCTCCTCGCCCGAGAGGTCGGCGGAGACCCGGGTGCCCTCGGTGAGGTCCTGGGCGAGCGAGCCGGTGGCGACCCAGGGGCGGCGGTGCTCGGGGACGCCGCCGATGGCGGCCTCGCGGACCAGCGCCCTGGGGGCGCCCTGTCCGTCGACGACGACGAGGGCGCGGGCCCCCGCCTCGTTGGCCCGGCGCAGGGCCTCGGACAGGGGCGTCGCGGCCTCGACGGGCACGGCGCGCCGGGTGAGCGTGCGGGCGCGCAGCTCGGGGAGGTGTTCGCGCAGCCGGGCCATGCGGAGGCTGTTCCCGGCGCCGGTCCAGATGATCGCGGCGAGGATCGCGGCCAGCAGGGCGTCGGTGAGGGTGTCCATGCCGCCGAGGTCCTCGGTGTCGCCGCCGTGGGTGAGCAGGGGCAGGCCGACGAGGACGGCGACGGCGAGGGCACGGCCCACCCAGGCGGCGGCCACGGTGCCGGTCATGGGCTTGCCGCTGATCTTCCAGACGACGGCGCGGAGCATCCGGCCGCCGTCGAGCGGCAGGCCGGGGAGCAGGTTGAAGGCGGCGACCAGGAGGTTGGAGATCATCAGTCCGGCGAGGAGCACGCCGGGCACGGTGCCGGGCTCGACGGCGAGCATGGCGAGGTAGAAGACGCCCGCGAGGACCAGGGAGAGCAGCGGGCCGACGAAGGCCAGGACGAATTCGCGGCCGGGGGTCTCGCTCTCCTTCTCGATCTCGGAGACGCCGCCGAAGAACTGGAGCTGGATGCGGCGCACGGGGAGCTTGAAGCGCAGGGCCGCGACGGTGTGGGCGAGCTCGTGGACGAGTACGGAGGCGTAGAAGGCGACGGCGAAGAAGAGGGCGACCAGATAGCGGAGGCCGCCGAGCCCGGGCAGGACGCGGTCGAGCTGGCCGCCGAAGACCCAGGTGATCAGCGCGGCGACGAGGAACCAGCTGGGGGCGACGTAGACGGGCACGCCGAAGGGCCGGCCCATGAGGATCCCGCCGCCCGTCTCCGGCGGGCGCTGCGGCTTGCGGTCCCCGGGCCCGGCCTCGTGGCCGGCGCCTCCCGGGCCGGAATGGCCCTGCCCGCTGTCGTCCACGGTGTCCCCTCGTCCCGTCCGGCCCTGGTCCGGAGCCGGTGTGTTCTCCCGATCATGCAGTGTGATGGGGCCTACCGTCGATGGTATGCGGCCGACTGTCGGTGACGGGCCGTAGGGTCTGTGTCATGGATACCGCCTCCGAGAACCCCGCCGGGCGGGCCGGCGCCGCCCGGCCGGCCTCGCTGTCGCCGTCCCGTGCGGCCGATTTCATGCAGTGCCCGCTGCTCTACCGCTTCCGGGTGATCGACCGGCTGCCGGAGAAGCCCAGCGCGGCGGCCACGCGGGGCACGGTGGTGCACGCGGTGCTTGAGCGGCTGTTCGACGCCCCGGCGGACGAGCGGACGGTGCCCCGGGCCCGGGGGCTGGTGCCGGGCGAGTGGGAACGGCTGCTGGCGGCGAAGCCGGAGCTGGCGGAGCTGTTCCTGCGGGAGGACGGCTCGCACGACGCGGACCGGCTGGGCACGTGGCTGGCGGACGCGGAGCGGCTGGTCGAGCGCTGGTTCACGCTGGAGGACCCGACGCGGCTGGAGCCGGCCGAGCGGGAGCTGTTCGTGGAGACGGTGCTGGCGGACGCCGGGCCGTCGGGCCTGACGCTGCGCGGCATCGTCGACCGGGTGGACGTGACGCCGTCCGGTGATGTGCGGATCGTGGACTACAAGACGGGCAAGGCCCCGGCCCCGCGGTTCCGGGAGACGCCGCTGTTCCAGATGATGTTCTACGCCCTGGTGATCTGGCGGCTGCGCGGGCGGATCCCGCGCCGGCTCCAGCTGGTCTACCTGGGCAGCGGCGATGTGCTGACGTACGACCCGGTTGAGGCGGAGCTGCTGGCGGTGGAGCGCAAGCTGCGCGCCCTGTGGGAGGCGATCTCGCTGGCCACGGAGACGGGCGACTGGCGGCCGCGGCCCACCAAGCTGTGCGGCTGGTGCGACCACCAGGCGGTGTGCCCGGAGTTCGGCGGCACTCCCCCGCCGTATCCGCTGCCCGTCGTCCCGGCCCCGCGGGCGGCGGAGGGCGATGGTCCCGCTGCCCCGGCGGACGGCGCTCAGGGCAGAATGGACGAGGTCTAACGAAGGAGTGTTCCTGTGGCGATCCGCGTCCTATTGGTCGACGACCAGCCGCTGCTGCGCACCGGCTTCCGCATGATCCTGGAGGCCGAGCAGGACCTCGCGGTCGTCGGGGAGGCCGGGGACGGCCTGCAGGCGCTGGAGCAGGTGCGGGCGCTCCAGCCCGACGTGGTGCTGATGGACATCCGGATGCCCCGTATGGACGGTGTCGAGGCCACCCGGCAGATCACCGGCCCGGAGCGGAACGGCCCGGCGAAGGTGCTGGTGCTGACCACGTTCGATCTCGACGAGTACGTGGTGGAGGCGCTGCGGGCGGGGGCCAGTGGCTTCCTGCTGAAGGACGCGCCCGCCCATGAGCTCGTCCAGGCGATCCGGGTGGTGGCGGGCGGTGAGGCCATGCTGGCGCCGAGCATCACGCGCCGGCTGCTGGACAAGTACGCCGGGCATCTGCCGTCGGGCGAGGAGCCGTTGCCGGACACCCTCCACACGCTGACGGACCGCGAGGTGGAGGTCCTGAAGCTGGTGGCCCGGGGGCTGTCCAACGCGGAGATCGCCGCGGATCTGTTCGTCAGCGAGACGACGGTCAAGACGCATGTGGGTCATGTACTGACGAAGCTGGGCCTGCGCGACCGGGTGCAGGCCGCGGTCTACGCCTACGAGAGCGGTCTGGTGCGCCCCGGCGCCCAGTGAGCGCGGCGCCCGGCCGGTGGGTGTACGGCCGGTGGGACATACGGGAGCGCCCCGGTGCACGAGAGGATCGTGCGCCGGGGCGCTTCGTTTCGGCGCGGGGCCGGGGTTTCGGCGTGGGGCCGGGTCAGCTCTTGCCGCCCTTGCTGATCTCCCAGAAACGGAAGACGGTCGAGGAGTCGAGGGTCCACTGGAGACCGGAGATCCGCTCGTTGGCGACGGCGTACTGCTTGCCCTGCCACAGCGGGAGGACGGGGACGTCCTGGGCCACGGCGTTCTGGAGCTTGGTGAAGTCGCTGACGGTCGCCGCGCGGCTGCCCTGGGCGGCGGTGGCCGGCAGGATGCCGGCGATGTCCTTCGACTGGTAGTTGTTGGCGAGGACGTTGTCCTCGCCGAAGAACGGCGCGGTGAAGTTGTCGGGGTCCGGGTAGTCGGGGATCCAGCCCTTGACGTAGACGCCGTACTTGCCGGCCGCGATGTCCTTCTCGTACTGCTCGAAGGGCACGCTCTGGACGTCCGCCTCGAACATTCCGCTGGCGTTCAGCTGGTTGGCGATCTCCTTGAACTCGGCCACGGTGCCCGGGCCGTAACGGACCGGGGTGGCCCACAGGGTGATCTTCACCTTGCCGCTGACGCCCGCGGAGGCCAGGGCCACCTTGGCCTTCTCGGGCTGCGGGCGGTCGCCGTAGACGTCGAAGAACGGCGTCTTGTGGCCGGTGATGCCGCTGGGGACGACCGAGTACAGCGGCTCGGCGGTGCGCTTGTAGACGTCGCGGACGAGGGCGCTGCGGTCGATGAGGTAGGCGATGGCCTTGCGCACGCCGACCTTGCCGACCACCGGGTCCTTGGTGTTGAAGACGAGGTGCTGGACCTCGGCGCTGTTGCCCTCGACGACCTTGACCGCGCCCTTCTCGCCGGAGGTGGCCTCGAGGTCGGCGAGGTCCTTCATGGCGAGGCCTCGGTAGGCGAGGTCGACGTCGCCCTTCTGGACGGCGGTCTTCAGCTCGTCCTGCTCACCGTGGAAGAACTTGAGGGTCATGCCGCTGTTCTGGACGACGGCGGGGCCCTTGTAGGAGCTGTTGACCTTGAAGACGGCCTTGGACTTGTCGTAGGAGTCCAGCTTGTAGACACCGGAGCCCACGGCCTTGCCGTCGGTGCGGAGCTTGTCCGCCGGGTACTCCTTGTGGTCGACGATCGAGCCGGCGCCGGAGGCTATCTTCAGCGGGAAGGTGGCGTCGGGGCGCTTGAGCTGGAAGACCACGGTCGATTTGTCCGGCGTCTTGATCTCCTTGATGGAGGAGAGCATCGAGGCCGCCGGACCGTCCTTGTCGTTGATCTTCAGCGTGCGGCGGAAGGAGAAGGCGACGTCCTCGGAGGTGAGGTCGTCACCGTTGCTGAACTTCAGCCCGTCCTGGAGATCGCACTGGTAGACGGTGCTGTTCTCGTCCTTGAACTTGCAGCTCTTGGCGGCGTCCGGCTCGGGCGTGGTGCCGCCCTTGGGGAAGCTCATCAGCGACTGGAAGACGTTGTTGAAGAGCAGCCAGGTACCGGGGTCGTAACCGGAGGCCGGGTCGGTGGTGGTCACCTCGTCCGACATCCCCATGACCACCGACTCCCCGGTGCCGGCCGCCTTGCCGTCGTCCGAACCGCACCCGCTGAGCAGGGCGGCGGCAAGCCCCGCGCCAAGCGGGGCGGCGAGCCACTGGTCACGTTTCCTCACGTGCGCATTCCTCACAGTTCTTGGTTCGCTGACGGGATGTCTTGAGCTGTAACGCGTTCTGTGGAGCAGATGAAGCAGGTGGAGCTGGTGAAACAGGTGGTGCGATGGAGCTGTCGGTGATCCGGTGAGGCCGTCCGGTGCCCGGCGTTACACGCGCCCGAGCTCCCACGGCTGGAGTTCGGCCGCCGCGTTGAGGGCCCACTCCGCGCCGGTGATCTTGTCCCCGGCCGCGACGTACTGCTTGCCCTGCCACAGCGGGAGCACCGGGACGTCGTCGGCGACGATGTCCTGGGCCTGCTGGAAGAACCGCGCGGCCGCGTCACGCTGCGAGGACAGCCGGGACTGCGGGATCAGCTCGTTGATGATCTTCGGGTTCTTGTAGGGAGACCCGAGGAAGTTGTCCTTGCCCACGAACGGGTCGACGAAGTTGTCCGGGTCCGGGAAGTCGGGGAACCAGCCGATGCCGTAGACGGCGTACTTGCCCTTGGCGGCCTCGGGGCGGAAGTCCGCCCACTTCACGCCCTGGAGCTTGACGTCGAACAGGCCGCTGTTGTTGAGCTGCTTCTGGAGCGACTTGAAGGACTTCTCGGTGGCCTCGCCGTAGTGGTCCGTGGCGTAGGTCAGGACGAGCGGCACCGCCGAGGTGACGTTGGCGCCGCGCAGGATGGCCTTGGCCTTCTCCACGCTGGGCTCGCCGTACTTGTTGGAGAAGGAGTTCTGGTGGCCGGCGACGCCGGTGGGCACGATCGAGTACAGCGGCTCGTTCGTGCGGCGGTAGTCGTCGCGGGTCAGCGCCTGGCGGTCGACGAGCTGGGCCACGGCCTGGCGGACGGCCTTGTTCTTGACCGTCGAGTCCTCGGTGTTGAAGGCCAGGAAGCTGGTCTCGGCGCCGGGGGACTCGTGCAGCCGGACACCCTTGTCGGTGGCGCCGCGCAGCCGGTCGATCTGCTCGGGCAGCAGGGCCCGGTTGATCACATCGATGTCGCCGTTCTTGAGCGCCTTCTCCATCGACGCGGAGTCGTCGAAGAAGCGCATCTCGACCTTGTCGTTCTGCAGCTGCAGCGGACCCTGGTAGTCGTTGTTCCGCGTGAAGGTGACCTTGGTGACGCGGTCGTCCTTGACCTCGGTCTTGATGGCGTACGGGCCCGAGCCGACCACCTTGAAGCCGTCGTCCAGCTTGTCCTTGGCGTAGGACTCGCTGTCGACGATGGCCGCGGCGGGGGTGGCGATCTTCTGCGGGAAGGTGGCGTCCGGCGTCTTGAGGTGGAAGACGACCTCGAGCTCGCTGGGGGTCTCGACCTTGTCGATGTTGCTCAGCAGGGAGACCGGGCCGTTCTCGAAGTTGATCGCCCGGGCGCGGTCGACGGAGAACTTGACGTCCTCGGCGGTGAGCGCGTGCCCGTTGGTGAACTTCAGGCCCTTGCGCAGCGTGCAGCGGAACTGCTCGTTGTTGCGGTCCCCGAAGGAGCACTTCTCGGCCGCGTCGGCGACCGGCCCGGCGCCGGAGCGCGGCAGGCGCAGCAGCGTCTGGAAGCCGCTGTGGAGGACGTTCCACACGCCGACGTCGTACGCGGCGGCCGGGTCGAAGGGCGCGGGCGCGTCGGTGGTCTGCTCGAACCGGTCGGTGGTGCCGATGACGATGGCCTTGTTCCCGCCGGATCCCGCGCTCCCGCCGCAGGCGACGAGTACGGGTGCCAGCAGGCCTGCCACGGTGGGCAGGACCAACGTCTTGCGGTTCATTGTCTGGGGTTCTCCCTGTGGTGCGTTCGGTTGCCCGGACCCTACCGATACCGGATGGGCGGTCATACGGGCAGCCGTGAAGTTCTCGCGAAGAGATTAGTGCGCATGGCCGGTGCCGCCGGAACAGGATGAACTCGAGGCGATATCACACCGCGATAACGAAAGACGGATGTCCGATATCCGGACGCCGGAACGATTCCGGCACGGGATGATCTATCCGGACACAAGGGTGCGCTTCAGCCCGCACGGAAGCCCTTCCCGGGGCATACGGAACCCCTCGGAGGGTCCCGGTCCGGTGACCAACGTCACTTCCGGATCGACTTCGGCGGCCGGGGGAATTCGGCCAGCGCATTCGTCACGGAAAACAATCGTTCAAGCGCCCAGAGTTTCAGAGCTTGATCAATCCGCGCAGAAAAGAGAGATCCACTTCTTCCAGGGAGCCCACGACCGTACGGCCCGCGGCGGCCGGGATCGGCGCCACCGAGGGCACCGCCACCACCCGGCAGCCCGCCGCCTCGGCGGCGGTCACGCCCGTCATGGTGTCCTCCACCACTGCGCAGCGCGCCGGGTCGGCCCCCAGCCGCGCGGCGGCCAGCAGATACGGGTCCGGGTGCGGCTTGGTGCGTGCCAGCTCGTCGCCGGCGACGGTCAGGGTGAAGTGCTCCGGGCCCAGGCTGTGGAGCACCCGGTCGATGATCTCCCGGTGGGAGGCCGAGACCAGGGCCGTCGGCACCCGGTGGGCGGCCAGCTCGGCGAGCAGCCGCCGGGCGCCCGGCATCAGCGGCACGCCCTGCCCGATCATCTGGGAGAAGCGGGTGTTCAGCAGCGCGGTGAGCTCGGCGAGGGCGATCTTCGCACCCGTCGCCTTGATCAGGAAGGAGGCGCTGCGCGCCATCGGGCCGCCGACCACCACCTCGCGCCACTCCTCCAGCAGCTGGTGGCCGAGCTCGGCGAAGACCGCCGTCTCCACCTCCCACCAGAAGCCCTCGGTGTCGACCAGCGTGCCGTCCATGTCGAGCAGGACCGCCTGCAGGGCCGATGCCGCCGAACGCGTGTCGACCGCGGGAACGCTGCTGGTCATCCGCACACCTCCTGGGGGGACGAGAAGGCCGGCCCCCCACCCTCCTCGGGTGGCGAACCGGCCTTCACCGGGCAGACAAGTGTACGGCGGATCATTACGGCGCGTCGCGTCAATAACCCGCGAATTCCTCCGTCGGCCGGGCCTCACGGGCCCGGGAGCGGGTGGCGCGCCCCGCCGGGCCCCGGGGCCTCAGCCGTCGCCCTCCACGCCGTCGGTGCCCTCCTCGGGGGCCCCGGCGGCGCCGCCCTCCTCGTCCTTGGCGGAGTCCTTGGCGGAGTCCTTGGCCGGATCCATGGCGGAGTCCTTGGCCGAGGGGCGCGGCGGCCGGGTCCGGCCGCTGGCGGTGTCACGGAGGTACGAGGCGTCCCGGCCGCCCTCGGTGAGCCCCGGCTCGGCGGCGACCCCGCCCGGCTGGCCGGGCCCCGGCTGGCCGTCGCGGCGCCGCAGATAGCGCTCGAACTCCCGGGCGATGGCCTCTCCGGAGGCCTCCGGCAGATCGGCGGTGTCCCGCGCCTCCTCCAGGGACTGGACGTACTCGGCGACCTCGCTGTCCTCGGCCGCCAGCTGGTCGACGCCCAGCTGCCAGGCGCGGGCGTCCTCCGGCAGCTCGCCCTGCGGCACCCGCAGGTCGATCAGGTCCTCCAGGCGGTTGAGGAGCGCCAGGGTGGCCTTGGGGTTGGGCGGCTGGGAGACGTAGTGCGGCACGGCCGCCCAGAGGCTGACCGCGGGGACGCCCGCGTGGGCGCACGCCTCCTGCAGGACGCCGACGATCCCGGTCGGGCCCTCGTAGCGGGACTCCTCCAGATCCATGGTGCGGGCCAGGTCCGGGTCGGAGGTGACCCCGCTGACCGGCACCGGCCGGGTGTGCGGGGTGTCGCCGAGCAGCGAGCCCAGGATCACCACCATCTCCACGCCCAGTTCGTGGGCGAAGCCCAGGAGCTCGTTGCAGAAGGACCGCCAGCGCATGCTGGGCTCGATGCCGCGCACCAGCACGAGGTCGCGCGGGGCGCCACCGGAGGCGCGCACCACGGACAGCCGCGTGGTCGGCCAGGTGATCTTGCGGATGCCCCCGTCCAGCCAGATCGTGGGCCGGTTGACCTGGAAGTCGTAGTAGTCCTCGGCGTCGAGCGCGGCGAAGACCTCGCCCTTCCACTCCCGGTCGAGGTGCGCCACCGCGCTGGATGCGGCGTCACCGGCGTCGTTCCAGCCCTCGAAGGCACAGATCATGACCGGGTCGATCAGCTCGGGAACCCCCTCAAGCTCGATCACCCAGCGCCTCCTTCCGACCGGGGTCCACGGGCACCGCCCGTGCCACCACCGGTTGCCGTTCCGTGCAGTTGCGTTCGTCTTGCGTGTGCCCCAAGCCTACGACTTCGGTGGCCCCCCTTCGCAGCCCCCGAGGGGGAGGGACTTTCAGCCACGTGCGCCCCATCCGGCCCGGTAGGCGTGCCAGTCGGCGTCGGTGGCCGCGAAGTCCACGTACAGCGCCAGCCCGAAGTTCCGCCGGTGCAGGTCCTCGCGGCCGAGCCCCAGCCGGACGCCGCGCACGGCGGCCGCGGCGGTCTCGGCCCGGCTCTGATGGCCCAGGTTGTCCGTGTGGTAGAAGGGCACGCCCATCAGCAGGTCCGTGCCGGTAGGAGTGGCCTGGAGGGCGAGCCTGGTCTGCTGGGCGACATAGCCGCCGTAGAGGTTCTCCCAGGGCAGCGCGGTGTCGTAGGACATGACGGCGATCTGGTCCACCCTGCGGGCGACATCGCCGAAATAGCTCTGTGTCCACCATTTGGGGCTGCCGAACGCGCCCGACGCGGAGTGCATGGAGGGCAGCGGGTCGATCTGCTGGGCGGCGACGGACAGCGGTCCGCCCTCCGAACGCACCGCCGGGCGCAGGGAGTCCAGCAGCTTGAGGAAGTCGCGGTCGCCGGTGCGCACGGGTTCGACGTCCAGGTGGACGCCCTGGAATCCGGCCCGCATCACCTGCCGGGCGCTGGCGACGACGGCGTCGCGGGCGGCCGGCGAACCCAGCCACAGGCCGCCGCCCTCGCCCTTGCGGACCAGCTTGTTCCCCAGCCACGCCTGGACGCGGACGCCGGGCAGTTCCCGGTGGACGGCGTTCAGCAGCCGGCCGGCGTTGCGGTACGCCGAGGCGGGCAGGGTGCCGTCGTGCTCCAGCGGTCCGGCGTGGACGTACAGGTCGTGGATGCCGGTGCCGGCGACCTTCCGGCGGAGCCGGGCGAGGTCGGCGTCGCCCTTGCGGCCGTCGAGCCAGGCGTGGCCGAGCCAGAGGGCGTCCTTGCCCCGGGTGACGGCGTCGTCGGCGGGCGCCCCGGCGTACGAGGCGCGCAGCGCGCTGCCGGCCGCGACGACCGGTACGAGGACGAGCAGGGCCAGCCCCAGCGCCACCCGTACGGCGACGCGGCGCCAGCGCGGCCCGCGGCGCGCGGTGGTCTTCTTCGTGGCCGGCGCGGCCTGTTCCGTCGTTGCCCTGTTCATGGCGTTCGTCCCCCTCTTCCCTCCGGGGGACGTGCCGGGGGCGGGCATCGGTTGCCCGGTTCCGCGCGTTTGTGCGGAAAACGCGGGAACGGGGAGCGGTGCCGGGCACCGCTCCCCGTTCCGGGGCGTGTTCGCGTCAGCGCTTGTCGCTGAGCATGTCCTTGACCTTGGCGCGGACGTCCTCGTTGTCGAGGCCGCGGATGGTCAGGGTGGTGCGGCGGCGCAGCACGTCGTCGACCGTCTCGGCCCACTCGTGGTCGCGGGCGTAGGCGACCTGGGCCCAGATCTCCGGGCCGTCCTCGTGGATCCGCTCGCCGAGCTCGGGGTTCTCGTTGACCATGCGGGCGATGTCGAAGGACAGCGAGCCGTAGTGGGTAGCGAGGTGACGGGCGGTCAGCGGGTCCATGCGGCTGCCGGGCTCGCGGTCCACGAGCAGGCGGTGGGCGACCGCGTTGGGGTTGGCGACACCCGGCAGCGGGGTGCGGCGGACCAGGCTGGAGACGGGCTCCATGTCCTCGGTCAGCGGGCTGCCCGGGACCTTGGCCAGCTTGGCCATGACCGTACGGCCGATGTGGCGGTAGGTGGTCCACTTGCCGCCGGCGACGGAGAGCATGCCGCCCTTGCCCTCGGAGACGACCGTCTCGCGCTTGGCCTGGGCCACGTCGCCCGGGCCGCCGGGCAGCACGCGCAGGCCGGCGAAGGCGTAGGTCATCAGGTCGCGGTCGAGGTCGGCGTCCTGGATGGAGAACGCGGCCTCGTCGAGGATCTGCTGGATGTCCTCCTCGGTGGCGCGCACGTCCGCCGGGTCGCCCTCGTACTGGGTGTCGGTGGTGCCCAGCAGCAGCTGGTCCTCCCACGGCAGGGCGAAGGTGATGCGGTACTTGTCGATCGGGGTGGCCATGGCGGCCTTCCACGGCGACTTGCGCTTCATCACGATGTGCGCGCCCTTGGAGAGGCGGATCGACGGCGCGGCGCCCTTGTCTTCCAGCTTCCGCAGGTGGTCCACCCACGGGCCGGTGGCGTTGAGGACGACGCGCGCGTCGATGCCGAACTCCGTGCCGTCGACACGGTCCTTGAGCTCAGCGCCGGTCACCTTGCCGTGGGTGAAGCGCAAGGCCTTGACCTCGGCGTGGTTGAGGACGACCGCGCCGGACTCGACGGCCGCGCGGACCGTCATGACGGCGACGCGGGAGTCGTTCATCTGGTGGTCGTAGTAGACCGCCACGGCCTTGAGGTTGTCCGTGCGCAGACCGGGGTTGTCGGCCTTGGCCTTGGCCGGGGTGATGACCTTGCCGACGCCGTCGCCGAAGGCGGACAGCGCCGAGTAGGCGAACACACCGGCGCCGAGCTTGGCCGCGCCCACCGGGCCGCCCTTGTAGACGGGCAGGTAGAAGGTGAGCGGGTTGACCAGGTGCGGGGCCACGTCCTTGGCCAGCACCCGGCGCTCGTGGTGGTTCTCCGCGACGAGCTTGACCGCGCCGGTCTGGAGGTAGCGCAGACCGCCGTGGACGAGCTTGGAGGACGCGGAGGAGGTGGCGCCGGCGAAGTCGCCGGCGTCCACCATCGCGACCCGCAGTCCGGACTGCGCGGCGTGCCAGGCCACCGAGGTGCCCAGGATGCCGCCACCGATCACCAGGAGGTCGTACGTCGCCTTGGACAGTCTCTCCCGGGTCTCGGCTCGGCCCGGATTGGCACCGGCAGCCGGGTGCGTTCCCAGGGTCGGAACGCTCTGCGGGGTTGTCATGATTACTCCTCGTCCTCGATCCAGCCCATGGTCCGCTCGACGGCCTTGAGCCAGCTCTTGTACTCGCGGTCACGCGTGTCCGCGTCCATGCGGGGGGTCCACTCGGCGGCCCGGCGCCAGTTGGCGCGGAGTGCGTCGGTGTCCGGCCAGAAGCCGACGGCGAGGCCGGCGGCGTAGGCCGCGCCGAGGCAGGTGGTCTCGGCGACCATCGGGCGCACCACGGGGGCGTCCAGGAAGTCCGAGAGGGTCTGCATCAGCAAGTTGTTGGAGGTCATGCCGCCGTCGACCTTGAGCGCGGTGAGCTCGACGCCGGAGTCCTTGGTCATGGCGTCGGTGATCTCGCGGGTCTGCCAGGCGGTGGCCTCGAGCACGGCGCGGGCGATGTGCGCCTTGGTGACGTAGCGGGTCAGGCCCGCGATGACACCGCGCGCGTCGGAGCGCCAGTAGGGGGCGAACAGGCCGGAGAAGGCCGGCACGAAGTAGGCGCCGCCGTTGTCCTCGACGGAGCTGGCGAGCGTCTCGATCTCGGCCGCGCTCTTGATGAGGCCCATCTGGTCGCGCATCCACTGCACGAGGGAGCCGGTGACGGCGATGGAGCCCTCGAGGGCGTAGACGGGCTTCTGCTCGCCGATGCGGTAGCCGACGGTGGTCAGCAGGCCGTTGTAGGACTGGACGGGCTCGTCACCGGTGTTCATCAGCATGAAGGTGCCGGTGCCGTAGGTGGACTTGGCCTCGCCCTGGTCGAAGCAGGTCTGGCCGAAGAGGGCCGCCTGCTGGTCGCCGAGCGCGGAGGCGACGGGGACGCCGGCGAGGGCGCCGCCCTTGGCGATGCCGTAGACCTCGGCGGAGGAGCGGATCTCCGGCAGCACGGCGGCCGGGATCTCCATGGAGGAGAGGATGCGCTCGTCCCACTCCAGGGAGCGGAGGTTCATCAGCATGGTGCGGGAGGCGTTGGTGACGTCCGTGACGTGGACGCCGCCCTCGGCACCGCCGGTGAGGTTCCAGATGACCCAGGAGTCCATGGTGCCGAAGAGGATGTCGCCGGCTTCCGCGCGCTCGCGCAGGCCCTCGACGTTGTCCAGCAGCCAGCGGACCTTGGGGCCGGAGAAGTAGGAGGCCAGCGGGAGGCCCGTCTCACGGCGGAAGCGGTCCTGGCCGACGTTGCGGCCGAGCTCCTTGCAGAGGGCGTCGGTGCGGGTGTCCTGCCAGACGATGGCGTTGTAGACCGGCTCGCCGGTGTTCTTGTCCCACATCAGCGTGGTCTCACGCTGGTTGGTGATGCCGATGGCCTTGACGTCGGCGGCGGTGATGCCCGCCTTCTCGACGGCGCCGGCGACGACCTCCTGGACGTTGGCCCAGATCTCCTTGGCGTCGTGCTCGACCCAGCCCGGCTTGGGGAAGATCTGCTCGTGCTCCTTCTGGTCGACGGACACGATGCGGCCGTCGCGGTCGAAGACGATGCAGCGGGACGAGGTGGTGCCCTGGTCGATCGCGGCGATGAACGGGCCCTGGGCGTGGGTGCCGGTGGTCTCGGTCATTGGGGGTGTGCTCCTGAAGTCGGAAGGGTCTCGGCGGGTGCTGCTCAGAACGCGATCTTGTGGATGCCGGCGGCGAGGGCGGCGCCGATGATCGGGCCGACCACCGGGACCCAGGCGTAGCTCCAGTCCGAACCGCCCTTGTTGGGCAGCGGGAGCAGGGCGTGCACGATGCGCGGGCCGAGGTCGCGGGCGGGGTTGATGGCGTAGCCGGTCGGGCCGCCGAGCGAGAGGCCGATGCCGACGACGACCAGGGCCACCATCAGGGTGCCCGTGCCGCTGACCGCCAGGCCCTTGGTCAGGCCCATCGTGAGGATGAAGAGCACCAGCACCATCGTGGCGATGATCTCGGTCAGCAGGTTCTGCACCGCGTTGCGGACCTCGGGACCGGTGGAGAAGATGCCCAGCACCGGGCCGGCCTGCGGCTCGGCGGTCTGGTCGACCATGCCCTCGTGGGGGTTGAGGGACTTGACGATCTCCGGGTCGGTCAGGTGGGCCTGGAACTGGCCGTAGTAGGCGAGCCACACCAGCGTGGCGCCGGTCATGGCGCCGAGCAGCTGGGAGCCGATGTACAGCGGTACGTCGCTCCAGTCGACCGCGCCGTCGAAGGCGAGGCCGAGGGTGACGGCCGGGTTGAGGTGCGCACCGGACTTGGCGCCGATGTACGCGCCCGCCAGTACGGCGAAGCCCCAGCCGAACGTGATGGCCAGCCAGCCCGCGTTCTGCGCCTTTGAACGCTTCAGGGTGACGGCGGCGCACACGCCGCCGCCGAGCAGAATCAACACTGCGGTACCGATGAACTCACCGGTGAAGATGTCGGAGCTGGACACCCGCGACTCCTTTGTCCTTCGTCCAGGGGAAGACGAACCGCGGGTTTCCGGCGGTCCGAGCCCTCCGTGAGGGCGGCGATCGGTCCCGTGGCACTGCACACCATAGCGAATATTGTCGGTAGGTGTTCGACAATGCCGACCGATGCACGGCAGTTTTCTGCACGGTTAAGAGCACGTCAAGGGTTCTGTGACCGGAAACTCTCGGCCAACTGGCCGTAAATTTACGTTCGGATACCGACCGGTAACGGCCCGGTCTCAGCGGCCCCGAAGGGGACGCTCCTAAACGCTTTTGCGAACCGGACGGACCGTTTTCCGGGGGCCGCGAACACGGGTGCGACCCCCTTTAGGAAAGCGATCTTCAGAAGCGCCCGGCACCGAGGTCGCGGGAGACGGCGCGGGCGCAGTCGCGTACCGCCGCGACCAGCCGGGCCTGGAGCTCGCCCGCCTCACAGACGCGCTCGACGGCGCCCGTGATGCCCACCGCGCCGACCGGCATCCGGCGCCGGTCGTGGATGGGGGCCGCGAGCGAGGCCACGCCCGCCCAGGTCTCCTCGACGTCCGACGCCCAGCCGCGGGCCCGGGTCAGGTCCAGCACGCCCTCCAGATCGGGCATGGCCGTCACTGTCGAAGGGGTGAACGCCTCGCGCTCGGCGTCGGCGACCTCGGCGTGCGCCACCGGGTCGTAGGCGCACAGCACCTTGCCCAGCGCCGTGCTGTGCAGCGGCTGCATCGCGCCGACCTCCAGCACCTGGCGGCTGTCGTCGGGCCGGAAGACATGGTGGATGATCAGGACGCCCTGCTGGTGGAGCACGCCGAGATAGACGCTCTCGCCGCTGGAGCGGGCCAGGTCGTCCGCCCAGACCAGGGCGCGCGCCCGCAGCTCGTGGACGTCCAGGTAGCTGTTGCCCAGCCGCAGCAGTTCGGCGCCGAGCTGATAGCGCCCCGAGGCGGGGTCCTGCTCGACGAACCCCTCCTGCTGCAGCGTGCGCAGGATGCCGTGGGCGGTGCCCTTCGCCAGACCCAGCGCGGAGGCCACGTCGGACAGACCGAGCCGTCGTTCACCGCCCGCGAGCAGCCGCAGCATCGCCGCCGCCCGTTCCAGTGACTGGATGGTCCGTGCCATCGAGCACCCTCCTTGAACACCCGCGCCGCCCGGCTGTATCCGTTTGTATCCGTTCGGCAATGCTGAACACTATCGGCCGATGCCGACCAGGGGATACCCGACAGCAGGCCAGACCATGATCACCGACAGGGGTCGTACGGCCGAATCCGGCCGAGGGAGAAGGATCGGGCCCCGGTCCACCGAGTGGTCCAGACCGTGGACGCCCCTCGGCCTCCCGGCCCCCCGAAGGCTAGGCTGGCGGCGTGCGCCCTCTTCAGCGAGGGCGCAAAGCCGACAGCCGTCGCACACCCGGGAGCACATCCATGGCCTCGCTTACGCCATCGACCGTCCGTTCCGCCCGAATCGCGCAACTGCGCGAGGCCCTCGCCACCCGAGTGGTGGTGGCCGACGGGGCGATGGGCACGATGCTCCAGGCGCAGGACCCCAGCCTCGAGGACTTCCAGCAGCTCGAAGGCTGCAACGAGATCCTCAACGTCACCCGGCCGGACATCGTGCGCTCGGTGCACGAGGCGTATTTCGCCGTCGGCGTGGACTGCGTGGAGACCAACACCTTCGGCGCCAACCACACGGCCATGGCCGAGTACGACGTCGCCGACCGCGTCCACGAGCTGTCCGAGGCGGGCGCCCTCATCGCCCGCGAGGTGGCGGACGGATTCACCGCCGACGACGGCCGGCAGCGCTGGGTGCTGGGCTCGATCGGCCCCGGCACCAAGCTGCCCACCCTCGGCCACATCGGCTACACCACGCTCCGCGACGGCTTCCAGGCCAACGCGGAGGGCCTCCTCGCCGGCGGCGCCGACGCCCTGATCGTCGAGACCACCCAGGACCTGCTGCAGACGAAGGCCTCGATCCTGGGCGCCCGGCGCGCCATGGCGGCCACCGGCCTCGACGTGCCGCTGCTGTGCTCGATGGCCTTCGAGACGACCGGCACCATGCTCCTCGGTTCCGAGATCGGCGCCGCGCTGACCGCGCTGGAGCCGCTCGGCATCGACATGATCGGCCTGAACTGCTCGACCGGCCCCGCCGAGATGAGCGAACACCTGCGCTATCTCACCCGCCACTCCCGCATCCCGCTGCTGTGCATGCCGAACGCGGGCCTGCCCATCCTCACCAAGGACGGCGCCCACTTCCCGCTCGGCCCGGAGGGCCTGGCCGACGCCCAGGAGAACTTCGTCCGCGACTACGGCCTGTCCCTCGTGGGCGGCTGCTGCGGCACCACCCCCGAGCACCTGCGCCAGGTCGTCGAACGCGTCCGCGGCCTCACCCCGCCCGGGCGCAGCCCCCGGCCCGAGCCCGGTGCCGCGTCCCTCTACCAGACGGTCCCCTTCCGCCAGGACACCTCGTACCTGGCCATCGGCGAGCGCACCAACGCCAACGGTTCGAAGAAGTTCCGCGAGGCCATGCTGGACGGCCGCTGGGACGACTGCGTGGAGATGGCCCGCGAGCAGATCCGCGAGGGCGCGCACATGCTCGACCTGTGCGTGGACTACGTCGGCCGCGACGGCGTCGCCGACATGGTGGAGCTGGCCGGCCGCTTCGCCACCGCCTCCACCCTGCCGATCGTGCTGGACTCCACCGAGGTCGAGGTCATCGAGGCGGGCCTGGAGAAGCTCGGCGGCCGCGCTGTGATCAACTCCGTCAACTACGAGGACGGCGACGGCCCCGATTCCCGCTTCGCCAAGGTCACCCGGCTCGCACGGGAGCACGGAGCCGCCCTCATCGCGCTCACCATCGACGAGGAGGGCCAGGCCCGCACCCCGGAGAAGAAGGTCGAGATCGCCGAACGGCTCATCACCGACCTCACCGGCACCTGGGGCATCCTCGAGGACGACATCCTCATCGACTGCCTGACCTTCACCATCTGCACCGGCCAGGAGGAGTCCCGCAAGGACGGCATCGCCACCATCGAGGCCATCCGCGAGCTCAAGCGCCGTCACCCGGACGTACAGACCACGCTGGGCCTGTCGAACATCTCCTTCGGCCTCAACCCGGCCGCCCGCATCCTGCTGAACTCCGTCTTCCTGGACGAGTGCGTGAAGGCGGGCCTGGACTCGGCGATCGTCCACGCGAGCAAGATCCTGCCCATCGCCCGCTTCGACGAGGAGCAGGTCACCACCGCCCTCGACCTGATCTACGACCGCCGCGCCGAGGGCTACGACCCGCTGCAGAAGCTGATGGCGCTGTTCGAGGGCGCCACCGCCAAGTCCCTCAAGGCGGGCAAGGCCGAGGAGCTGGCCGCCCTGCCGCTGGAGGAGCGGCTCCAGCGCCGCATCATCGACGGCGAGAAGAACGGCCTGGAGGCCGACCTCGACGAGGCCCTGCAGGCCCGCAAGGCCCTCGACATCGTCAACGAGACGCTGCTGGCCGGCATGAAGGTCGTCGGCGAGCTCTTCGGCTCCGGCCAGATGCAGCTGCCGTTCGTGCTCCAGTCGGCCGAGGTGATGAAGTCGGCGGTGGCCCACCTCGAACCGCACATGGAGAAGTCCGATGCCGACGGCAAGGGCACGATCGTCCTGGCCACGGTGCGCGGCGACGTCCACGACATCGGCAAGAACCTCGTCGACATCATCCTGTCCAACAACGGCTACAACGTCGTCAACCTGGGCATCAAGCAGCCGGTCTCGGCCATCGTCGAGGCCGCCGAGGAGCACCGCGCCGACGTCATCGGGATGTCCGGCCTGCTGGTGAAATCCACCGTGATCATGAAGGAGAACCTGGAGGAGCTCAACCAGCGCAAGCTGGCGGCCACCTACCCGGTGATCCTCGGCGGGGCGGCCCTGACGCGCGCCTATGTCGAGCAGGACCTCCACGAGATCTACGAGGGCGAGGTCCGCTACGCCCGGGACGCCTTCGAGGGCCTGCGCCTGATGGACGCGCTCATCGCCGTCAAGCGCGGAGTGCCGGGCGCGACGCTGCCGGACCTCAAGCAGCGGCGCGTACCCAAGCGGAACGTGGCGGTGCTGGAGGTGGACGAGCCCGAGGGCGCCGTCCGCTCGGACGTGGCGGTGGACAATCGCATCCCGGAGCCGCCGTTTTGGGGCACGCGCGTCGTCAAGGGCATCCCGCTGAAGGACTACGCGTCCTGGCTGGACGAGGGCGCGCTGTTCAAGGGCCAGTGGGGCCTGAAGCAGGCCCGCACGGGCGGCCCGACCTACGAGGAGCTGGTGGAGACCGAGGGCCGCCCCCGGCTGCGCGGCTGGCTGGACAAGCTCCACACGGAGAACCTGCTGGAGGCGGCCGTCGTCTACGGCTACTTCCCGTGCGTGAGCAAGGGCGACGACCTCGTCCTCCTCCACGAGGACGGCACCGAGCGCACCCGCTTCACCTTCCCGCGCCAGCGCCGCGGCCGGCGGCTGTGTCTGGCGGACTACTTCCGCCCGGAGGAGAGCGGCGAGCGGGACGTGGTCGGCCTCCAGGTCGTCACGGTCGGCTCGCGGATCGGCGAGGCGACGGCGGAGCTGTTCGCGGCGGACTCCTACCGCGACTACCTGGAGCTGCACGGCCTGTCGGTGCAGCTGGCGGAGGCCCTGGCCGAGTACTGGCACGCACGCGTCCGGGCGGAGCTGGGCTTCGGGGGCGAGGACCCGGACGACGTGGAGGGCATGTTCGCCCTGAAGTACCGGGGCGCCCGCTTCTCCCTGGGCTACGGGGCGTGCCCCGACCTGGAGGACCGAGCGAAGATCGCGGCCTTGCTGGAGCCGGAGCGGATCGGGGTGCACCTGTCGGAGGAGTTCCAGCTGCACCCGGAGCAGTCGACGGACGCGATCGTGATCCACCACCCGGAGGCGAAGTACTTCAACGCGCGGTAGCGCGGTGCTGTGCTTTCCCGGGGGTTACCCCCTTATGGGGGAGCCGTCTGGATCCTGAGGAGGACGCCGGGAGCGACCGTACACGGCTAGCGTGACGATCATGTCGATGATCACTACACGCAGGTCGCTCCTGGCGGCCGCGCTGCTGACCGCCTTCGCCGCCCCGCAGATACCGTCCGCCGCCGTCGCGGCACCCCGGCCCGCCATCACCGGCTCCACGGCCGAGGTGCCCGCGCCGGCGACGCGGGCGCCGATCGGTACGAAGACGCTGCATCTGGTGGACACTTCGCGCCCCGACCCGTGGAAGCCGGAGGCGGGCCACCGCGAGCTCATGGTGTCGCTGTGGTACCCGGCGCTGCCCTCCACCGGGCCCAAGGCCCCGTACGTGTCGAAGGAGTTGTCGAAGAAGATCCTGGGCAGCGAGGTCGCCGCCACGGTACGGACCCACGCGACCCTCAACGCGCCGGCCGCCCCGAAGGCGCGGCCCCTCGTCGTCCTGTCGCCCGGTTTCGGCATGAGCCGCCTCACGCTGACCGCGCTGGGCGAGGACCTGGCCTCGCGCGGATACGCCGTGGCCGCGATCGACCACACCTATGAGGCTCCGGTGGAGTTCCCCGGCGGCCGCATGGAGGACTGCCTGATCTGCGACAAGCCGGGGCTCCCCGTGATATCCAACCGGGCCGAGGACATCTCCTTCGTCCTCGACCGGCTGACGGCCCCCGGCAGCGGCCTGCGCGTCGACCGCGACCGCATCGGCGTGGCCGGGCACTCGATCGGCGGGGCGAGCGCGGTGGAGGCCGCGCGCACCGACCGGCGGGTGAAGGCGGCCGTGAACATGGACGGCAACTTCTTCAACGAGCCGTCCACGGACCTGAACCGCCCGGTCCTGCTCCTGGGCGCGCAGCGGGCCGACGACAAGGAGAACCGGCCCGACTGGGAGAAGACCTGGCGGCACCTGACCGGCTGGAAGCGCTGGCTCGACGTCGCCGAGGGCGGCCACCTCACCTTCACCGACGGCCCGTGGCTGGTGCAGCGGTTCGGCATGCCGCCGGCCCTCCCGGCGAAGGACGTGCCCGTGGCCTTCGGCACCCTGAAGGCCGACCGGGCGACGGCCCTCACGCGGGCGTATGTGAGCGCGTTCTTCGACCGGCACCTGCGCGGTGTGCCGAGCCCGCTGCTGGAGCGGCCGTCGGCGGCGTACCCCGAGGTGGCGTTCCTGAAGTAGGGGCTCGGCGAGCAGGGGTTCAGTCCCCCGGCCCGAACCACCGCTCCAGCGCCGCCCGGAGCGACGCGTCGTCCCCCGCCGGTCCGGCCCAGCACACGTACCCGTCGGGCCGGACCAGCACCACGTCCGCGCCGTCGACGCCCTCGGGCGCGGGCCCCGCGTCGACGCGCCCGGCCCAGGCCCGCGCCGCCCCGGCGTCGGGGCCGAGCAGGGCGCCTCGCCCCGTCGCCAGCCGGACGGGCAGCCGCGCGCCCAGCAGGGAGTGGCCGGGCGCGTCCGGCATGTCGTAGCGGATGTCGATGCCGGAGATCATGCCGGCGATCCGCCGGTTGGCCTCGGGCATCGCGAGGACGTCGCCGAGGATGCCGCGCAGGGCGCGCACGTCGTCGTCCGGCCACATCAGGGCGCCCTGGGCCCGGGTGTTCGCCAGGACGCCCGCGCCCACGGGGTGCCGCTCGGAGTGATAGGTGTCCAGGAGCCGTTCGGGCATCCGCCCCCGGACGACCGCGGCGAGCTTCCAGCCGAGGTTGAAGGCGTCCTGCACGCCCAGGTTCATGCCCTGGCCGCCCGCCGGAAGGTGGACGTGCGCGGCGTCGCCGGCCAGCGTCACCCGGCCGGTGACGTAGCGCTCGGCCTGCCGGGCGGCGTCGGTGAACCGCGACGCCCAGCGCACCTCGAGGAGCCGGGGCCGGAAGCGCTTCGCCATCGCCAGCGCCGCCCGGACCTCGTCGTCGGGGACCGGGTCGTCCCGGTCGTGCTTCTGCTGCTCCTCGCCCGCGAAGAGGAAACGGTGGACGCCGTCGCCGAGCGGGATCAGGAACACGTCGTCGCCGAAGCGCTCGTCGGGATTGGGCACCCGCCATTCGGTGGGCAGCGCGTCGTCCTCGGCGAGCAGCACGTCGGCAACGACGAGGGAGTAACGGCCGTCCCGGCCGGGGAAGCCGACGCCGAGCTCCTTGCGGACCCGGCTGCGGCCGCCGTCCGCGCCGACGAGATGCGCGGCGCGCAGCCGCCGCTCGGTCCCGTCCGGTGCGGTGACGGTCGCGGTGACGCCGTCGGCGTCCTGGCTGAACCCGGCGAGCTCGTGGCCGCGCAGTACGGGGATGCCGTACGTGACGAGGTGCTCCTCCAGGAACTCCTCGACCCGGGCCTGCGGGATGCCCACCTGGTACGGGAAGGCGGTGCCCAGGGCCGTGTAGTCCAGGGGCAGCCCGGCGAAGTGGCCGCCGGGCAGGGTGGTGACGGCCCGGTCGAGGACGGGGTCCAGCCAGCCGCGCATGTCCAGCATCTCGGCGGTGCGGGGCTGGAGGTTGAGCGCCTTGGACTGTCCGGTGCGCTCAGGCAGCCGTTCCAGGACGACGGCGCGGACGCCGGCGAGGCCCAGTTCGTTGGCGACGGTCAGGCCGGTGGGCCCGGCGCCGACAATGATGACGTCCGTATCCATGTGTTCCCCCTAGGCCTTCAGCCCGTGCCGGGTGATGTACCGGTTGTGGAAGACGAGCAGCCCGGCCAGGACGACCAGCCACTGGACGGTGCTCAGCGTCGGCACCAGGTCGACCGGCGCGGTGAGCGCCAGCACGACGCGGACCCCCGCGTCCAGGGTGAGCACGGTGCCCCAGACGGCGGTGAGCACCCGGATGGCCCGGCGGAACGGGGCCTCCGTCTCCCAGCGGGCCTCCCACTCGCGCCAGCCGGTCTCGCCGACCTTCGCCACCACGATCGCCTGGGCCATCGTCATCATGAACGGCCGCCGGGTCAGGAGCGTTCCGAGCACCCAGAACCCGGCGAGGGCGGCGATCCAGCTGTCCCGGACGAGCAGCGTGCGCGGATCGCCGGTCACCATCGACATCAGCGCCCCGAGGACCATCAGGGTCAGCGTGAAGACCGCCATGACCTCCACGCGGCGGCGCTTGACCATCCCGTACACGAGCCACGGCACGGCCAGGAGACTGCCGACCGCCAGCGCCGCCCACTGGCTCACACCGGCGGCGCGCAGCCCGTAGTAGCCGCCGAGCGGCAGGGCGAGCTCGAAGACGAGCTGGAGGACGAGGAGCTTGCGGAGGGCGGCGGTCTTCTGCGCCTGTGTCCGCGCCGGCGCCGCCTCCCTCTCGACGGACCGGCTCGTCTGTTCCTGCGTTCCCATCATGCATTCCCCCCGTTTGTCTTTCCTACAGTTCTTTCCTGGTGGCGCGGTCGAAGAGGTCGGCGAGCTCGCGGCCGCAGGCGACGGCGTCGAAGTCCGGGTCCTTGGCGGCGCGGCTCACCACGCCGTCGATGGCCCCCCGGAGTGCGACGGCCATCACGCGCGGGTCGAACTCCCCGAATTCGCCGGCCTTCTGGGCCTCACGGAACAAGTGCGTGTGCGTGTCCACGAGCGAGTCCATCGCGGCGCAGAACTCCCGCATCGAGGAGTCCTCACCGCGGACGTTCCCCATCACCTCGACCACGGCGGGGAGATGCTTCGGGAACTCGCCGATGAGCTCGATGTTCGACTCGATGAAGGCGCGGAGCCGCCCGGAGGCCGTCGTCTGTGCCTCGATCCTCGGGATCATGTACCCGTCCGCCACCCGGAACACCTCGGCGACGACCTCCCGCATGAGGTCGTCCTTGCCGGCGAAGTGGTACGAGATCATCCCCGTGCTGCTCAGCCCGGCCCGCTCGGCGATCCGGGTGAACGTCGCCTTGGCGTAGCCCACTTCGGCGATGACCTCGATGGCGGCCCCCACGATCTGGGCCCGCCGGGCCGCCTCGGTGAACGTACGGGACGACGTCCCCTCCGCCTCCTGCTTGGCCGCACTGTTTCTTGCTCGCATGAGCAAAAGGAGCGCGCGTTTGCTCGGCCGAGCAAGAGTCGGCTCGCACATCCGGGTCAACTGGCCGTCCCGACCAGCCCTCCGTTGACGAAGAGGGTCTGCGCCGTCACCCATTTGGCCTCGGGCGAGACCAGGAACCGGACGACGGGCACGACGTCGTCGGGGTCGCCGATGTCGCCGTTGACGCTCATGCTCTTGAGCCAGGCGATGTTCTCGTCGGTCTCCGCCGGATAGAAGAAACTGGTCTTGAGCGGCCCGGGCGCCACGCAGTTGACGGTGATCCCGCGCCCGCCGATCTCCTTCGCGAGCGACTTGGTGTAGTGCTCCACGGGGCTCTTGCTGCCGGCGTAGCCGCCGTAGGTGGGGGCGGTGACGCCCACGATCGTCGTGATGAGGTTGAGGACGCGGCCGTGGTCGGCCATCTTCGTGGCCGCCTCCTTCATCAGGAAGAACGGGATCTTCGCGTTGATCGCGAACATCCGCTCCCACTCGTCCTCGGTGAACTCCGCGATGGGCTTGCGGACGATCATCCCGGCGGTGTTGACGAGGATGTCCCACTGCCCGAACGTGTCGATCGTCGCGTCGACGAGCCCCGTCACCTCCTCGACCCGGGTCAGATCACCCTGCCGGGTGGCGGCCCCCACCCCGTACCCGGTGAGCTTCCGGGCCACGTCCTCGGCCTGGCCCCGCTTGGAGTCGCTGTTGTAGTGCACCATCACATTGGCGCCGTCCTCGGCGAGCGCGGCGGCGAACCGCGCCCCGAGATTCGCGGACCCGCCGGTCACGATGGCGGTCTTGCCGTCCAGGGCACGGGGCATGCGCTTCTCCTCGCGGGCACGATCACGGGCCCCCGGCCCATTCTTGGCCAGACCGACGCGATACGCACTATTTCGCCCGGGCGTCCGGTGCGTCCGGGACGCGCGTCACGTCCGACAGCGCGTCGAGGGCCCGGAGCCACGGATACGAGGCGATCCGCGCCTCGCCCGTACCGGGGTCGTGGGGAGTCCACTCCCCCTCGCCGTAGAGAACGCGCACTCCTGAGCCACGCAGAATCTCGATCGACCGGCGCGTCGCCGGGTGGGAATCGAGGGCGGAAGACCAGAAGGGCCCCGCGCGACGCCAGTCGCTACGGACCGGACGGCCCGACGCGGCCTCCAGGGCCGGGCGGTCGATGAAGTCGCCGTCCGCGGCGGCCCGGGTGGCGATCACGCAGACGTCTCAGCCACGATCGGTCGCGGCCGTCACCAGACGGACGGCGTCCCTGGCGGGGTTTGCGGCACAGACGACGACGTACAGGACCTTGCGATCGGCGGCAGGAGTGGCCATGCGTCCATCCATGTCGGGGCGAGCGGGACGTTCATCCGACAACAGGCTTCGTAGGCACGTCAATCACAGCCCCTCCTCCCCATACTCTGCTCATGACGAGCCGTTCGGAGAGGGGCGGGACCGTGCCATCTGATGCCATCGACGCGCCGTACACCGACCCGCTGGCCTTCGGCCAGCGGCTGCAACTGCTCCGCACCCGCAGAGGAATGACCCGGACGGTGCTCGCCGGACTGCTCGGCAGGTCGCCCTCGTGGGTGAAGGCCGTCGAGTGCGGGCGGCTCAAGACGCCGAGGCTCGATGTGATCCTGCGCATCGCCGAGGTGCTGCGCGTGCGCGAGCTCTCCGAGCTCACGGGCGACCAGGGCACGCGCGTGGACCTCTTCGTCGGGCCCGGCCACGCGCGGCTGCCCGCCGTACGGGACGCCGTCAACGCGTTCCCGTACGGTACGGACGAGCAGGCTCCCCCGACGGCAGAGCTGCGGGCACGGCTGTCGGGCGCGTGGCGGGCACGTCACTCCTCGCCCAACCACCGCGACGTCGTCGGCGCCCTGCTGCCCGGCCTGATCCACGACGCCCAGCTCTCCGTCCGCCAGGCCGACCAGGCCGCCGACCGGCGAGCTGCGCAGTCGGTGCTCGCCGAGGTGTACGGCCTCAGCCAGTTCTTCCTGGCCTACCAGCCCGACGCCGCCCTGCACTGGCGTGTCACCGATCGCGCGATGACCGCCGCGCAGGAGTCCGAAGACCCGCATGTCATCGGTGTCGCGGCCTGGCTGGCGGCGCAGGCGCACCGGGACTCCGGCCCCGCGCACTTCGACGCCGCCGACGCCGTCACCATGAAGACGCTGCGCTTCCTGGAACCCCTGCTGCCCGATGCCCCGGACGACGTCCTCGCCATCACCGGCGCGCTGCGCTTCGAAGCGGGTTACACCGCTGCCCGTCGCGGCGACAGCGGCACGGCGTGGCGTCACTGGGACACCGCCCGCGCCATGGCCGACCGCCTCCCCGCCGACTACTACCACTCGGTCACGTCCTTCTCCCGCGCCGTTATGGGCGCCCACGCTGTCACCGTCGCCGTCGAGCTGCACGCGGGCGGCGAGTCCGTTCGCCAAGCGGCGGCAGCGGACGCGCTGGCCATCCCCTCACGGCCCCGGCAGGCCCGCCACCGGATCGAGGAGGCACGCGGCTACCGGCTCGACGGACAGCACGAGGCCGCGCTCGCCACGCTGGACAAGGCGTTCGAGACCGCCCCGGAGACCATCCGCTACAACGGCTACGCCCGGACGATCGTCCTCGAACAGTCCGAGTCGAAGAGCCCTGCCCGCCGCAAGCGAGCGGCACAACTGGCCGTGAAGATCGGCCTGCTCGCCGCATAAGCCCCTGCGGAAGGGGGTACGGGCTGTGCCCCCTCCCCGCACGGGCCCGGCCTACGGTCGCCTTCGGATCCGTCACGGAAGATCTGAAGGAGCATCGTGCACACCGCTGTCACACACTGGCTCGCCCAGGCCGCCACCGACCCCGAGACCACCCTCAGACTCTGGGACATGGGCGGCACCTCCCCGCTCCTCACCGGGCGGCGGTGGGACGCGGTCCGGCTGAACTTCACCCTGGGCACGGCGGCCGTGTCCGAACTCAAAGCAGACTCCGACCCCATCGGCCCCTACCTCATGAGCGACACGGAACGCGCCATGCGGTGGCTGCTCCCGCTCGGTACGAGCTACCGGTTCGCCGGAATGGACGGCGTCGTCGTCTACCCCACCGACTGGGCCGTTCTCGCGCCGCCGCCCGCCAGGTGCGTGGGCGGCCGGGCCTGGGTGCTGCCGCAGGAAACAGCAGGACAGGGCCGCCGCCCGGTTCTCACCTCCGCCGAACGCCTCCTCGCCGCGATCGACACCGCCCGCCACCGGCTCGTCCGCAAGGCATAGCGCCGTACCCGGCGCGTCGTCGCACGCCACCTGCCCCGCCTCCGCTACGACCGTCTGACAGCGGCAATCACCGCTCCCCCACCGCCGACCCTTGAGAAAACCGATGGCGCTTCCCAAGTACGACCAGACCGCCGCCGACATCGGGGAGGGCACCACCCGGTACGTGGAGCCGACGACCGGGCGGCACGCCCGTACCGGCCGCGACTGGTGGACGGCCAGCCTCGCCACCGAGGAGGATCGGGAGCTCCTCCGGCTCGACGCCCCGCCGCCGCGGCCGAGGTGCGGCACCTGGCGTACGACGCCGAGGGCCGCGCCCTCGCCTACGAGGTGGGCATCAGCCCGGCCGGCCGCTGGACGCGGACGGACGAGTACCCGATGGGCGGTTGAACAGCGGGCCTCAGCGCTTCAGCGCCACCGTCAGCGCCCGGTCCGTCGGCCGCGTCCCCGTCTTCACCCTCGCCATACCTCCCCGGTCGCCGGCGTCGTACCACCAGCCCGACTCCGCCGCCTCGAATGCCGCCTTCGATTCCAGCCTCGGCAGTTCCCGGCCGTCCAGCGAGACACCGTTCGGCGCCGCCGTGCCCGTGTGGACCGTGAAGTCGTACGGGCGGGCCGTCTGTTTGCCGCGGAAGTCGCCCCGGGAGGCGTCAAGGGTCAGGGTGACGTCGCCGGAACCCACCTCGCGGACCGTCAGTTTCTGCTCCGCGTAGGCGCCCATGCGGTGGGCGCGGGTCACGCCGTCGTCCTCGTAGAGGGTGAAGGAGGACGTGCCCTGGGGGCGGGGGTAGACGTCCCAGGCCACGGGGGAATCCCCCGTCCGGTCCTCGTACGAGCGGATTCCGGGCCACATCGGGATGTTCGCGCCCGCCTTCACGAAGAGGGGGAGGGTGTCCAGCGGGGCGCGATAGCCGTCGACAGTCGTCGGGCCCTCGTAGACGCGGCCCGTCCAGTAGTCGGTCCACTTCCCCTTGGGGAGGTAGATGCCGTTGCGGACGTCCGTGTCCTCGTAGACCGGGGCCACCAGGAAGTACTCGCCCGTCAGGAATTCGTATTTCGCCGCGTCCGACGCCGCATTCGGGTCGTCCGGGTATTCCAGTGCCAGCGGGCGCACCGGGCCGACGCCCGTGCGGTTCGCCTCCGCCGCGTAGGAGTACATGTACGGCAGCAGGGATTCCTTCAGTTTCAGGTATTTGCGGTTGATGGTGGTGTACGGATCGCCGTACCGCCAGGGTTGTTTGTCGCTCGGCGCCCAGCCGTCCATCGTCATCACGGCGGGCAGGAACGCCTTCCACTGGAGGTCGCGGACATAGGTGCGGGGGCTGCCGCCGAAGATGCCGTCGACGTCGCCCGTGGTGTAGGCGAGCCCGGACATCGTGGCGCCCGCGTAGGTCGGGATCTGCCAGCGGATGTAGTCCCAGGAGCCCTTCTGGTCGCCGGACCACTGCACTCCGCAGCGCTGGGCGCCGGACCAGCTCTCGGGGGCCCAGGTGAAGCCGCGGGCGTCGCTGTTGTCCTCGATGCCCTTGTAGGCGTCCTTGCAGCCGTCGAGGGCGAATTTGTAGCCGTCGCCGACCCAGGCGACGTCGAGTTTGGCGACGCGCTGGCCTGCCTTCACCTGGTCGGCGAGTTTGCCCAGGCCGTCCTCGGTCCACAGGCCCATTTTCATCCGGCGGTCGCCGAGGCCCTTGTTGGCGTCGGCCAGATTCTCGTAGCCGCAGCCGTAGCCGTCGTTGACGAGCATCCAGCCGAGCGGCATGTCGTGGCCGACGTATCCGTCGGCGACTTTCAGGGCGTCCAGCGTGCGCCGTTCACCGCGGTTCTTGTTGTGCAAGTAGCAGTCCGAGTCGCCGATCTCCAGGCCGTACAGCGGCGGCAGGAAGGGGCGGCCGGTGAGCCTGGTGTATCCGCCGATGACGGCCTTCGGTGAATTCCCCGCGAAGTAGTACGCGTCGAAGCGGCGTTCCTTCTCGCTCGTGGTCACCGGGTCGGCGAAGGAGTACGTACCGGGGGCGTAGGTGTTGCGGTAGACGCCGTAGCCCGCCGAGGAGAGGTAGAAGGGGACGGAGTTCGGGTGACCCCCGTCGTTCCAGTTGTAGTCGACACCGACCTCGACGGTCTTTCCCCGGTGCGAGGTGCTGCCGCGCCCGTTCTGCATTCCGGCGCCGTAGAACTGCTCGTCGGCGCCGCGGGCGAGGCTCTGGGTGGTGGTGTCGTCCGTCCAGGTGATGCCCTTGGTCTCGGCCCACAGGCGGCTGCCGTCGGCCCGGTGGAGGGCGAAGCGCAGGGGCTTCTTGTACGCGCGCAGGGTGACCGCGGACGTGCTCAGCTCGTAGCGGTCGCCCCGGTCCCGCCAGTGGGTCGCCGGGGGCGGGCCCTGCCGCTGAACGATGTCCTTGCCCGCCGGGTCGGTGAAGGTGCCGTCGGGCGCCAGCTCGATGCGGAAGGTGTCGGCCGCCACGAAGCTCACTCGTGCCGCCGCCTCGCCCGCGCGGAAGTGGAAGACGGGGCCGGCGGTCGAGAAGCCCGTGATGTCGCCGACGGTCCGTTCACCCGCAGCGGAGGACGCGGCCTGTACGGGCTCCACCGGGCCGGCCGTCGCGGCCGCCAGGCCCAGGAGGGCGCCCGCCACCGCCGTTCTCAGACGTAATCGATACCTCAGTCGATGCCTCATGTCCGCGTGCTTAACGCACCCGTCACTGGCGTCACCATGGACTCGCGTAGCCCGCCCATGGACTTATGTACGCCGAATACGGCGAAGGGGCGCCCCGCGTCGCCGCGGAGCGCCCCTGAAGGACAGTCGGACTCAGCCCGTCAGAGCGCCACGCCCAGCAGCGCGTCGACCGCGCGGGATACCAGGCCCGGCGCCCCCTCGTCCGTACCGCCGTCGGCGGCCTGGGCGGCGGCCCAGCGGTCGACGGCGGCCAGGGCGGCCGGGGAGTCGAGGTCGTCGGAGAGGGCCTCGCGGATCTCCGCCACCAGCGCGTCGGCGGAGGGTCCGTCCGGGCGCGAGACGGCGGCGCGCCAGCGGTCCAGGCGCTCCACGGCCTCGGTCAGGACGGAATCCGTCCACTCCCAGTCGGCGCGGTAGTGGTGGGCGAGCAGGGAGAGGCGGATGGCGGCCGGGTCGACGCCGTCGCGGCGCAGCGCGGAGACGAAGACCAGGTTGCCCTTGGACTTCGACATCTTCGCGCCGTCGAGGGCCACCATGCCGGCGTGGACGTACGCCTTGGCGAAGGGGTGCTCGCCGGTGAGCGCCTGGGCGTGCGAGGCGCCCATCTCGTGGTGGGGGAAGATCAGGTCGGAGCCGCCGCCCTGGACGTCGAAGCCCATGCCCAGGTGCTCCAGGGCGATGGCGACGCACTCGATGTGCCAGCCGGGCCGGCCGGGGCCGAGCGAGGCGCCGTCCCAGCTGGGCTCGCCCGGGCGGGCGGCCATCCACAGCATCGGGTCGAGGGGGTTCTTCTTGCCCGGGCGGTCCGGGTCGCCGCCGCGCTCGGCGGACAGCAGGCGCATCGCCTCGGCGTCGAGGTGGGAGACGCCGCCGAAGGCGGGGTCGGCGGCGACGGAGAAGTAGATGTCGCCCTCGAGCTCATAGGCGGCACCGGCCTCGCGCAGCCGCTCCACCAGCGGGACGATCTTGGGTATCGACTCGACGGCGCCCACGTAGTGGCGCGGCGGGAGCATCCGCAGGGCGGTCATGTCCTCGCGGAAGAGCGCGGTCTCGCGCTCGGCGAGGGCGGTCCAGTCCTCGCCGTCGCGCACGGCCCGCTCCAGCAGCGGGTCGTCCACGTCGGTGACGTTCTGGACGTAGTGCACCTGCCGCTTGGTGTCGAGCCACACGCGCTGCACGAGGTCGAACGCGTTGTAGGTCGCCGCGTGTCCCATGTGGGTGGCGTCGTACGGCGTGATGCCGCACACGTAGATACGGGCGACGGGACCGGGAGCGAGGGTCACCCGCTCGCCGGTCGCGGTGTCGTGGATCCGGAGGTCGCGGCCACTGCCGGGCAGGGCGGGAACCTCAGAAGCGGGCCAGGCATGCATGTCCTGAGCGTAACCGGATGCGAGTTCCGGATACGAACCGGGCGGGCGGGTTGGCCGAAGTTCCGTTCTTGCGCGGGGCTTCCCACATGTGTATTCCCGTGCGCCGGCCCGGAAAGATCACACCGGAACGATCACACCGGCGGCCAGGGGATCGCCGGCCACTGCCCGCTCGGCTCGCGATGGCGTCCCGTCCGCAGCAGATCCGCCACTCGGCCCCGCAGCGCCTCCAGCTCCGCCGGAGTGATCAGTTCCGCCAGCCGGCCGGCCAGCGGTCGGCCCTCCTCCAGGTCGGCCGAAAGCCGCCGCAGGGCCTCCAGAGCCTCCTCCGGCAGCGGTTCCCCCGCCCATCCCCACAGCAGCGTGCGCAGTTTGTCGTCCGCGTTGAAGGTCACACCGTGGTCGATGGCGTAGAGCCGGCCGCCGGGGGCGGGCAGCAGATGGCCGCCCTTGCGGTCACCGTTGTTGATCACCGCGTCGAGGACGGCCAGCCGCCGCAGCCGTTCGTCGTCGGCGTGGACGAGCAGCGCGGTGCGGTCCTCGCCCACGTCGGCGAAGCCCACGGCCTTCCAGCCGGGGCCCGGTTCCTCGCCCTCCACCAGGGCGAGGAGGGACTCCTCGTCGGCCGACGCCTCTATCCACAGCTGGCACATGCCCTCGCCGTAGGGCCCGTCGCGCAGCACGGTGGGCGGGACCAGGCCCCACCCCATGGCCTCGGAGAGCTCGTACGCGGCGACCTCGCGCTGGGCGAGGGTGCCGTCGGGGAAGTCCCACAGGGGCCGCTCCCCCGCGACGGGCTTGTAGACGCAGGCGGCGCTCACGCCCTCGTACTCGACCGTGCAGTACAGGACCGCGTTGGAGGCCTCGCGGACCCGGGCCCGGACCGTCAGCTCGCCCTTGGCCAGGAGCTCGTGCGGGGTCACGCTCCCCGGCGGTATCCGTTCTGGCGCGGGCATACGTGTCCCTCCGGGTCGAGCGGCAGGCTGCACAGCGGGCAGGGCGGCCGGCCGGCGTTGACGACTTCGAGCGCGCGCTTGGCGAAGGCGCGGGCCATGGTGCCGGTCAGCCGGACGCGGAGCATGGGCGGGCCGTTCAGCTCGTCCTGGAGCAGCCGCTCCTCGGCCTCGGCGAGGTCCTCGTCGGTGCCGGCCTCCAGCTCGACGAGGGCCTGGGCCTCCACCACCATGCGCTCGCCGTCGCCGTCCCAGGCCAGGGCCATGGTGCCGACGCGGAACTCCTCCTCGACGGGGGTGTCCAGCGGGGCGGAGTCGGCGAGCTCGACCGGGGCCACGGCCGGCACCGGGGCGTTGCCGCCGGTGCGCCGGACGACCTCGTCCAGCAGCTCGTCGATGCGCTCGGCGAGGGCTTCGACCTGGGCCTTCTCCAGCGCCACGCTGGTGACGCGGCCGGCCGCGCTGGCCTGGAGGAAGAAAGTACGGCGGCCCGGCAGCCCGACCGTACCGGCGACGAAGCGGTCCGGTGGGTCATAGAGGAACACCTGACGGGACAACGTCCTGCTCCATGGGGTTCGGAGGTCACTTGGGGTTTGCGTTCCGGCGCGGGAGCGGGGCGGTGGCCCCGGAGTTCCCGCGCCACCACCCTACTGCTCGCGACGATCACGGTGCTCCCGCACCGCCCCCTACCGCCGCGTCCGCGCCCTCGCCGCCCGGGACGGCCGGCCGCGGGACGAGGGCCGTGAGGTCGCCGGTGTCGCCGAGGCGCAGCAGATAGGGCCGCAACCGGGTGTAGCGGATCGCGGTGACCGAGCAGGGGTCGGCGGTGATCCGCTGGAACTGGTCGAGGTGGAGGCCCAGGGCGTCCGCGACGACGGCCTTGATCACATCGCCGTGGGTGCACATCAGATAGGCGGCGTCGTCGCCGTGCTCGCGCTCGACGCGCTCGTTCCACCCCTGGACGGCGTCCACGGCGCGCGTCTGCACGGCGCGCAGGGACTCGCCGCCGGGGAAGGCCGCGGCGGAGGGGTGGCGCTGGACGACCTCCCACAGCGGTTCGCCGGCCAGCTCGGTGAGCTTGCGGCCGGACCAGTCGCCGTAGTGGCACTCGGTGATCCGCTCGTCGGTGTGGAGCGGCAGCCCGGGCCGGGCGGCGAGCAGCGGGGCGAGCGTCTCGCGGCAGCGCAGCAACGGGCTGGTGACGACGGCGGCGAGCGGGACGTCCGCGAGGCGGGCCGGGAGGGCGGCGGCCTGGGCCGTGCCCCGTTCGTCCAGGGCCACTCCGGGCGTCCGTCCGGCGAGCACTCCCCCGGTGTTGGCGGTCGACCGGCCGTGCCGGACCAGGATCAGCGTGGGCATGACCGTCAGCCTACGACCACCGTCCGGGCCGCGGCGGGTGTACGGCGGACGGATGAGCGGCAGAATGGCGGGTGTGATCGTGGACTGTGCCATCTACCGGCACGGGGAGCGCACCGAGACCCCGGCCGAGCTGGCGGACGCGCTTCAGGCGGCCCGCGCCGAGAGCGAGTCGTTCGTCTGGATCGGGCTGTACGAACCCACCGAGAAGGAGTTCGGCCTGGTCACGAGCGAGTTCGGGCTGCATCCGCTGGCCGTGGAGGACGCGCTCAACGCCCATCAGCGGCCGAAGCTGGAGGTCTACGACGACTCGCTGTTCATGGTCCTCAAGCCCGTGGTCTACGACGACGTACGGGACACGGTGACCACGGACGAGGTGATGGTCTTCATCGGGAACTGCTTCGTGGTGACCGTCCGGCACGGCGAGGGCAGTCCGCTGGGCGAGGTGCGCCGGCGGCTGGAGCGGGATCCGGACATACTGCGGCACGGGCCGACGGCGGTGCTGTACGCGGTGTGCGACGCGGTCGTGGACCACTACACGGACGTGGCGATCCTGCTCCACGCGGATCTGGACGAGCTGGAGGCCGAGGTGTTCGCGCCGCTGGGCGAGGACGTGCGGCACACGGCGTCGCGGATCTACTCCTTCAAGCGCCAGGTCGTGGAGTTCCGCCGGGCGATACTGCCGCTCGTCGAACCGCTGGCGCGGCTGTCCGCGACGGAACTGCCGTTCGTGGACGAGAAGTCCTGGCCGTTCTTCCGTGATGTGAACGACCACCTGGCCCGGGCGAACGAGTCGGTGGAGGGTCTGGACCGGCTGCTTTCGGACATTCTTTCCGCTCATCTCGCGCAGATGGGGGTCCAGCAGAACGACGACATGCGCAAGATCTCGGCGTGGGCGGCGATGGCGGCCGTACCGACGATGATCGCCGGGGTCTACGGGATGAACTTCACCCATATGCCGGAGCTGCGGCAGCCGTGGGGCTACCCGGTGGTGGTGGCGCTGATGGCGGGGCTGGTCGGCTGGCTGTACCGGCTGTTCAAACGGCGCGGGTGGCTGTGAGCGGCATGGCCGGGCGCCGCCTCGCCGGGTGCCGCCTGGCCGTGTGCCGTCGGACCGGGTGTCCCTGGCTGGATGCCGCCCGGCCGTGAGCCGGCCGACCGTGCGCCCCCGGCCGGGTGCCGCGACCTCGCGCGGCTCGGCTCAGACCAGTTCCGGGGCCGCCGTCGCCGGGCCGCCGAGCGCGTCGCGGCGCTCCGGCATCCGGAGGGTGACCATCCGGCGCCAGCCGCCCAGGCGCTCGTACGCGTACAGGGCGTGGATGCCCGCCGTGAGCGCCGCCGTCTTGGCCGCCGGCCAGCGCAGGACGCGGCCCATACGCGTCATGACGGCGAGGCCGACGTCGCGGTGGACGGCGATCTCGGCGAGGGCGCTGCGCCGCAGGAGGGCGTGGATGACGCGGCCGTGCCCGGCGGCGGCCAGGCGCAGCAGTTCCTCGTGGCAGTAGGCGAGGTGATCGGTCTCGTCGGCGCGGATGATGCGGATGGCCGCGCCTACCTCGGGGTGGTCGGAGAAGTGCCGGGACAGCATGTCCATCTGGTCGGCAGCGCGCTGCTCGGTGACCCGGCTGTGGGCCAGGTACGTGATGATGTCCCGCTCGGTGAGCGGCTCGTCGGCGCGCAGCCTGGTGTGCGGGAGTCCGATGCCGCGGCGTTCGAGGATCATCGTGTAGTCGGTCTCGGCCGGGACGGTGCAGGGTTCCAGGCCGCGGCGGCGCAGCAGGCCGTTGAAGATCCGGCCGTGCTTGTCCTCGTCCGCGCCGTGCCGGGCGATCTTCGGTGCGAGGTGGCGCTGGCTCTCGGGCACCAGGGCGGCGATGCGGCCGTTCTCCCAGCCGCCCTGCGCCTCGCCGCCGGCGGCGATCGAGCAGAAGAGCCGGTACGCCTCGTCGTTGCCGAGGATCTCCTGGAACAGACTCCGGGCCGTGAGCATGGCCGTCACCTCCATAGGCACCCCAGTCAAGTGGGGTGCCCCGGAGGCGGCAATCCAAGAGCCCGGGGCGCTCGGCCGATCGAAGGACGGCGGTTAAAGATTCCGGATCGTCCCGGCGCGTAACCACGCGGGCGTCCGGGCGTTGTGTTCGGTGTCGGCCGTGGCGGGGAAGACGACCCCCGAGCCCCCACCACGGCCGCGGACCTCCTGGTGCTGGCCCGTTACGCGAGCCCGGCCCGCTCCAGGGCCTCGACGCCGGTGCGCAGGGCGGCGATCCGCTCGTCGAGGGTGAGCCCGGCCGGGGCCAGCGACAGGGTGGTGACCCCGGCGTCCGCGTAGGCCTGCATCCGGTCGGCGATGCGCTCCACGGGGCCCAGCAGGGTGGTGGAGTCGATCAGCTGCCGGGGGACGGCCGCGGCGGCGCCCGCCTTGTCGCCGGCGAGGTACTTCTCCTGGATCTCGGCGGCCTCCTTCTCGTAGCCCATGCGGCGCGCCAGCTTGTTGTAGAAGTTCTGCTTGGCGCTGCCCATGCCGCCCACGTAGAGGGCGGTGTAGGGGCGGAAGAGGTCGGCGAGCGCGTCGACGTCCTCGCCGACGGCCATGGGCACGGTCGGGACGATGTCGAAGCCCTCGAGGGTCTTGCCCGCCTTCTCGCGGCCCGCGCGGAGGGCGGAGAGGGTGGTCTCCTCGGCGTGCTCGGGCGCGAAGAAGATCACCAGGGCGCCGTCGGCGATCTCGCCGGTCTGCTCCAGGTTCTTCGGGCCGATCGCGGCGATGTACAGCGGGATGTGCTCGCGCACCGGGTGGACGGTGAGCTTGATGGGCTTGCCCGGGCCGCCGGGCAGCGGCAGCGTCCAGTGCTCGCCGTCGTGGGAGACGCGCTCGCGGGCCATGGCCTTGCGGATGATCTCGACGTACTCGCGGGTGCGGGCGAGCGGCTTGTCGAACTTCACGCCGTACCAGCCCTCGGAGACCTGCGGGCCGGAGACGCCGAGGCCCAGGCGGAAGCGGCCGCCGGAGAGGGAGTCGAGGGTGGCGGCGGTCATCGCCGTCATGGTGGGCGTACGGGCCGGGATCTGGAAGATCGCCGAGCCGACGTCGATCCGCTCGGTCTGCGCCGCGACCCAGGACAGCACGGTGGGCGCGTCCGAGCCGTAGGCCTCGGCGGCCCAGCAGACCGCGTAGCCGAGCCGGTCGGCCTCGCGGGCGACCGCGAGGTTGTCGGCGTCCATCCCGGCCCCCCAGTAGCCGAGGTTGATCCCGAGCTTCATCCGGCCCATGTCCACGCCCCTTACTCATCAGTAACGTCGTCGTTGCCGGGACTCTAGCGCGCGGACCCGTGCCACGTCACCGGTCGGCCGGGCGGGGGCCGTGGCGGGATGGCGTCGGCGCGGGGCACGGCCAGTACCCTCAGCGCTCATGGAACAAAGGCATCTCGGCCGTACGGGCCTACGGGTGTCCCGGCTCGGGCTGGGCACCCTCACCTGGGGCCGGGACACGGGGGAGCACGACGCGGCCGAGCAGCTCAAGCACTTCTGGGGCGCGGGCGGCACACTCGTCGACACCGCCGACGTCTACGCGGACGGGGGCGCGGAATATCTGCTCGGGCGGCTCCTGGACGACCTCGTGCCGCGCCGGGACCTGGTCATCGCGACCAAGGCGGGCAGCGTCCTCGACCCGGCGCGGCGCGTCGACTGCTCGCGCGGCCACCTCCTCGCCGCGCTCGACGCCTCGCTGGACCGGCTCGGCACGGACCACGTCGACATATGGCAGATCCACGCCTTCGACACCACGACTCCCATCGAGGAGACCCTCCAGGCCGTCGACCTCGCGGTCAGCAGCGGACGGGCCCGCTACGCGGGCGTCGTGGGCTTCAGCGGCTGGCAGCTCGCCAGGGCCGCGACCTGGCAGCTCGCGGCGCCGGGGGCACGGACGCGGCTGGCGTGCGCGCAGATGGAGTACTCGCTGCTCCAGCGCGGCATCGAACGGGAGGTGCTGCCCGCCGCGCTCGACCTGGGCGTCGGCATCCTGCCGTCCTCGCCGCTCGGCCGGGGCGTGCTGACGGGCAAGTACCGCCACGCGACCCCCGCCGACTCGCGCGGCGCCTCCGAGTACCTCGCCGCCTTCGTCGCCCCGTACCTGGACGACGCGGGGCAGCGGGTGGTCGAGGCGGTGCGCACGGCGGCGGACGGGCTCGCCACGACGCCCCTCCAGGTGGCCCTGGCGTGGGTCCGCGACCGCCCCGGCGTCGTCGCCCCGCTCCTCGGCGCCCGCACGGCGCAGCAGCTCAAGGCGGCGTTGTCAGTGGAGACCCTTACGCTTCCGGACGAGATCTGCCGGGCGCTCGACGACGTGTCGGCGCCCGTGCACCGCTACCCGGACCACGACTGGAGCACGCTGTGAGTACCGATCGCCCCGCCGGCGAGGCCGAGCCGGAGCCCCCTCACGGGGAGCGCGCGAACGGAGAGGGCACGGCGCCCGGGTCCCCTGGCGGGGGGCAGGGGGCGCCGGCGGCACCGGATGCCGTGCCCGCCGGGGCGGCGGGCACGCCCGGCGCCGCCGAGGCGGGCCCGGACGGGGGCCCGACGGATTCCCCGCAGGGGGATGCGGAGGCCCCCGACGGGGAGCGGGCAGACGAGGCGGCCTCGTCGAGCACCGCTCCGGCCGACGCCGGGGCCGTGCCGGCCCCGCAGCCGGATCCGGCGGCTGCCTCGCACGCGCGGTCCTCCGACGGGGAGCCGAACGCGTCCGAGGCCGCGGCGGGCGTGGAACCCGGCACAGCCTCGCGTGACAGCGCCGAGCACCCCGGCGGGGAGCGGGACACACGTGGTTCCGGGGATTCCGCCCCGGCCACGGAGCCGGAAACGGCCTCGCGCGGCGACGCACAGGCCCCCGACGGGGAGGCCTCCGCGCGTGGCAGCGCCGGGCACCCGGGCTCGGGGCCCGCGCCCGGTGGAGGAGGTGAGCCTCCGGCAGGGAAGCCGCGGTCCGCTGTCGCCGAGGCGCTGGCCGCGGCGGTGCGGGCCGTGGAGAGCGGGGAGCGGGACGCGGCGTCGTTCTTCAACGAGCCGAAGCCGAAGCCCGCCGCGCGGCGCCCCGCGCCCGCTCCGGCCGCCGCCGGGCCCGCCGTGGCCGGGCCGGGCGCCGTGGCCCGGCCCGTGCGGGCCGCGCACGTCGCGCCCAGCGCCGGGCTCACCGAGGTGCTCGCCGCCGGAGGGGCGCCCGAGGCGCTCGCCGGTCAGGTCGCCGAGGCGCTCGGCGAGCACGCCGCCGAGGAGCTCCGCGAGGACCCGTGGCGGCTGCTGGCCGTACCGGCGGTGCGGCCCGAGCAGGCCGACGGATTCGCACGGGCGCTGCTGGGCGACGCGTGCGGGCCGGACGACGAGCGCCGGGCACGGGCCCTCGTGGGCCGGTTCCTGGAGCGCGCCGCCCTCGCCGGGCACACCGTGCTCGAGTCCTCGGCCGTGCTCGCCGAGCTCTCCCGGCGCTCCGTCCCCGACCCGGAGGCCGCGCTGCGCGACGTCCTCGCCGAGGGCACCGTGCTGGTGTTCCGGGAAGGGCCGGAGGACGAGCAGGAACAGGAACAGGAGCAGGAAGGGGAAGAGGCCGGGGAGCCGGTGCGGCTGCTGCTCGGGCTCGACCGGTACGCCATGGCCGAGGAGAGCCTCGCCGACGGCCTCGCGCGGCTGGTCAACGCCACCCCCGAGCAGGGGCCCGACTGGGCCGCCGCGGCGGAGGACGCCCCTTCCCCCTCGGCCGCCGAGCTGATCCGTGCCGTCGCGGCCTCCGGCCTCGTGACCCACAGCGGCGGCGAGGCCGCCCGCGCGGAGCCCGCCGCGCTGGTGACGGCCGCCGCCGGCCTGGGCCTGCGGGCGTGGGCCGCCGCCCACACCGAGGACGGCAGGCGCCGGCTGACCGAGCTCGGTGTGGCCGACGCCGTGACCGTAGCCGGCCTGCTGTCCGGCCAGGAGGGCCCGGGGCGGGACGCGGACGGCGCGCTGGCGCTCGACGTGCTGGCCGTCCTGGACGCCCCGCAGCTGGACGTGGAGACCGCCGCGCTGCTGGTGGAGTCCCTCGCGGACGGCACCCGGCTGGTGCTCGGCGGCGACCCGGGCGTGCTGTGGTCGGCCGGTCCGGGCCGCGTCTTCGCGGACGTGCTGGCGGCCCGCGCCTGCCCGGCGGTCGTCTCGCGCACCCCGGACCCGGGCCCGATCGGCGAGCTGGTCTCCGGCATCGGCGTCGGCGAGCTCAACCAGGTGGCCGCCCCCGGCAAGGAGGTCGTGATCGTCCCGGTGCGGGAGCCGGCCGAGGCCGTGCACCGCACGGTGCAGCTCGTCGCCGAATCCGTGCCGCGCGCCTTCGGCATCGAGCCCGGCGCCACCCAGGTGATCACCCCGGGCCATGGCGGCCCCGCCGGGACCCGCGCGCTCAACGCGGCCCTCAAGGAGCGGCTCAACCCCGGCCCCGGCCGCTTCGGCGGCTTCGACCCGGGCGACCGCGTCGCCTATGTGCCCGCGCCCGGCCGGATGGTTCCCGGCACGGTGGTGTCGGCGGAAACCGAGGGGCTGCGGCTGGACTGCGGGGGCACCCCCGTCGTCGTACCGCGCGAGCGCGTCGGTGACGAGGTGCGCCACGGCTGGGCCGTGACGGCCCATCAGGCGGCCGGTACGCGCTGGCCGGCGGCCGTCGTCGTACTGCCCGGTGACGCCGCGCCGACGCTCACCCGGTCCTGGGTCTACACGGCCTTCGGCCGGGGCGAGCGGCATCTGTCGGTCGTGCACGGCGTGGAGCAGGCCCTGCCCCGCGCGGTCGCCGAGGTGCCGGCGAAGGAGCGGACCACCCGGCTCAGGGCGCTGCTGGAGGCCCAGACGCGACCGGCCGGCTGACCGGCCGGACCGGTCGGCCGTCGCACGGGCCCCGGCGGCTGACAGCGCGGTCCTCTTCCTCTCCGGGCGGAGAGGAAGAGGACCGCGCTGCCGGAACGTCCGCCCGGCTCCCCCGGGCCATGTGCTGACCCGGGCTCGTGTGCCGCCCCCGGTCAGCGTCCCGGTGTCCGGCCGGCGTCCTTCTCCGGTGCCCCGCCGGCCCGGTCGGCCGGGCCGGCGCCGACGTCCACGTCCTCCGCGTCCTCCACGTCCAGGTCGTCGTCGACGCCGTCGTCGCCGTCGATGTCGTCCTCGTCGAGGTCGTCGTCGCCGTCCTCGCCGTCATCGTCGGCGGCGCCCTCGTCGTCGCCGTCCTCGTCGAAGACGGCACTGGCGTCGAAGCGGCAGACGACCGTCTGCGGGTCCGGCTGGTCGAAGGGGGCCGACAGCCACTCCCCCGGGTCGGGGAGCTCCTCCGCCGCGGTCACCCACAGCGTGGAGTCGCCCTCGACGAGGCCGAACTCCTTGTGCCGGGAGGCGATCTCGTCGGCCTCGTACTCCTCGAAGATCACCCCGAGCGCCGTGTGCACACCGCTCCCGGAGCCCTTGCCTCCGCCGGACGCGCCCGCGCGCAGGTCCGCGTCCACGTCCGGATCGAGGTCCGCGACGCGCTGTGCCTGCGCGAGCAGCCGCTGGGGCTCGGCCACCGCGTAGTCCCTGCGGATCAGCACGCTCAGCGCGCTGGGCTCCTCCGGCCCGGCGTAGGCGGGCAGGGTGTCGTCGCCGGGGATCTCGAAGGGGGTGACCTCGTCGTAGACGTCGTAGAGAAGCTCGTCGTAGGCCTCGGCTGTCGCGGCCAGCTCGTTGAACGCGGCGTAGACGGCCGGGTCGTCCTCCCCCGAACGGCGTTCGACGGCCTCGAGGTGGCGGTCCAGAGCGGCTTTGACCGCCTCGGCGGCGGCCCGTACCTCGGCAGCGGTTGGCTGCGCAGCATCAGACATAGTGCAGACGCTATCCGCACCGGACCCGTTCCCGCACAATAGATGCGATGCCGGAATACGAATTCTGCGATGTGTATGTGCCCCGGGGGGTCTCCCGGAAGGCGGCCACACGCTTGCTGACCGACCATGCCGAGTACGGACACTGGGAGTTGGACCGACTACGTCTCTATCCGGACGGCAGCCGCAAGGTGCGGCTGCGGCGCAGGATCATCCGTCAGCTCCGCGCCACATGGTGACGGCCGAACGGTGAGCCGACGGCCGGCCGGCGGGCTCGTGGAGCCCGCCGCCACGGGCCGCGGCGGGGAGGGAAAGCGAAGGGAGCGGGCCCCGCGATCGCGGGGCCCGCTCCTTTCCGGTACCGCGGGTGGGACGGGTCAGCCCTGGGCGCCGCGCGAGCGGCGGTAGAGCATCGCGCCGCCGACCAGCAGGCCCGCGCTGGCCGCGCCGGCCGCGCCGAGCTGGCCCGCGCCGGTGTGCGCGAGCTGGGCGGCCTGCTGGGCGACCGTGGCCGGACGGTGCTCGGCGAGGACGGCGGGAGCGCGGTGCGCGTCCTTCACCTCCATGGCCGGCTTGGGGTGGTGCGCACCCGAGGTCTGCGGGTGGCTGCCGGGGCCGTGGTGGTGCTCACCGGCCGGCGGCTGGTGGCCCGGCTTGTGCTCGGTGGGCGGGTTGTGGTGCCCACCGGGGTTGTGCTCACCGGGGTGACCCGGCTTCCCGGGGTGCCCGGGGTGGCCCGGGTGGTCGCCCTGCGGCGGCTTGTTGTGGTCGTGGTCGTGGCCGGGAGCGCCGTGACCGTCGTTGACACAGGTGTTGCCCGTGGCCGGGTTGCCGATGCCCACGACGTCGACGCTGTTGCCGCAGGCGTTGACCGGGATGCTGACCGGCGCCTGCACGGTGTTGCCGGACGCCACGCCGGGCGAGTCCTCGCTCTTGCCCTGCGCGAGCGCGCCGCCGTGGCCGCTGCCGCCGTGCCCGTGGCCCTTGTGGCCGTGTCCGCCGCCGCCGTTGAAGCAACGGTTGCCCGTGGCCGGGTTGAGCAGCCCGATCACGTTCACGGTGTTGCCGCAGGCGTTCACCGGCACATGGACCGGAACCTGGACGGTGTTCCCGGACGCGACGCCCGGGGAGTGCGCCGAAGCGCCGGTGGCACCCGAGTCCGCCATCGCGTAGCCGCCGGTCACGGCGAGCACGCCGCTCGCCGCCGCTACGGAGAGCAGGCCCTTCTTGGTGACCTGTCGCATTATTTGTCTTGCCCCTCTGCGTTTTGCCATACCGAACGCTCGGAACGATCGTCTTACCGCGCCCGGAATGACCCAGTCGAAAGCCCAACGGCTCCGGAGTACGTGCGACGTACCCCGGAGCCACCCTGGTTCAATCCCTTACGAGATTGGACAGAACGTCACTTGTTGACGCAGACGTTGCCCGTTGCAGGGTTGAGCAGCCCGACGACGTTGATCGTGTTACCGCACACGTTGACCGGCACCTCGATGGGCGCCTGGATGACGTTGCCCGAGACGACGCCGGGGCTGTTCACGGCCGCTCCCTGGGCTCCGTCGCTGGCGGCGGCCATGCCGGCGCCCGCGAGGACGAGACCACCAGTGGCAGCCGCGGCGGCGACGACCTTCTTGAGCATTGTTTCCTCCTTGTTGGCAATGCGGTCCCAGCCGCGGACCGCACACCTGTAACGACGAGGAGGGAATGGGGCTACGTAAGCCTCCCTGCGTTCACTCTTTCCGGCTACGGAAGCGCCGAATACCCGCAAGGCCGCGGGGGTTGGACAACGGGCTCAGCACTGGTCCAGGAAGCGGTCGAGCACACGCACACCGAATTTCAGACCATCGACGGGCACCCGCTCGTCCACGCCGTGGAACATTCCGGCGAAGTCCAGCTCGGGCGGCAGCTGGAGCGGCGCGAAGCCGAAGCAGCGGATGCCCAGGTCGTCGAAGGACTTGGCGTCGGTGCCGCCGGAGAGCATGTACGGCACGGCGCGCGCGATGGGGTCCTCGGCCTTCAGCGCCGACTGCATCGCGTCGACGAGCCTGCCGTCGAAGCTGGTCTCCAGCGCCTTGTCCGCGTGGACGTCCTCCCGCTTGACGCGCGGCCCCAGGATCCGGTCGAGGTCCGCGAGGAACTCCTCCTCGTAGCCCGGCAGAAACCTTCCGTCGACGTGGGCGACGGCCTGGCCGGGGATGACGTTGACCTTGTACCCGGCGCCGAGCATCGTCGGGGCGGCGGTGTTGCGCAGGGTGGTGCCGACCATCTTGGCGATGCCGCCGAGCTTGGCGAGCGTCGCCTCCATGTCCTCCGGGTCCAGCGGGGTGCCCAGGGCGTCCGACAGCTCGTCGAGGAAGGACCGCACGGTCTTGGTGACCCGTACCGGGAACTCGTGCCGGCCCAGCCGGGCGACGGCCTCGCAGAGCTCGGTGATCGCGTTGTCCTTGTTGGTCATGGAGCCGTGGCCCGCCGTGCCGTCCACGGTGAGCCGCATCCAGTGCATGCCCTTCTGGGCGGTCTCGATCAGATAGAGCCGCAGGTTCTCGTTGACCGTGAAGGAGAAGCCGCCGACCTCGCCGATCGCCTCGGTCACGCCCTCGAAGAGCTCGGGGTGCTTGTCGACCAGGTGGCGGGCGCCGTACGTGCCGCCCGCCTCCTCGTCGGCGAGGAAGGCCAGCACGATGTCGCGGGGCGGCTTGCGGCCCGACCGCAGCCGGTCGCGGACGACCGCCAGCGTCATCGCGTCCATGTCCTTCATGTCGACCGCGCCGCGGCCCCACAGACAGCCGTCCGCGATCTCGCCCGCGAAGGGGTCGTAGGTCCAGTCCGCCGCGTTGGCGGGCACGACGTCGGTGTGGCCGTGGATGAGGAGCGCCGGCCGGGACGGGTCCTCGCCCTCGATCCGCGCCACCGTCGAGGCCCGGCCCTTGTGCGACTCGATGATCCGCGGCTCCAGCCCCACCTCGGCCAGCTTCTCGGCCACGTACTCGGCGGCGAGCCGCTCACCGGGCCCGGAGTGGTCGCCGTAATTGCTCGTGTCGATGCGGATCAGGTCGCGGCAGAGGTCGACGACCTCGTCCTCGCCACTCCTGAAGGTGCCGGTCCCGACCGGCTTCGACTCGCTCACGCTGCCTCCTCGTGGTTCGCCGCCGGGACCGCGCCCGAAAACGCGGGCGGCCCCGGCGTGGGTCCACGGCCATCCTCCCCCTCCCGTTCGCCCAGCCCAAGGCCGCAATACCGCCGACACACACCCGCAACGATCACGCGCGGGCGGCCCGGGAGGAGGTGCGGGCGGGGGCACGGACGGTGGTGATCGAGCACCTCGAATGTTTGGTATTGTTTTCCATGTCGCCGCGGGGAACACACCGCAGAGACAAACACCCGGTCCGGGTGGCGGAATGGCAGACGCGCTAGCTTGAGGTGCTAGTGCCCTTTATCGGGCGTGGGGGTTCAAGTCCCCCCTCGGACACCAGCAGGAACACGGGAAGCCCCGGTCGGAAGACCGGGGCTTTTTCGCTGTCCGGGCCCGTGCGTATCATCGCCCGATGATCACCAAGAAGGCCGCTCGGCCCGCCTCCGCCGCCCCCTGCCGGATCACGGTCTGCCGCGGCTGCTGCTGCGGCGACCCGGCGAAGGTGCCCGGGGTCGATCACGCCGGGCAGATCGTCCGGCTTCGGGAGGCGCTGGACGGGGCGGGGCAGGTGCGGGCGTCGGAGTGCCTGGACGTGTGCGACCAGGCGAACGTGGTCGTGGTGCAGCCGTCGGCGGCGGGCCGGGCGGCCGGGGGACGGCCCGTGTGGCTGGGGCTGGTCAACGACGACGAGGCGCTGGCGGACATCGCCGCGTGGATACGGGCCGGCGGCCCGGGCCTGGCCGAGCCGCCGGGGGTGCTGGACCTCTACGAGTTCACGGTCTCGCGACGGGTGGGCAAGGCGCTGGAGGACTGACGTCCCTCAGACCGGGCGGTGGCCGCCCGGCTCCTCCGGCAGGTCCAGCGCCGGGTTCCGGTCGAAGAAGCCGGTGGGCCTGAGGCTGAAACCGGTGATGTCGACGGGCATCACGGGCCACTCCTCCAGCCGGGGCAGATGGGTGGGCCCGAAGGTGTGCCAGACGGTGAGTTCGGTGTTCTCCAGGGACTCCCCGCCCGTCGTCCACTCCGGCAGACCCGCCCCGCCGGGGTGCTGGTTGGGGTGGTCGCCCGCCGGATAGCGGCGGTCGGGGCGGTGGCGGGTGACCCACAGGTGCTTGGTGCCGTACGCCACGCGCCCGGCGAGCGGTGAGCCCGGCCGGGCGAGGAGCACCGGCCCCGGCTGGGGGACGAGGGTGTAGGCGACCGGCTGCCCCATACGGTTGCGCGAGCCGGGGTTGGTGATCCGCCAGCGCCTGCCCACCGTCGTATCGGCGGTGCGCCCGCCCTCCGCGCTGTCGGAGAGGACGGTCGTCCGGGCGGTGAAGGCGTTGCCGGCCGGGTTCGCGGGGCCGGCGGGCACCGGGACGACGTCGACCTCCTCGACCGTGTTGGCGGGGCCGTCCACCGCCGCGTCCAGCCGGACGCAGAACAGGTGCTGGTGGTACGGGGCGAGCAGGCCCGGGGCGATCTCGGTGCCGTGGGGCGAGCCGGCGCCCGGCGGGACGGCCGAGGTCTGCACGATGCCCGTGGACCTGACCTCGAAGGCGATCGTGCCGTCCTGGTGGAAGTACCAGTAGAAGCCGTAGTCGTAGTTGCCGACGGTGGCGATGTACGAGATCACCAGGCGGCGGGAGCGGCGGCTCTCGACAGCGTTGTCGTGGAAGACGTCGGTGTGCTTCCAGAGCAGGCCGTGGTCCTCCTCGTGGACACAGACGGCGTTGGGCAGCGTCTGCGGACGGCCGTGGTCGTCGGCGAGGACGGCGTCGAGGTAGCGGATCTCGCCGAGGCAGTCGCAGCCCAGCCGCAGCGGGTTGGTGTTGCGGCCGAGGGAGTACTCCCCCGCGTCGAGGAAGGCCACCCAGTTGCGGGTCTCCTCCGCCTCGCCGTAGGCCACGGCCATCTCGGCGAGGGAGGCGCGGTGGAGCACGGACCGTTCCCGGTCGCCGTCGCGGTGGGTGATCCGGTGGAGGACCAGGCCCTCCCGGGCGTTGAAGTCGACGCGGAGGCTCCAGTTCTGCCAGGTCAGCAGGGGCCCGTCGAGGTGGAAGGACGGGCCTTCGGGCTGCCGGATCTCCAGCGGGCGCAGGTCGGTACGGGCCGCTCCGGTGAACTCCGGCTCGTAGCGGCCGCATTCGGCGGGTATGGGCACGGGCCCGGTGTCGGTGATCCGGACGACGCGCCGCTCGATGACGTCGACGTCGGCGGCCAGCCCGCCCACGGGGTGGGCCCAGGGGTTGTCGCCGTGCTCGCAGCGCATCCAGGTCAGGCAGCGCAGCAGTCGGCGGCCCGGCCGGTCGATGATCACGCTGCCGGCGGCGAGCGGTGCGCAGACGGCGAGGGCCGGGTCGTCGACGCCGCGGGCGGCCATCGCCTCGCGCCAGCCGGGGTCGGCCTTCACGATCGCCTCGACGAGGGGGTACTCCTCGAACATCACTTGTGGCTGGCCCTCGGTGGCGACGTCCAGTTCGCGGTGGGCGAGCAGCAGGCCGCCGGTGACGTCGACGAGGGCCTCGGCGGCGGCGCCGGTCTCCTGGTCGAGGAGGGTGACGCGCACCCTGCGGACGACGGGGTCGCCGGGCCGGTGGACGGCGGCGGTGTGGCGGTCGGGCTCGTCGAGGAGGACGAGCGGGAAGCGGGTGGCGGGGGTGACCTTGCCGGCCTCCGTGAGGACGCGGCGGGCCGTGGTGATCTCGTCGGCGGTCAGCGGGTCGAGCGGGTGCGGGTGCGGGTGCGCGTGCGCGGACCGGGCCGGTACCGGGGACGCCGGGGACGCCGGGGACGCGGGGAACGCCGGGGACGCGGGGAACGCCGGGGACGCGGGCACCGGGGGCTCGATGGGGTGGCAGCTCATGAGGAAACCTTTCCGGTCATGAGGAACTCCTTCCGGGGTGCGTCGGATCGCCGGGACGCGCCTCCGCGGCGGCCGCCTTCTCCAGCTGGAACGCCTCGTTGCCGAGCCCGATCCGGGCGTGCAGTTCGGGCCGTACCGCCCGTAGCACCAGCCCGTGGATCACGCCGAGGACGACGGCCGCACCGATGATGCCGGGCAGGATCCAGCCGAGGGCCGAGCCCGCGGTGGCGCCGACGAGGACGTGGAAGTCCTTGACCGCGTAGCCGACGATGCCGAGCAGGGCCGCGCAGGCCGCGCCGGAGGCGACCAGCCGGGGGGCCTGGGCCCGCCCGGCGCCGCGCCGGACGAAGAAGACGATGACGGCGACGCTGGCGGTGGCCATGAGGACGATGACGCCGAGCGCCCCGACGTTGCCCATCCAGGTGAAGAGCCGGATGACGGGCGTGGTGGGATCGCCCCGCGGGCGGTCGTCGGTGATGGCGAAGACGGCCACGACCAGCAGCGATACGCCGCTCTGGAGCAGCGATCCGTAGGCGGGCGCGCCGCTGCCGCCCGAGGTGCGGGCGAGGGAGGCGGGGAGGAGGCCGTCGCGGCCCATGGCGAAGGCGTAGCGGGCGACGACGTTGTGGAAGCTCAGCATCGCGGCGAACATGCCGGTCACGTAGAAGAGGTGTGTCAGGTCGGTGAAGGTGGTGCCGAGGCGGTCCTCGGTGAGGGCGAAGAGGAGGCCGGTTCCCTGCTCGCGGGAGGCGGCGACGACGCGCGAGGGGCCGGTGGCGATGGTCAGGGCCCAGGACCCGAGAGCGAAGAAGAGGGCGACGAAGCCGACGGCGAGGAAGGTCACGCGGGCGACGACGACCTGGGGGCGGTTGGCCTCCTCGGCGTAGACGGCGGCCTGTTCGAAGCCGACGAAGGCGGCGATGGTGAAGCAGAGCGCGGTGCCGAGCCCGGCGCCGCCGAGGGTGGTGGGGTCGAAGGCGCGCAAGGAGACGCCTTCGGGGCCGGGGCGGCCGAGGCAGGCGATGTCGAAGACGACGACCATGGCGCACTCGACGAGCAGCAGGGCGCCGAGGACCTTGACGTTGAGGTCTATCTTGAGCCAGCCGAGGACGCCGACGACGGCGACGGCGGCGAGGGCGGGGACCCACCAGTCGAGGGTGAGGCCGAGGTGCCGGCGCAGGAGGCCGGAGAACTCGTGGCCGAAGATGCCGTAGATGGCGAACTGCATGGCGCTGTAGGCGACGAGGGCGACGACGGAGGCGGCGGCGCCGGCCGTACCGCCGAGGCCTCGGGCGATATAGGCGTAGAAGGCGCCGGCGTTGTGGACGTGGCGGCTCATCTCGGCGTAGCCGACGCTGAAGAGGGTCAGGACGACGCCGAGGAGGACGAAGAGCAGGGGCTGTCCGACGACGCCCATCGTGCCGTAGGTCGTGGGCATGACGCCGGCGGTGACCATCAGCGGGGCGCTGGCGGCGACGACCGACAGCAGCAGGCCCGCGACTCCGATGCGGCCGGCGCGCAGGCGTCTCTCCCGGCCCTTGAAGGTGCTGATATCGCGCGTGGTGCCGGTCGACATGCGGCGGTGGTCCTTCCGGTGGGGAGCGCGGGGGACGCGGGGGTGGGGGGACTCGGGGGTGCCGGGGTGCGGGGGCCCTGCCCGGGGCGGTCGCACCGGGCTCATGGGCGCCGTGACCATCAGCGCCGTGGTCATGTGCGCCGTGGTCATGTCGCGCCGAGCGCGGTGCGGCGGGCGGCCCGGAAGGCAGCGCCGGGGTCCCGGTCGGGGTAGGCCCAGGGGGCTCGGGTGGCGTGGGGGCCGATGCGGGTGAGGAGGGCGGCGGCCTCGGCGAGGCGGCCCTCGTGGAGCTTGGCGTGGGCGAGGTAGTTCAGGTCGACCTTGCGCCGGGGGTGGGCGGTGGCGGCGGTCGTGGTGTCCGGGCCGGCCGTGGTGTCCTCGTCGATGTCCCATTCCAGCCACCAGTCGAAGGCGGCCTTCATCACCTGGCGGGCCCGGCGCGTGGTCCAGTGCGCGGAGCGGGCGGGGTCGGCCGGCTCCAGCCCGGCGCGGGCGAGGGCGCGGTAGCGCTCGGCGTGGGCGATGACGGGCAGGACGGCCAGGGGGGAGTCGGCGGGTGCCTGTTCGGCGGCCCAGGCGGCGAAGTCGTAGACCTCGTGGAGGGGGTCGTCGCGGTCGCCCTCCTGGCGCTCGGCCAGGCAGGCGGCCATGAGGTGGTGGGCGTGGTGGTGGTCGCGGTGGCGGGCGCGGACCTGGTCGAAGGCGCGGACGCGTTCGTCGGCGGTGCCGGTGCGGCGGGCGAGGATGAGGACGGCCAGCCAGGGGGTGGGGTCGCGGGGGGCCATCCGGGCGGCGGTCAGGCAGAGCGCGTGGGCGGTTTCCGGGGTGTCCTTGCCGCCGAGGCAGCGGAAGACTCCGGCGCAGGCGAGGAGGACGGCGGCGTCGGGGCTGTCGGGCTCGGCGAGCAGCCAGTCGCGGGCCCAGGCGGCGCTGGCGGGGCCCTCGGCGAGGACGACGAGGCGGTGGCCGCGGCGGTCCCAGTCGTCGCCGGTGCGGGCGAGGAGCTGCCGGGCGTCGGCCCAGCGGCCCCGGGCCAGGGCGTCGCGGACGGAGACGAGCTCGGTGTCGTCCAGGGCGGGGTCGAAGGTCAGCCCGTCCTTGTTCCGGTGGCGGCCCAAGGGGGGTGGGGGCGTCATCAGCGGGCTTCCTCCACGGCGTACGTCCCCTCCGGGCGCCGGGTCAGGGGCGTCCGCGCGCTGTCTCGTTCCTTCTTCCCGATCACGCACAGCAAACCGGTAGTCACTGCTCCGCGTCAAGGCCGGTCGAACGATGCTGACATGACGTCAAATAATGCGCCGTCAGCTCCAGTTGCGGGAAGGGGCGAGGGCACGGACCGGCGCCGGTTCGCCGCACGAGCCCCGCGACGCCACCCCCACCCCTCCCGCCTCGCACACCAGCCCGGCGAACAGTAGTTCTATGCCGGGGGCCTCTCCCCGGACCCCGACCCGGATGAACGGCCGAAAGGGGGGTACTCGACCGTCGCACCGCCCTCGTGGCGGCTATCGTTTTGCTGTCAAGTCTCCTACGACCGCAAGGTCTTGAGGTGCGCGACGTGATGGTCTTCGCCTTCGCCCTGGGTGCGGCGTGCTGTCTGGGCGTGGGGTTCGTGCTCCAGCAGAACGCCGCGCAGCGGGCGCCCATGAGCGACTTCCTCTCCCTGAGGCTGCTGCTGGACCTCGCCCGGATGCCGCGCTGGCTGGCGGGCATCGCGCTGATGGTCTGCGGCATGGCCCTGGGCGCCATCGCGCTCAGCCGGGGCGAGGTGTCGCTGGTCGACCCGCTGATGGCGACGAACCTGCTGTTCGCCATGGCCCTCTCCCGCTGGCAGACCAAGCAGCCGCTCGGCCGCAGCGGCTGGGGCGGGCTGTGGCTGCTGGCGGGTGGGGTGGCGGCCTTCATCGTCGCCGGGCGCCCGCACGGCGGGCGGACGGTCACGGATCCGCTGCGGCACTGGCTGATCGTCGGGGTCATGGTGGGTGCCGCGCTGCTGCTGGCGGCGGTCTCCAAGCGGGTGCGGATGAGCACGGAGGCGGCGCTGCTGGCGGTCGCGGCCGGACTGCTGTACGGCGTACAGGACGCGCTGACGCGGGTGAGCGGCACCCGGTTCGCGCACGGCGGCTGGCGGGAGCTGGTCACCGGCTGGCAGCCCTACGGGGTGCTGGTGCTCGGGGTCACGGCGCTGGTGCTGGTGCAGAGCGCCTTCGAGACGGCCCCGCTGCGGATGTCGCTGCCCGCGCTGACGGCGGCGCAGCCGCTGGCCGGGATCGCGTGCGGGGTGGGTTTCATGGGCGACCAGTTGCGGACGACGCCCGCGGCGCTGGCCGTGCAGGCGGCGGGGCTGGTCGCGATCGTGTGCGGCATCGTGCTGATCGGCCGGCATCCGGCGATGCCGTCAGGCATGGCGGAGCCGGGCCAGGTCCGGGATCTCCAGCCGCACTGACCGCCACCCGCCGACAGGGACTTTCGCTCCTGCGGGTGGGCCGCTGCTGGTTGGATGGGGCCATGACCGATCAGCGGCCGCTCGGGGCGGATGAGGTGCTGGACATCGTCGACGAACACGACCGGGTCGTGGGGCAGGCACCGCGCGGCGCGGTGTACGCCGAGGGGATGCTCCACCGGTGTGTGTTCGTCCAGGCGCGCGACGCGCGGGGGCGGATCTTCGTTCACCGCCGGACCGACCGGAAGCTGGTCTTCCCCTCGCGGTACGACATGTTCGTCGGCGGGGTGGTCGGGGCGGGCGAGTCGTACGACGAGGCCGCGCTGCGGGAGGCGGAGGAGGAGCTGGGGGTCAGCGGCCTCCCGGCGCCCACGCCGCTGTTCCGCTTCCTCTACCGGGGGCCGGGGGGCGGGTGGTGGTCGGCGGTGTACGAGGTGCGCTGCGACCTTCCGGTCTCGCCCCAGGAGGAGGAAGTGGCCTGGTGGGACTTCCTCCCCGAGGAGGAGGTGGCGGCCAGGCTGGGCGAGTGGGACTGGGTGCCGGACGGGCTGGAGGCCTACGTCCGGCTGCGCGAGCGCCGGACGGGCGCGGGCCCGTCCGGCGGCTGACGACAGCCCGGCCTCTCGCGGGGCCCGGTCAGGGCACCGTCACCACGATCTTTCCCCGGGTGTGGCCCTCGGCGCTGCGCCGGTGCGCGTCCGCCGTCTTCTCCAGCGGGAAGACCTCGGCCACCTCGACCTTGAGGACGCCCTCCGCCGCCAGCCGGCCCAGCTCCGCCAGGTCGGCCGTGTCGGGGCGCACCCACAGCAACCGGCCGCCGAGCTCGGTGACGGCCGGGTCGGCGATGGAGACCAGACGGGCGCCGTGGGCCGTGACGGCGGGCGAGGTCGCGACGGCACCGCCGCCGACGAGGTCGAGCACGACGTCCACGCCCCCGGACGCCAGGGCCCGGACGCGCTCGGCGAGGCCGTCGCCGTAGGTGACGGGCTCCGCGCCCAGGGCGCGCAGGTAGTCGTGGTTGCGCTCGCTCGCCGTGCCGATGACGCGGGCGCCGAGCCGGCGGGCGAGCTGGACGGCCATGGAGCCCACCCCTCCGGAGGCGCCGTGGATCAGCACGGTGTCGCCCTCGGCGGCCCGTACCGCGCGCAGGCACTGGAGGGCGGTGAGGCCGGCCAGCGGGATGGCCGCGGCCTCCTCGAAGGTGAGTCCGGCGGGCTTGGGCGCCAGGGTGCGCACGGGCGCGGCCACGTACTCGGCGAAGGTGCCCCGGGAGAGGAAGTCCTCGCGGACGTAGCCGATGACCTCGTCGCCCTCCCGGTACTCGGGGGTGTCCGCGCCCAGCCCGACGACCACGCCCGAGACGTCCCAGCCGGGCACGACCGGGAAGACCGGCTGGAGCATGCCGTCGAGGTAGCCCTCGCGCGCCTTCCAGTCGACGGGGTTGACGGCCGCCGCCCTGACCTTGATCAGGACGGAGTCGGGGCCGGCCTTGGGCAGGGGGAGGTCGCCGTACTCGAGGACGTCGGGGCCGCCGTAGGCCCGGTAGCTGACAGCCTTCATGGTGCTGGCTCCTTCGGTACCAGAGGTGTTCGTGCACGGTGCCAGGGGTGCCCGGCGGGTGGGGGCGGGCGCGGGGCCCGCCCCCGGGGTCAGGAGGCGACGGGCGCGGTCCCAGCCTCGGCCGCCGGGGCCGCCTCCGCCACCGCGGCCTCGCCCAGGGTGCGGATCCTCCGCAGCCCCAGCCCGGCCACCACCGAGACCAGGACGAACGCGGCGCCCGCGATCACGAAGGTGAGGGTGAACTGGCTCTCGGCGGGCAGCTTGGGCGCGCCCGGCGGCAGGTGCTCGATGCTCTTGGAGGCGAGGACCGTGGTGATCATCGCGCTGCCGATGGCGCTGCCGGTGGAACGGGAGATGGAGTTGATGCCGTTGGCTATGCCGGTCTGGTGGTGGGGCACGCTGGCGACGATCACGGCGGGCATGGCCGCGTAGCCGAAGCTGATGGCCGCGCCGACGCACATTCCGGCGGCGATCACGGCGTAGGCGTGCTCGTGGTCGAGCGCGATCCACACGAAGCCGGCGGTGCCGACGATCGAGGCCAGCAGGAGGACCAGGCGGGGGCCCTTGTGCCGGACGAGCTGGCCGCCGACGGGCGCGGCGAGCAGCGAGACGACGGTGCTGGGCAGCAGGTACTCGACGGAGGCGCGCAGGACGGTCGCGTCGAAGCCGTAGCCGGTGATCTTCGAGGGCATCTGCACCAGGTAGGAGACGCCGATGAAGAGGGCGAAGGAGCCGAAGCCGACGAGCAGGCCGGCGATGTTGGCGAAGAGCACGGGCGGGTGGGCGAACATCCGCATGTCGACCAGGGGCTCGCGCACCTTGCGCTCGACCAGCGTCCATATCGCGGCCATCACCGCGGCGCCGGCGAAGCAGCCGATGGTCCGGGCGGAGGACCAGCCCCACTCGTGGCCCTGGGTGATGGGCAGCAGGAGCAGCACGAGGGTGGCGGCCAGGGTCAGGGCGCCGAGGGCGTCGGTGCGGCCGCCGGTGGTCTCCCGGGTGGCGGGCACGAGGGTGGCGACGGCGATGAGGGCGAGCGCGGCGAGGCCGGTGGCCAGCCAGAAGGCGCTGCGGTAGTCGGGGTCGTCACCGGAGGTGAGCAGGCCGGTGGCGACGAGCGCGAGGCCGCTGCCGAAGGCGAGGGTGCCGCTGACCATGGCCATCGCGCCGGGCAGGCGGGCCGGGCGGACCTCCTCGCGGAGCACGGAGAGCGCCAGCGGGAAGATCGCGGTGGCGGCGCCCTGGAGCACCCGGCCGACGATGAGCCAGAGCAGGGAGTGGGTGACGGCCGCGAGGACGGAGCCCGCGACCATCACGACCAGAACGGCCACCAGGGTCTTCTTCTTGCCGTGCTGGTCGCCGAAGCGGCCGAGCAGCGGGGTGAAGACGGCGGCGGAGAGCAGGGTCGCGGTGGTGACCCAGCTGACGTTCGCGGACGAGGTGCCGAGGTCCTTCTGGATGAGGCCGAGGATCGGCACCACCAGGGTCTGCATCATCGAGACGACCATGGCGGCCAGGCTCAGGGCGAAGACGATCACCGTCTCGTTCCGCTGCGTGGCGGGGGCGGTGGACGCTGGGGAGGTCATGGGCGGGAGGGATTCCTTAGGGATGCTGCGCGTTACTTCACGACTTTGATGCTTGAGATCGTCAAGCAACTGGGTCACGCTAGCCCCGGATACTTCAGGTAGTCAAGTTAATGATTTAAGACTTCAAGCTGTTTGAGTACACTTGAGCCATGACCGGCACGACCCCCCAGCCCCCGTCCAAGGCCCAGCTCCTGGAGCTGGTGGCGGCGCTCGGCACCGCCCAGTGGCAGGACTTCGCGGCGGCCGCCGCCCGCCACGGCCTCACGTCCGTCCAGGCCAAGCTGCTCGCCCAGCTCAAGGGCCCGGTCCCGATGCGCGGCCTGGCCACCCTGCTGGTCTGCGACGCCTCCAACGTCACCGGCATCGTCGACCGGCTGGAGGCGCGCGGCCTCGTCCGCCGCGAGCCCGACCCGTCCGACCGCCGGGTGAAGAACGTGGTGGCCACCGACGAGGGCCACGAGACCATCCGCCGGGTACGGGCCGAGATGCAGGCCACGCACAGCGCGCTCGACGCGCTGGACGAGGCCGAGCGCACCACGCTCTACGGCCTCCTGGACCGGCTCCGGCCGGGACTCGAACACCGCGCCTGACCGGCGGATACCGGACCGACGGCCTCCGGCCGCCCGTATTCTGACGGGTGGTCCGATCCGCCCACCCCCGCGGCGGACGGCGAGGGAGGCCAGCGAATGACCAGCGCGAACACGAGACCGACCACCATCGAGGCGGAGGGCACCGAGCCCTACACCGTCCCGCTCGCCCCGGGCGTGAGCGCCTACATCCAGCCCGACGGCGGCTGGTGCCTGAACAACGCGGGGTTCGTGACCGACGGCGAGCGGACCCTGCTCGTCGACACGGCCGCCACCGAGCGCCGGGCGAAGCTGCTGCGCGAGGCCGTCGTCGCGAGCGGGGCGCCGCTGCCGACCACCGTCGTCAACACCCACCACCACGGCGACCACACCTACGGCAACTGCGTCTTCACCCCGCGGGCCACGGTCGTCGGCCACGCCGACTGCCGCCGCGAGACCCTCGCGGCGGGCCTCCAGCTCCACCTCGCCTGGCCCGAGGTCGACTACGGGCACATCGAGGTCACCCCGCCCACCCTCACCTACACCGACGAACTGACCGTCCACATCGGCGACACCGAGGTACGCCTCCTCCACCCGGGCCCGGCCCACACCGTGGGCGACACCATCGTCCACCTCCCCGGCCGGGGCGTCGTCTTCACCGGCGACCTGATCTTCAACGGCGGGACGCCCTTCATCATGATGGGCTCCCTCAGCGGCTCCCTGAGCGCCCTGGCGACCTTGCGCGCACTGGACGCGAGCGTGGTCGTACCGGGCCACGGCCGGGTCACCGACCCTTCCGTCTACGACACCGTCGAGCGCTACCTCCGCTACGTCGAGGACCTCGCCCGCACCTCCCACGCCGCCGGCCGCACCCCCCTGGAGGCCGCCCGCGACGCCGACCTCGGCGAATTCGCCGCCCTGCGCGAGAGCGAGCGCCTGGTCGCCAACCTCCACCGCGCCTACGCCGAACTGGACGGGCTCCCGCTGGGGGCGCCGCTGGACCTGCTGACGGTCCTGGGCGACATGATGACGATGAACGGCGGCCGGCCGATCGCCTGCCACGCGTAGGAATTGCGATGGGGAGGGGGAGCGGCCCCCGGGCGTGCAGGCCGGGGCCCCGCTCTCAGGCGGGCCGGGAGTAGGTGAAGCCGAGGGAGGTCAGCCCCTCGGCTTGGCACAGCCGATCGGAAGCCCCGCCGACCTCCGTCTGAAGGAGCTGGTAGGCGGCCCCGTGGGTCTGTCCCCAGTGCATCGCGGCGCGCCACAGCAGTCGGCCGAGACCTTTCCCCCGGTGTTCGGGCAGTACACCGAAGTATTGCGGCATGAGCTGTCGCGACCCGATGGCGTCGGGCCGGATTTCCATGGGGCCGATGGCGCCGGCCACCTTCCCCTGCGAGGCGGCCACCAGCACGGCCCCCACCGTCCCCGCCCGCATGCGGCCGTAGAGGAACCGGAAGCCATCGGCCGCCATCCGCTCGGCGAAGCTCGCGAAGTCGCGTTGAATCGGTGTGGGCCATTCCGTGTATCTGCGGACCGGGCCTGTCGGGGCCGCGCAGGTCTGGGTGCGGAAGTCCTTGAGCTGGATCCGGGTTCCCCGGCCCTGCGGCGCTTCGGGGCCGAGGAACCGCACCACGCGCGCCTTCGCAGCCCCCTGCGCGGCACAGAGCTTCTCCGCCAGCTCGGATGCGACGAGGAGAGTATCGGGACGCACTCCGTAGACGTGGACCTTGACCGTTCCGGAACCGCGTCGGGAGAGAGTGGGGATCAAGGTCTCGCCGGGCTGATGGATGACGTCCTCGACCAGGACCGTCTCGTCCTTGGCATCAGACCATCGGATGTCTTTGTCGTACCGGAGGAACCGGTCGCTGGCGGCGGCGGCCAGCGTGTCCGCGAAGACGTCCTCGGTAAGTACCGAGGGATGCACCGGGCCGATAGTCGGAACGAAGGGGGCCGTCACCACTGGGCGAAGCCAGTCCCACCGGAAGCGCATAGCGGCACCCTACTCGGCGGCACCAGGCGAATCAGGCCCTGGCGTGAAATACGCCAGGGCCTGAGCATGTGTGCCCGGTCAGCGACTAGTGGGGGTTGTCGTCGCTTCCGCTGCACGAACACTCGACGCCTTCCAGGACGCCGTCGAGGTCGGCCACCACGGCGATCTCCGTCGTCGCCACGATCGGACCCCGGTCCGGAGGCCGGGTGCGAGCGATGGTCACGGGTACGGCACTCATGCCTTCACCATCTCCTTCTTCGGTTGTCCGTGCTGGCAGTAGCTCGCCAGCGGGGCCTTCGCCTCCTGGAACTGTTTGGCCAGCGGCCGGCAGACCAGGCACGAACCGGAGAGCAGGCACCCTTGGCAGCCTCCGGTGCGAAGCATCAACTTGTCGGCGATACCGCCGAGCTTGCGCAGTCCTTCCGCGCCCTCGGCCATGAGGTCGATCTGGTCGTCCCTGCCAACCTTGCAGATACTGACCTTGCCGTGGGGGTCGGCGTGGAAGAACGTGTGGCCGGCATTGCAGCCCTGGAAGGGGGTCCGCTCGCGGAGGTGCTCGGTCGACTGCGCGAGGAGGGATTCCGGGCCGCCGTAGATCGTCGGCGTCATGTTCGTGTAGACGTGGTGGTCGAGCTCCCACGCCTCGGCCAGCGCCACCATCGCGTCGACTTCATCAGCGCTGTCCTCTGTGACGATCAGATTGAGGCGGACAGGGAGCTTGGCCTCACGGGCGGCATCCACGCCCCTCTTGAATGACTTCCAGGCGCCACGTCGTTGGGTCAACCCGTCAAAGCTCTGCTCGGTAGCCCCGTACACACTGACGACGATCCGGTAGGCGGGGCACTCCTCGAACATCTCCAGGAGAGGCCCGTTCCAGAGGCGCGATGCGTTGGTGGAGACTGTCAGCATCATTCCCAGCGAGTACGCGTAGCGATAGGCGTCCTGGAAGTGCTTGTCTATCGTCGGCTCACCGCCGGTGATCTGGAACCAGACCACGCCTACGGTCTGCATGATGTCCAGGAGACGGATCTTTTCTTCCCAGGGCAGGCCTGAGAACTCCTTCAGCCCCAGGTAGCAGTGCTTGCAAGCGAAGTTGCAGCCGAGATTGATTTCCCAGCTCGCGCGGCTGAAACCGTAGCCGGAAGGCTCCCGCACGAGGAGGGTGGACCGTGCTGGTCGTCCACCGATCTCGAGCCCCCAGACCTCGTGTGCCGCCTCAACGAGCCACTTCGGGGGCGGAGCGTCGGCGCGGGCTGCCGTCCGGAGCTCTCGATACTTCTGCTCGGGCAGACGCAGGCCGGCTTGGCGCCCCGGCCGAAGGGCCAGATATCCGTCGAGAAATGGGCTCACGATGAGTTCATGCATCCTTCCTTCACCCCTTTCGCCGCCGCTCCCTTCGTGCTCCCTTCTGCGGGCGGCCCGGCGCTCACCGCCTGCACGTCGCGCTCACGCACCCATCGGGCAAGGTTGTAGGCGTCGCGCGTGCACAGGACCACATGCACCAGGCCGTTGCCATTCAGGACGCCTCCCGCCCGCACCTCGCCGATGACCCTCATCAACTTCAAGGCCTCCTGTAGAACCGGTACGGCCCCCGCAGCCACGGACAGCGCCGTCCCTTCAGGGGTACCAGCGCGCACGTCGGCCGACTTCTGGGGCTTCGCGGCGGCTCGCATCACTCACTTCCCTTCGGTCCTATCGGTCTGACACCAAGTCAACAGCGGAGCGCACAAGTGAAAGTGCACAAGAAGCGCACACATGAGGCACCGGGGTAGGCGACCCTTGGAACCTGGGCACAAGAACGACAGAGGAAGGGAACATGGGTGCTATCAGTGCGGTGCCGGGGCCTGGCATGAACGTAGCCGTGCTCCGCAAGCAACGGGGTTGGGGACAACACCGCCTCGCCCAAGAATCCGGGATCTCCGCTTCCATGCTGGGTAAGATCGAACGGGGTGAGCGAGCCCTGACGCAGGGCGTGGCAGCCTCCATCGCACGAGCCTTCGCCCTCCCCCTCGAAGAGGTACTGGGGCAAGCGCCGGTACCTTCCGAAGACTCGCTCAAGGCCCTCAACTCCGCCATCCGGCGCTTCGACCTCCCGCGAGAGCCCGATGCATCTCGGCAAGAGCTCAAGGCCGCCTTGACAGAGATGACCAAGCTGCGCGAGAACGCGAAACTCAACGAGGTGCTGTCGAAGTTGCCGGAGCTCGTCTCCGGGGTGACCAACTTTGCCCATGCGGCCGCGACACCGGAGGGCTGGGCGATGGTGGCCGATGCCTACAGCACCGTCTACTGGCTGGCTGCCCGGCATCGCTGGATGATGCTTGCCGACCTGGCGGTGACGAAGCAGAAGCTCGCCGCGCAGCAAGCAGACCCGCTGGCCCAGGCGATCTCGGCTCGCGACGAGGCCGGCGTCTACCTGAACATGGGCGAATTCGAAGACGGACTCTCGGTGGTCGACCGGGCTATCACTCTCATCGAAAGTGGCGCCCCCGAAGGACCGAAGCGCTCCTACGCGCTGGGCATTCTCCACCTTCGCGGTATGACCCTGGCGGGCCGGCTGAGGCATAAGACGACCGCAGACCAGCACATCGCGCGGGCTTGGGCCCTGTCCGAGGAATTCAACGCCGATGTGGACAGACTTGGCATCCACTTCGGGCCGCAGAATACGGCGGTTCATGTTGTGGCGACATACGGGGACCTGCATCGGCACGCCAAAGCCATCGAGACCATGGAAGAGCTGACCAGGAACCCGCAGGAAAGACCCCTGAAACTGCCGCCGACACGTACCAGCCCTCTGCGAATGAACGTCGCGCGGTCGAAACTGGCCCTTGGGGACAGGGATGGAGCGCTTACCGAGCTCGAAGTGGCGTGGGCACTTGCTCCGCAAATGGCCCGGGTCCACCCTACGAGCCAGGAACTCCTTCGGGTCCTCACCACGATGCACAAGCGCAGCAACCCGAGACTGACCCGGTTGGCGAGGAGGGCAAACATCAGGTTCTGACGCCCGCTTGGGGTGGTGACACTACCTCTGCGCGAGCGAGACGGCCGGAGACCTGCCGTCTGGAAGCGGAGACGCTCGGCCCTCTGGACGGCATACCGACCGGTCGGCATCATGATCGGCGTCAGCAGGTCGCCGGACGTCCGCCGAGCGCGGCCCGACTCCCTTTGGAGGAGCACGCGATGAGCAACGCCAGTCCCCCGCCGGGGCTCGATCCACAGCGGTTGCGCGGGTATCTGGAGCGGGAACGGCCGGGGCTGACGGCCGGGCCGTTGGAGGTCTCGCTGATCGAAGGGGGGCGGTCCAACCTCACGTACGCGGTGCGGGACGGCGCCGGGGGGAGCTGGGTGGTGCGCAGGCCGCCGCTCGGGCATGTGCTCGCCACCGCCCACGACATGGCCCGCGAGCACCGGGTGATCAGCGCGCTGCGCGACACGCCCGTGCCGGTGCCGGAGGCGCTGCTGCTGTGCGAGGACGAGGAGGTGCTCGGGGCGCCGTTCTACGTGATGGAGTTCGTCCCCGGCACGCCCTACCGCTCGGTGGAGCAGCTGGCCGCGATCGGTCCGGGCCGGACGCGGGAGGTGGTGCTGGGGCTCGTCGACACGCTCGTGGAGCTGCACGCCGTGGACCCGGCGGCGGTGGGGCTGGGGGACTTCGGGCGCCCGGAGGGCTTCCTGGAGCGGCAGTTGCGCCGGTGGGGCACCCAGCTGGAGGCGTCCCGCAGCCGTGGGCTGCCGGGGATCGACGAGCTGCGCGCCACGCTGACCGACGCCCTGCCCCGCTCCCCCGCGCCCGCCGTGGTGCACGGCGACTACCGGCTCGACAACGTCCTGGTCGGCGCCGACGACACCGTACGGGCCGTCCTGGACTGGGAGATGTCCACGCTCGGCGATCCGCTCACCGACCTCGGGCTGCTGGTGATGTACGCCGAGCAGCGGTCCGTCCCCGGCTCGCCCGTGGCCGCCACCGGAAGCGCCCCGGGGCACCCGGATCCGGCCGGGCTCGTGGAGCGCTACGCCGCCCGCTCCGGCCGTGACGTCTCCGCCCTGCCCTGGTACACGGCCTTCGCCTACTTCAAGCTCGCCGTGATCCTGGAAGGCATCCACTACCGCCACACCCTCGGGCGGACGGTCGGCGCGGGCTTCGACCGCATCGGCGAGCTCGTCCCGCTCTTCATCGACAACGGCCTCACCACCCTCCGGAAGGGCTGAGCGGCATGGACTTCGCATTCGACGCCCGCACCGAGGAACTGCGGGCCCGCCTGCTCGCCTTCATGGACGAGCACGTGTACCCGGCGGAGACCGTCGCCGAGGAGCAGCGGGCCGCGCTCGCCTCGCCGTGGGACGTACCGCCCGTCGTCGAGGAGCTCAAGGCGGAGGCGCGGCGGCGGGGGTTGTGGAACCTGTTCTTGCCGGATGAGGAGTACGGGGCCGGGCTGACCAATCTCCAGTACGCGCCCCTCGCCGAGATCACCGGCCGCAGCCCGCAGCTGGCCCCCACCGCCCTCAACTGCGCCGCGCCCGACACCGGGAACATGGAGGTACTGGCGCAGTTCGGCACCGAGGAGCAGAAGAAGCGCTGGCTGGAGCCGCTGCTGGCGGGGGAGATCCGTTCGGCGTTCGCGATGACCGAGCCGGAGGTGGCCTCCTCCGACGCGACGAACATCGAGACGCGCATCGAGCGGGACGGCGACGCGTATGTCGTCACCGGCCGGAAGTGGTACATCTCCGGGGCGCTCCACCCCGATTGCCGTGTCCTCATCGTCATGGGCAAGACCGATCCACAGGACGCCGACATCCGCCGGCAGCAGTCGATGGTCCTGGTCCCCCGTGACACCCCCGGTGTCGAGGTCCGCCGCGCCATGCGGGTCTACGGCTACGAGGACCACTACCACGGCGGCCACGCGGAGGTCCGCTTCGACGGGGTGCGCGTCCCGGCGGACCATCTGGTCGGCGAGGAGGGCGGCGGCTTCGCCATCGCCCAGGCCCGGCTGGGCCCGGGCCGTATCCACCACTGCATGCGGCTGATCGGCATGGCCGAGCGGGCGATCGAGCTGATGTGCCGGCGGGCGGTGGACCGTACGGCCTTCGGCAAGCCGCTCGCGGCGCAGGGCGTGGTCCAGGAGTGGATCGCGGACGCGCGCGTGGCGGTGGAACAGCTGCGGCTGCTGGTCCTCAAGACGGCCTGGCTGATGGACACGGTGGGCAACCCGGGCGCCCACACCGAGATCCAGGCCATCAAGATCGCGACGCCGCGCACGGTGACGGACATCATCGACAAGGCCGTCCAGCTCCATGGCGCGGGCGGCGTGGGGCAGGACTTCCCGCTGGCGGAGCTGTGGGCGGCGGCGCGGACGCTGCGGCTGGCGGACGGGCCGGACGAGGTGCACCAGCGGTCGCTGGCCCGGCGGGAGCTCAAGCGCTACGCGCGGTAGCCCCCGCTCGCTCGTTCCGCCCGGATCCCCTCCGGGCGGAACGAGCCTGTCCACCTGCCGCTACGGGCGCAGGGCCCGCAGCAGCAGGTCCGCGAGGTGGTCGGCGACCGCCCGCGCGCTGAGCGCGCCGTCCGGGCGGTACCAGCTGCCCAGGTGGTGGACGGAGCCGAAGTGGTAGTCCACCACGAGGTCGGCGGGTGTGGCCCGGCTGAAGACGCCCGTGCGCTGTCCCTCCTCCACCAGGGCCCGGAACCGCTCGTGGTAGCGGCGCCGTTCGGCGCGCACCTGCTTGAGTTTCTCGGGCGAGAGGTGGTGCATCGAACGGAAGAAGATCGTGGTGTCGTCGAGGTTCTCCAGGGTCGTCACCACCACGTCGGCCGCGGCGTCCCGCAGCCGGCCCTCGACGGGCGCGTCGGTGCCGGCGAGGGCGTCCAGCCGCTCCTGCTGGAGCCGCAGGACCCGTCCGTAGATCTCGTGCAGCAGGTCGTCCTTCGAGCCGAAGTAGTGGTACAGCGCGCCCTTGGTGACGCCCGCGGCCACGACGATCTCCTGGACGGACGTGCGGTCGTAGCCCTGCTCGGCGAAGAGCCGGGTGGCGGCGGCGAGCAGACGCTGCGGTACCGGTCTGGCGCAGCTCTCCGTCGCTCCCTGCGTCGCCGTCCTGATGTGCATGAGCCACCACCCCTTCCGCCGTGGTGCGGTGCCGCGCCGCGTGCGCGGCCCCCCTATTCGAGATCTTGCCACCAGGCGGTGGGGGCGCGCGGGGAGTTGCCCGGGTTCGCTCACCTGCGCGTGCCGCAAGGGCTCGAATCGTGGCTCACGAACGGGTGAAGACATCCGGGGAAGGCTGGACACACTTTCTTGACGGCAGGACGATGCGCGCCAACTGACCTGGCAGGGGGACGCCATGGCGACCATAGGTGTGCAGCCGTACTGGGAGCTGATGTTCGACGCCGAGGGGGACATGGCCCCCGGCGAACGGGAGGCCCTGTTGAGGGGGGTGGCGGAGCAGGAGATCACCGATCTGGTGGTCTTCGTCCACGGCTGGAACAACACCCGCTCGATGGCCACCGGTCTCTACGACCGCTTCTTCGCCCCTTTCCCCGCCGTGCTCGCCGAGGCCCCCGCCCCCTCCGCCACCGGTGGCCCCGTGCGTCTCGGCTACGGGGGTGTGATCTGGCCGTCCATGCGGTTCACGGACGAGCCCATCCCGGACTTCCCCGCCGAGCGGCCCCCGGCGGCGGCCGCCGGGCCGCTGCTGGACCCGGGCACTCTGACGGGGCTGGCCGCGGTCTTCCCCGGCAGCGAGGCCGTGCTGGACCGGCTGGCCGAGCTGCTGGAGCGGCGGCCGGCGGACCCGGCGCGGCTGGCGGAGTTCGCGGCGCTGACGCGTGGTCTGGTCGCCCGGGGCCGGGGCGACCGGGCGACGGGGGCCGCCGATCCGCACCTCCACGACCTGGACCCGGGGGCCGGGGAGCCGGAGGAGCCCACGATGTTCTCCGGGAGCCCCGAGCGGGTGTGCGCGCGCTTCGCGGAGGCCCTGGCGCTCGCGGGCCTGGCGCGCTCGGAGTTGTCCGGCGCGCTGGAGCGGCTGTGGGGCGGTGCGCTGGAGATGCTGCGCCAGGGGACCTACTGGGAGATGAAGCGACGGGCGGGGACCGTGGGAGAGTCGGGGCTCGGACGGCTCCTCGGGGAGCTCGACGGCTCCTGCCCCGGCCTGCGGATACATCTGGCGGGGCACAGCTTCGGGGGACGGCTCGTCGCGTTCGCGCTGCGTGGCCTTCCGGGGCGCGCGCGTTGTGTGCGCTCCGTCACCATGCTCCAAGGCGCCTTCTCGCACTACGCCTTCGCGCCCCGGCTGCCGTTCGCCCCCGGCCTCGCGGGTGCGCTCAAGGAACTCCAGCACCGGGTCGACGGCCCGGTGGTGTGCTGCCATTCGAGCCACGACCAGGCGCTGGGGCTGCTCTATCCGCTGGCCTCCCGGGTCTCCGGGGACATGGACTCGCTGCTCGGCCTGGACCCGCTGGGCCTGTCCGACCCCCGCTGGGGCGCCATGGGCCACGACGGCGTCCAGGCCGTGCCCGGCACCGCGGCACTCGTCCTCGACCAGGCCCTGACCGGCCCGTTCCCGGCCGACGGCTGCGTCAACGTCGACGCCTCGGCGGTCGTGCGGCGCGGCGGCCCGCCGTCCGGCGCGCACAGCGACATCTGCCACCGGGAGCTGGCCCGGCTCGTCCTGCTGGCCGGGCGCCTGGTGCGCTGAGCACGGCACCGGGTTCCGCCACCTTCGTGATGGCCCACATCTGTCCGCCCGATGGGGGTAGCAGAGCGGAGTCGGCGCCGTGACGCGGGCCGGGATCCGAAAATCCGATGGATCCGATCGGCCGTGCGTTACGTCCCTTCCATGTCGATCCGAGTCCGCGCCGCCGGAGGTGGGATGCAGTGGCAGGTTTCAGAGCACTAGCCCGAGAAGTGCGCAATCCACGGAACACCATCGCGCTCCGCAGGACCTCCCTGCGCAAATGCCTCGAACGTTTCGCCCCCTACGGGCACCGGGCGACCTGGCGCCATCTGTGCGCCCGTGCCGGCCTCGCCCCCGACGACCGCGCCCCCGATCCCGCGCTGCTGATCGCCGCGCTGTCCGAGCTGGAGGAGGCCCGCGAGGTCTGGCTGGCGTACGAGGCCCGGTTCGCGGGCCGGCGCCGCCGGGAGAAGCACCACGGCATCCGCCAGCCGAGCGCCATCGACGACTGGTACCGCAACACCTGGGGCGGCTGTGACATCGTGCCCTGCGCGTCCCCCGACATCACCCCGGACGCCCGGCTCGCGGACGTGCTGCGCCGGGTGATCGCGGCGATGGAGTCCGCCCCCGGCGACGCCTGCCCGGTGTGCGGGCAGGAGCGCGTCGAATGGCGCACGGACCTGGAGCGCTATCCGCTGGAAGGCCCCGTCTGCGCCGACTGCGGCATCGTGGTGCCCGTATCGGTGCTCACGCCCGCCGCGCTGACCGCGGCGCGCAGGAGGAGCCTCGCCGGGCGGTACGCGGGGGTGTGAGCGCGCTCCCCGGACCCCTTCCGGGGAGCGTCGGCCGCCGCCCTCGGGCGCAGCGTCGGCCGCCGCCGCCGGGCGCGCGATCAGCCGGCGTCGCGCTGGCCGTAGAGGATCGAGCCGTTGCCGAGGCCGCCGAAGCGGTCGTCGGGGTTGGACAGCGCGCACCGGTCGAGGGAGAGACAGCCGCAGCCGATGCAGTCCGCGAGGCTGTCGCGCAACTTGCCCAGCTGCGCTATCCGGGCGTCCAGCTCGACCCGCCACGTCTCCGACAGCCGGGCCCAGTCGGCCCGGTTGGGCGTGCGGCCGTCGGGCAGTTCGGCCAGCGCCTCGCGGATCGTGGCGAGCGGGATGCCGACGCGCTGGGCCGCGCGGATGAAGGCGACGCGGCGCAGCGCGTCGCGGTCGTAGCGGCGCTGGTTGCCCGAGGTGCGCCTGCTGCTGATCAAGCCCTTGGTCTCGTAGAAGTGAAGGGCGGAGACGGCCGCGCCACTGCGCGCCGAGAGCTGACCGACAGTCAGCTCGCAAACCTTCTTCGTAATCTGCGGCACGGCTCAGACTGTACGTGACGGCACTGTCAGGCCGGCCGTGGCGAGGGTTCCGGGTGGCGCTCGGGGTGGCCGACCATGCGCAGCACCAGGCCCGCGTAGAGGTCGCCGACCTCGGCGGGCGTGCGCCTGCCCGCGGCGTCGAACCAGCGGGCGACGTCGACGCACAGGGAGAGCACGGCGAGGGCGGTGCCGCGGACGTCGGGGACGTCGAAGTCGCCCGAGGCGACGCCGTCCTCGATGATCGCGCGGACGGCGGCGTCGGTGTCCCGGCGCAGCGCGACGATCTCGGCGTAGTGCTCCTCGCCGAGCGCGCCGAGCTCGTACTGGACGACGCGTGCGGTGGTGTGGTGCTCGGCGTGCCAGCGGACGAAGCGGCGGACGGCCTCGGCGAGGCGCTCGGCCGGGGTGCCGGCGCCGTCGCGGGCCCGGCGCAGGATGTCGAGGGCGAGCCGGTGCCCGACGCCGCTGATGCGGTAGAGCAGCTCTTCCTTGGTCCGGTAGTGGATGTAGAGCGCGGCGGGGCTCATCCCGGCGCGGCCGGCGATGTCGCGGGTGGTGGTGGCGTGGTAGCCGCGCTCGGCGAAGGCCTCCACGCCGGCGGCCAGCAGGCGGCGCGCCGCGTCGGGCGTGACGTCGGCCCACGCCTCGGTCCGTGGCGTCCGCTCGCCCATCTCGGTGCCCCGCTCTCCGGGCCCGCCCGGGCCCCTCGCCGTCGACAAGGACGAACACCATACCCCGGGGCCTGAGCAAGCGCTTAGGGCGCATGGCCCGGGGCCGTGGCGCGTAGCGGCCCGGCCGGACGGGCATGCATGACCCCATGACCGCCGAGCGCACCCTGCCGGTGGCGGCCACGGCGCTGACCGCCACGATCGCGGTCTACATCACGCTCGTCGCCTTCGGCAATGTCACCGACTTCGGTACCAACCAGGAATTCGTCCGGCATGTCCTGGCCATGGACACGACGTTCCAGGACCGCGATGTGATGTGGCGGGCCGTCACCGACGCCACGCTCCAGAACGCCGCCTACGTGACCATCATCGTCTGGGAGACGCTGGCGGCGCTCGTGCTGCTCGCGGCCACGGGGCTGTGGGTGCGGGAGCTGCGGCGCGGTGGGGCCGGCCAGGGCTTCGGGCCCGCCCGGCGGGCCACCACGCTGGGGCTGCTGATGCTCATGCTGCTCTTCGGGCTGGGCTTCGTCGCCATCGGCGGGGAGTGGTTCGCGATGTGGCAGTCCACGAAGTGGAACGGGCTCCAGGCCGCGACCCGCATGTTCACGCTGACGGGGATCGTCCTGCTGCTGATCCATCTGCCGTCGCCGCAGTGGCGGGCGGACCGGGCGGGCTGATCACGGCCCGCTCCACATGATCGCCTCAGGTTCACCCGACGGCCGGTTCTCCCGCATGCCCGGAACCGGTCCATTGACGCGCCCGGCCCGGGAATCCTACGGTCTCCCATAGGAATCCATCGGCAGTGGGAGCACGCGATGAGCGGTACGGGCAATGAGCGGGCGCGGAAGACCGCGGAGGCGCTGGTCTACTCCCCCGGCTTCGGCAACGAGCACAGCAGCGAGGCCCTCCCCGGCGCCCTGCCCCTGGGGCGCAACGCACCGCAGCGGGCCCCCCTCGGGCTCTACGCGGAGCAGCTCAGCGGCAGCGCCTTCACCGAGCCCCGCGCGCACAACCGCCGGACCTGGCTGTACCGGATCCGGCCCTCCGCCGCGCACCCGCCCTTCACCCGCGTCGGCAACGGCGCCCTGCGCACGGCCCCCTTCGCCGAGACCGTCCCCGACCCCAACCGGCTGCGCTGGAACCCGCTGCCCGAGCCGGCCGGGGGCACGGACTTCCTCGCCGGCCTGTGGACCCTGGGCGGCAACGGGGACGTCACCCAGCGCGCCGGCATGGCCGTCCACCTGTACGCGGCGAACGCCTCCATGACCGACCGCGTGTTCAGCGACGCCGACGGGGAACTGCTGATCGTGCCCGAGCGGGGCGGGCTGCTGCTGCGCACCGAGCTCGGGCTGCTGCGCGCCGAGCCCGGCCACGTGGCGCTGATCCCGCGCGGGGTGCGCTTCCGGGTGGAGCTCCTCGACGACTCGGCACGCGGCTACCTCTGCGAGAACTACGGACAGCCCTTCGTCCTGCCCGACCTCGGCCCGATCGGCGCCAACGGGCTGGCGAACGCCCGTGACTTCCTGGCCCCGGTCGCCGCCTACGAGGACGTCGAGGGCCCGGTGGAGGTGATCAACAAGTTCTGCGGCAACCTCTGGTCGGCCACGTACGACCACTCCCCGCTGGACGTCGTCGCCTGGCACGGCAACCATGTGCCGTACGTCTACGACCTGCGCCGTTTCAATGTGCTGGGCTCCATAAGCTACGACCACCCGGACCCGTCCATCTTCACGGTGCTCACCTCCCCCTCCGACACCCCGGGACTGGCCGGCGTGGACTTCGTCGTCTTCGCGCCGCGCTGGCTGGTCGGTGAGGACACCTTCCGGCCGCCCTACTTCCACCGGAACGTGATGAGCGAGTACATGGGCCTGATCGAGGGCGCCTACGACGCCAAAGCGGAGGGCTTCGTCCCCGGCGGGGGCTCGCTGCACAACATGATGTCCGCGCACGGACCGGACCGGGAGACCTTCGAGCGGGCGAGCGCGGCCGAGCTCGGACCCCAGAAGATCGACGACGGCCTCGCCTTCATGTTCGAGACCCGCTGGCCGATGACGCTCACGGCACAGGCGGCGGAGGCCGACCACCTGCAGACGGGATACGACCGGGTGTGGCAGGGTCTGGAGCGCCATTTCCGTCGGTGACACCCCCCGTTCGCACAGCCGGAGCCCCCGTGACCTTCGCCCCCGACTCCCTCGCGCTCAACCGCAAGCTGCCGCTGTGGTACCAGGTGTCGCAGTCGTTGCGCGCCTCGATACTGGGCCGGCGCCCGGACGACCCCCTGCGCCTGCCCACCGAGGACGCCCTCGCGGCGCACTACGGCGTCAGCGTGCTGACCATGCGGCAGGCGCTCAAGGAGCTGGAGGCGGAGGGGCTGATCACCCGGCACCGCCGGCGGGGCACGTTCATCGAGCCGAGCGCCCGGCGCGGCTCGCCCGTACGGCTGCTGGGCTCGGTGGACACCATCGTCGCCCAGCAGTCCGGCGAGCGCACGACCGTCGTCGGCCATGGCCCGGCCCCGGTCCCGGCCGAGCTGGCCGAGCACTTCCCCGGCCTGGACGAGGCGGTCGCCTACCGGCGGCTGCGCCATGACGAGGTGTCGGGCGAGCCGACGAACTGGGCGGAGAACCTGGTCCGCCCGGAGCTGGCCGAGCAGATCGACGTCGCGGACCTCGCCCGCTGGCCCATGACCAAGGTGCTGCGCGACGTCGTGGGGGTGCGCATCAGCCGGATCACGGACACCGTCGAGGCACGGCTGGCCGACCCGGAGACGGCCCGGCTGCTCCAGGTGCCGCTGCTCAGCCCGATCCTCCACTACACGGGCATCACCTACGACGAGAACGGACGGGCCGTCGACATCGCCCGCATCCACTACCGGGGGGACCGTTTCTCCTTCACCGTCACCCTCGACGCGCACTGAGGAGATTGTGCGAACGTCCGGGGACGACGGCGGGCCGGAAGGTGTCGGGGGGATGCCGAGGGGTGCCGATCGACCGGCCCCGGGGAAAGGGCAGGCCGTACGGGGACGGGCCGGGGCCGGGGGTCAGGCGTGGGAGGTGGTGCTCCGGCTGCCGAAGAGCGAGCGACGCAGCCGCCGCAGCGGGGCGAACAGGGAGAGACGGGCGGTACGGCTCTGGCTCTTGCTGCGACCGGCGCGGACGTGGTCACGCGAGGTGATCTCGCGCATCAGCACCGTCGCACCCTCGACCTCGCGCTGCGGCAGGGCGGGCCCGCCGAGCACCGCGAGGTGACGGTCGAGGCGCGCGCTCGACGCACCGCTTCCATAGCTGACGGCAGGCACACGCGCCCTGCTCCGCATCGCTATCTGATCCATTCGACACTCCCCACCCGTACGAGGCACCCGGCCCAGGCAGGGTAACTCTATCGCCCCATCGCGTCACCCGCGCATCGGCGGGGCCGATTCACCACCCCGTCAAGGGCGTTGACAGACATGACGTGAACCTGCCGTCACCGACAGCGAGTTGAACAGGACAATACGGTACCGAACAGGGGGCAATCACGCTCCGTTGCGGTACATTCACCCCGAATTGCTCTCGGGGGAGGGACGGACGCATGGACGTGGGTTCCGGCGCCGGACGGGTGCTGGCGGGCCGTTACCGGCTGCTGGGCGAGCTGGGGCAGGGCGGCATGGGCGTGGTATGGCGCGCCAGGGACGAGGTCCTGGGCCGGGAAGTGGCGGTCAAGGAGGTCCGGGCGCCCGCCGGGCTGCCCGCCCCCGACGTACGGCAGCTCTACGCCCGGCTGGAGCGCGAGGGACGCGCGGCGGCCCGGATCTCCCACCGCAACGTCGTCACCGTCCACGACGTGGTCACCGAGGAGGGCCGGCCCTGGATCGTCATGGAGCTGGTGCGCGGCCTCTCCTTCGCGGAGGTCCTCCTGGCCGAGGGACCCATCACCCCGGTACGGGCGGCGCAGATCGGAGTGGAGGTGCTCGCCGCGCTCCGGGGGGCGCACGCCGTGGGCGTGCTGCACCGCGACGTAAAACCGGGAAACGTGCTCATCTCCAACGACGGGCGTGTCGTCCTCTCCGACTTCGGCATCGCGATGATCGAGGGGAGCTCGGCGCTGACCGCGACGGGCCAGCTGGTCGGCTCCCCCGAGTACCTCGCCCCGGAACGCGCGCTGGGCCACCCGCCGGGACCCGAGTCGGACCTCTGGTCGCTGGGGGTGATGCTCTACGCGGCCGTGGAGGGCTACTCCCCCTTCCGGCAGGACACCCCGCTCAGCACGCTGCGCGCCGTCGTCGACGCCGAGCTCCCCCCGCCGCGCCGGGCCGGCCCGCTCGCGCCCGTCCTGGACGGACTGCTCCGCAAGGACCCGGCACGACGGCTCGGCGCGGCGGAGGCGGAACGGCTGCTGCGGACGGTGGCGGCGGGGAGCGTGCCGCGCGTGGAGACGGGCGGGGGCGCGGGGGCGTACGCGCCGACCGTGGCGGCGGGATCCGTGGCACCCCCGGAGCCCGTGGGGGCGGCGGCCGGGGCACCGACGCAGCCGGTGCCGGTGCCGCCGCCCGGCCCGTCGGGTCCGGCCGGTCCGGCCGGGCTGCGGGCGGGGAAGCGGGTGGCGCTGGCCGGGGGCGCGCTGGTCGCGCTGCTCGCCGTGGGCGGGCTGGTGTGGGCCCTCACCTCGAACAACGACGGGGGCGGCGGGTCGGGCGGCGGGGGCACGGCCCCCTCCACCGGGAGCGACAAGAACGCGGGGGCGGCGCCCACGCCGGGGGACAGCGAGCGTACGACGCCGTCGGCCGCCGCGTCACCGCCCACCTCGGCCTCCCCCGGCGGCACGCCCGCGGTGAACGTCACCATCACCGTCGTCGCCCTGCGCGACCACTACTCCGGCCCCTGCCCGCCGCCGGGCGACGCGGCCCCCGCCTTCCAGGCCGCCATCGCGGTGGACCGCTCCCCCGCCGACGTCACCTACCGCTGGGTGACGGGCAGCGGGAACGTCACGGACGGCGGCTGGCGGACGACGCGCGTCGGCGCCGGGGAGCGGAGCAAGGTGCTCGCGCACACGGACACCGCGCACCGGGCGGGGGACCAGGAGAAGGACTGGATCGCGCTGGAGGTGAAGGGGGCGGGGGTGTCGCGGCACGTGCCGTTCACGGTGACGTGCCAGAAGGCGCCCTCGTCGCCGCCGTCGGCTTCGGCTTCGCCGTCCGGATCGGCGAGTCCGTCGGGTTACCCAGGGGGATACGGCGGCACGAGCGGCTGAGGCCCCGCCCCGGGGAGCGTCACTCCACCGCGGCGAACACCGGCAGATAGCCGCGTGACTGGCCCGACGCCGTCGGGTGGTACGACTCGTTCACGGGGAACGTCACGCTGTTGAGCCACGCGCTCCCCGAGCACAGCTCGTGCCCGGTGAACGTGGTCGTGACGTCGCCGAAGGCGAAGCCGTGGTCGGCCGCCCGTTTGGCGGTGACCGAGTTGATCAGGTCCGCGGCCCCGTTGATGGCCCTCCTCTTCGTGTCGCTGAGGCCGAGGCACACGCCGCCGAGGTGGTAGAAGCGCGGGTAGCCGAGGACGACGACCTGGGCCTGGGGCGCGCGGTCGCTGATGGCGGAGTAGACGTCGTCGAGCTTGGCGGGCAGCTCGTCCTGGATGTAGGCGCGGGCCTGGTCGATCCGGCTCAGACAGGAGGCGTCGGTGCCGAGGACACAGGTGGTCATGGTGTCGGCGAAGCCCGCGTCGTTGCCGCCGATGGAGATGCTGACGAGCCCGGTGGAGCCGTCCAGCGTGCCGAGCTGACCGCTGAGAACATCACCCGTACGGGCGCCGGAACAGGCCTTGAAGTCGAATCTGGACGGTTTGTGGGCGGCGGCCCACAGGGCCGGATAGGCCTTGGTGCTGCGTTTGCAGTCACCGCTGGCGGAGTCGTAGCTCCCGGCGCCGAGACCGGAGGAGTAGGAGTCACCGAGGGCCGTGTAAGCGGGGGTTGACGCGCGTTCGGCAGAGTGCGCGGCGCCGGCCCCGCCGAGGGCGAGGGCGGCGGTGAGGGCCAGCGCGGATAGGGCACCCGCGAACCGGGACAGTTTCATGGAACCTCCCTAGCAGGGGTTTCTGCCACCTCCGTGGTAGCAGCGACCCCATGTCGCTGGAAGTGTCCATGCCAAAAATAAGGGCCGGTTCGTCAAACGGTCATCCGGGCACGAAGGGTGGGAACGGAGCCGTCAACCCGCGTTTGAAATCCGTCGGTTGACGCACGATCCGACAGTAGGACCACGTCACTCACTGTTCATCTGACGGACAGCCTCCGGTTGTGGCGGTCACGACCGTCCGGGGCTGTTTCGCATGGCCTTCACATCTTGACGGGCCTTTGCCGATTGCGCGACATTGAAGCCCGGCATCCGGCGCTTCGGGGGGCAAAGTCGCCAATGCAGAGCTTTACTGATCTCACCGGACTCGACGACCCGGCGGAACGCGACGGCACCGAGGGTACGGACGGGGGAAGCGGCCGCGACGGGGGTCCGGCCGCCCGGGACTCGCTGCCGCTCATGGCGGGCGTCGCGGCGGCCATCGCGGGGGTGGGCGGCGCGCTGGCGCTCGCCGACGTCACCTCACCGCTGCGCGCCCCGTTCGCCCTGTTCTTCCTCATCGTGGCACCCGCCTGCGCGGTGGCCGCCCCGCTGCGGGGGCTCGACCCGCTCAGCCGGGCCGTGGTGGCCACCGGCGGGGCGGTCGCGGTCGACCTGCTGGTGGCCCAGACCATGCTCGCGCTGCACACCTGGACGGTGCGGGGCGGCGTGGTGGCGGTGGCGGCCGTCAGCGCCGCCCTGCTGCTCCTCGCGTTCCTGCTGGCACACGCGCGGCGCCACCGGGGCCGCGCCACGAGAAGTCGGGCTTCCTGACGTGGACATCAGCGTGTACCGGCCCGGCGAGCTCACGGCGGCCGACCGGGCGGCGTGGTCGGCGATGCAGGCGCGGGCCGTCGAGGACGGCTCACCACAGCTCGCGAATCCTTTCCTCGCTCCGGAGTTCGCCCTCGCGATGGGCCGCTGCCGGCGGGGGATCCGGATCGCGGTGGTACGGGAGGAGGGCGAGCCGGTGGCGTTCTTCCCCTTCCAGCGCACCTCGTTGGGCGTGGGACGGGCCATCGGGCTGGGCGTCTCGGACGCCCAGGGGCTGGTGCACCGCCCCGGCTTCCAGTGGGACACCCGGGAGCTGCTGCTCGCCTGCGGCCTCTCCCTGTGGGAGTTCGACCACCTGGTCGAGGGTCAGAAACCCTTCGAGGTGGCGGCCTCCGGCTCCTTCGCCTCCCCGGTCATCGACGTCGACCAGGGGTACGAGCGGTATCTGGCGGCGCTGCGCAAACAGTCGCCCAAGTTCACCCGCACCACGCTCGCCAAGGAGCGCCGGCTCGGCCGGGACCTGGGCGAGGTGCGCTACGTCCACGACGAGCGCGACCCGGCGGTGCTGCGCGTGCTGACCGGCTGGAAATCGGCGCAGTACCGAAGAACAGGGCGTGCGGACCGCTTCGCGCGCCCGTGGATAGCCCATCTCGTCGAGCAGCTGTTCCACACCCGCACCGAGTCCTTCGCCGGGCTGCTGTCGGTGCTCTACGCGGCCGGGCGGCCGGTCGCGGCCCACTTCGGACTGCGCTCGAGCACAGTGCTGGCGTGCTGGTTCCCGGCGTACGACCCGGAGTTCGCCCGCTACTCCCCCGGCCTGATACTCCACATGCGGATGGCCGAGGGGGCCGCGGCGCAGGGGCTGGCCTATCTGGACCTGGGGCGGGGCGGCAAGGCCTACAAGGACTCGCTGAAGACCCGTGAGCTCAGCGTCTCCGAGGGCTGGGTGACCCGCCGGCACCCGGTGGCGCTGGGCTACCGGGCCCGGCGCGCGCCCCTGCGGGCGCTGCGCAACACGGTGCTGGCCCGGCCGGAGCTGTTCGAACAGGCGGACAGGCTGCTCAAGCGCATGGGGCGGATCCGGGAAGGCGGTTGAGGGAACCACCCGCCATGGACACGGCGTCAATAGTTAAGTCCCTGCGAATGGATGCATAGGCGCAAATAACACCAAAGGAGGAGCCTCCGCCCCACCTCTTGCCATACGGACTCAAGCTTCAATACCGTCGTACATCTACCCGCATCGGCCCATCTTCTCTAAGCGGCTCCGGGGAGGGCTTCGCAGCGTCGCGATGGTGACCGGCGCGGGGGCGCGGCAGGGGGTGCCGCGCTCGGCCGTTCCACCGTGCCGGGTCGCGTGCCGCGCGGCACGGTGTACTTGCCAACTCGCCCTCTCCGTACGGTGCTCGCTGCCGTTCGGAGCCAGGTCGAGTACCCCCTTTTCGAACCGGACACACGATCGGACCGCTGGGGCAGGCGGTCCACCGGACGAGAGGGAAAGAAGACACATGAGTGCGTTCCTTCAGCCGGCGGCCAGCGAAGAGGATCCGGAGACTTCCGGCCGCTACCGGCCGGTGACCTCGCACTTCGCGATAGCGCCACCGGTGAGCGTCGTCATTCCCGCCATGAACGAGGCGGAGAACCTTCCCTATGTCTTCAAGACGCTTCCCGACTGGATCCACGAAGTGGTACTGGTCGACGGCAATTCCACCGACGACACCGTTCGCGTCGCCCGCGATCTGTATCCGGGCGTCAAGGTCGTCGAGCAGCACGGCAAGGGCAAGGGCGACGCCCTGATCACGGGCTTCGCCGCCTGCACGGGCGAGATCATCGTCATGGTCGACGCGGACGGCTCGGCCGACGGCGGGGAGATCGTCAGCTATGTCTCCGCGCTGGTGGGCGGGGCCGATTTCGCCAAGGGTTCCCGTTTCGCCAACGGCGGCGGCACCGACGACATGACGCTGATCCGCAAGCTGGGCAACCGGGTGCTGACGTCCATGGTCAACCACAAGTTCGGCGCCCGGTACACCGACCTGTGCTACGGCTACAACGCGTTCTGGAAGCGCTGCCTGGGCGAGATCGCCCTGGACTGCGCCGGCTTCGAGGTGGAGACCCTGATGAACATCAGAGTGGTCAAGGCCGGCCTGCGGGTCCAGGAGATTCCCAGCCATGAGTTCGTCCGCATACACGGCACCAGCAATCTGCGCGCCGTGCGCGACGGCATCCGTGTGCTGAAGGTGATCCTCCATGAGCGCGGCACCGGCCGGCGGCACCGGCGGCGCCGTCCACTGGCCCTCGCGCCGGCGGCCAACCGCGGGGAAGTGTCTTGAGCGCAGCGCCCGACGGACGGACCGGCGCGCCCACCGTGTCGGTGGTCATCTGTGTCTACACCGAGGACCGCTGGGGCGACATCCTCGCCGCGGTGGCCTCGGTGCGGGACCAGTCCTACCCCGCGCTGGAGACCCTGCTCGTGGTCGACCACAACCCCGCGCTGCTGCGCCGGCTGGCCAAGACCTACGGCGACGACGGCGCGGGGGCACAGACGGGCGCCCAGCGGGTGGGCGTGCTCGCCAACGCCGGCCCGCGCGGGCTGTCGGCGGGCCGCAACACCGGGGTGGCCGCCGCCTCCGGCGAGGTGATCGCCTTCCTCGACGACGACGCGGTGGCCGAGCGGGACTGGCTGCTGCACTTCGCCGAGGGCTACGCCGATCCCCGGGTGATGGCGGTGGGCGGCAGGACCCAGCCCGTCTGGGCCTCCCGCCGCCGCCCCGCGTGGTTTCCGGAGGAGTTCGACTGGGTGGTCGGGTGCAGCTACCGGGGGCTGCCGCCGGGCAGAGTGGCCGTCCGCAACGTCCTCGGCGGCAACGCCTCGTTCCGGAAGTCCGGCCTGGAGGCCGTCGGCGGCTTCGCCAGCGGCATCGGGCGGGACGGCCAGCGGCTGCCGCTGGGCGGGGAGGAGACGGAGCTGTGCATCCGGCTCACCCGGGCGATGCCGGAGGCCGTGCTGCTCATCGACGACCGCTCGGTGATCCACCACCGGGTGCCGCCGGCCCGGGAGCGCTTCGGCTACTTCCGTACCCGGTCGTATGCCGAGGGGCTCTCCAAGGCCCTGGTGGCCCGGAGCGTGGGCACCCGCGAGGGCCTCGCCAGCGAGCGCCGCTACACCACCCGCGTCCTGCCGGCCGGCGTCGCGCGCGGGCTGCGCGACGCGCTGCTGGGCCGGCCGGGCGGCGCGGGACGGGCCGGGGCGATCGTCGCCGGGGTCGCCGCGGCGGCCGGCGGCTACGCCGTGGGCACGCTGCGGGCGCGCGGGGGCGCCTCCAGCTTCGCCGTGGCGAAGCCGGCGGCGCCGCCGGACGGCGGGGTGGCGGCGCCGGGCGGAAGGCGCGCGTCGGATGGCCGAGCGCCGGAGGAGGGCGGAGCCGCGCCGGACGCCGGGGCCGCGCCGGCGTGCGAGGGGGCGGGCGGATGAGTGGCGGCCCGGTGCCGATCCTGATGTACCACGCGGTGGCCCACGCGCCGGCCCGGGCCGCGTACGGGCTGTCGGTGTCCCCCGGGGCATTCGCCGAGCAGATGCGGGTGCTGGCCGACCACGGCTTCACCCCGGTGACCACCGCGCGGCTGGCCGCCGCCTGGCGCGGCGGCGGCCCGCTGCCCCCCAGACCCCTGCTGATCACCTTCGACGACGGCTACGAGGGCGTCCACCGCTACGCCCTCCCCGCCCTGTCCGAACACGGCTTCCCCGCCACCCTGTTCGCCTCGACCGGCTGGCTGCGGGGCGCCCACGAGACCGGCGGCGCCCTGGACCTGATGCTGAGCTGGGACCAGCTCCGGGAGCTGGCGGCGGCGGGCGTGGAGATCGGCGGGCACAGCCACACCCACCCCCAGCTCGACCAGCTGCGCGACGGGCCCCTGTGGTACGAGGTACGGCACTGCCACGACCTGCTCACCGCCGAACTGGGTCACCCACCCGTGTCGTTCGCCTATCCCTACGGCTACTCCAGCCGCCGGGTGCGCGATACCGTGCGCGCGGCCGGGTTCGGGATCTCGCTGGCCGTGGGGAATTCCCTGGCCCGGCGCTCCCAGGGCCCGTACGCCCTGGAGCGGGTGACCGTGCGCCGCTCCACCGGCATCGACGAGTTCGAACGGCTCGTCGAGGGCCGGGGGATCGGCCGGCTGTTCGCCCGGGACCGGGCGCTGACCAAGGGCTACGCCGTGCTCCGCAGAGGCCGTGGCCTCTACGGCGCCGGCCGCCGCCTCACCGCAGAGCGCGCCACCAGGAACAGGAAAGCGACCGAAGCCCGTGTCTGACACGTCCGCCCGGATCGAGGAACGAACCGAGGAACGAGCCGTGGAGCCGACAGCCCGGCGACTGCGGCTGCCCGGGCGGGGCGTCGGCAGTCCGCTGTTCCGCAACGCCTTCGCGCTGATGCTCAACACGGGCATCAGCGCCGTCCTCGGACTGGGCTTCTGGCTGATCGCCGCCCACTACTACACCGAGGACTCGGTCGGCCAGGGCTCGGCGGCCATCGCCGCGATGAAGCTCATCGCCGGGCTGACCGCCGTCACCCTGACCGGGGCCCTGGCCCGTTTCATCCCGGTCGCCGGACGGCGCACGGGCCGGCTCGTCCTCGCCACCTACGCGGGCAGCTCCGTGTTCGTCGCGGTCGCGGCGGGCGTCTTCCTGCTCACCCTCGGCCTGTGGGGGCCGTCCTACCGCTTCCTCCACGGCCCGCTGCCCGGCCTGGGGTTCATCGCCGCCGTCGTGGCCTGGTCGCTCCTCACCCTCCAGGACGGGGTGCTGACCGGGCTGCGCAGCGCGTTCTGGGTGCCGGTGGGCAACACGGTCTTCTCGGCGGTGAAGCTGGCGCTGCTGGTGGCGCTGGCGGTGGCGCTGCCCACCTCCGGGGTGTTCGTCTCCTGGGTGGTCTCCATCGCGGTGTCGGTGGTGCCGCTGGGCTGGCTGGTGTTCCGGCGGCTGGTGCCCGCGCACATCAGGGCGACCGAGGAGAGCGCCCGGCCGGTCTCCGCCCGGGAGATCGGCCGTTTCCTCGCCGGGGACTACACGGGCTCGCTCTTCTCGCTGGCCGTGGTCTATCTGGTGCCGGTGATCGTCGCGGCGCAGATCGACTCCGCCGACAACGCGTACTTCTACATCACCTCCACCATCGGCGGCACGGTCAATCTGCTGGCCATCAACATGGGTGCCTCGCTGACCGTGGAGGGCTCGCACGACCCGGCCCGGCTGGCGGAGAACTGCCGGGCGGCGCTGGGCCGGATGGCCAGGATCATGGTGCCGGTCTGTGTGCTGCTGTTCCTCCTCGCGCCGTACATCCTGCGGGTCTTCGGCCGGGGGTACGCGGACGCGGCCACCCCGCTGCTGCGCTGGTTCGCGGTGGGGGCGGCGCTGCGCGTGGTGATGGAGGTGTACTTCGCGGTGCTGCGGGCCCAGAGCCGTACGGCCGGGCTCGCCTATCTCCAGGGCCTGCTGTGCGTGCTGGTGCTGGGGCTGACGGTGCTGCTGCTCCCCCGGATGGGGCTGACGGGCGCGGGCGTGGCGGAGATCTGCAGCCTCACGGTGATCGTCTCCATCGCGGCGGTGAAGCTGCGCGGCGTCCTCAAGGCCGCGCCGCCGGAGGAGCGGACGGCGGCCGAGCCCCCGGCGCCCGACGGGGATCTGGCCGATCTGGCGCCGCGCGGCGAGCGGCACGACGAGGAGGCCGCGCCGGCCAAGGGGCGCACCGGTACGCGCTGGGCGCTGCGGTCGGCGCTCGACGCCGACACGCTGCCGCTGGGGGTCCGGCTGGACATAGACCATCTGGAGCGCCGGCCCGACGTCCGTCCGGCGGAGGGACTGCCGGTCATGGAGAGGCCCGGGAGCGCCCCGCTGCCGCCCCCGGGCTCCGGTGCCGGGTGGCCGGTCGCCGGTTGGCCGGGCGTCCGGTGGCGTACGCCGGAGGCCGGGATCGCGCTGTTGCTCGTCTGTGCGCTGGCGCTGTACTGGGTGCCGCTCACGGCCGTGGGCCGGGTGGACCTGGACGGCATGGGCGGCTTCGGGCTGGTGTCCGTGCTGCCGGTGGCCACGCTGCTGGGGGCCGGGCTGCTGGTGGTGGCGTTCGCGGGCGCGCTGTGGCTGCCGGAGTGCCGCCGGTGGCTGCTGCTGACGGTGCTGCTGGCGACGGTGGTGTCCCTCCACGCGGTGCCCGCCGTACTGGAGGGTCCCCCGCGGTTCGCCACGGCCTGGCAGCACCTGGGTTTCCTGGACTACATCGGCCGCACCGGCGACGCCGTGCCCGATCTGGACGCCCGCTGGAGCTGGCCGGGTTTCTTCGCCGCGGCCGCGTTCGCCGCCCGCGCCTGCGGGGTGGGCGACCTGACCGAGGTGCTGCGCTGGTGGCCGCTGGCCGTGCAACTGCTGAGCCTGGCCCCGATGCTGCTGCTGACGCGGGTGGTGCGGGCGGGCTGGCGGGCGACGTGGGCGGCGCTGTGGCTGTTCGCCCTGAGCGGCTGGGTGGGCCAGGACTACTTCTCCCCCCAGTCGCTCAACTACCTCTTCTATCTGCTGTTCGTGGCCGTGCTGCTGCTGTGGTTCCGCTGGCCCGGTCAGCTGCGCGGCCGGCTGCTGCCCGGTGAGCGGGAGGTCCTCCCCGTCGGCCGGGGCCCGGCGGCGGTCCTGCTGGGGCTGGTCGTCGCCCTGTTCGCCGCGTCGGTGGCGAGTCACCAGCTCACCCCGTTCGTGATGCTCGGCGTGCTCACCGCGCTGGTGCTGGCCCGCCGGCTCACCCCGACCGGGCTGCCCCTGCTGTGCGGGGTGATGCTGGCGGTGTGGGTGGGGTTCCTGGCGGAGCCGTACTGGTCGGGCCACTTCGACGAGCTCTTCGGCGGGCTGGGCTCCCTGGGCGGCAATCTCTCCTCGTCCGTCTCCGGCCGGATCGAGGGCGGCAGCGCCACCCACAAGATGGTGCTCTACGTAAGGGTCGCGCTGGCGGCCGGGGTGCTGGGGCTCGCCGCGCTCGGCTGGTGGCGGCGGCGCCGGGCGGGCATCGGCGATCTGTCGCTGCTGCTCCTGACCTGTGTGCCGTTCCTCGCCTTCGGGATGCAGTCCTACGGCGGTGAGGTCGCCCTGCGCGTCTTCCTGTTCGCGCTGCCCGGCGCCTGCCTCCTGGCCGCGCTCGCGCTCTTCCCTCGTCCGGCGGCCGCACCCCGCCGGGCGCACCGGGGGGCGCTGGCCGCGCTGCTGGCGGGGCTGGTGCTCGTCCTGGGGTTCCTGGTGGCCCGCTGGGGCAATGAGTCCTTCGAGCGGGTGCGCCCCGGCGAGGTCGCCGCCATGGACTACGTCTACGCCCACGACCGGCCGACCGTACGGCTGCTGTGGACCAGCAGCGACACCGTCAACAACGTCACCCCCGCCCTGCCGTGGGGCGCGCGGGACATGGAGCGCGTCCGCTACGAGCCCACGCTCGCCCCGCGCGACCCCGGCCGGGTGGCCGACCTGGTGGAGGCGTTGCGCAAGGCGGGGCCGGGCTCCCTGCTCGTGGTCAACCGTGGCCAGTCCGACTATCTGGAGCTCAGCGCGGGCTACGCGCCCGACTGGGACTCCCGGGTGCGCCGGGCCCTGGACGGACGGCCGGAGCTGCGACGGGTGTTCGGCAACGACGACGCGGTGCTCTACGAGCTCAGGGACCGTCCGGCGGGCACGGTGCCGGAGCCCGCGCCCGGGCCGGTGGGGCCCCGGGTGACTTGGACGCCGGTCACCGTGGCCGGGGCGCTCGCGGCGGCGGGGCTGCTGGTGCTGCTGACGGTGCGCGAGCTGGTGCGGGTGGCGGCGGGGCCGGGGGTGCGGCAGCTGCGGTGGATTCAGGGCTCCTTCTGGTTCGCGTTGCCTCTGCTGCTGGTGGTGCTGGGGTCCCTGGTGTGGCGGATGGCAGTGTTGTCGTGAGTCGTCCTGTCGGCCTCCCGGGTCAGAAGAGGGAGCGGTAGCACAGGGCGGCCACCGCGTGGAGTCCCGGGCGGGGGCGGCCCGGGCGGTGGTGGGGCAGGACATGGCCGTTCAGCGCGGTCGCACCCGTGTCGGGGTAGCCGACGCGGATGCCGCCGGCGTGGTCCCAGGAGGGGTCGCTCTCCAGCTCGCCGAGCCGCTCCATGGTGCTGCCGATCAGGCCGGGGTGGACGTGGAGGGGGCCTACGTCCCCGAAGGCCGTGGTCAGCAGGGTCAGGTCGCACTGTTCGGTGTCGATGTGGAGGAAGACCTCGTCGTCGTCCTCGTAGTAGCCGTAGGCGGCGAAGGTCGGGACGAGGAGCCGGCCCGTGAGGGCCCGGGCCGCCGGTGTCAGCGCCAGGTGCACCCGGGCGAGCAGCGGGCCGCTCGCGGCGGGTGTGCCCCGGCGGGTGATGCGGCGCGCGGTGACGGGGGTGCGGGGGCCGTGCCGGGGGATCTCGGCGTGCGGCCACCGCTCTCGGCCCTCCCGGGCCATCCCGTCGGCCAGCGCGCGGTCCCACAGTCCGGGGAGGTGGACGAAGCCGTGGTCGGCGAAGGACCGTCGTGCGGCGGGGGTGACGGGGGCGGGCTGCGGAAGGACCGGGGCGTGCGTCACGAGTGCCTCTTCCGTGCGGGAGCCGCTTGTCTGTGTGCCTGGGGCAGGGGCTAGAACGGTGAGCGGTAGTGGAGGGCGGCGACCGCTCCCGGCCGGGCCAGGGGCCGCCCGGGCCGGTGGTGCGGCACGGCCCGGCCCAGCTGGGCCAGTACCCCGCGGCGGGGGTAGCGGACGGCGGTACCGCTCTGGCGGTCCCAGTCCGGGGCGCGTTGGAGGGCGTCGAGCTGTTCCTGGGTGCGCCCGCGCAGCGCGGGGTGGAGGTGGAGGGGGCCGACCTCGCCCAGCACCGTGGTGAGGAGGGCGAGCTCGGAGGCGTCGATGTCGATGTGGAGCCAGATGCCGTCGTCCTGTTCGTAGTAGTTGTACCAGGCGCAGGTGGGCACGAGGAGGCGTCCGGCGAGGGCCCTCGCCAGGGGGACGAGGGCGCGGTGGAGCCGGGCCAGCAGCGGGGCGTCGGCGGCGACCGCCTGCCGGCTGGGCCGCTCCGGCCCCTCGGGGCCCGCACGGCGGCCGCGGGGCAGCAGCCGCCCTGCCTCGTGCGCCAGCGCGGCGGCGCAACCGTCGTCCCAGAGTCCTTCGACGGCCAGGCAGCCGAGTGCGGTGAAGGCCCGCCGTTCGGCGGGGCCCGGTAATCGGGCGGCGATCCGGGTGTCGCCGCTCCGGGGGACGCCGGCCATCACGAGGTGGTGGTGGCGACCGGCCAGGAGGCCTCGGGGGTGTAGTGGGCCATCTCGTTCTCGTCGGTCAGGTTCAGCACCCCGGCGAAGGAGTAGCCGTCGGCGAGGGGGACGTGGGCGGCGTCCCGCAGGTGCTCGCGGATGGTCTCCCTGGCCTCGGGGGCCGCCCTGGCGGTCTCGACGACCTCCCTGGGCAGCACGTAGTAGTTGTCCTCCGCGTCGACGATGACCAGCGCCTGAGCCGTGTTTTCAGGCATGAGGTCTCCCTTTCCGTTCGGTTGACGCCGCTTCAGTGTTGCCGCCCCGCGCGGTGCGGGGCAACGGGTCAGAGCCAGCGGACTTCGTACGGGCCGAAGTCGACGCTCTGGCCGTCGACCTGAGCCGTGATCTTCCGGTCGAGGGTATTGACGGCGAGTACGGTCCTGCCCGCGCCGATCACCTGGACAGCCGGGGCGTCGGCGCCGCCGACGTCGATGCGGCGCAGTCCGGTGCCGGGCGGGAACTCCTCGGCGAAGCGGGTCAGCAGGTCCAGCATGGGCAGCGGCCCGCCGCCGTCCGGGAGTTGGGTGCTGCGCCACAGGCAGCCGGGGCAGTCGGCGCCCTCCTCCTCGGGGTTCCAGTAGAAGGCCGCGGCGGCGTTCGCCTCGGCGATCCGCATCATCGCGGTGGCCTGGACGGCGATGCGGTGGGGCTCGGTCCAGGTCTTGCGGGCGTCGCTCTCGTCGGCGGGCTCGACGTACCACTCGGCCCACCAGACCGGCAGCCCGGTGGTCTTGCGCACCCAGTCGGTGACGTCGGTGAACTTCCGTGTGGCCCGGAACTCGTCGGGAACGGTTCTGCTGCCCGTATGGGTATAGCTGGCGCCGTCGACGACGACGAAGTCCGCTCCCTCCTTGTGCTCGGTCCAGTACTCCAGGGCGTCGACCGCGCGCTGGTCCACCGACCCCCAGTCGCCCCTCACTCTCGAGTCGTAGGAACCGGTGCCGGGGGCCTCGCTGTCCATGACCACGTACGGCCCGCCCACGAGGGCCTTGCTGTTCTGTTTCTTCACCGCCTTGTAGACGAGGTTGTAGAGCTCGGTGTACCCCTCGTAGTCCCAGCGGTTCCTGGAATCGTCGTAGAAGCCCTTGAACTCGTTCCAGACGATGAAGTGGCGTACGTCCGGGTAGCGTTTGGCGATCCTTCCGGCGAGCGCGGCGAAGTCCTTGTAGTGGGCGCGGTCGGGGGCCTTCTCCAGGGACTTCTGGGACCAGTCGGTGCGGTCGCCGCCGCCTTTCATCCAGTCGGGGGCGCAGCACAGGGTGAGGACGGGCGTGGTGCCCGTCTTCCGCATCAGCGCGACGCGCCGGTCGAGGTCGGTGAAGTTGTACGCGCCGGGTCTGGGTTCGGGGTTGTCGACCCCCCAGCCCATGATGTGCTGGTCCTGCGGCAGGGGGGTGCGGGCGAGGGTCTTCCCGGCGGTCGCCGTCGCGGCGTCCTGACCGAGGTCGGCGCTGTACTGGGTGTGGGTGAAACCCCAGCCCACCCAGGCCGCGGAGCCGGCGGGCGCGGCCGGGGGACCGTCCCCGGACCGCCAGGCCTCGACGCTCGCGGTGACCAGGGCGGCCAGGGCGAGGAGCGCGCCCGCGAGCAGTGCGGCGATCCGCCGCCGTCGCGACGGCCCGCCGGACCGCCACCCCCTCGCCCGCCGCCACGCCCGACCTTCACCATGACGTCCCATCACGGAAAGGGTAACGGGGGCGGAATCGGTCTGCGGCGCGTTCGGCGCAGGCGGGTGCGGAACCGGCGAAAACCCGGGTGCGCCGGGGCGATCCGTGCCGGATCATGGTGCGCATGTGTGCCGACCGCAGTGCCGAGCGCCCCCTTTCTCCGGTTTCTCCAGCCGATTCCCCGGCCATCGGGATCCACGTCGACAGCGACTCCCCGGCCGACGTCATGGACGCCCTCTTCCTCGCGCCGTTCGGCCGGGGTGAACAGCCTTACGCGCGCGGGCACTCGGTGGAGCGGATCCGGTCCGGGGCGACGCTGCTGCCGCCCGGGGCCCGGGTGGTGCGCTCCGCGCGGGACGACGACCGCGGCGCGGTCCTCGCCGAGGGCGAGGGCTGGTCGTTGCTGGTGTCGCGCTGGCAGCGGAGCGCCGATGTGACGGTGACGGCCGTCAGCGACGAGCTGGCCCAGGAGGTGCTGCGGCAGGCGGTGGCGGGCGCCGAGGACGATCCCGAGCCCACGCCCGAGCACGTCTCCATGGGCTTCTGGTACCTCTCGCCCCGGCGCGGTCCGCACCGCACGACCCGCTCGATCTCGGCCGGCACGTGGGAGGAGGTCCGCGCCAACTACACGGCCCCGGTGGCCGACGCGATGGACCGTCTGATGAAGGTCACCCCGGACGACGTCGCGGGCCGTCTCCTCCTGCTGCACGGCCCGCCGGGCACCGGCAAGACCTCCGCGCTGCGCACGCTGGCCCGCTCCTGGCGCGACTGGTGCCAGGTGGACTGCGTGCTGGACCCGGAGCGGCTGCTCAACGACGTCGGCTATCTGATGGACATCGCGATCGGCGAGGACGACGGCTCGGAGGGCGGCCGCTGGCGGCTGCTGCTCCTGGAGGACTGCGACGAGCTGATCCGCGGCGAGGCCCGGCACGCGGCGGGCCAGGCGCTGTCGCGGCTGCTGAACCTGACGGACGGTCTGCTGGGGCAGGGCCGGAACGTCCTGGTGGGCGTCACCACCAACGAGGATCTGGAACGGCTGCATCCGGCGGTGGTCCGGCCGGGCCGCTGCCTGGCCCGCATCGAGGTGGGCCCGCTGACGCGGACGGAGTCCGTCCGGTGGCTGGGCCGCGAGGAGGGCGTGGGCCGGCAGGGCGCCACGCTCGCGGAGCTCTTCGCACTGCGGCGCGGGACGGTTCCGGCGTCGGTTCCGGGCCAGCGGGACGGGTCGGACGCGGGGCTGTACCTGTAGGGCCTCGCAGGGCCTTTACGGGTGGGACGCCCGCTGCTGAAGCCCCGTCCCGGTGGTCCGGCGGGCGGCGGTCTCCGCGCGTGGTCGTCCTCGGACACCGGACGGCCGGCATCGGCCCGTCCGGTGTCCGAGGACGACGCATACGTCACGTACTCGCCGTCGTGAGCCAGACTCCGAGCGGCAGGAAGACGAGCACTGCCGCTGTCAGCTGCACCCACGTACCGCGAGAGAGTGAGTTCTCCCGACGCTTCCCATGGATCGCATAGTCACGGCACTTCTCCCGCAGATCGCCCCAGCGCCCTATGAATCCCACAAGAAATGCCAGGACCACGGTGACGTAAACCGGGAGCGCCGTCTCCTGCGACGTGCCCGTATCCGTCAGGCGGGCGGCGGCGGCGATGAAGGCCGCCATGCCCACAGGGCCGAGACACATCCGGATCCGAAGATTGCGATTCGGCATGAGCGGAACGAAGACGACGAGAAATATCACGGTCACGGCGACGGCCATGGCCCACCAGGCGGTCAGGGGAACAGAGGGAGCGTGCACGTCACTTCCTTGGCCTGTGGGGCCCTCTGCGAGGGCCCCACAATCAATTGAAAGGATTCCAGCGGGAGCTGGAGACGATACCGATCAGGTCCGAGGCACCCTCGTAAAGTATGTCCGCGCCCTTCTTCACCCCCGCACCGACCTCGGGGATCCTGCTCACCAACTTGGACTGCCCGCCCAGGATGAGACTCAGGGCGACGCCACCGACACTCGACTTGAACTCGGAGCTCGTCCACCCGTATCCGACCCCGGTGAAGAGGGTGCTGGCGGAGAAGGACAAAAACGATGCGGTGCCGAGAAAGGGGGTAGCCTCCCAGAACGGAGGGATGGCAAGCGTGAAGAGTGCGGCTCCTCCCGTCCAGACACCCGCGGTTTCCAAGTGCTTCGCCCACTTGCACGACAGCTCGTTCCGGCAGGTGGGGTTGTCGTCCTTGAAGCTGGCGAGGTCGACCTGGATGACCTGGTCGCTGTCCGGAGTGTCCCAGAAGTTGCTGAGCCCGTTCTTGACCTTTTCCGCGAGCTCGCCCACGGCCTTGGTCGCGGCCTCGATCATCTCCTGCTGACGCTTCACGAACGCGATCGCCTGGGCTTCGCTCGCGGCGGCGGAGGCGGCGGCTTCGTCCTGCTTTGCCTCGAAGGACGACTGGCGGGCGCTGGCGGCAGACGCGCGGGCGCGCTCCGCGGAATTCACGGCTTGCTGAGCCGACACGGTCGCCTGGTTCGCCGAGTAGTTGGCCTGGCGGCTGGCCTGGCGGGCCGTCGCCGCCGCGGCGGTGGCCTTCTTGGCGGATTCGGCCGCGGAGGCCGCTGAGGCGTCGGCCTCCTTGGCCTTCTTCTGCGCCTCGTCGGAGTAGCCCTTGGCCTCGTTGGCCGAGGCGCGTGCCTTCTCGGCCCACTTGGCGGCCTCCGTGGCCTTGCCACGGGCGTTCAAGGCCACGGAGTACGCCAGCGAGGCGTTCTGGCCGGCAACGGCCGCGTTGCGTGCGGCGGAGGCGATCACGGACTGGACGGAGGCCACGTGGGTGGCGGTGTCCGCGTCGAGCTGGGCCGCCTTGTACTGGCCCCGGGCGACGAACTCGTGCTGCATCCGCGAGGGACCGGACAGCGCGACATCGGCGGCGGCCGCGACAGTGGCCCCGCCCGCGCTCTTGATCCGGAACGTCTCGACCTCGTCGTCCTCCTTGAGGGCCTCCTGGTAGCCGGTCAGCATGAACGTGATCAATGCCTTGACGCTGCCGTCGCTCAGCGCGGCGTCGCCCGCCTTCTTGACCGCCTTGCCCGCGCCGTTCATGAGCTTGAGGACCTGGACGCGGTAGTCGTCGGCCTGGACGGTGTAGATGTCCTCGGTGAGGAACTTCTCGACCCGGGCGGGATCGTCGCTCTCCAGGACCTTCTGCGACGCCTGGGCCAGACCAGTACCGCCCAGTTTCACGGCGTAGAGGACCTTTTCGCGGTCGTCCAGCTGCGTGGCCTTCTTGTAGTCCGCCCGGACCCAGTTGACGACGGAGCTGTCCGTACCGGAAAGTGCGGTCGCGGCGGACCCGCGAGTCCAGGCGCCGGTGCTCTCCAGCAGCTTGACGGCGGCCTTCCGGCCCAGCTCGGCCACGGTCCTGGTGTCGTTCGAGGCGGCGGCCTTCGCCAGCAGTTCCCTGGTCTCGGCGTCGGCGGCGGTCGCCTGCGTGCGCAGGGTCTCGGCCTGGTCGCGGGCTTCCTTGTCGGCGGTCTTGGCGGCTTCCGCCTCCTTCACGGCCCGCTGCTTGTCGGCCGCGAGCCGCGCCGCTTCCGTCTCGCGCGCGAGCTTCTCGACCTTCTGCGCCTGCTCGACCGCGTCGGATGCCGTCTTGGCCGCGTCAATGGCGTTGTTGGCGTGCTCGGTGGCCTTGTTCGCCCAGTCCTGGGCCTTGCCGGCCTCGGCGGCGGCCTTGTCCGCGGCGGCGGCGGCCTTCCTCGCGTGGTCGGCGGCGCTCTTGGCCGCCTTGTGCGCGTCGCGTGCGGCGGAGGCCGACTGGGCGGCGAGCGCCTGGGCGCGGTTGGCCGCCTCGGTCGCGGTGTTCGCCGCGCTGGTGGCGACGGCGGCGGCCTCGCGGGCCCGGCGCGCCTGCTCGGTGGCCACACCCGCGTAGCTGCTGGCCTCGGCCGACGCGATGGCGGCGGCCGCGGCGTTCTGTGCGGCGTGGGCGGCCGCGACACCTGCCTTGCCGGCCTCCTCACTGGCCTCGGCCGCCTGGAGGGCGGCACCGGCGGCGGTCTCGGCGCCATCCGCCGCGTCCCGGGCGGCCTCGGCGGCCCGGCGGGCGTCGCCGGCATCGGCGGCGTTCTTGCCGGCCGCGACGGCGGCGTTGTAGGCGCGAGCGGCGGCCTGGCCTGCTGCCGCCGCGGCGGCAGCGGCGGCCTGCGCGGCTTCGGCGGCCGTACGGGCGGCGGCGAGCGCGGTGTTGGACGCCTGGATCGCGGTCCGCGCGGCGGCGGCCGCGCCCTTGGCGGCCTCCGCCGCGCGGTTGGCGGCCCGCGCGGTGTCCTCAAGGCTGTCCTTGGCCGCGGCGGCTTCCTTGGCGGCGTTCTGCGCGGCCTCCTTGGCCGCGGCCGCGGCCGCGTCGGCCCGCTTGCCGGCTTCCTTGGCCGCGTCGGTCTCGATCTTGGCGCGCTTGCCGGCCTTCAGGGCCACCTGGGCCAGCTGGGAGACGGTCGCACTCTCCTGGTCCCGGCTGCGGGCCAGGTACTGGCCGCGCTCCAGGAACTCCCGGCGGTCGTCGGCCGTGCCCTGCATGGCCCGGTCGCCGAGCTTCTTCACCTCGGGGCCACCGGCCGTGAGGATCTTCAGGACCTGGACGCGGTCGTCCTCCTCCTGGGCGGTGAACCGGCCCTCGGTGAGGAAGCCGTCGAGGGCCTTGGCGGAACCGTCTTCGAGGGCCTTCTGGCCCGCGTCCCGGACCGCCTTCTCGCCATTGTTCATGGCCGCCAGGACCGCGATGTGGCGGTCGTCGTCCAGCGGGTTCTTGTAGCCGTTCTTGACGAACTCGTGGATGTCCGCGTCCGAGCCGCTCAACGCCTTCGACGCGGCGTCCCGTACACCCTGGCCGGAGTAGCCGAGCATCTGTAGGACGGCGAACCGCTCGTCCTCGGCCGTCGCCCGGTCGAGCCCCTTCTGGAGGAACGCGCTGATGTCCGCGTCGGAACCGAGGAGGGCCTTCGCTGCGGCGTCCTTGGTCGTCGGCCCGCCGGCCCGGTAGGCCTCGACCACCTGCGCACGCGCGTCCGCCGGAAGCCCCGGACCTGCGGGTTCGGCCGGCGCGGCCTGGGCCACGGTGGTGCCGAACACCGTCACGGCCAGCGTCAAGGACGTCAAGGCCGCGAGTCTCCTGCCCACCTGCCGTGTGCGCGGCTGATGGGCTATCAGTCGTTTACTGGTCATATCCCCTCAAAAATCACCGGGTTCGGTCATCAACCCGTCACGAAGCAGCAAAGACTGCACCGCGATCAAGATCGTATAGCCCAAACCGGCAGTCTGGTATCTTCTCCGGCGTCTCCCTACAGAGCGGTCGATGCACCCGTAGAGAACCAGCCACGCAGGCTGCCAAATATCGGCGTCAACGCGATTTTCCGGACAACACGCTCAGGTGATATCAATAGCTCGCCGGTCCGAGCGCAGGGGGCGATTGACGCGCCGTCAGGACTGACAGGGTCACCGGGGGGGCAGACCACACCGTCCGGGTTCCTTGCCGGACAGGCAGCACGACCGTGCGTTTTTTCTGTCGTTGTTGCGTATGAGGGGCAAGGAATCAGACCAATGAAGCTGTTCTCCCGGCTGCTGGCCACCGGCGTCGTCGTCGCCGTCACCGCCATGACCGGCTCCACCGCCGCGATGGCCGCCGACTCCGCGCCCACCGGTGTCGAGGACTTCGAGTACCCGCAGGCAGACAAGATCTTCAAGGAGCGGGGCATCAAGCTCAAGCGCGGTGACGGCCACATCATGCTCGTCGCCTGCGACGGCCGGACCGACGTGATCGAGGTGAAGGCGCGCGGCATGCAGGAGAGGGACACGGTCGGCCAGGGCCTGTTCTGCTTCCGCGTCACCGGCAAGTCCGGCTTCCTGAGCCTGGAGCTCCCCTCCGTCTACGGCGCCAACGCCAAGGGTGTCAACAGCTACGCCGTCAAGCTCAACATGGTGACGGCCAACCAGGAGAAGTCCTTCGACCTGGACAAGAACGCGTGGACCGGCGTTGGTGAGACCGTCGACCCGCAGGGCCGCACGTTCGACCTGCTGGAGATCGTCGCCAAGAAGTAGGCGGCCGGGCGGCATCCGCTCCCTCCGGCGACCGGCGGCCCCACGGCATCCGGCCCGCCCTCCCTCACGTTCCGCAGTTCTCACGACACCGAAGGAATCCTCATGTCTGGCAAAGGTCCACGCGCCGCGTGGATAGCAGGTCTCCTCGCCACGTCCGTCGCCACGGGCGTCCTGGCCGGCACGCAGGCGCACGCCGTCGTCGGTGACGAAGCCAAGGACGGTCAGTACCAGTTCACAGCGAAGCTCGACATCGGCGGCAAGCGCGCCTGCACGGGTGCGCTGGTGGAGAGCCAGTGGGTGCTCACCGCCGCGAGCTGCTTCGCCGACGACCCCTCACAGGGCTACCGCATCACCGGCGGCGCCCCGAAGATGAAGACCACCGTCACCGTGGGCCGCACCGACCTTTCGGGCACCGCCGGCGCGACGGTCGGCGCCGTCGAGCTCGTACCGCGCGGCGACCGCGACCTGGTCATGGTCAAGCTCGCCAAGCCGGTGACCGGCGTGACGCCCGCGTCCGTGGCCACCTCCGAGCCCCGCCAGGGCGAGGACCTGCGCACCGTCGGCTACGGCCGTACCAAGGACGAGTGGGCCCCCGACCGGCTGCACTCCGCCGCCTTCGGTGTCTCCGCCGTCTCCGGCACCTCCCTCGATCTCGCGGGCAAGGACTCCGGCACCGCCCTCTGCAAGGGCGACACCGGCTCCCCCGCCTTCCGGGAGAAGGGCGGCAAGGCCGAGATCGTCGCCATCAACTCCACGTTCTGGCAGGCGGGTTGCTGGGGTACCGAGGAGAGCGAGACCCGCAAGGGCGCCACCGGCACCCGCGTCGACGACGTCGCCGACTGGGTCCAGTCCACCGCCGCCAGCACGGTCCTGCCCCGCAAGGACTGGAAGAACGCCGCCTACACCGCGTCCGGCTACTTCACCGGCCCGTCCGGCGGCAAGCGCTACATGGACCTGTTCGTCATCTGGAAGGACGGCTCGGCCAGCCTGTACCAGGGCTCCAACAGCAGCGACCCCAAGGCACCCTTCTCGGCCGAGTACCAGATCGCCGGGGCCGACAGCACCTGGAAGTACGCCCGCGCCATCACCGGCGGCGACTTCGCGGGCGACGGCCGCGACGGGCTCTTCGTCGTCTGGAAGGACGGCGAGGTGACCGAGTACGCCCACCTCGACGAGAAGGGCGCCCACGGCGAGACGAAGCTGCAGAAGGGCGAGAAGGACAACCCCAACCCCTTCTGGAAGAACGCCCGCATGGTGACGGCCGGAAAGTTCACCGGCAACGGCCAGCGCGACGACGTCCTCGTGCTGTGGGCGAACGGCTCCACTTCCATGCAGACGGACATCCACACCAAGGGCCTGAACGGGCACGTCCAGCTCACCGAGGCCAGCAAGTCCTGGGACGGCGCCCTGCAGATCAGCGCGGGCGACTTCACGGGCAAGTCGACCTCCGACATGATCGTCCAGTGGGAGAGCGGCGAGACCAGGATCTACCAGGGCGTCGACACCAAGGGCTTCCACGGCTACACCAAGATCCGTGAGGCCGGCTCCCCCTGGAAGAACATGCAGACCATGGTCGCCGGCTCGTTCGCCAACAACAGCAACAAGGTGAACGACATCCTGATCAGCTGGAACAACGGCAACCTGGGCATCTTCCCCGCCGTCGACGCGGACGGCACCCACGGCGGCATCGAGCTCGTCAGCTGACCCTTCCCCACTCCGTGGGACACGGGAGCCCGGCCGGATCCGCCGGCCGGGCTCCTTCGGCTTTTACGGCCCTGATTTTCTTGAGGAGACATATGTTGGGCAGACGCGTGCGCGCGAGGTGGGCAGCGGGGCTGCTCGGAGTCGCGATCTCAGGTGGCGGGCTGGCCGCAACGCCGGCGAGCGCCGAAGAGGCGAAAGACAGCGAATCCCAGTACAGCTACATGGCGAAGCTGGACATCGGAGGTCAGCGCAGCTGCACCGGCACGCGGGTGGACTTTTGGCATGTGCTCACCGCCGCGAGTTGCTTCGCCGACGATCCTGCCAAGGGGTTTCACATCCCCGCCGGCCCGCCGAAGTTGAAGACCACTGTCATCCTTGGCGGACTCGGTGGAGCCGATCTCTCGGAGAAGCCCGCGCGCGTCGAGGCCATCAACCTTGTTCCCCGTAACGACCGGGACGTCGTGATGGTCGAGCTCGCGCGGAACGAGGGCTACCTCTCTCCCGGTACTGTCCCGGCGAAATCGGACGTCACCCTCGCCAGATTCGGACATGCCCAGGACGGGGAGAAGCCCCACCGCCTGCAGACCTTTCCCGTTCGCCTCGGCCAGGTGAAGGACACCACGGTCGACCTCATAGGACGCAAGCCGACCGATACCGCGGTGTGCGAGGGAGATACCGGAGCCCCGGTGCACAAGCAAACCTCCGAGGGTCTCGAACTCGTCGCGATCAATGGCCCGTCATGGCAGGGTGGCTGCCAGAACGTTCCGGCCACTCGCGTGGACGACATCCAGGACTGGATCGCGAACGCGGGTAGCAACTTCGTGCTGTCCGAACGTTCGTGGGACGACGCGCGCCTTCTCACGCCCGGCTACTTCATGGGCCAGCCGGGTCGGAGCCGTATGGACCTGTTCGTGATCTGGAAGGACGGCTCGGCCAGCCTGTTCCAGGGCAACGGCAACTCGGACACCGGAGCGCCCTTCGCGGCCGAGCACAAGCTTGCCGGCTCCGGAAGCCGCTGGAAGGACGCTCGTGCCATCACCGGCGGCCGGTTCACGGACCAAGGGGGCGCGTACGGTACGGACGGGCTCGTGGTGCGCTGGGCCGACGGCGGGGTCACCGAGTACACCTACCTGGACCAGTTCGGCACACACGACGAGAAGACGCTGCGCGCGGGCGGCGGGGACAACCCCTTCTGGAAGAACGCCCGGCTGATCACGACCGGCCGGTTCACGGAGAACGGCCTCCGGGACGACCTGCTGGTCGTATGGGAGAACGGCTCCACGTCGATGTACACCGACATCCATTCCAAGGGACTGAGCGGCTGGAAACAGCTCTCGAAGGCGGACAAGACGTGGACCGACGCCACACAGATCGGCACTGGGGCTTGGGGGCATTCCTGGGAGGTCGACAGGGTGCTCGTCCAGTTCAGCAATGGCCAGACAACGATGTACCCGCTTCCCGACGGTGACAAGGGTTGGGAGTTCCCCAACAACATCCGGGAGGCGGGTTCGGCGTGGAAGAACGTCCGGCTGATGACCACCGGGGTCTTCGCCGATGCCCAGTACCGCGACCCCACCGACGCCCTGATCATCTGGAACAACGGCAATGTGGGCCTGTGGCCGCGTATAGACCGCGAAGGCACGCACGGTGGCATCGAGCTCGTCGTCAACGGGTCACCGAGGTAAGGGCGGCTTATTCCGGAATTGGATCCTCCGATTCCGGTACTGCCCAATGCAATCACCGAACTCCCGTAAATAAACCATAAAAGATCGCACACGCGAGCCGGGCGCCCGGCCGGGAACCCCGGACCGCGCACCCGGCTCGCCGCGGCTCCACGACTGGCCCGACGGCGCTCGGGGCCTTCTCGCACGAGCACCGAAGGCCCCGCCCCGCAAGATCCGGAATCAAGATTCCGCCCATACGATCACGCCGATGTGGCGGCATCTGCTGCTTCATGACGGGTTGTTGACTAAACCCGGCGGAATTTTGAGGGGATATGACCAGCAAGAGACCGATAGCACGTCAGCCGCTCACGCGGCAGGGGCGTACAAGACTTCTCGCCCTCACCTCCCTGACGCTGGCCGCGACGGTGTTCGGCACCACCGTGGCCCAGGCCGTTCCGGCCGACGCGGACGGCCCCGCGCTGCCGGCGGACGCGCGGGCGCAGGTGGTCGACGCGTATCGCCTGGGGGGCATCGCGACCAAGGACGCCGCGACGAAGGCCCTGCTCGGTTCGGAGACGGACCTTCGCTCCTTTCTCCAGAAGGGGCTCGACCGGGCGACGGCCGAGGACGAGCGGTTCGCCGTCCTGAAGATGCTCAGCTCCTCCGGCAAGGGCGTGCGCGACGCCGCGTCCAAGGCGCTGAGCGGCAGTGACGCGGACATCCACGAGTTCGTCAAGAACGGCTACAAGAACCCGCTGGACGACGACCGCCGCGTCGCCGTGCTGACGGCGATGAACAACGGCGAGAAGGCCGTCCGCGACGCGGGCCAGAAGGCCCTCGACAGCGGTTCCGCCGACGCGCTGGACGCCTTCCTCAGCAAGGGTCGCTTCACGGCCCAGGAGGAGGACGACCGGGTCCAGGTCCTGAAGATCATGCAGGCCGGCGGCCCCGAGGTGAAGAAGCTCGGCGACCGGGCCATGCAGGGCACGGCCGACGACCGCCGGGAGTTCCTGGAGCGCGGGCAGTACCTGGCCCGCAGCCGGGACCAGGAGAGCGCGACGGTCGGCGCGCTGGCGCAGGTCGCCGAGCAGGCCGGCAAGCGGGCCAAGGCCGAGACCGACGCGGCCAAGGAGGCCGGCGCACGGGCCGAGGAGGCCGCGGCGAAGGCCAAGGAGGCCGCGCTCAAGGCCGCCAAGGAGGCAGCCGCCGCCAAGGACAGCCTCGAGGACGCCGGGAACGCCGCCAACCGCGCCGCCCAGGCCGCCGAGGGCGCCGCCGCCGCGGCACGGACCGCCATCCAGGCGTCCAACACCGCCGTCTCCGCCGCCCGTACGGCCGCGAGCGCCGCCCAGGCCGCCGCCTCCGCCGCCGCTGCCGCCGGCCAGGCCGCCTCGCGCGCCTACAACGCCGCCGCCGCTGCCGCCGGGAACGCCTCCGAGGCCGGGAACGCCCGCCGGGCCGCCGAGGCCGCCCGTGACGCGGCGAAGGGGGCGCGTACCGCCGCCGAGGCCGCCGTCCACGCGGCCGACGCCAGCGCCGCCGCCGGCAGCGCCGGTGCCGCCGCCGCGCGTGCCGCGCAGAACTCCGCCGCCGCTGCCGCCGCCTCCGCGGACGCCGCCGCCTCCGCCGGTGTGGCGCAGGCGCAGGCCCGCCGGGCGCGCGAGGCCGCCAACGTCGCCCAGGGCGCGGCCGACACGGCCACCGCGGCCGCCGGTCGCGCCCAGTCGCTCGCCTCGCAGGCCGCCTCCGCCGCGCGCGAGGCGCACCAGGCCGCCAATGACGCCGCCGACCACGCGGAGAAGGCCGCCGCCGCTGCCGACAAGGCGGCCGACGAAGCCGGCCAGGCGCAGGACTGGGCCAACAAGGCGACCGAGCACGCCAACAACGCCATCGATGCCGCCAAGGTGGCGTCCAACGCGGTCGAGCAGGCGCAGAAGACCGAGAAGCTCGCCCGCGACAGCGAGAAGGCGGAGCTCGACGCCAACACCCAGCTCGGCATCGAAGAGGCCAAGACGGCCGCGAAGGCCGACCAGGACGGCACGGACTTCATCAAGCAGCTGCAGAACCAGTCGGCCCAGATGGACGACGACACCAAGCAGCTCGTGACGAAGGCCGCCGCCTCCGGCATCGACACCAAGTCCGCGGCCGACCTCGGCCGCAAGGCCGCCGTCAACCTGCTGGACAACACCGGGGCCTGGACGCGCTCCGCGGCCGAGACCGCGCTGTCCGGCACCGACGAGGCCGTCGTCGCCTGGGCGAAGACGGACTTCAAGCAGGCCCAGCGCCAGGACGACCGGGAGAAGGTGTTCGCCCTCGCCAAGGTCGGCGGCCCGGCTCTCGCCGACGCGGCCGCCAAGTCGCTCCAGAGCGACGACCCGGACGCGGCGGAGAAGTTCCTCACCAAGGGTGCCTACGACGTCCAGGTCGAGGACTACCGCGTCCAGACCCTCAAGCTCATGAACGGCGCCGGCAAGGCCGTCAAGGACGCCGGCAACGCCGCTCTGAGCGACGGCGGCGTCAAGGCCCTGTACGCCTTCCTGAGCAGCGGCTACCGTCAGGCCCAGATGGAGGACGACCGGGTCGAGACGCTCCGCGTCATGAACACCGGCGCCGCCAACGTGCAGGCCGCCGCGCAGGTCGCGATGGCCGGTTCCGCCTGGATGCAGCACGACTTCGTCACGCGCGTCCAGTACCGGGCCGCCCAGAAGGACCAGGACACCGCCACGCACGTCGCGTCCGTCCAGGCCCTGATCGCCAAGGCCGCGAGCGCCGCCGCCGACGCCAACGAGAACGCCTACACGGCGTCCAAGGTGGCCGCCAACGCCCGGAACAAGGCCAATGAGGCCGCCGACTGGGCCGAGAAGGCGAAGAAGTCGGCCACCGAGGCCAACGACTACGCCGACAAGGCCCGCGACAAGGCCAAGGAGGCCGACAACTCGGCCGCCGCCGCTGCCGCGTCGGCGGAGAAGGCCAAGAACGCCGCCGCGACGGCCCGCCAGGCCAGCCGCCAGGCCAACTACTCGGCCAGCCAGGCGGAGAACTCCGCCGCCGCGGCCGTGGACTCGGCCGACAGCGCCAAGGCTTCGGCGGCCAGTGCCGCCGCGTCGGCCACCCAGGCCGGCCGCGACCGCGACGCCGCCGCCAAGGCGTCGTCCGAGGCGCAGAGCGTCGTCATCGAGAAGCGCCGGCAGGAGGCGGCCGCCGAGGCCGCCCGTGCGGCGGAGCAGGCCCGGGAGAACGCGAAGAAGAACGTCGACCCGTCCAACGACCCCAAGTACGACCAGCACGGCTCGTCCACCGCGCCGACCAGCGACGGCAAGAACGCCGGCGACAAGGGCGACGACGGCAAGGGCTGGGCGCGCAGCGGGGCGAAGTGGCTGAACCGCGCGAGCACGGTCATCGGGACGGCGGCCGCGATCTCGGCCTTCATCCCGGGTGCCGACGTCGTCGTCACCCCCGTGCTCGGCGCGGCGTCGATGATCGCCGGTGGCATCAGCGCCGGGCTGTCCTGGTACGCGGACGGCTTCGGCAACTCGAACATGATCAGCGCCGTCACCGGTATGGCACTGGGCGGCGTCGGCAACCTCGCCAGCAATGCCATCAAGTTCGGCGTCCCGGTCATCAAGGGCATCACCCAGCTCTCGAAGGTGGAGCGCGGAGTGCACGCCGTACAGCAGGCGATCTCCCCGGTCGTCGGCTGGTTCACTTGGTAGCCTGACCGGCCTCCGGCGGAACGATCCGACCGAAGAGAACGACTGTGGGGCCCGGCTCGCCGGGCCCCACAGAGTCAAGGAAGAGTCATGCCCCAGCCTCCCGTCATACCCCTGACCGCCTGGTGGGCCGTCGCCGTCGCGGCGACGTTCGCGTTCCTGGCCTTCTTCGTCCCGCTCATGCCGAACCGGCGGTACCGGATCCGGATCTCCCTCGCCCCGTTCGCGGCGGTCCTGCTCGTGGCGGTGAGCGCTCTGGTGAAGCACCACGGCGCCGAGGTCTCCCTGCCGCTTTACACCGCGGCCCTCGTCGGCTTTCCGCTCGGCTTCCTGGGACGCCGCGCGGAGCTGAGGGAGAAGGCCCGGTACGCGGCGGAGCACGGCAGCAGCCCGGACAACGCCCTGTCCAAGGGCGCCCAGCTCCAGGCCGTCACCGTGATCATCGTGGTGGCCCTGATCGGCTCCTGGCTCTCGATGGTGGACTAGCTCGATGACGGACTAGGCAGTCACGGTGAATACGGTGGTCGGAGAGGGTGACCGCGTGCCCCTCAGGCTTGGCCCGCACCGGCGCTCCCGGTAGCAAGGGGGATTGACCAACCTCCGAGGGTCAGGACCACACAGTGAAGAGCATCAGTCCCATCAGGACGGCGACCGCGGGCCTGTGCGGCCTGCTTCTGGTCGGGGGCGGGGCATCGCCCGCCATGGCCTGGGGCGGCGACGGACCGTTCAGCGCCGGCGGCGACACGTTCGTCCGCTTCCACGCCGGATTCTCCTGCGAGGGCCGCGCCCGGGCCTGTGTCAACGGCCCCGTCAACAGCGGCAACAGCAGCAACTCGCAGAACGTCCGGATCAACGGGAACCCCAGCGACAGCGGCAGCCCCGTGGACAACAGCGGTTCCACGAACTCCGGCTCCTCCGGTACGGGTGCCGCGGCGGGCAGCTCCAACCACCAGAGGCAGCTCGGCAAGGGCGGTGAGCTCCACCTCTGAGCCGGCGGCGGCAGCGCCCGCGAAACGCCTCAGGCCCCGGGAGACCGGGGCCTGAGGCGATTTCCGGGGCGGGCCGGACGGCGGGGTCCGGACCGGATCCGCCTAGGGGAAGATGACCGGGTGGGTCGTGGAGATGTCGTGCGGGCTGTTCTGCTGCGCCCCCTTGACGTCGTTGAGGCTGTTGGTGGAGCCGGCGGCGGTCTCGATGTTCCCGCTGTCCACGGGGTTCCCGTGGTTGATGAAGTTGTTGCTGTTCTCGCTGTTCCCGCTCTGGACCGGACCGTTGACGCAAGGGTGCGGCGAGCGGGACACCGGCGACTTGTAGTGGAAGTCGGCCAGCCGGTTGTTGCAGACCACACCGGACACCGTCTCGGCGAGGGTGCCGACGTCGGCGCCCGCCACCGCGGCCAGCAGGGAGCCCGGATTGGTCTGCGTCTGCGCCTCCGCGCTGCCGGCCCCGGTGCCGGACAGCACCAGACCGCAGGTCCCGGCGAGGGTCACCACCCGCACGAGTCTTCTCACGACGCTCCTTGCCTGGTCCGTCCGTTGTTCCCGGACGTATCGTGCTGCGGTTGTCCCTCATGGTCCCGGCGAACCACAGAAGGCCGGGGGCTCGCGGGCCATATTCAGCCGGATGGCCCACAGTCCCGGGGCGCGGCCCCGTCAGTCGCCGTACACCGCCCGGAGCGCTTCGCCCGCCGCCGCCAGCGCCGCGTCGTGGTCCAGCCCCAGCCGGTGGGCCCGCTGGGCGAAGGCGACCGCCGCCGCGGCCGCCTCGCGGGCGGCGGTGTCCCCGGGGGCGGCGATGAACGTGCCGTTCCGCCCCCGGGTCTCGATGACCCCGTCCGCCTCCAGCGCGCGGTACGCCTTGGCGACCGTGTTCGCGGCCAGGCCCAGCTCCTCGGCGAAGCCGCGGACGGTCGGCAGCTTGTAGCCGACCGGGAGCTCCCCCGCGCGGGCGCGCTCGGCGATGCCGGCCCGGATCTGCTCGTACGGGGGTTCGGCGGCGTCCTGGTCGACGGTCAGCTGCAAGGCCACGGTGGGACTCCTGGTGAGAACTACGGTGGGTCCATTGTGCGTCAGGCGGGCCCGCCGTGGCCGCAGGCCCGCTAGAGGCGCAGCTCGGTGCCGTACTCGGTGAGCCAGGTGTTGAGGTTGAGGACCACCTCGGTGGCGGTCCGGAACGATTCCCCCGCACGCTCATCCAGGGCCTCGGCGACGGTGGGGGCGTCGAGCAGCGGGCGTACGGGCGCTTCCTTGTCGGCCAGGAGTTCGCCGAGCGCGGCGCGCAGGGCGTCGGCGTAGCGGGGGTCCTGGGTGCTGGGGTAGGGGCTCTTGACGCGGTCGGCGACGGCGTCCGGCAGCAGGTCGCGGGTGGCGGCGCGCAGCAGGGACTTCTCGCGGCCGTCGAAGGTCTTCATGGCCCAGGGGGTGTTGAAGACGTATTCGACGAGCCGGTGGTCGCAGAAGGGGACGCGCACCTCCAGGCCGACGGCCATGCTGGCCCGGTCCTTGCGGTCGAGCAGGAGCTGGACGAAGCGGGTGAGGTGGAGGTAGCTGATCTCGCGCATCCGGGCCTGCAGTCCGCTCTCGCCGGCCAGCCGGGGCACTTCGGTGAGGGCCTCGTGGTAGCGCTGCCGTTCGTGGCCGGGCATGTCGACCTTGGCGAGGAGGCCCTTGTCGAGGAGCGCGGTCCGCCCGCCGCTGGCGGGCCCGGAGAAGGTGTCGGCGACGCCCGCGGCGAGCCAGGGGAAGGTGTCGGCCTGGACGCACTCGGGGTCGTGGAACCAGCGGTAGCCGCCGAAGACCTCGTCCGCGGACTCCCCGGACAGCGCGACCGTGGACTGTTCGCGGATGGCCTTGAAGAGGAGGTAGAGCGAGACGTCGCCGTCGCCGAAGCCGGCGGTGGGCAGGTCGCGGGCTCTGAGTATGGCGTCGCGGTTGGCGCGGTTCATCAGGGCGGCCGTGTCGAGGACGATGTCGCTGTGGTCGGAGCGGACGTGCTCGGCGAGGGCGTGGGCGTAGGGGCCGTCGGGGGTGGGGCGCAGCAGGTCGGCCTTGAAGTTCTCGGTCTGGCCGGCGAAGTCCACGGAGAAGGAGCGCACCGGACCGTGCCCGGCCTCCGCCAGACCCTTGGCGGCGAGGGCGGTGATGGCGGAGGAGTCGAGTCCGCCGGAGAGCAGGGTGCACAGCGGCACGTCGGCGATGAGCTGGCGGGTGACGATGTCGTCGAGGAGTTCGCGGACGCGGCGGACCGTGGTGGTGGTGTCGTCGGTGTGCTCCCGGGCCTCGAGGCCCCAGTAGCGGCGGACGGTCAGGCCCCCGCGGCGGACGCGCGCGGTGTGGCCGGGGCGCAGTTCGTACATGCCGTGGTAGCCGGCGTGGCCGGGGGTCTTGGTGAAGGCCAGCATCTCGGCGAGGCCCTCGGCGTCGACGACGGGCCGGACGGCGGGGTGGGCGAGGATGGCCTTGGGCTCGGAGCCGAAGAGCACCCCGTCGGGGGTGGGGTGGTAGTAGAGCGGTTTGATGCCCATGCGGTCGCGGACCAGGAGGAGTTCCTCGGTGCGCGGGTCCCACAGGGCGAAGGCGTACATGCCGTTGAGGCGTTCGGTGAAGGCCTCGCCCCATTCGAGGTAGGCGTGGAGCACGACCTCGGTGTCGCTGCTGGTGCGGAAGGTGTGGCCGTGACTCTCCAACTGGGCGCGTAATTCACGGTAGTTGTAGACCTCGCCGCTGTAGGTGAGGGCGAGCCGCGTACGGCCGTCGTGTGCGACGAGCATGGGCTGCTTGCCGCCCTCGATGTCGATGACGGCGAGGCGGCGGTGACCCAGGGCGGCGTGGGTGTCCAGCCAGACGCCGCCGGCGTCGGGGCCACGGCAGGCCATGGTCCGGGTCATGGCGTCGAGGGTGGCGGAGGCGTGGGGGGTGGTGAGGTCGTTGTCGTAGGAGATCCATCCGGTGATGCCGCACATGGTTTACGGGGCTCCCTTCGCATGAATACCGAGGGTAGTTGTATCCACCAACTATGACGTCCAAACGTTGGATCCACCCAGCATGTGGAACGTCGGCTTCGGGTGCATCAGGAAGTCGTGGTGCGAGATGTTCCACGCGTACGCGCCCGCCATGGCGAAGGCGACGCGGTCGCCCGCCCTCAGCTCCGCCACCGGGATCCCGGCCGCCAGGGTGTCCTTGGGGGTGCAGAGCTGGCCGGTGAGGGTCACCGGTTCGGCCACGGCGGCCGGGCGGGGCCAGGGGTGGGGCCACTCCTCGACGGGCAGGACGGTGAAGGGGTGGTCGTGGCCCTTGGTGGCGGGGGTGCGCATGTGGTGGGTGCCCCCGCGCAGCACCGCGAAGGCCTCGCCGTGGCTGTGCTTGACGTCCAGGACGTCGGTGACGTACCAGCCCGAGTACACCGTCATCGACCGGCCCGGCTCGACGCGCAGCGTCACGCCGGGGTGGCGCGCGGCCAGTTCGGCCAGTCCCTGTCCGTAGGCGGCCCAGTCGAAGCGGGTGCGCGGCCGGGCGTAGTCGACGGCCATGCCGCCGCCGACGTCGACCTCCATCGGGCCGAGGCCGTGCCGGTCGCCGAACTCCCGCGCCCAGGAGGTGATCCGCTCCGCGACGGCCAGCTGGGCGGTCGCGTCCAGGCCGCTGGCCAGGTGGGCGTGGACGCCGCGCAGGCGCAGCCGCCCCTCGATCAGGGGCACGCAGTCCCCGGCGCGGTGGGGGTCGAGGCCGAACGGGCTGGGCCGGCCGCCCATGGCCAGGGCCGCGCCGCCCAGGTCGCCCTCGCCGACGGGCAGGTTGACGCGCAGCAGCACGTCCACGGGCGGCCCGTCGGGCCGTTCCCCGGCGAGGGCGGCGAGCAGCCGCAGGTCCCGCTCGCTCTCCGCGTGGAAGCGCTCCACTCCCAGGTCGAGGGCGAGCCGCAGCTCGGCCTCGGTCTTGCCGGGGCCGCCGAAGGCGAGCGGCAGGCCCGGAACGGCCTCGCGGACGTGGGCCAGTTCGCCGCCCGAGGACACCTCGAACCCGCTGACGTGGGGGGCGAGGGTCTTGAGGATGCCGGGGGCCGGGTTGGCCTTGGCCGCGTAGTACAGCTCGGTCTGCGGCGGCAGGGCGGCCCGTACCGCCCGGGCGTGCTCGTCGAGGGCGGTCAGGTCGTGGACGTAGGCGGGCAGCTCGCCGACCGGCAGGCGTTCGGCGTGGGCGGCGGCACGGGGGGTGATCACAGCGCGGCGCTCCAGGATCCGGTGGGGGCGGCCGAGGAGACGGCGGCGAGGACGTCCGACACGAGGGGCGAGCCGATGCGGACGTAACCGGCGAACCGGTCGGCCTTGCGCTCCCAGCGCGTCAGCAGATTGGCCTTGGCCGGCAGCGGCACCCCGGCGATCAGGGCCCGCAGCAGCGGCGGATTGCCGTGGGCCGCCGCCCGGCCGGCCAGGACCCGGCGCACGGCGGACCACAGGGCGGGCTCCAGGTGGGGGTGGCGGTCGGCGAGGGCGGCGAGCATCTCGGCGAGGTGGTTGACGAGCAGGCAGTACACGACGCGGTCCCAGCCGCGCTCGCGGTCGTACGTCATGGGCCCGGCCACCTCGTCGCCGAGCGCGGCGAGGGCCGCCGCGTGGTGCTCGGGGAGCAGCTTGGTGCCCTCCAGGTCGCGCAGCAGGACCTGGCGGGGCATGCCCGTGTCGTCGACGCCGACGACGACGTTCTGCAGGTGCGGTTCCAGGACGACGCCGTGGTCGAAGTAGGCGGCCAGCACCGGGGGCACGAGCAGGTCCAGATAGGCGTCCCACCACTGCAGGGCGGCCTCGGGGCCCGTGCCCGCCAGCAGGGTGGAGACCTGGGCCGCGCCGGTGGGGTACTCGTCGGCGACGGCGGCGGCCAGCAGCGCGGTCAGGCCGGGGGCCAGCCGCGCGCCGAGGCCCTCGCGGACGATGACGCCGAAGCCCTCGGCGAGCTCGCGGCTGCCCAGGTCCAGGGTGCGGTAGCCGGGCTCGCGCAGCAGCTCGGCGCCGGGGAAGCGGGCGGCCAGGCCGGCGGCGACCGGCTCCAGCAGCCGGGTCAGGGCGACGGCGCCCGTCAGCTCGTACTCGGCGTTCTTGCGCAGGCAGTTGGTGATGCGGATGTTCAGGCTGAACTTCAGGAAGTCCCGGCCGTCGTAGAGGGTGCGCACCGAGGCCGTGGGCGCGAAGTCCGCTCCGCGCGGCCCGAGGTCGAGGACGTCGCCCCGGCCGAGGGCGGCACGCAGTACGGGATGCCCGGCGAGCATCCCGTACTGCCAGGGGTGCGCGGGCAGCAGGACGTACCCCTCCGGCACGCTCCCCTGCCGGTCGAACGCGTCGAGCGCCCGGGGGACGGCGGCCTCCTCGCGGACGAACTCGCGGCGCACCGCGAGGTGGCGCAGGGCGAAGCGGGCGCGGGCCTCGGGGGCGTAGCGGGCCCAGTCCTCGGCGGCGCCGGTACGGGCCTTGGGGGTGGGGTGGAAGCGGTGGCCGAAGAGCAGGGACTGCTCGGAGTCCAGGTAGCGGCCGGCGGGGGTGACGGTGTCCGCGCCGGGCCGCCGGGCCGCGAGGGCGGCGCTGACTCCGGCGTGGCTGGAGGCCACCTGGCCGAGGAATTCGTCGTTGCGGACGCCGGTGCGCAGTTCCAGCTCGCGGTGGATGTAGCCGGCCAGGTCCTGCCAGGGCAGCTCGGCCCAGGTCCCGTCGCGCTGTTCGGTGACGGGCCCGGTGAAACGGTGGGCGCCGACGAGGGAGGCGCGGCGGAGCCTGACGCGCAGCAGGGCGCCGTTGCGGGGCAGCCGCAGCAGCAGGTGCCCGTCCGTGACGGCGGTCTGGTGCTCGGGGCCCGAGACCTCGCGCAGCAGGCAGTTCAGCAGCGTGTGGGCGACCACGTGGTCGGCGGCGGGCACGCCCGCGGGTGCCAGGGGACGGGTGCGCGAGGAGGCGGCGAGCGAGGCGGCAGAGGGGGCTGAGGACATTTCAGCGACTCCAGCGGAGGAGGACGGGCGTGCTGACGACCGCCGTCAGGGCTGCGACGGCGGATCCTGCGACGACGGGGGCGGCCGGGCCCCAGACGTCGTTGGAGACGGCGGCGACCGCTCCGGCGACGACGGCCCCGGCCTTGGATATGAACTCCAGGGTTCCGAACATCCGGCCGGGCCGGCGCCCCCGGCTGGCGTCGGCGGCGAGCGCGGACAGGCTCACCAGCCCCAGGGTCATCCCGGCGCCCAGCAGCAGTCGCAGGGCGATGAACGAGGCCATGGTCGCGGCACCCCAGTGCCCGGCGAGGGCCACGGCGACCAGCCCGAGTCCGGTGACCGCGCCCAGCAGTGGCCGGCCGGCCACGGCGGTGTGCACGGGCCTGGCGAGCAGCGGGTAGCACATGTGCGGGAGGGCGAAGAGCACTCCGCCGACGACGGGGCCGAGGCCGGGCAGCCGCTGCCCGATCAGGGTGATCAGGTAGGGGTAGGAGATGACGGTGGCGAGGACGAAGGCGAACTCGAGGGCGTAGAGGGTGCGCAGCGCCCCCGTGGCCGGGCCCGTGGCCGTCGTGTCCTCCGCCGTGTCCCCGGTGTCCGGCGCCGGGGGTCCGTCCTGTCCGGTGCGCGGCGGTTCGGGGAGCGCGGCCAGCATCAGGGCGGCGGCCAGCGGCAGCGCGGCGAGCACGGCGTACTGCCGGTGCGGGGTGATCCAGGGCGACAGGGAGCCCACCACGATGGGCGCGGCCACGAGGGCGAGCCGGGCGGCGCCCTGCATCAGGGTGAGCGCCCAGGACAGCCGGTGGCCGTCGATGGCGGCGGCGAGGTAGCCGTTGGAGGCGGCGAAGGTGCCGCCGAGCACGCCCTGGAGCACGAGGGCGGCGGCGAAGGCGGGCAGGCTGTCCGCCCAGCCGGCGAGGACGAAGGAGACGGCGAGGCCCAGCTGGGCCCGCAGCAGCAGCCGCTTGCGGCCGTAGCGGTCGGCCAGCCGGCCCCACACGGGGGCGCACAGCGCGCCGAAGACGGTGGGCACGACGTACAGCAGCCCGGCCCAGCGGGCCTCGCGGTCGCCGAGGGAGGGCAGGATCTCGGTGAGGTAGGGCGGCAGGCCGAGGGCCGCGAAGGAGGCGACGAAGTAGCAGGCGGCCACGGCGTGGATCTGCCGGGTGCGCAGGGCGGCGGTCTCCTGCCGCCGCGCGGGCGCGAGGACGGTGCTCACCGGGCCGCCCCCCGCAGGTAGTTGGGCCCGTCGACGTAGTGCTTGTTGATGTCGGCGGCGCCCGAGCGCTCCTTGGTCAGCAGGGTGCCCGCGGTGATCATGGCCTTGACCGGCAGCCGGTCGGCGTCCAGGACCCTCGATCTCAGCACGGCGGCGGAGCCGGGCGCGATCCTGCCGAGGGCCTCGGCGAGTCGCTCGCGCAGCTGCCGCAGCCAGCGCTCCAGGCTTCCCCGGCCCAGGTGGGCCAGCTCGAAGGCCAGGGCGCCCGCGCACAGATGGACGGTGATGGTGGCGAAGACGTCGGCGACCGGGCCGTCGCCGGCCACGAGGATGCGCCGGTCGTCGAAGCCGAGGAGGTCGGCGGCCTCGCCGCCGAGCCGGGCGGCCAGCCGGACGGAGTGCACGCGCGGCCCGTCGTTGTCCTTCAGCAGCAGCCGCATCCGGGGCCGTCCGTCGGTCTCGTCGAGGACGACGGAGGTGTTCTGCTGGTGGGACTCCAGGGCTATGCCGTACGAGAAGAGGGTGGTGTGCCAGTCCAGGAGCAGGGTCAGATAGGCGTCGACCAGGGCGACGAGGGAACCGCCGTAGTAGCGCTCGGCGAGGGCGTCGGCGACCAGCCGCCCGTCGGGGGTACGGGCGAGCAGCCCGGCGACGGTGACCACATGGGCGTTCCCCAGGCCCGCCGGGTAGCGCCGGACCAGGGCGGCCAGGAGTTCGTGGCCGGCACCGAGGTGGGTGCGCTCGTCGGCGAGGAGCACGCTGCCGGCGAAGCGCGGCTCGCGGGCGATGATCTCCTCCAGGAGCCGCTGGCCGGTCTCGCCGTCCAGCAGGGTGCCGGGCTTGATGGTGCGCCGGTTGCGCAGGCCCAGGGTGGCGGTGGCGAGCGGCAGCTTCAGGTGGGTGGTGGGATCGTCGGCGACGGCGACGGTCCGGGTCGACAGCGTGGGGATCACCTCCAGCCGGGGCTTCTCGGCGAGGTGGGCGGATCCGGCGAGGCCGGTGGCGCGCAGCGCCCCGGCGAGCGGGCCGCGGGCGGTCAGGGGGTGGACGGGGAAGGCCAGGTGGGTGCCGTCCAGGTGAGGCAGTCCGAGGGCGCCGGGGGTGGGCCACCAGTGCGGCAGCCCGGCCCGGTCGCCGGTGACCGCCTCCTGCGGGACGGCGAGCCAGCGCAGGGCGAAGCCGGGGTGGAACTCGGGGGCGTAGGCGCGCAGTTCGTCCTCGGTGAGGCCGGAGCGGGCCCGCCCGGTGGGATAGACGGGGTGGTCGCGGTAGGCGGCCAGGGTGTCGAAGGCGAGGGAGCCGCGCAGCCCGGTCCACTTGGCGGTGGAGCGGCCGTAGGTGCCGGCCAGCCGGGCGACGACGTCCTCGCGGACCCGGTGGTGCAGCCGTATCGCGGCGAGCGCCTCGTCGCACTCGGCGAGGAAGGCGTCGAAACCGGCCCGGTCCTCGGGCCCGGCGGCGGACCGCAGCCTGGCCAGGGCGGGACGCAGGCCGCGTACCGGGCCGTCGGGGGTGCGCAGGACGGGTTCGCGGGCCTGGACCTCGCACTGGAAGCCCTCGGGCCCGACCGGCAGCAACAACGTTTCCCCCTCGACGGGGAGCCGGAGCCAGTCGCCGTCGGGGTGCCGTTCGGCGACCGCCTTGGTGCGCAGCCGGTAGGCGTCCTCGCGCAGCAGGGTGTTCAGGACCCTGCCGAGGAGCTCGTCCTCCAGGGCGTCGGGTGCCACGGCGGCCGTAGGTGCCGTGCCCATGAGCGGGCTCATGAGACGATCTCCCATCGCTGGGCGGCCAGGAATTCCGCGACGGCACGGTCGATCCGGTCCTGGTCGGTACCGGTCGCCCGCAACACCCCCAGGTAGTCGCGGTTCGTGCGGTAATGCGGGTGCTCCTCGCCGAGCTCGCGCAGCGGCCGGTAGACCAGACGGACCCCGTCGCGCTCGGTGTCGCTCGCCCCGGGCGCGGTCTTGAGGGTGCCGCCGCGCTCGGCGCACACGTACTCCATACGTACCCTTCCGTCCGTGCGCCCACCGAGTGCGGCGGGCAGGGGCTCGCCGAGGTGGGTGCGCAGGACGTGCTCGAAGAGCGGTATGTCCAGCAGTCCGGCGAGGACGAGGTCGCACTGGTCGCCGATGGAGCGGTAGTTGACCTCGATGAGTCGGGCGCGGTCGCCCTGGACGACGTACTCGGTGTGGCAGACGCCGAAGCCGATGCCGAGCGCCTTCAGCTGGGCGAGGATCTGGCCGCTGTGCGGTTGTGGCGGTTCCGGCAGCAGATGGAGGCGTTCCTCGATGAAGTACGGCAGGGGGGAGAGCTCGGTGCGGAAGGCGGCGTAGGTGTGAAGGGTGGCGCCGTCGCCGAGCGTCTCCAGGGTGTGCAGCTCCCCGTCCAGGTACTCCTCGACAACGAGGGCGGCGTCGGGGCGGCGGGCGCGGATCTCCCGGCAGCGCTCCAGGAGTTCGCCCGCGTCGTTCACCAGGACGACGTCCTCGCTGGCCACGCCCTCGCGGGGCTTGACCACACAGGGGAAGGGGAAGTCGCCGGCGGTGAGGGAGGTGGCGAGGGAGGTGAGGTCCGCGTCCGGGCGGAGTTCGAGGGAGCGCACGGCGTCCAGGCCGGCTCCGGCCAGGGCGCGGCGCAGCTGGGCCTTGTTCTTGGCGTTGAGGGCCGCCTTCCAGTCCTTGCCGGGCAGGCCGAAGTAGTCGGCGGCGAGCGCGGCCTGGGTCTGCAGGTGGTCGCTGTTGGTGAAGAGGGCGTCGGGCCTGCCGAGTTCGGAGACGCGCCCTATGACCTCGCGGAAGTCGCGTACGTCACAGGCGACGACGTCCAGTTCGGGCAGGGGGTCGCCGCCCCGGGCGACGTGACGCGCGTAGGCGCGGCGGTGCGCCTCGGGCGCGTCGGTCAGGAGCGTGACCGCGAGGCCCAGGCGGGCGGCGGCGGGCAGATAGCCCTCGGTGACGGAGTCGGTCGGGTTGAGCGCGAGGAGATGCAGCCGCACGGGGGCACCTTTCGTGGGGGCAGGGGTGCGCGAAGAGAGGGGCAGGCGTCCGCACCGGGCCGGGGGTGTACGGCCCGGGGCGAACGGAGGGGGAGGCCGGCCCTGCGGGCCGGGGGGAGCTACTTCGGCGCGGGGACGCCCGCGGCCTTGGCGACGTCGTCGAGGACGTGGTTGGCCGCCTGGATGCCGATGCCGGACATCCAGGTCTCGTCGGGCACCTGGAAGACCTTGTCGTTCTTGACGGCGCCGAGTCCCTTCCACAGGGGGTTGTCCTGGACGGCGCTCTGCTGGGTCTTCTTGGGGTCGTCGGCGACGGTCACGAACACCAGGTCGGCGTCGGCCTTGTCGATCTGCTCAGGGGAGACCTCGAGCATCGCCTTGTCGACGTCCTGGGACTCGGGGCGGCGCAGGCCGATGTCGGTCAGGACGATGCCGCTGAAGGACTGCTTCTGGTAGAGCCGGGTGGGGCCGGCGACGAAGCGGACAACGGAGGCGGTGGGCATCTTCCCGTCGTTCTTCTTCTTGATCTCCTCGCCTAGAGCCTTGGCGCGCTTCTCATAGGCGTCCATGGCCGCGCCGGCCTCCTTCTCCAGGCCCAGCGCCCGGGCGTGGACCTTCAGGTTCTCCTTCCAGGGGGCGCCGGTGGTCTCGGTGAAGACGGTGGGGGCGATGCCCTTGAGCTTGTCGTAGACCTTGGCGTGGCGGACCTTGGAGGACAGGATCAGATCGGGCTTGAGCGACATGATCCGCTCGATGTCGGGCTCCGCCATGGGGCCCACGTCCTTGGTGTTCTTCGTCCTGGCCGAGAGGTAGGAGGGGAAGCCGCCCTCGGTCTTCATATGGGGGGAGACCGCGCCGACCGGCTCGATGCCGAGCATGGTCACGTCGTCGAGCTCGCCGGTGTCGAGGACGACGACGCGCTCGGGCTTCTTCTTGATCTCGGTGGTGCCCATGGCGTGGGTGACCGAGCGCGGGAAGCCGCTCCCGGCGGCGGGCTCGGCCCCGTCGTCCTTCTTCTCCTCTCCCCCGCAGGCGGCGAGGGCGGCGGTACCGACGATCACGGCGAGCAGCACCGCGAACACTCTGCGCAGTCGCCACAGGGCCGGTCGGAGCAGGGTCATGGTGGGGTTCCTTTTCGAGCGGGTCGGGTGGTGCGAGGGGGTGTCAGGAGGCGCCGGGCGCCGGGCGTCTGCGGGCGCTCGCGCGCGGGACGACCAGGGGGGTGCCGGTCTCGGGGTCGGGGACGACCCGGCAGGGCACCCGGAAGACCTCCTCGACGAGTCCGGCGGTCAGGATCTCCGCCGGGGGCCCGGCCGCGGCCGGGCGGCCGTCGCACATGACGACCAGGTGGTCGGCGTAGCGAGCGGCCTGACCGAGGTCGTGCAGGACCATGACGACGGTCCGGCCGGCCTCGGCGTTGAGCTCCTCGACCAGGTCGAGCACGTCGAGCTGGTGCCGCAGGTCGAGGAAGGTGGTGGGCTCGTCCAGGAGCAGCAGCGGGGTGTCCTGGGCGAGGGCGAGGGCGATCCAGGCGCGCTGGCGCTGGCCGCCGGAGAGCTCGTCGACGGCGCGGTCGCGCAGCGCGGCGGTGCCGGTGCGCGCGAGCGCCTCCTCCACGGCCGCCTGGTCGGCCTTGGACCAGGGGGTGAGCAGCTTCTGGTGGGGGTAGCGGCCCAGGCGTACGAGGGCTTCGACGGTGATGCCCTCGGGGGCGACGGCCTGCTGGGGCAGCAGGCCCATGCGGCGGGCGAGCGCGCGGGCGGACATCCGGTGGATGCCGGCGCCGTCGAGGGTGACGGTCCCGGCGGTGGGGGCCAGCAGCCGGGCCAGGCCGCGCAGCAGGGTGGACTTGCCGCAGGCGTTGGGGCCGACGACGGCGGTGACGGCGCCGCCGGGGAGCGTCAGGTCGACGCCGTCGACCACGGTGGTGCCGCCGTAGCCGAGGGTCAGGCCGTGGGCGGCGAGCCGGCCGGGGCGCGCCGCGTCGCCGGGGCCCGTGCCCATGGCGGCGTTCGCGTTCGCGTTCGCTTCCGTCGAGGCGTTCGCGTCCTCGTTCGTCGAGGCGTTCGCGTTCGTCGAGGCGTTCGTGGCGCTCATCGGGTGGTACTCCCAGCGTTGGGCTTCATCTGACGCAGCATCAGTACGAGCAGCCAGGGCGCCCCGAGCGTCGCGGTGGCGACACCCACGGGCAGCCCGTGCACGGGCAGGAGGTGCAGCACGACCAGGTCGGCACCCAGCAGCAGGGCGGCTCCGGTCAGGGCGGTCAGCGCGAGCGTGCCCACGGTGTGGGGGCCGGCCAGGAACCGCGTGATGTGCGGGACGACCAGGGCCACGAAGCCGATGGGCCCGGTGAGGGCGGCGGCGACCGAGGCCAGGACGACGGCGAGGAGCAGCAGTTGCAGCCGGGCGGCCCTGGGGGCCAGTCCGAGGGCGCCGGCGGTGTCGTCGCCGAGGTCGAGGACGGCGAGCCGCCGGTGGCAGACCAGGGCGAGGACGATCCCGGCGAGGATCGCCGCGCCTCCGGCGCCGGACTCGGTCCAGGTGCGCCCGTAGAGCGAGCCGGTGGTCCACTGCAGTGCGGTGGAGGCGAGTTCGCGGGGGAAGCGCACGATGAAGAGGTTGACGGCGGCGGCGAGCCCCGACTGGACGGCGATGCCGACGAGGACGAGCCGGGAGACGGTGAACCCGCCCCGCCAGGCCAGCGCTCCGAGCAGGACGGCCGCGAGCAGCCCGCCCAGGAGGGCGGCGAGCGGGGTGAGGGCCGCCGAGGCGCCCGTGGCGATGGCGACCACCGCGCCCAGCGAGGCGCCGCCGGTCACGCCGACCACGTCCGGGGAGGCGAGGGGGTTGCGGGCGACGCGCTGGAGCACGGCTCCGGCGACGGCCAGCCCGGCGCCCGCCACGAGGGCGGAGAGCACCCGGGGGGCGCGCAGTTCCTGAACGAGCATCACCGAGCCGGGGTCGCCGAGGCCCACCAGAGCGCGCAAGGCGTCGAGCGGGGCGATCGACACCTCGCCGGTGCCGAGGCCGACCGCCGCCAGGACGACGATCAGTGCCGTGGCGGCCGCGCTCAGCAGCGCGGTGCGGCGGCGCTGCCGGGCGAGCGCACGGGGGGCCGCCGGTGCGGCGGTTGTCACGAGGGTGGTCATCGGGCCACCTTCCGGGCGAGGAAGGCCAGCAGCGGGGCACCGAGCAGGGCGGTGACGATGCCGACCTCGAGTTCGACGGGCCGCAGCACCAGACGGCCGAGGATGTCCGCGGAGAGCAGCAGCAGCGGCCCGGCGATCGCACAACCGGGCAGCACCCAGCGGTGGTCGGTGCCGATGAGCCTGCGGACGAGGTGGGGGGCGGCGAGGCCCACGAAGGACAGGGGGCCCGCGACCGCGACGGAGGAGGCGGCGAGCAGGATCACCGCGATGCCGCCGGCCGCGCGGATCCTGGCGACGGGGACGCCGAGCGCCTGGGCGGTCTCGTCGCCGAGGGCGAGGGCGTTGAGCGCGGGGGCGACGGCCAGGGCGAGGACGAGACCGACGAACAGCGGCACGGCGACGGGCAGCAGGATGCCGGTCTGCCGCCCGGAGAGAGAGCCCGCCAGCCAGAACCGGGCCTCGTCCAGGGTGCGGTGGCTGGTGAGCATGACCGCGGAGGTCCAGGAGATGAGGACGGCGTCCAGCACGGTACCGCCGAGCGCGAGGCGTACGGGGTCCAGGTCGCCGGCGCGGCGGGCGAGGGCGAGAACGGCGAAGGTGGCGAGGGCGGCGCCGGCGAAGGCGAAGGGCAGGTACTGGGCGGGGCGCGAGAGGTGGAGCGCGTAGCTCGCGAGGACCACGGCGAATCCGGCACCGTGGTTGATACCCAAAGTGGCGGGCGAGGCCAGGGGGTTGCGGGTGATGCCCTGGGCGAGGGCGCCCGCGATGCCGAGGGCGGCGCCGACCACGACACCGATCACCGTGCGGGGCACGCGCAGCCCGGTGACGACGAGACCATCCCGGCTGCGGTCCCCGTCGGCCAGGGCGTGCCAGACGGTGGTCAGCGGCACCGGGCGCGAGCCCGCCGCCAGGCCGAGCACCGCCACGACGAGGAGCAGAACCACCCCGCCGGCCAGGAGAAACGCCCCACGCGTCGCCGAGGCCCGCCCGGCGGGGGGCCGCGACGGCCGGGCCGGGCCGGCCGGCCGCACATCAGTCACGTTCACGAGATCGACCTTAGGTTAGGCAAACCTAACCTTGTCAATTCCCTGCGAATGTGTGCCCGTAATACCCCCTTTGACCTAGGCGTGAAGGACCCCCGCACCCGCGCTACCGAGGCGCCGGTAGCGCGCACGTCGGGCCGTGCGCCGCTCCTGCTCATCACACGCCACCAGAGCAGCCATCTCCCCTCCGATCACCCGGCCGAGAGTCACCAGGAAGTCCCCGCCCTCGGTGGCCTCGGTGGCCTCCTCCTCCACGATGCGGTCCACGATCCCGTTCGCCAAGAGGTCGGCGGAGCGCACCCCTTGCCGCGCGGCGATCTCGTACGCCCGGTCCGTGGTCCGGTAGAGGATCGCCGAGGCGCCCTCGGGCGGCAGCGGGGAGAGCCAGGCGTGCCGGGCCGCCACCACCCGGTCCGCCGGCAGCAGGGCGAGAGCCGCCCCGCCGGCTCCCTGACCCAGCAGCAGACACAGCGTCGGCGCGGGCAGGTTCACCAGGTCGGCGAGACAGCGGGCGATCTCCCCGGCGAGCCCGCCCTCCTCCGCCTCACGGGAGAGCGCGGCCCCCGCGGTGTCCACCACCGTCAGCAACGGAAGGTCCAGTTCCGCCGCGATCCGCATCCCCCGCCGGGCGGCCCGCAGCCCGGCCGGCCCGAGCGCCTGCCCCGCGCTCCGGTCGGGACGGCTGCCCCGGTCGTGCCCGAGGACGACGCACGGGGTCCCGCCGACCCGGGCCAGCGCCAGCAGCAGCCCCGGGTCCCGCTCCCCCGCGCCCGTGCCGCTGAGCGGGGTGACGTCGGTGGCGGCCGTTTGCAGGAACTCCCGTACCCCGGGCCGCCCGGGGCGACGGGAGGCCCGGATGGACTCCTCGGCGGAGGGCACGACGGCCGGGACGGACGGCTCCGGAACGCCACCCTCCGGGCCGGCGGGGGCGGTTGCGTCCGGCCCATCCGCTCCGTCGCACAGCACGGACAGCGCCCGCGCCGCGACCCCCGCCAGGCTCGCGGCCGGGAGCACCGCGTCCACCAGCCCGTTCGCCAGCAGGTTCTCGGAAACCTGCACGCCCGGCGGGAACTCCTCGCCGTACAGCGCCTCGTGGACGCGCGGGCCCAGGAAGCCGATGAGGGCGCCCGGTTCGGCGGCGGTGAGATGGCCGAGCGAACCCCAGGAGGCCAGCACCCCACCGGTCGTGGGGTGCCGCAGATAGACGAGATAGGGCAGCCCGGCGGCCTTGTGGTCGGTGATCGCGGCGGCGACCTTCACCATCTGGAGGAAGGCGATCGTGCCCTCCTGCATCCGGGTGCCGCCCGAGGCCGGCGCCGCCAGCAGCGGCAGCCCCTCCGCCGTCGCCCGCTCCACGGCCCGCACCAGCCGCTCCCCCGCGTCGACCCCGATCGACCCGCCCAGAAACCGGAACTCACAGGCCACCAGCGCCACCCGGCGACCCTTTATCGTCCCCTCGCCGGTGACGACGGACTCGTCGAGCCCGGTCCGCTCCCGCGCGGCGAGCAGATCGGCGCGGTAGTCGGCGTCCTGCGTGGCGAGCGGGACGGGCCGGTCCCAACTGCGCCAGCTGCCGGGGTCGACGACGGCCAGGATGAGGTCGAGAGCGGGAACGGGGGCGGGTCTGCTGTGCTCGGTCATGGCCTCACCCTGCCACGGCGCCCCCGGGCAGGTCTGTGAGCAAACCCGCCTTGGCCAGGCCCTCCAGCTCGTCCAGCGCCCGGAGGGCGGCGTCGGCCGCGCCGGGATCCCGTTCCGCCAGCCCACTGGCGGCAAATTCGTCCTCGTCGAGGCGGAGAATGGCGGTCTCGTCGGCCGATACCCATAGGTCGAGGTCGAGGTCCTCGACGACGATCCCGTCCGGCCCGACGGCGGCCGGGCGGGTGACGTCGCAGTACCACCCCTTGAGCGTGCCGCCGCCGTCCCGCACCTCCTTGACGGCGTACCAGCGGTCACGCCAGTAGTGCTCGGTGAAGACGTCGCCCTCTTCGAAGCGGACGAACCCGAAGTCCCGCGCGGACGTTCCGGCCCAGGCCGCGCGGACGACGACGTGCGTGCCGTCGTCGGTCAGGACCTCCGCCGGATAGCGCACCTTGATGCGGCCTGCCTTGAGGAGGGAAACGGTCGTGTTCATGATCGCAGCGTCTCCCGGGCCGTCGGCCGGACGCCAGTGAATTACCGGAGGGCCCTGGTGAACGCCGCCCAGGCGGCGGGGGTGAAGGCGAGCGCCGAACCCTGCGGGTTCTTGCTGTCCCGGACAGGGACGATGCCGCTGCCCGCGAGGTTGCGGGCGAACTCGACGCACTGGCCCTCGTTACCTGCGCTGTAACTGGACTTGGTCCATTCCGCCCCCGAGAGGGCGCGTATGTGTGTCATGCGTTCCATTCCTCCATGGCTTTGCGGATCAGCGTCAATGACGCGTCCGGGGAGAGCGCGTCGGCACGCAGCCGATCGAAGGCTTCCTTGGCGTCGGCGACTGCCGCAGGCGAGTCGAAGACCTGGCCAGCGACGAGGTCCTCCTGGTAGAGCACGTCGGGTTCGTCGGCGGCGAACTGCAGGAGAGTGAAAGGGACGTGCCACGCCGGTGCGCCCGACGCATACGGGAACACCTGAAGCGTTACATCCTGCCTCCTGAGGAGATGGAGCAGTTGCTCCGTCATGACCTGCGGGCTGCCGATCATGTGCCGTAGGCACGACTCGTCGAGGACGACCCATAGCAACGGTGGCTTGTCCACCTCCATGATCCGCCGCCGCTTGAACCGTCGGGCGACCCTCTCGGCAGTCGTGTCCAGGTCGTCTCGTGGGTGTGCCTTGCGGAAGATCGCGTGTGCGTAGTCTTCCGTCTGCAGCAAGCCCATGATGAAGGTCGAGCTGTAGTCGAGGATCGTGGTGGCCCTCTGCTCCAGCTTCACGTACGGCACGAACCAGTCGGGATACCCCCGCTGCGCGGCCCGCTTCCGCAAGCGCGCGAACGTACCCGGCGTACCGAACACGACGTCACACGCGTCGGCGAACTCCGGGCTGGCGAGCCGCTCCCCCGCCTCCACCTTCGCCACGTACTGCTGCCCGTACTGCGCCTCCTTCCCCAGCTCCCGCTGACTCATGTCCTTCTCCGTGCGCCAGGCCCGCACCTCGGTCCCGAAGTAGGCCGCACCGCTCTCCGCCATCCCACCTTCACCCCAAACCCTTTGGCGTGGCTCCAGACCTGTTGAGCGTAGGCACGAGGCGCAACGCTGGAAGCGCAAGCAGCGAACATCGCTCGCGTGAGTGAGCGACCGTCTAACAAGGGTTTGCTTCATGCCCCATACCCCCGAACAGGTCAGCGAAGCCCACACGCGCAAGCGGTGCGAGGAGTGTCAGCGCATCAAGGGCGAGTACTACGCCGCGTGCCACACGGGCGACCGTGAACGTGCCGCGTACTGGGCGACCACGATGGGCCGGCACCAGAGGCAGGCCCACGCGTGAGCCTGCGTTTCTGTGCGCACCCGGCGGAGAGCCGGAGCGAGACGCGCGGCGTCATGACATGCGGCAACTGCGGGGTGCGCCGCTTCAGCGACTACGCGGCCCTGCTCTGGGACGAGCCGCCACCGCCCTTAGCCGCACCCACGACCAGGGCGAGGGGCCTGACGCCCTCACGCTGGGGTGTCTCCTTCTTCCATGGGCCGACACCGAGTTTTCCCGTGGTGCCGAGGTCGAGTTCCGGCGCCACCGTCATCGGCTGAGCCCCGGGCTTGGCCTCGACCCTCACGTAAGGGACGTTCACAGCGTCGCCGGCGCCGGTGGTATTGCGCCACATCAGACCGGCGGACGCGGTCTCGCCCGGCTTCAGGACCACCGGCCGAGGCGGCTCGTCGAAAGCCTTCATGGTGGCGATATCACCGCTGCCGTGCAGGATCCCGACGCCGGAGACCGGTTTCCTGTCCTCGTCCAGCAGCCCGAGGAGCGGGTACCCCTCGACGGTGTAGGGGCGGGTCCCGCAGTTCTCCAGGTGAAGTCCCAGGACGCGGAGGCCCATGGCGGCGTCGCCCTCGTCGGCCGTGACGCGGACCCCGGAAGGAGGGCACGCGCCGGTCCCGTCCGGCGCTTCGGCCGAGGGGACGCGCCGGACCTTGCCGACCCGTACCCGCCCCGGAGTATGTGTGCGGACGGTGTCCTTCACGGTCCGGCCGGGGCCGACCGAGAACACCGTCTGTCGCTCGTTCGTCATCACCCCGCCGGAGTCGGAGAGGACCTCGAAGGTGATGGTGTACGTGAACGGTTCGGTGTCGCGGTTGGTGACCTCGAAGTCGGCCGAGGCCGCCTGTCCACTACTGCCGATACTGCCGGTGATCCTGACACCGTCCTTCTCGGGGCCGCTGGGCACGGCGGTCCGTCCCTCACCGCCGCCCGCCGGACGGACGCCTTCCGGACGGGCGCTCTCCGATCCGCACGCCGTCAGGAGCACGGCGCTCGCAAAAACGGCGGATACGACACAAGGCGTGGCGATACGTATACGCATCCGGCCACCCCATCAAGCACCGGACCATTTGGGCAAGCGGCCCGGAGGCGTCCCGGCCCGTCCGGGCGCAGGCTGGGAGTATGTCCAGACCCGCACGGATCATCGTCCACCCCCCGCTGGCGTCGGGCGGCCGGCAGGTGACGATCGGAACGGAGTTCCTCGGGGTGGCTTATGGGCTCGCCGATGTGCTCGAGTTCCTCGGCCATGCCGGCCTGGACATGAACGACCTACGGCTGGAGGATCCCGGCCTGGTCGAATGGCGTGAGGGAGGGCCCGGCGTCTGGTCCCGGTCCGAGGACGCGTAGGCACGGAGCACAGACAGCCCGGAGCCTTTGCGCGGTAGACTTGAAGAGTTCTTCAATTCACCAGTTGCCGTAATGGTCAAGACGTGTCGGGCGTGGAGGTCTGGGTGGGCGGGTTCGTCGAGGCGGCGCGGATTCGGGTGCGCGAGGCGCGGTCGGCTCTCGATGCCGCGAGGGAGGCCGGGGACGTGTACGCGATGGCTGTGGCCGAGGAGGAGTTGGAGGACGCGCTGCGTATCGCCGAGGCGCACGGCGTGGACACGGAGGACGAGCGGTCATGAGGGCGCCGGTTCCGCTGTATCAGGCGAAGGCCGAGTTCTTCCGGATGCTGGGACACCCGGTCCGGATCCGTGTGCTGGAGCTGCTCCAGGACGGGCCGCAGCCCGTACGCGATCTGCTGACCGCGATCGAGATCGAGCCGTCCAGCCTCTCCCAGCAACTGGCGGTACTGCGCCGCTCCGGCATCGTGACCTCCACCCGCACCGGCTCCACCGTCGTCTACGAACTCGCCGGCGGCGACGTCGCCGACCTGATGTCCGCCGCACGCCGCATCCTCACCGAAATGCTCACCGGACAGAACGAGCTCCTCGAAGAACTCCTCGGAGCCGAGGCGGAGGCATCGCGGTGAAGTGGCGTCGCAGGCGCACGCTGCCGGTAGCGGCGTGCGAGAGCACTTCTTCGCCCGTATGGCGGCGCATCCTGACGGTTCCGCTGGTCCCGGAAGCGGTGCGGCAGGCACGGCGCGATACGACGACGGCGCTCTCGGAGTACGGGCTCCACCCGAACACCGCCTTCGCGGGAGCCGTCCTGCTCGTGGTGAGCGAACTGGTCGCCAACGCCGTCCGGCACGCCGCCGTCCAGTCCCCCACGGCGGATGTGACCATCGCGATCGGGGCCGGTCAGCTCGTCGTCGGCGTGGCGGACCAGGACCCACGCCTGCCCGATCTGTCCCCGGAGGTGGTGGGGGACGGCCTGCGGACCGTCGCCGACCTGGCCGCCGCCTACGACGGCATGTTGAGCGTGGAACCCGCCGTGCACGGCTGCGGCAAAGTCGTACTGGTCCGCTTCTGTGTCCCCGAGGACCTGGACAGGTCGCCCTGCGGGTCCTGGTCTACGCCTTCGTCACCCACCTCGTAGCGGGCTTCATCCGGCTGCTGCTCCACCTCGGCCGTCCGCACCCACCCGGTGGGCGGCCAGAGCGGCGGTCAGATCGGGGTGCACCGGTATGGGCCGCTGGTCCGCGTCGGGGACGAGGGAGCCGTCGGCGGGAATCGCGGCGAGCTCCAAGGGCCGGTCGTGCGCGGCGAGGCGGACGGCGGCCTCGGCGATGGCGGCCTGGCCTTCGGCCGACCAGCCCTTGAGCTCGGTCAGGTCGAGGATGACGGGTCCGGTGCCGCGCTCGGCGACCCAGCCGATGGCGCCGCCGAAGCGGTCCGCCGCTTGCACGCCGAGATGGCCGGAGATCGACAGGACGCCCGCGGCCGGGTAGTCGGTGTAGCGCCATTCGATGGTCATGGTGTTCCTCGCGGTGTTCTCTCCGGCGGTCTCCGGCGGCAGGACGCCGGTCCCGGTGCCGGTCAGGTGGGCAGGGTGATCCAGATGTTCTTGCCGCCGCCGTCGCCGTCGGCCAGCACGGTGCAGGAACCGCCCAGTTCCGTCAGGAACTCGGCGACGACGGCGAGTCCGCCGGGGCTCTCGGTGAAACGCGCCGGGTCGGGCCGGTACGGGTGCCGGTCGTGGACGGCGAAGTCGAGCAGGCCGGTACGGACCGCGTAGACGACGGTCAGCTGTGGGGAGGTGCGGGCGGCGTGGCGGACGCCGTTGAGGACCAGCTCGCTCAGCATCAGCAGTGCCGGTCCCATGACGCGGTGGCCGGGGTCGATGCCCCAGGAGGCGTACGTCGCCTCGGCCGTGCGGCGGGCCAGGGACACCGACGCGGGGACCGCCGGGCAAGTGAGCACGTGCCGGTACGGCAGGACCGCGAGCCGCTTCACCGGGCCTGTCACCGGGCCTGCGGCCTCCGGGCGGCGCCACGGGCGGCGCCGGAGGTCGTGCCGGTCGTCTCGGTGGAGTGGGTGAAGCGGAAGCCGGTCGTGGTCTGCGGATGGATGCGCAGGAGCGTGTCGTGGGGGCCGTGCGCCCAGCCGGGGAGGGTGCGGCGGTAGTGGGCGGCCTCGTCCGGGTCGGTGATGACCTCGGCGAGGCCGCCTGTCGTCACGGCCCAGCCGGTGCCGGTGTTGGGGTGGATGTAGTCGCAGTGGTAGGTGACGCCGACCCGGCCGAAGAGCGCGGCACTGGGGGCCGGGGTGCGGACGATCAGCCGCCCGTACTCCACGACGTGGGCGGCGGGACGCACGGCGAGCGCGTCCCGCTGCTCGTAGACCATGCGGCCCTGGGAGATTCCGCCGAGCAGGTACCAGGCTTCCTCGCCGGAGACCTCGAACATGCGGCGAAGGGGTGGAGAGGTGGTCAACGGGAGGGCTCCTCGGTGATCACGGGCACAGGACGGACGGGTGGGCTCTGGGCCGGGACGGACAGGACGCCGGCACCGTGCAGATGGGCACGGGCTGCCGCGATGGCCTCGGGAGTGGCGGCGTAGTCGTCTCCCGTGGTGGCCCTGAGGAGGCCGAGTGCGCCGACGGAGTCGAGCACCTGGCGCTGGCCGGGGCGTATGCCGGAGGCCAGGACGGTGATGCCGCGCCGGTTCAGCTTGGTCACCGCGTCCTTCAGGACCAGGGCGCCGGTGGCGTCCATGGTCGTCACCCGCGACATGCGCAGGATCACCACGCGTACGTCCGCGACCTCCGAGAGTTCCAGCAGGAAGCGGTGGGCGGCGGCGAAGAACAGCGGTCCGTCGATGCGGTACGCCACGATGTGCTCCGCCAGCAGCGCGTGCTCCTCGGCGCTGTGGTCGCCGGGCAGGTCGGCCTTCAGGGGGACCTGGTCCAGGCGGGCCTGCTTGGCCACCGCCCGCAGCGCCAGCGCGCCCGCCACCAGCAGACCTATGATCACGGCGTACACCAGGTCCAGGGCCACGGTGGCGACGGCGGTCAGGATCAGCACCAGGCCGTCGGAGCGGGTGGCGCGGGCCATGGCCCGCAGGCTGCCCACCTCCACCATGCGGACGGCGGTGGCGATCAGTACGCCGGCGAGGGCGGCCAGCGGAATGCGGGAGACCAGCGGGGCCGCCGCGAAGACGATGACCGCGAGGACAGCGGCATGGGTGAGGGCCGCCAGCCGCGTCGTCGCGCCCGTACGGACGTTGACCGCGGTCCGGGCTATCGCACCGGTGGCCGGGACACCGCCGAACAGCGGGGCGGCGAGGTTGGCCAGTCCCTGTCCGAACAGTTCCTTGTCGGGATCGTGCTTCTGCCCGACGGTCATGCCGTCCGCGACGGACGCCGACAGCAACGACTCCAGGGCCGCCAGGGCCGCCACCGCCACGGCGGGCGCGAGCAGCGACCCGAGGGCGCCGAGGTCGAGGAAGGACAGGGAGGGCGCGGGAAGCCCCGAGGGCAGATCCCCGATGGGACGAGCGGCCTCCAGGTGACAGCCCTGGGCCACGACGGTGGCTCCGATCACGGCGATGATCGAGAACGGGACCGTCGGCCGCCACCGCGCGCCGGTCAGCATGACGGCGGCCACCGCCGCGGCGAGGGCGAGGGCGGTCCAGTCGGGGGCCTTCACGAATGCCTCGACGGCTCGCCAGCTCACCGCCAGGACCTTGTCGCCCTCCGGTTTGGCCACGCCCAGTGCGTTCGGCATCTGCTGCAGGCCGATCACACAGGCGATTCCGAGGGTGAAGCCCTCCACCACCGGGGCCGGCACGTACTGCATATAGCGTCCGGCACGAGCGAGGGCGAGCGCGATCAGCATCAGTCCCGCGAGCAGACCGACCGTGAGGACGCCGCCGGGCCCGTGCTGGGCGACGATCGGCACCAGCACCACGGTCATCGCGCCCGTGGGCCCGGAGACCTGAAGGTTCGACCCGCCGAATATCGCGGCCAGCGCACCGGCCACCACCGCGGTGGCCAGCCCGGCCTCCGCGCCCAGACCGGAGGAGACCCCGAAGCCGAGCGCCAGTGGCAGCGCCACGATCGCCACGGTGAGCCCCGCCAGCAGATCACGGCGCGGGCTGCGGCCCATGACCGCCAGGTCGGCGCGGGCGGGCAGCACGGAACGCACCCGGGCCCACGCCCGGACGACGGGAGAACTCACCGGGCCCCGACCTCGGCGTCCCGCAGCTCCTCCAGCAGCTCGTTCTGTCCGGTGAGCATTTCGGTGAGGATGCGGCGTGCGGCGGACATCAGGTCGGCGACGTCGCCGCCGGCGAGTTCGTAGACGACGGTGGAGCCGGTGCGGGTGGAGGTCACGATGCCCGAGCGGCGCAGTACGGCCAGTTGCTGGGAGAGGCTGGAGGGCTCGATCTCGATCGCGGCCAGCAGATCGCGTACGGGCTGCGGCCCGTCCTGGAGCAGCTCCAGCACACGGATGCGGACCGGATGCCCGAGCATCCGGAAGAACTCGGCCTTCGCCTGATACAGCGGAACCGGCATGGAACCAACCTCCAGCCTCTCGCGTCACCCGGCCTCCGACGCGGAGGCGGCGTCTGATGCTGTGCCCGCGGCTACCTGCGGGCACAGCGAAGCCATCATGTAGCGAATTGCAAAGTTTTGCAATTCGTCATCCTTGCGGGCCTCGCCATAGACTGTCCTGGTGAACGAGAACCTCCCCCCTTGCCCCGAGTGCTCCGGCGCCTACACCTACGAGATGGGCGCGCTGCTGGTCTGCCCCGAATGCGGCCACGAGTGGACGCCCGCCCCCGCCGAGTCCGCGGGCGGTGCGGAGGAGGGCGTGATCCGGGACTCGGTCGGCAACGTCCTCGCCGACGGCGACACGGTCACCGTCGTCAAGACCCTGAAGGTCAAGGGCCACCCGACCGGCATCAAGGCGGGCACCAAGGTGCGCAACATCCGCCTCGTGGAGGGCGTGGCCGGGCACGACATCGACTGCAAGATCGAGGGCTTCGGCGCCATGCAGCTCAAGTCGAGTGTGGTCAAGAAGGCCTGACCCCGTACGCCGGAACGGGGCCGGGGGCCGCACGCGAGTGCGGCCCCCGGGGATACGGATCGGTGCGGGTCAGCTGAGCATCGACGCGCAGGTGGCCGGAGTGGCGTGCGCGGGATCGAGGGCGTTGACGGCCTCGTGGAAGGCGACGCGGTCGATGGTGCCGAGCGTCAGGTGCATGGAGATGTCGACCGGGCAGAGGTCCTGCACCAGCACGTTGCGGACGTTCGGGCCGTCGAGGAACCCGGACCGGTAGGGAGTGACGACCTCGTCGTAGCGGGTCGCGATGACGGTGTAGCGGACGCCGGGGACGGTGTCGCCGCCCTCGTTGAGCTTCTTCATGAAGTCCGAGCCGACGACCTGGTCGGTCAGGCCGGCGGCGGTGCCGCTGATGATGCCCCGGGCACCCGGGACGACGTCCAGGAGCTTGGCGATCCCGGACAGGGTGGTGCCGTGGTTGTTGGGCGCTATGCCGACCAGGGCGTTGACCTTGGGCGCGCCGCCCAGGAACTTCAGGTAGTAGCGCGGCAGCATGCCGCCCTGCGAGTGGCCGACGATGTCGACCTTGGCCGCACCGGTGACCGCCAGCACCTTGTCGACGTACGCCGCCAGTTCCCCGGCGGACTTCTCGGCCGGGCCCAGGCCGTACATGGCGGGGATGCCGGGGATCTTGCCGTAGTCGAACGAGAAGACGCAGTAGCCGCGCGCGGTCAGATAGGGCGCGAAGGACCACCAGTTGTTGGTGCCGTTCTCCAGCGTGCCGTGGACGAGGACGACGGGGCGGGGGTGGGCGGCGGACGGCCGGCACGACTCGTCGTTCCAGCCGCTGCTGACGGTGGAGGCGGCGGCCGGGGACGCGGAGGCCGTGGCGGCGGACGCGGCGGTGGGCATCGCGACCGCGGCCACGGCCAGGCCGAGCGCGGGCAGCAGGGATCTGACCGTTCTCCAGATGCTGCGACGCTGCTTCATCTGAACTCCTCGCGGATGGGGGGTTTTGGGTACGCCGAACAGCGCCGGCAACAGCTGTTACGGGCGTGTGAAAAAGTCGTTAACTTACTTGCGGGTAGATTGCGGGCGATCTTTGCTTGCGTCAAGCAAAATCACAAAGATCGCGACGATTTGCTCAGGTCACGCCACGTCTCATGCCGCGTCTCACGCCACGTCTCGTGCCACATCCAGGGCCGCGGCGGGGCCCACCACTCCCGGGCCGAAGAGCGCCCGCGCCCGGTCGACCACGGCCTCGACGCGCCGGGCCTTCTCGTCGGCGGGATCGAACGACAACTGGTGCGCGGCGGCGTGGCCGTCGCGCAGCCGCTCCGCGCGCAGCGCCACGGACCGCACCCTGGCCCGCTGGAGGGCGAGCGCGGCGTGCAGCGCGTACGCCGCGGCGATCAGGTCGGGTGAGTGCGCGGTCGGTTCGGCGAAGGACTTGGCGCGGGTGCTCGACGAGCCGTCCGCGTAGCGGACGGTGAGCTTCAGCCCCTGGGCGACCTGGCCGCTCCCCCGCAGCCGGGCGCCCAGCCCGTCGGCGAGCGCGAGCAGCGCGCGGCGCCGGTGGCCGGGGTCCAGCTCGTCGGTGGCGAAGCGGTGTTCCGCCCCCATCGACCGCGCCCGGGCGTCCGGGGTGACGGGCGTCGGGTCGATGCCGCGCGCCCGCTCGTGGACCCGCCGTCCGGCGGCCGAGCCGAGGATCCGCTCCAGGGTGGGCAGCGGCGCCTCGGCGACCCGGCCGACGCTGTCGAGCCCGTACGCGCAGAGGGCACGGGCGGTGGCGGGCCCCACGCCGGGCAGCGCGGCGACCGGCTTGCGGGCCAGGAAGGCGGCGACGGCGTCCGGGGCGGGGAGCGCACGGACGGCGCCGGGCGGGCCGTCCCTCGCGACCATCCGCGCGAGGGTGGGGTTGGCCGCGATACCGACGGTGCAGTCGGCGCCGTATCGCGCGAGGGCGCGCACCCGCAGCAGGACGGCCAGCTCCGCTGGGGGATGGCCGAAGTAGCGGGACGCTCCGCGTACGTCCATGAGCGCGGCATCCGGAGGCACGGCCTCCACCACGGGGGTCATCTCGGCGAGGAGGGCGAGGAGTCCGTCGTACGTCTCCTCTCCGAGGGATCCATCGGCCGGGTGGAAGTGCACGTACAGGACGGTTGTCGGGCCGGTGCGGGCCGGTGGTCCGGTTGTGCCCACCCGTCCCGCCCAGCGGGACGATTGCCCACAACCGGGCGGGGGTCCGGGGGCGGAGCCCCCCACGCGGCGGAGCCGCATATCGGCTGAGCCGGGAAGGGGCGGGACTGGGGAAAGCCAACGCTCGGTCATCGGCCCGCACTCCCAGAACTCGCGTGCCACAACTTCCGCCCCGTGGGCACCCCTTCACCCGCGGGCTGCAGATCCGCCCACGGGTGCATGGCATAGCCGGTGGACAACCGGATGCGCCGGTCAACCGGAGCCACCGGCGCAGCCGGCGCGGCGAGGACCGCCGCCACCGCCCCCAACCCGCCCTCCGCCCGGAGCCCCGCCAGCTCCGCCAGGTCCCACGCCGCCGCCCCCACCACGCTGAGGCTGCGCGGTCCGCGTCGCTGGACCACGCCGCGGACGAGCAGCAGCCAGGAGTGGAAGACGACGTGCGCGCACGCCGCGTGGCTGTCGTCGAAGAAGGCGCAGTCGACCAGGCCGGTGCCGTCGTCGAGGGTGGTGAAGATGACCCGTCGCCCCGACCGCACCGGAGGTGTCTGCGTGGCGGCCTTGGCGCCCGCGACCAGGACGGTCTCGCCGTGGCGGGCGTCGCGCAGCCGGTGGGCCGGGATCGCGCCCAGCTCGGCCAGGAAGGCGCGGTGATCGGTCATCAGGTGGCGGGAGGCGTCCATGCCGAGCACGGACAACTCGGCGCCGAGCCGTTCGGCCGCGTCCAGGTCGGGCAGGCCGGCGGGCTCGGTCCGGGCGCTGTCGATCAGCGTGGGCTGGGCGGCGGGCACCCGCCGTCCGTGGCGGAGTCCGCGGTGGAGCTCGGCGATGTGCAGCAGCAGGTCACGGCGGTTGGTGCCGAAGGCGTCCAGCGCCCCGACCCGCGCCAGCCGTTCGGCCACGGGCCGCCTGGGGCGGGCACGCTGCCACAGGTCCTGGAGCGAGGTGTACGGGCGCCCGTCGGCGATCCGGCGGGCCTCGGCCTCGCCGATGCCCTGTACGTCGGAGAGTGCGAGCCGGATCCCGAAGACCCCATCGGACCCGGACTCAGGCACCAGTTCGATCGAATAGGCCGTTCCCGAGCGGTTGACGTCCAGCGGCAGGATCGGCACCCCGCGCCGCCGCGCGTCGGCGAGCAGCAGCCGCTTGGGGTACATCCCGGGGTCGTGGGTGAGCAGCCCGGCGTAGAAGGCCGCCGGGTGGTGGGCCTTGAGCCAGGCCGACTGGTAGGTCGGCACGGCGAAGGCCACGGCGTGCGCCTTGCAGAAGCCGTAGCTGCCGAACGCCTCGACGATCTCCCAAGTGCGGCGGACGGCGTCCGGCGCGTAGCCGCGCGCCGCCGCCCGCTCCGTGAACCAGGCCCGTACCCGGCCCAGCAGCGCCGGGTTCGACAGGGCGCGGCGGGTCTCGTCGGCGAAGCCCCGGTCGCAACCGGTCATGATCCGCAGGATCTCGATGATCTGCTCGTGGAAGACGACCACGCCGTGGGTCTCGGCCAGCGCCTCCTTCAGGTCCGGGTGGGGGTAGCGCGCGGGGGCGCGGCCGTGGCGGGCCTCGATGAAGGGCCGGACCATGTCGGCGGCGACCGGGCCGGGCCGGAAGAGCGAGATGTCGACGACGAGGTCGTGGAAGGTCGAGGGCTGCAGCCGTCCGATCAGGTCCCGCTGGCCCGGCGACTCGATCTGGAAGCAGCCGAGGGTCTCGGTGGAGCGGATCAGCTCGTACGTCCTGCGGTCGCCGGGCGGCACCTGCGCGGGGTCGTCGAGGTCGAGGCGGCGCCCGGTGGCCCGTTCGAGCTCCCCGACGGCGTGCGCCATGGCGGACTGCATCCGCACGCCCAGCACGTCGAGTTTGAGCAGGCCCAGGTCCTCCACGTCGTCCTTGTCGAACTGCGACATCGCGAACCCCTCGCCGCTGGTGGGCACGACGGGGGTGCGGGCGCGCAGCGAGGCGTCCGAGAGCAGCACCCCGCACGGGTGCATGGCGACACCGCGCGGCAGCCCGTCCAGCGCCTCGACCAGCTCCCACAGCCGGCCGTGGTCCTCGGCGGCCACGGCGCGCAGCTCGGGCAGTTCGGCGAGCGCGGCGCGGGCGTCCCGGGCGCGGATGTGCGGGAAGGACTTGGCGAGCCGGTCGACGACGGCCGGGGCCATGCCGAGGGCGGCGCCCACGTCCCGTACGGCGTGGCGGACGCGGTAGGTCTCGGGCATGGCGACGGTGGCGACGCGCTCCGCGCCGAAGCGGTCGAAGATCGCGCGGTAGACCTCCAGGCGGCGGGCGGATTCGACGTCGATGTCGATGTCGGGGAGCGCGGTCCGCCGCGTGGACAGGAAGCGCTCCATCAGCAGGCCGTGTTCGACGGGGTCGGCGTGGGCGATGCCGAGGAGGTGGTTGACGAGGGAGCCCGCGCCGGAGCCCCGGGCCGTGACCCGGATGCCCAGGGCGCGGGTGTCGTCGACGACCTGGGCGACAGTGAGGAAGTACGAGGCGAGGCCGCGCTGTTCGACGGTGCGCAGCTCGTCCTCCAGCCGGTCCCAGTAGCGGCGGTCGCGGTCGTATCCGCGCAGCACCAAGGCGGCGGCGCAGCGGGAGCGCAGCACCCGGGCGGAGGTGCGGGGGCCAGTGCCGACGAGGTGGGGCTCGGGGAAGTGGACGGAGCCCAGGCCCAGGTGGTCCCGGGGGTCGACGAGGCACTCGGCCGCGGTCTCCTCGGTCGTGGCGAGCAGCCGGTGCGCGGCGTCCCGGCGGAGCCCTGCGGCCTCCGCGATCCGGGTGGCGACGGCCGTCATGGCGGCCGGGTCCTTGAGCCAGCGTTCGCCGCTGTCGAGGGTCTCGGGCCGGCGGCGGTCGATGGGCACCAGCCGGCGGGCGGCGTCGAGGACGTCGGCGACGGGCCCCTGGCCGGGGTCGGCGTAGCGGACGGCGTTGCTGAGGACGGCGCGTACGCCCTGGTCGGCGGCGAAGCCGACGGTGCGGGCGGCGAGCCGCAGTGAGCCGGGGCCGGTGCCGGGGCCGGTGCGGCCGTGCCAGACGGCCTCCAGCCGCAGCCCGTCACCGAACATTTCGCGCCAGGGCCGCAGCAGTAGTGCGGCGCGGTCGGGGCGTCCGGCGGCGAGCGCGCGGCCGATCTCGGAGTCCGGTCCGAGCAGGACGGTCAGCGGGGCGCGGATCCCGGCGCCGGCGCGGGCCAGCTCCTCCCGGGGCACCTCGGGCCGCTCGGCGCCGCTCGCGTGGGCGGCGGAGACCAGCCCGCACAGCGCGGCCCAGGCGGGGGCGCCGTCGCGGGCGAGGAAGACCGCGCGGGGCGCGGACTCGTCGACGAAGGCGCCGCCGCGGTCGGGGGCGCGGTGGCGCACGGTGGGGCCGTCGGCGGGCGGTGGCGCGGAGACGGCCAGGTCCACGCCGAACAGCGGGCGCACCCCTGCTTTGGCCGCGGCCTTGGCGAACCGGATCGCGCCGGCGAGGCTGTCGCGGTCGGTGAGGGCGAGGGCGTCCATGCCGCGCTCGGCGGCCCGTTCGGCCAGCCGCTCGGGGTGTGCGGCCCCGTAGCGTGCCGAGAAGCCGGACGCGACGCGCAGGTGTGTGAACCCGGGGGCCCGGGTCGCCCGGAACGCCGCCATCGCACCTCCTGCCGCTCGCGTTCACCCTCCCCTTGGCCGATTCTTTTCGCCCCTCCTGTCTCCACCATAAACCAACTCTCGAACATTCGTACGAACACGCCCGATGGCGTCACCCGGCCGGCCCCCACCGCCTGCGCCCGCCGCCCGAACCCCGCAGGCTCGGAGCATGGTCAGCACCCCGGGCGGCGGCGCCCGCTTCGTCCAGGAGGTCCGGGACGCCGTGACGGGCCGGGCGGCGGTCCTGGTGATCGGCGCGCTGGTGCTCCAGCTCGCGTTCGTCGCCTCCCATGTCGGCGCCTTCCACAACCCGAAGCCCAAGGACATCGCGGTCGGCGTGGTCGCGCCCGGGCCGCTCGGCGACCAGCTGGTGAAGAAGCTCGACGCGCTCCCCGGCCACCCCCTGGACCCACGCACGGTCCCCGACGAGGCGCGGGCCCGTGCGGAGATCGGCGCGCGGGACCTGGACGCGGCCCTGCTCGTCCACCCGCGCGGCACCACCGACACCCTGCTCGTCGCCGGGGGCGCGGGCGCCTCGCTCGCCCAGGCGGCGGAGGCGGTCCTCACCCGTGCCGAACGGGCCGAGGGCCGCAGCCTGCGGGTCGTCGACACCGCCCCGGCCGCCGCCGGCGACGCCCGCGGCCTCAGCGCGTTCTACCTGGTCGTGGGCTGGTGTGTGGGCGGCTATCTGTGTGCCGCGATCCTCGCCATCAGCGCGGGCGCCCGCCCCGCGAACCTCCACCGGGCCGTCATCCGGCTGGCCTCGCTCGCGCTCTACGCGCTGGCCGCGGGCCTGCTCGGCACGGTGATCGCGGGCCCGGCCCTGGGCGCGCTGCCGGGCGGGATCCTCGGCCTGTGGGGGCTGGGCGCGCTGGTCGTCTTCGCCGTCGGGTCCCTGACGCTGGCCCTCCAGGGGCTGGTGGGCATCGTCGGCATCGGGCTGGCGATCGGCATCGTCGTGGTCCTGGGCAACCCCAGCGCGGGCGGGGCCTACCCCTACCCCCTGCTGCCACCCTTCTGGCGGGCCATCGGCCCGGCCCTCCCACCGGGCGCGGGCACCTGGTCGGCCCGCTCCCTGGCCTACTTCCGGGGCAACGCGCTGACCGGCCCGCTGCTGGTGCTCTCCGCGTGGGCCGTGGCGGGCACGGCGGTCACGCTGCTCTCCGCCACGCTCCGGCGCGGGCGCGAGATCCCGGCCGACTGACGGCCGCACGGGGGTTCCGGTACGGGTGTCGCCGCCCGTCCCCTCCACGGGCGGCGACACCCCGGAGGGCCCAGACCGAACGGTCGGTCTGAGTGGTCTTCGGCCATTGCTGCGACGCCCCGGAATCGGTGCGACCGCCGCACGGTCACCGGGCGAGCCTCTTTTCGGCCGGGCTACGGGGGCCTCCCGGAGCGACCTGGGGATCATTAGATCTGATGGCTCGAAGGGTTGCAATTCGCGTTTTCAAAGCCTTGCTTGATATTTCGTCAATGAAAACAAGGCATCCTCGCTGGTCAACACTCCTGAAACATTTAATCCCTCCATATCCCGCCAATCCGGACTCGCTTCTCCGTCCGGCACTCCCGTGCCGCCACCGAGGAGACCCGCCTCACGCGGGATCCAGCCATACGGCACCGCTACACAGGGTTTTCGGGCGACGACTGAAAGTGTCCGTTCGGGGTGCGTTCATGCTCGAGTTGGGCCAGACTGCCGTCCGTTATCTGCACCGACGAACAAGGGAGTGTTCGGAATGCGGTACATCACTGGGGGAATCGCGCTGGGAGCCGCGCTCGCGCTGGGCGGCCTGGCGGGAGCGGGCACGACGGCGACCGCTTCGCCCTCGCCCATACCCGCGGCGCAGACACAGAGTCTGTACGCGCCCTCAGCGCTCGTACTCACCATCGGCCAGGGCGACTCGGCGGCGACCGCGGGCGTTCAGCGCGCGGTGACGCTCACCTGTACGCCGAAGGCCGGCGGCACCCACCCGAACACCCGCGGCGCCTGTGCCCAGCTGCGCCTCAACGACGGTGACTTCGACAAGGTCGTGAAGATCAAGGAAGGCACCGCGTGCACGCGGGAGTGGAACCCCTCCACCGTCACCGCGGAAGGCGTCTGGGACGGCCGTAGGGTCAGCTTCGAGCACACGTTCGCCAACCCGTGCGAACTGAAGTCGGGCAAGGGCTCGGTCTTCGAGTTCTGATCCGGAGCGCGTCCTCGCGCGAAAAGCGGCCCCCGGACACCGTGGAGGTGTGTCCGGGGGCCGCGGTCCGTGGCGGGGTCAGCCGATGGCCGCCCCGGTGGCGGCCAGCGCCTCCGGCACCGGCTGGTAGTACGTCTTCGCGCCCGGGAGCTTGCAGTCCCCGCTGCCGCCCGAGGTCAGGCCGATCGCCGCGTCGCCGTCGTAGAGGGGCCCGCCGCTGTCGCCGGGCTCGGCGCACACCGTGGTCTCGATCAGCCCGGTGACCTGGCCCTCCTGATAGTTGACGGTCGCGTCGAGGCCCGTGACCCGCCCACTGCGCACCCCGGTGGTGGAGCCGCTGCGCCGCACGGACTCGCCGTTGTACGCGGGCGCGGCACGGGTGATGGGCTGGGTCCGGCCGCCGCCGAGGGTCACCGCGCTGGGGTGCTCGACACCGGGCACGAATTTCGCGAGGGAGTAGTCGTGGCCGGGGAAGACGGACGTCCGGGTGGTGGCGACCACCGGCCCGCCCTTCTCCGCCGTCCAGTTCGCCACGACGTTGCCGCAGTGCCCGGCGGTCAGCAGGTAGGGCTGTCCGTCCTTGACGACGTTGAAGCCCAGCGAACAGCGGGCGGAGCCACCCCAGATCGCGTCACCGCCGGCGATCATCCGGGTGAGCCGGGTGCCGATCCTGCGTACGGTCACGGTGTCGCCGAGTTTCGAGGTGACCTCGTTCAGCCGGGTGAGCCTGTCCCCCGTGACCGTGCTGTCGGCGGTCACGACGACCCGGTTGACTCTGGGATCCGTCACCCACGCGGTGCCGGGGATCGCCGCCCGGTCGCTCAGCACCTGCCGGGTCGCGTCCAGCCGCGCCCGGGAGAACCGGGCCTGCCGGGGCAGCGCGCCCGCCGCCCGGACGGCCTCCTCGGCGTCCCGCCCCAGGACGTCGGCCACGAGCCGCCCGGACCCCTCGTCGTAGTACGACCCCGCGGCCGTCAGCGCGGTGAGCCCCGCGAGGGCGGTGGGGACGACCGGGCCCGGCGAGGCCTGGGCCTGCTGCGGGACGAGCGTCACCACGGCGAGGGCGGCGGCCGCCACCCCGGCCAGGACGGCGCGGACGGACACCCGACGGTTCTTCAACTCGGCACCTCCAGTGGGGGGTTGGGCCCAGGGTCGGGATGCGGACCGGGCCCGGAGGGAGAACGACACAGCCGCACCCCCACGAGGGGGTCGCGTCCATGCCAAGTTGGTCCGTCGAGTGTCCCCAGCGGGCGAGGGAGTGCACAAGGGCGAATTTCAGAAGCGCGTATTTTCATACGCGCGCCCCTTCTTGTCCTCAAGCGCCGGACGGGCTGTTCAGCCCGTCCGGCGCTTGAGGACAAGAAGGGGTCCGTGGGCTACGCCTGTCCGATACCCGCCTCCCCTTCACCGGATTCCGGAACACCGGGCGGCATCTCCGGCACATCCGGCACGCCCAAAGCCTCCGGCGCGACCGGTGGCGGGGCGGCCGGCGGCACAGGCGGCCCCTCCAAGTCCTCCGAAGCCGCAGGCGCCCCCGCCCGCTCCAGGAACCGCAGCAGCTCCACCGGGAACGGCAGCACCAGCGTCGAGTTCTTCTCCGCCGCCACCGCCACGATCGTCTGGAGCAGCCGGAGTTGCAGGGCCGCGGGCTGCGCGGCCATCGTGCCCGCCGCCTCCGCGAGCTTCTTCGACGCCAGCAGCTCCGCGTCCGCGTTGATCACCCGGGCCCGGCGCTCGCGCTCGGCCTCCGCCTGGCGCGACATCGAGCGCTTCATCGTCTCCGGCAGCGAGACGTCCTTGATCTCGACCCGGTCGATCTGCACGCCCCAGCCGATGGCCGGGCTGTCGAGCATCAGCTCCAGCCCCTGGTTGAGCTTCTCCCGGTTGGAGAGCAGATCGTCCAGGTCGCTCTTGCCGATGATCGAGCGCAGCGAGGTCTGGGCCATCTGCGAGACGGCGAAGCGGTAGTCCTCGACCGCGATCACGGCTTCCGTGGGGTTGACGACCTTGAAATAGACGACCGCGTCCACCCGGACGGTGACATTGTCGCGGGTGATGCCCTCCTGGGCCGGGATGGGCATCGTGACGATCTGCATGTTGACCTTGCGCAGCCGGTCGACGCCCGGAATGATCATGGTGTATCCCGGCTTCCGGATCTCCGGGAGCAGCCGGCCCAGCCGTAGCACCACACCGCGCTCGTACTGCTTGACCACCCGGGACGCCGCGGCCGCGTACACCGCCCCGGCCGAACCGGCGGCCACCGCCGCCGCCACGAGGTCTGCGAGCATCATGACCCCCTGCCGTTACCGTCGGGTGATACATATCCACGGTATGCCCGCGCCCGGGTGTGGTCGAGCCCCCGGCCCGGGGGCCGGGGGCTCCTTTGCTGCTGGCCGCAGGCGTGGGGAAGGGCGGAGCGCGCTCGCGGTCAGGCGTGTGGAGGGGCGCCCGCGAGGGGCGCCCGGCGGGTTCGGAACGGGTTCAGAAGACGCTCACCCCGTAGGCGCCGAGCGCCTTGGTGACCGGCTGGAAGAAGGTCGTACCGCCGGAGGAGCAGTTGCCGCTGCCGCCGGAGGTGAGGCCGAGGGCGGTGGAGCCGGCGAAGAGCGCGCCGCCGCTGTCGCCCGGCTCCGCGCAGACGTCGGTCTTGATCAGGCCGCGGACGACCTGGCCGTTGCCGTAGTTGACCGTGGCGTTCAGGCCGGTGACGGTGCCGCCGTGCACCCCGGTCGTGGAGCCGCTGCGCTGGACGCGCTGTCCGACGGTGGCGTTGCCGGCGGTGGTGATGCGCTGCGATCCGCCGTTGTAGAGGTCGACCTCGCTGGGGTGCGGGATCGTGCCGTTGGTGTACTGGACGATGCCGTAGTCGTTGCCCGGGAAGCTGGTGCCGGTGGTGGGGCCGATGCTCGTAGTGTGGCTGGAGTTGGTGTAGTACTGCGGCTTGCCCTGGGTGCAGTGACCGGCGGTCAGGAAGTAGTAGGTGTTGCCCTTGCGGACGTTGAAGCCGACCGAGCAGCGCCAGGTCGGCGCGTAGATCGCGTCGCCGCCGGCGAGCAGCTTCCGGAAGGTGCCGGGGGTGCGTTCGACGCGTATCGCGTCGGCGTCGTCCCCGGCCGAGCGTCTGATGCCGGCTATGGCCTCGTCGGAGACGGTGGAGTCGGCGGTGACCACGACGGATCCGGCGGCCCGGTCGACGACCCACGCGGTGCCGGGGACGTCGGCGGACTCCACCGCCATCCCTAAGGAGGCGAGCCGGGCGGCCGAGGGGACGGCCGACGCGCCGGGCTCGGCCCGGGCGACGCCTGTGACGAGGGCGGAGGCGGCCAGGAGTCCGGTCGTCACGGCCAGGACCCTGATGTGTCCGGTGGTGGTGCCGCGGGGGGTGGTGCGCTTGATCCTCACGTTCTTCCTCCCGAGGGGGGTCGGGGGTCCGCGTGGTGGGCGCGGACCCGTGAGGCGCAGCCGAAAAGGCACACCGGATTCCGCTTTCGCCGTGCCCCTGACAAGCGCTGTTCGGGAGTATTCGGGCCATGGACGGCATGGCGCAAGGGCTCCTTTCGGACGCGCCCCCCGCGCACCACGAAGCGCCCCGGCGGCTCTCCGGCCGCCGGGGCCATCGCCCTGGGCCTGCCCGGGTGCTTCGACGCGTCAGCGGGCGAGGAGGTTCCGCTCCCCCGCCGGGACGTCGAGCGGCAGCCTGTTCCCCGGTGGCGGGAAGGGGCAGATGAAGTGGTCGGCGAAGGCGCACGGCGGCAGCAGCGCCCGGTTGAAGTCGACGGTCAGCCGCCCCTGGGCGTCCGGGGCCCCGGGCTTGAGGAAACGGAAGCGATAGCTGGAGACGCCGCTGGTGCCGTCGGCGAAGACGGCCCACAGCGAGCCGTCGGCCTCCGCCGAGACCCGTAGCGCGTACTCCTCCCCGTCCTTGACGAAGGCCAGTTCACCGGCCACGCCCAGGCCGCGCGTCCGCCCGTCGGCGTTCTCCACCACGACCGTCCGGTCACGGTCGTACGGGCGGAACACCCCGGGCAGCACCCAGCTCTCGTCGTGCTCGAAGGCGTCGATCCCGGTGAACGCCCGGCGGCCCGGGGAAGCCGGGTCGAACACCCGGACCGCCCAGAGCCCTTCGCGCCGTATGACCACCAGCTTCCGCTCCCCGTGGGCGACCCGGGCCGCGCCCGGCCCGGCGTCGGCGGTGAGCACCGTCTCGCCCTCGAACGGCCGCCCGTCCAGGGCGAGCCCGTCGCCGGCGGTCGCGGCCAGCAGGACGCCCGAGCCGCCCGGGGCCTCGGTCCAGTGCCCGGGAGTGTCCGGGATCCGCCCCTCCGCGAGCCCGGAGAGCCAGTACGTCCCCGTCAGGGCGAGCGGGCCGTAGGGGGCCGAGACCACCTCGGTGCGCTCCTCGCGCCACTCTTTCCACCGCTGTCGCGCGTCACTCGTGCTCATGGCCGTCAACCTTTCCATACGGGCAGCGGAAGCCCGAGGTGCTCCCGGAGTGTCGACCCCGTGTACTCCTTACGGAACGCGCCGCGCTCCTGGAGCAGGGGGACGACCCGCTCGACGAAGTCGTCGAGCCCGCCGGGGGTGAGATGGGGGACGAGGATGAAGCCGTCGGCGGCGTCCTCGGTGACGAACTCGTCCATCCGCGCGGCGACTTGGCTCGGGGTGCCGATGAAGGACTGCCGCCCGGTCGCCTCGATCACGGTCTGCCGGATGGACAGGCCCTTGGCCTCCGCCAGGGCGCGCCACTTGGCGGCGACGGCGAACGGATCGCCCAGCGGCACCCGCCCCTGGGTCAGCCGCCCCTCCGGGTCGGGGTCGACGTCGGGCAGCGGGCCGTCGGGGTCGTAGCCGGACAGGTCCCGGCCCCAGACCTGTTCCAGGGTGAGGATCGCGGTCTGCGGGGAGACCTGCTGCTCGCGGATGTGGTCCGCTTTCTCCTGGGCCTCGGCGGCGGTGTCGCCCAGCACGAAGGTCACCCCGGGCATGATCTTCAGGTCCCCGGGCCGCCGCCCGTACGCCGCCAGCCGCCGTTTGACGTCGGCGTAGAAGGCGCGGCCCGCCTCCAGGGTGCCGTGCCGGGTGAAGATGACGTCGGCGGCGGACGCGGCGAACTCCCGGCCCTCCTCGGAGTCCCCCGCCTGGATCACCACGGGGTGGCCCTGCGGGCTCCGGGGCACGTCGAAGGTCCCGGTGACGGAGAAGTGCCGTCCGTGGTGGGCAAAGGGACGCGGGGTGCCGTCGGCCCCCGAGGAATGTGGCGGCCAGGAGTCCCAGAGCTCCCTGGCCGTGGCGACGAACTCGGCGGCCCTGGTGTAGCGGTCGGCCCGGTCGAGGTAGCCGCCGCGCCGGAAGTTCTCGCCGGTGAAGGCGTCGGAGGAGGTGACGACGTTCCAGGCCGCGCGCCCCGCGCTGAGGTGGTCGAGGGAGGCGAGGCGCCGGGCGAGCTCGTACGGCTCGTTGAAGGTGGCGTTGACGGTGGCGGCGAGGCCCAGCCGTTCGGTGACGGCGGCCAGCGCGTTCAGCACGGTGATCGACTCGGGACGGCCGACGACGTCCAGGTCGTGCAGCCGCCCCTTGTGCTCGCGCAGGCGCAGCCCCTCGGCGAGGAAGAAGAAGTCGAAGAGCCCGCGTTCGGCGACGCGCGCGAGGTGCTCGAAGGAGGCGAAGTCGATCTGGCTGCCCGCCCTCGGATCGGCCCAGACGGTGGTGTTGTTGACGCCGGGGAAGTGCGCGGCGAGGTGCATCCGCTTGCGCGCGGTCATGCGGTCTCCCTGCTGGGGGTGGCGTAGCGGTTGGCGGGACGGGTCAGGCACAGGTGCTCGCGGAGGGTGGAGCCGGGGTAGAAGCCGCGCAGCAGGCCCCGGTGCTGGAGTACGGGCACGGTGCCGTCGACGAGCAGCGCGAGGTCCCGGTCGGGGTCGCGGGGCCGGAAGTGGAAGCCGTCGGCGACGCCGTCGGTGTACCAGCGGTGGACGAGGTCGGCGAGCGCGACCGCGTCGGCGGCCGCGTGCAGCGCGACCGGCAGCGAGGCGAGCACGACGAGCCGGCCGGCGCGGCCGCCGGGGTCGCGGCCGTGGGCCCGGGCGCGCTGGCGCAACTCGCCGCGCGCGGCGCGGACGGTGTGCCCGGCCCGGGGGTCGTCCGGGTTCCCGACGCGGACGTAGGCGATGTCCGCGTGGCGGGCGGCGGTGGCCCGGGCGGCCGGCGTGGTGGCGTCGACGGCGATCACGGGCCGGCCCTGTGGGGGCCGGGGCACGATGGCGGGGCCGCGCACGCTGAAGCCGGGGCCCTCGAAGTCGACGTGGTGGAGCTTGTCGCGGTCGATGAAGCGGCCGGTGGGGACGTCCCGTATCTCGGCGTCGTCCTCCCAGCTGTCCCACAGCCGGGCGACGACGTCGGCGACCGCCTCGGCCTCCCGCCAGGCGGCCCAGGCGTCCGGCGCGTCGCGCCGCCCGAAGACGGCCGCCTCGCGGTCGTCCGTGGACACCCCGACGGTCCAGCCGGCGCGGCCCCGGCTCGCCCAGTCGAGGGTGGCCAGGGCGGAGGAGACGTGGAAGGGCTCGGTGTGGGTGCTGGTGACGGTGGGCACGAGCCCGATCCGTTCCGTGGCGGGCGCGATCCGGGCGAGCACGGCGAGCGCGTCGAGTCGCCCCCGCCCCCGCCCGGGCGGCCCGAACGAGTCGTCGAGCGTGACGAAGTCGAACCGCCCCCGCTCGGCGAGCCGGGCGGCCTCGGCATACGGCTCGGCCGCATAGGTCCCGGGCCGGTCGAGCCCGACGGCGAGATGAAGCGGACGGGTGGGTTCAGGCATGAGGAATCCTTTCCACGAGGTTGTGGGCAGTCGTGCCGCAAGGGCGGCACGGGTGGGCACAACCGGCCCGCGGACGCGAACCGGCCTCAGCCCAAGAGGCGCAACAGCGCCCGCGCAGCGGCGTCGTTCTGCCGAAAGGCAGGCGCATTGGTCCCGGGCCGAGCGAACGCACCGGACGACCGCGCGTCCGTATGCGGCCCGAGCGCGAACCGCCGAGGATGCGGCACTCCGTCGGTCCCGAGGACCCGCCCGTCCTCAGGGCTGACGGCGAGCAGCCCGGCAGGGGTGGCGAGCGCCTCCCGGGAAAGCTCCCGCAGCAGCGAATCACGCGACCCCACAACGGACGGCTCCGGCAGCCGCGCCTCCACCAACGCCCGCGCCTCGACGGCGAGGCCCGGCGCGCTCACGCTCCGCGCCCGGAACACCCCGCGCTCCGCGTCCGCCTCGAAGGCCGTGTCCGCCCCGAGGAACCGGACGATGCCCGCGCGGGAGAGCGCGAGCAGTTGCCGCAGCCGGGGGCCGGGCGGCCCGGAGGCGAGGTAGCTGAAGAAGCCGTGCCACTCGGTGCCGATGTCGCCGAGCCCGGCGAGCTGCCCGTAGACGGAGAGCAGCCCGAGGAAGACGGCGAGGTCCGGGCTGTGGCAGGGGTTGTGGCGCCGGGCGAGGTCGGCCTCGATGTGGGCGCGCAGACCCTCCTGGAGCGCCTCCCCGTCGGGGAAGCGCAGCCCGGCGAGCGGGCGGTCGAGCGTCTCCAGGTCGAGCCGGTCGGCCGGGTCGGGCACGGACGCGGAGACCAGCGCGTCGAGTTCGGCGCTGCCGGGGGCGCAGACGGCGTACTTCTCCTCGAAGACGTGCCAGTCGACGGCCGTCCGGGCCGGGTGGGCGGTGAACAGCCGGTGGTAGTGGGCGAAGCCGAGTTCCTTCTCCACCAGCGGCAGGATGTCGCGGTGGTAGTCGAGCGGGCCGGGACGGGCGCGCAGCTCCTCGGCCTCGGCGGGCCCCAGGAAGCGTGGCAGCGGTGGGTGTTCGCCGTGCCAGCGGTAGCCGAGCTTGGCTCGGTAGGGGACGCCGCGCCGGGATCCGACGTGGAGGACGGGCTCGCGCCCGGAGGGGTGGTAGGTGAGCGTGCCCCTGTCGTCGGCGGTGAACCGTCCGCCTCTGCCCTCGGTCAGCAGGGCCATGAGGTCGACGAAGGCGAGGCCGAGGCCGCGTACGAGGACGGGCTCGCCGGGGCGCAGGGCGGCCAGGTCGCTGTCGGCGGTGAACTCGGGCGGCAGATAGGTCAGTCCGTGGTCCGTGGCGAAGGAGGCGAGGGCCCGCTGCTCCGGGCCGGGGTCGGCGTCGAGGTGGCCGAGGGCGAGGACGACGGCGTCGGCGAGGAGCGGGCTGCCCCGGCCCTCCAGCCACACCCGCTGCCGGCCGTCGCGGGGCCCGGTGAGCCGTACGGCGCGGAGGCGGTGTTCGTGGACGGTGATCCCGGCCGGCAGGGTGGCGACCGCGCGGTCGTACACCCAGGACAGATAGGCGCTCTGGAGCCGTCGGCCGGCGAAGCTCCGGGGGGTCAGCGCCCGGGCCTCGGCGGCCGTCCCGGGATCGAGGTGGATCGATTCCGCACCGTCGCGGACGCGGGCCGCCCACTCGGCGAGCGAGGGGCCGTGGCGCACCGGGCCCGCGCACTCGACGGAGTCGTCGGTGTACATCGTGACGTCCTCGGCCATGGAGTTCATCCACAGCAGCGGGGACTGGTCGTGCCGCCAGATCCGGCCGCCGCCCGGCGGGTGGGGGTCGACGAGGTGGAGATCGAGGCGGCCGCCCCCGAGGAGTTCGGGGGCGTTGGCGGCTATGCGCTCGACGAGACCGGTGCCGCGCGGGCCCGCGCCGATGACGACAAGGGAAGGGACACGCAGGTGTGCGGACGAGGAGGGCGCGGGCATGCGAAGGCTCCGTGGATGCGGTGATCGAACACGGGATGGTGCCGCCTTCACCCGGCCGCGCCCCTCAGCACGACCGGACGTCGAGGCTAAGCCGGGGCCACGGCTGTCTGTCAACCCTGTCCAAAAGAGCGTCCGCGGTGTGGACCGCACGCCTCAACTCGGTTGACGGGCCAACCGGATGGCTGCTCCACTTATGCCATGCGTCCTCGGCAGCGGCTCGTCACCCGCGACCACATCGACTTCGGTCGGGTGTGGTCCGCCTCCTGTCCGCGCTGACCGCGCGCCGTCGTACCGCCGAGACACGACGCGCGCCGTGGCGCCCGCGCGCCCCGGCGCCCGCTGCCTTCACCAGCGCGGCTGTTGAGCCGCACCCTCCCCTCGTACGTCCACGCACCGGACCTCTGTGCCGAGCGGCTCAGCAGTCACAGCCGCAGTCGCAACCATCACAGCCGTCACAACCATCGCAGCACTTACCGCAACAGTCACAGCAATCGCAGCAGCTTCCGCAGTCTCCACAATCGCCGCAATCGCAGTTGTCACAGCACTTGGCGCACCAGCCCTCGCGCGGCTGCCCCGTCCAGGGGTCCGCGTAGGGGTCCTTGCAGCAGATCTGGCCGGTGCAGAACATGCCGGTCCAGACGGCGCACCCGGCGATCAGCCCGCGCCGTCGCCGCCCGCCGCCCCTGGGCGGCTCCGGCGGCGCGGCCGGCGGCATCACGGGCGGCGGCCCGAACGCGCCCTCGGGCGCGGTGTGTCCATGGGTCGCGCAGCCGCCGGTCGCGAACGCCCGGTCCACGGACCGTTCCAGCTCGTGCGCCAGCAGGAGGTGGGCCAGCCTGCCCTGGGACTTGCTCCCGAACTCCACGTCGCGCAGCGCCAGCCGCACCCCGCGCACCGCGTCGTCGCACAGCCGTCGCGCCTCGTCGAGGCCGGTGCCGGTGGCGGCGATGGGGTTCCAGGACCCGGTGCGGGCGTCCTCCTCCAGGTCCTCGACGGCGTCGAGGAGATGGGCGAGCCGGCCGAAGAGCCGGCCGGCCTCCTCCAGGGCCGGGCGGTTGCCGGGCCGCCCCGCGAGCACGGCCGTATACCCGAAGGCCATGGCGGTGGCCGTCTCGGTGGGCTCGGTGACCTCCAGCAGCGGGGTGCCCGGACCGGCCAGCGCCTCGACGCCCGCCTGCCGTTCGACCGCGTCGACCAGGACGGCCGTGTCGAAGCCGAGTTCCGCCCCCGTACGGGCACCCGCCCCCTCCCACCGGGCGGCGATGCCACGCGCGGCCGCCGCGACCGGACGGCGCGCCAACAGCCCGTCGCCGTCGGCGACATGGTCGCGCATCTTCGCCGAGGCCAGGACGAGCGAGACCGTGGCGGCCAGCCGGGCGCCCTCCCCCTGGGCCACGGACGCGGAGCGCATCCCCCGCAGGGGACAGGGCCCGGCCGTGCGCCGCCAGGCGTCGGACCCCTCGGTACGAGTGGACTGCGCCTCGACCAGCACCGATATGACGAGACCGTCATAGTTGGTTGCTATTCGAGCGAATTGCCCGTGATCGCCCCTCAACGCCAGACAGAGTCCGCAGAGATGCGCCATCCACTCCGTTCTCATGCGTTCCGAGAGTCTGTGACGGCAGGGCCTGATGATCCCGAACAAAACGTGTCCCCGTGTGTGGTGTCGATGTGCCCGGGCATCCTAGTCAGCGGGGACAATCGAGCTGGGCCGGAGGCCGTCCACTCCGGTCCATGCCGCATATGCCCAGGTCCGACGCCTAAGGTCGGCTCATAGGAGTTTCTGACGCACCGCCACCCACTTTGCACCAGATGCGTCACGAAATCCCCGCATGGCCGCCATCCACTTGGCACATCATCCGCATCATGGACGACCATAGAGGAGCGGGCGGAACACACCGCGTGTGAGAGGAGGCGTCCATGGGATCGGTGCGCAAGGCGAGTGCGTGGCTTGGCCTCGTCGACGACAGCGATGACGAGCGCTACTACGGCGGCTACGAAGAGGACTCGGAAGAGGGGACCGAGCCCGGCGACTCCTGGGTGACCAACCCCAAGGTGCGTGTGGCCGACGAGGTCGCGCAGGAACAGGGCACCCGTATCGCCACGGTCACCCCGGACGGCTTCCGGGACGCCCGGGGCATCGGCGAGCTGTTCCGGGACGGCGTACCGGTCATCGTCAACCTCACGAGCATGGAGCCCAGCGACGCCAAGCGGGTGGTGGACTTCGCCGCCGGGTTGACCTTCGGCCTCCGGGGCTCGATCGAACGCGTGGCCAACCGGGTCTTCCTGCTCACCCCCGCCGACTACAAGGTCGTCAGCGGGGAGGGCGGCCGCATGCAGGGCGGCTTCTTCAACCAGAGCTGATGTGCGGGCGGGGGTCAGCGGCCGGGGGTCCGGGGGTTGCCCCCCGGGACAGCACAGCAACCAGAGCTGATGTGCGGGCAGGTGCTCACCGGAACGCGTCGAGGCCGGTGAGCGCCTTGCCCAGCACGAGCTGGTGCATCTCCACGGTGCCCTCGTAGGTCAGCACCGACTCCAGATTCGTCGCATGGCGCATCACGGGGTACTCGAGCGAGATCCCGTTGGCGCCCAGGACCGTGCGGGCGGTGCGGCAGATCTCGATCGCCTCGCGCACGTTGTTCAGCTTCCCGAAGCTCACCTGCTCCGGCCGCAGCCGCCCGGCGTCCATCCGCCGTCCCAGATGGTGGGCCAGCAGTACGCCCTTATGGAGCTCCAGCGCCATGTCGGCCAGCTTGGCCTGGGTGAGCTGGAAACCGCCGATGGGCCTGCCGAACTGCTCGCGCGTGCGCGCGTAGTCCAGCGCCGTCTCGAAGCAGGTGCGCGCGGCGCCCATCGCGCCCCACACGATGCCGTACCGGGCGTGGTTCAGACAGCCGAGCGGGCCGCCCAGCCCCTTCGCCCCCGGCAGCACCGCGTCGGCGGGCAGCCGCACCTCGTCCAGGACCAGCTCGCTGGTGACGGAGGCGCGCAGCGACCACTTGTGCTTGATCTCCGGGGCGGAGAAGCCGGGGCTGTCGGTGGGGACGACGAAGCCCCTGATGCCCTCGTCCGTCCGGGCCCAGACGACCGCGACCCCGGCCACCGAGCCATTGGTGATCCACATCTTCCGGCCCGTCAGCACCCAGTCGCCGCCGGCGTCGCGCTTGGCGTACGTCCGCATCCCGCCCGGGTCGGAGCCGTGGTCGGGCTCGGTCAGCCCGAAGCAGCCGATGATCTCGCCGGTCGCCATCCCGGGCAGCCAGCGCAGCTTCTGCTCCTCGGAGCCGAAGCGGTGGATGGCGTACATCGCGAGGGAGCCCTGCACGGAGACGAGGGAACGGATGCCGGAGTCGGCCGCCTCCACCTCCAGGCAGGCCAGCCCGTACTGGACGGCGCTCGCGCCCGCGCAGCCGTAGCCGGTGAGCTGCATGCCGAGGGCGCCCATGGCGCCCAGCTCCCGGGCGAGTTCGCGCACGGGGACCTCGCCGCTCTCGTACCACTGCGCGATGTGCGGCAGCACGCGGTCGTGCGTCCAGCGCCTGACGGTGTCCCGGACGGCCCGGTCGTCGTCGGTGAGCAGGTCGTCGATGCCGAGCGGATCATGGGGGTCGAACACGGGGCAGCCTCCGGCTCGGTTCGGGGTGATCATCGCTTGCCCAGCACGCTACGGGTGGGTAACCCTCGGCGTCCAGACCCGGCCGGGGCGGTTTCGGCACCGCCGGGCACGTAGGCGGTGGCTGGTCGCCGTCGCGGCGGGTGGGGAGGCCCCGCAAGGGGCCCGGCGGTGTCGAGACCGCCCTCAGCCCTCCGCCGTGTCCAGCCCCCGCGGCAACCGCAGGGCCGCCACCGCGCCAAGTGCCAGGAGCCCCGCGCTCACCGCCAGCGTCACGTGCAGGCCGTGCACGAACGCGTCCCGCGCGGCGGCGCGCAGGGCCGTGCCCGCCGGGCCGTCGAGGCGGTCCGCGACCTCGTAGGCCTCGCCCAGCGAGTGGCTCGCGGCCCGGCCCGCCGCGCTGGGGACGCCCGGGACCCCGTCCACGCCCGGCGCGTACGCCGCGTTCATGACGCTGCCGAGCAGGGCGATGCCGATGCCCGCGCCCAGCTGGTACGACGTCTCGCCGATCGCGGCCGCGCCGCCCGCCGACTGCGCGGGCGCCTCGCTCAGCATCGACTCGTACGCGCCGAAGAGCGTGGTCTCCAGGCCGAAGCCGAGCAGCACGAAGCCGGCGATCAGCGCGTAGGGACGGTCTTCCCGTCCCATCACGGTCAGCGAGAGCACCGCCATCGCCGTGAGCACGAAACCGGACGAGACCATGGCGCGCGGCCCGAACCGCTGGAGGACCCGTGAGCCCGCGAGGCCCGCCGCCATCGCGGCGAGCGTGAGGGGCAGCAGGCGCAGGCCCGTCTCCAGCGGGGTGAGGCCGAGGACGAGCTGGAGGTACTGCGCGGCGATCAGCTCCAGCCCGACCAGCGCCAGCATGGCCAGGACGATGCAGCCGACGGAGGTGCCGAAGGCGGGCCGGGCGAACATCGTCAGGTCGACGAGCGGATGCTCCCGCCGCCGCTGTCGTCGCACGAAGACGACGAGCAGAGCGGCCCCGAGCGCCGCCGGGACGACCGTGCCGAGCGACAGCGCCTCCGCGCCGCCCACCCGCTTGACCCCGTAGACGAGGCCGAACAGGCCGAACGCCGCCATCAGCGCGCCGAGGACGTCCCACGGGCCGTCGTGGTCGCCGGTCGACTCGGGCAGCAGCCAGCGGCCGACGGGGAGGCTGACGGCCATGAGCGGGATGTTGATGAGGAAGACGGAGCCCCACCAGAAGTGCTCCAGCAGGAAGCCGCCGAGCAGCGGTCCGACGGCCGCGCCCACCGCCGCCACCGCGCTCCAGACGCCGATGGCCAGGGCGCGCTCCCGGCGGTCGGGGAAGACCTGCCGGAGGATCGAAAGGGTCGCCGGCATGATCATCGCGCCGCCGGCGCCGAGCAGCGCCCGGGCGGCGATCAGGATCTCCGGTGTCGGCGCGAGGGCGGCGAGCGCGGAGGCCACGCCGAAGAGGGCGTAGCCGAGGAGCAGCACCCGGCGGCGGCCGACCCGGTCGCCGAGGGTGCCGAAGAGGATGAGCAGCGAGGCGCAGACGAGGGGGTAGACGTCGACGATCCACAGCAGCTGTATCGCGCCCGGGCGCAGGTCCTCCGTGACGGCCGGGACCGCGACATGCAGCACGGTGGCGTCGACGGCGACCAGAAGGAGGCTGACGCAGAGGACGACGAGCACGGTCCACCGGCTCCCCGCGGCGGCACCCGGCCCTTCCGCGCGGCGCGGCCGGAGCCGCTGCCGGGGAACGCCGACCGGCCGTCGGGGGCCGGCGGTGGTCGTCCCTGACATCCACACACCTCCGTGTCATGCGCTCGCGGCCATGGGGCCGGGGAAACCAGTTGGGGACCAATGAGCCCCGGCGGTATCAGGGGGCGAGTGAGTCGACAGCGTACGCGAACCCCGGCGGAACCCACGTGGCCCCTCTCACGTCGCGGGGCTGGGACAATCGATCGGTGACCGTTCACGCTTCCTCCACCTCACCGGCCCCGGCCGTCACGGCGCCCTCCGGCATATCCGCCGAGGTCGCTGCCGGTGCCCTCATCGGTGGCCGGCCCGCCCGGGTCCGTGCCGCGCTGCGCCGGGCCGCGCCCGCGCTGCTGCTGTACGCGGCGGTGCGGGTGCTGGGGGTGGTGGCGCTGGCGCTGTGGGGAATGGCGGACGGCAAGGAGGCGCGTCATCTGCTGTCGGCGCGCTGGGACTCCGTCTGGTACGCGCGGGTAGCGGAGCAGGGGTACGGCTACACGCTTCAGCTGGCGGGCGGGAAGGTCCATTCCGACCTGGCGTTCTTCCCGCTGCTGCCCTGGCTGGAGCGGTCGCTGTCGGCGGTGCTGCCGCTGTCGGCACCGGACGCGGGCCTGGTGGTCTCGGCGGTCGCCGGTCTCGCCGCCGCGTGGGGGATCTTCGCGGTGGGCTCGCTCGCCTACGGGCGGCGGGCCGGGGTGGCGCTGGCGGTGCTGTGGGCCGCGCTGCCGGTGGGCGTCGTGCAGTCGATGGCGTACTCGGAGTCGCTGTTCACGGCGCTGGCGGCGTGGGCCCTGTACTGCGTGCTGACCGGCCGGTGGGTGTGGGCGGGCGCGCTGGCGGCGCTGGCCGGGCTGACCCGGCCGGTGGGGGCGGCCGTGGTGGCGGCGGTCTGGCTGACCGCGGCGGTGGCCCTGCTGCGGGCGCGCCGCCGGGGCGAGGCGGCGCCGTTCGCCCGGGTGCTGCCGGGAGTGGTGCTCGCTCCGCTGGGCTGGCTGGCGTATGTCGTCTGGGTGGGGATGCGCACCGGTTCCGTCACCGGTTATCTCGACGTCCAGGGCGGCTGGGGCAATGGTTTCGACGGTGGGCTGGCCTTCGGCTCGTTCATCTGGGAACGGCTGACGGGGCCCGCCTGGCCGGCGGGGGTGGCGCTGCTGCTCGGTGTGGCCCTGGTGATCCGGCTGTATCTGGCCGGAGTGCGTCAGGGGCAGCCGCTGCCGTTGCTCGTCTATACGGGGACGGTGCTGCTGCTGGCGCTCACGGCCAAGGGGTACTTCGGGTCCAAGCCACGGCTGATGCTGCCCGCCTTTCCCCTGCTGCTGCCCCTGGCGGTGGCCCTGGCCCGGCTACGCACGGTACGCGCGGTGACCGTGATGACGGCTGTCGCGCTCGCGTCGGCGGTCTATGGCGCGTTCTGGCTGCACGGTTCCGGCCCGCCATGATCGTAATTCCCGGGCGGCCCGGCGGGCCGCCGGGAAACGGCGCGGAACCCCTCGGCCACATGCCGATAAACGCGGTCCCACGAAAAGGAATTAATACCTCGCCAGGCTTTGACCAAAGCCGTCCCGCGTTTCTTTAACCGATTCTTATTCGCCCGTTTCAAACATGCGGCGAGCCACGATTGAGACGCATTCCACATCACATCGTCATCACAAAGAGCCTCGATCGGCCGAACCCTCCTGTCACGCAATGTAACGTCGATTGAGTGCGTACCAACGACGAGCTCGTCCCTGCGGAGGAGCGCTCCCAACCCGTGCGGCCGCGGATGACCCGGACCCGCCTGGGCATCTTCGTGGCGACCTCCGTGGTCTACGTGGCCATCGTGGTCGGCGTGCTCACCACCTCCTGGCCGGTGCGCTTCGACTGGCAGGTCATGCTCTTCCGGCCCTACAAGCAGTGGCCGGAGATCCACACCTTCCTCGACTACTTCGTGGTCCTGGGCCAGCGCGGCCCGACCGCCGTGGCCGTCGCGGCGTGGCTGGGCTGGTGTACGTACAGACAGAAGACCCTGCGCCCGCTGCTGGTGCTGGGCACGTCGCTGCTGCTGCTCAACGCGACCGTGGGCGCCGCCAAGATCGGCATGGGCCGGCTCGGTCCGCACTACGCCACCGCCGTCGGCTCGAACGAGATGTTCGCGGGCGGCGACATATTCCCCTCGGGACACACCGCGAACGCGGTGGTGACCTGGGGCGTCCTCGCCTATCTGGCCACCACGCCGCGCACCCGGCGGATCTCCTCGGTGTGCGCCGCGATGCTGGCGCTCGGCGTCGGGATGACCACGGTCTACCTGGGCACGCACTGGATGAGCGACGTCACCCTGGGCTGGACCGCCGGCCTGCTGGTGCTGCTGGCCCTGCCCTGGTTCGAGCCGCTGATGGCCCGCACCGAGGCCTGGCTGCTGGGCGTGTGGCTGCGGCTGCGCAGCGGCCGGCTGCTCACGGCGCCCTTCCCCGCACCGGTCGCGGCGTCCGTGCCGCTGGGCGCGCCCCGCACCCCGGCCGACGACGAGCTGCCGGTCCGCGAGCCCGTGGGCGCCGGCAGCCGCTCGGGCGGCGGGACCGCCCGGGTCGCCGACGGCAGAGCGCATCCGCCGCTGCGGCCGCACGCGGTCCGCTCCGAGCGGAGTCCGGTCACCCCGGCCGGCAGCCGCCGGCCGCCGCACGCCGACCGGATGCCGCGCGGCACCTCCTTCGGCCCGTCGGCCGGGCGCGGCCGGGCCTGAGCCCGCCTCAGCCCGCCGGTCGCGGAAGAGCGCGAAGGCGGCCGTCACGGAACACCGCGAAGGCGGCCCCGGAGATCCTCCGGGGCCGCCTTCGCGCGTCGGGGCCGCCGCTGTCCGGCCGTCAGCCCTTCCAGCAGCGCCGTACGGTGCCGTGCTCGACCTCCAGATTCAGCCGGCCCGCGCGGTACTCCATGGTGACGATCGCGCCAGGCGGCAGCGTCCTCACGTCCGTCCAGCCGCGGGCGCGTGCCCGGTCGGCGGCCTCGTCGGCCGCGAGGCCGACATAGGCGGCGGGGTCGTCGTCGGGATCGGCGGGGAGTCCGGGGAGGGTTGCCATGGCAGCCACCGTAGGCGGCCGGGCGGGCCGCCGCCCAGCCTCCCCTCCCCCTCGGTTCTCTCCCCCCGGTCCGCCACTGGTCACACTTCTGTCACAGTGCCCCCGTGGGGGTTTGCGCCGAATTCCCTCACCCCCACGGGGTGTTCCTTTTCCCTCCGTAAGCCTCCACAAAAACTCGTCGGGGAATTCACCACACCTTCCCGGAAGGCCCTCCGGCAACTCCCCCGGAACCCCGGCGAATTCCCGCCCCACGCCCCCGGCCCCGCATTGATCCAACGGAATTGCCGGGGCCCGGGCCTATCGGCGCCGGAGCCCTCGGAATTTCATGTTCCGGAACGTCCCGGCGGCGAGGCGCCCTCGCGCGCGCGGCGCCACCGGAGCATCATGGCGGGTGCCCGCGAGGACACTCGCGTATCCGAGAGCACCACAGGCGAGGGGGCACGGATGGGGACCGACACCGCGCAGGCCGCCGCGGCCGGACCGGCCGGGCCGGCCGGGGAGCGCAGCCCGGGCCGGATCATCGTGGACTGGCTGACGACGACCGACCACAAGAAGATCGGGAACCTCTACCTGATCACATCGTTCGGCTTCTTCCTCATCGGCGGGCTGCTCGCCATGCTGATGCGCGCCGAGCTGGCCCGACCGGGGCTCCAGCTGATGAGCAACGAGCAGTTCAACGAGGTGTTCACCGCGCATGGCACGATCATGCTGCTGCTGTTCGCCACCCCGGCCTTCGCGGGCTTCGCCAACGCGATCATGCCGCTTCAGATCGGCTCGCCCGATGTGGCGTTCCCCCGGCTGAACATGTTCGCCTACTGGCTCTACCTCTTCGGCGGCATCATCGTGGTCTCCAGCCTGCTGATGCCCGAGGGCGGCGCCTCCTTCGGCTGGACCGCCTACGCCCCGCTGAACAGCGGGGCCCGCTCACCGGGCCTGGGCGGCGACATGTGGATCATGGGGCTGGCGCTCGCCGGCTTCGGCACCATCCTCGGCGCGGTGAACTTCCTGACCACGATCATCGGGATGCGCGCCCCCGGGATGACGATGTTCCGGATGCCGGTCTTCACCTGGAACGTGCTCTTCACCTCGATCCTCATCCTGCTCGCCTTCCCCGTGCTGGCGGCGGCGCTGCTCTCCCTGGAGGCGGACCGACGGTTCGGGGCCCTGGTCTTCGAGCCCCAGTGGGGCGGGGCGCTGCTGTGGCAGCACCTGTTCTGGTTCTTCGGCCACCCCGAGGTGTACATCATCGCGCTGCCGTTCTTCGGCATCATCAGCGAGATCATCCCGGTCTTCTCCCGCAAGCCGATCTTCGGCTATGTGATGCTCATCGGCGCCACCATGGCCATCACGGCCCTGTCGGTGGTGGTCTGGGCGCACCACATGTTCGCCACCGGCGCGGTGCTGCTGCCCTTCTTCTCGTTCATGTCGTTCCTGATCGCGGTGCCGACCGGGGTGAAGTTCTTCAACTGGATCGGCACGATGTGGCAGGGCTCGCTGTCCTTCGAGACGCCCATGCTGTGGTCGGTGGGCTTCCTGGTCAGCTTCCTCTTCGGCGGTCTGACCGGGGTGATCCTCGCCTCGCCGCCGCTGGACTTCCACGTCACCGACACCTACTTCGTCGTGGCGCACTTCCACTACGTGGTCTTCGGGACGGTGGTCTTCGCGACGTTCGCCGGCTTCTACTTCTGGTGGCCGAAGCTCACCGGGAAGATGCTGGAGGAGCGGCTGGGCAAGCTCCACTTCTGGACTCTCTTCACCGGCTTCCACCTCACCTTCCTCGTCCAGCACTGGCTGGGCGCCGAGGGGATGCCCCGCCGTTACGCCGACTACCTGGCGGCCGACGGCTTCACCGCCCTCAACACCGTCTCCTCGATCGGGGCGTTCCTGCTGGGCCTGTCCAACCTGCCGTTCTTCCACAACATCTGGAAGACCGCCAGGTACGGGAAGAAGGTCGAGGTGGACGACCCCTGGGGGTACGGGCGCTCGCTGGAGTGGGCGACCTCCTGCCCGCCGCCCCGGCACAACTTCACCCGCATCCCGCGCATCCGCTCCGAGTCCCCGGCCTTCGACCTCCACCACCCGGAGAACGCCGGGAAGGAACAGCCGCACGCCGCGGCCGGGTCCGCCGGCTGAGCCCGGCAGGCCGGTGGCCGGCTACCGGCCGGCCCCCGGCGGGCACTCGCCGATCCGCACCGAAAGGTCGTTGTCGGCGGTGTAGTACGGGCCCGCCTGGGCAGGGGCGTACGGGGCGGTCACATCCCGCGCCGGGTAGACGAAGACGTGCTTCTTGTCCGCGACATCGTCCAGGATCCGGGCCAGGCGGACCGGGGTCCCCTCCGGTCCGCGCAGCCACAGGTCCCACACCTCGGGGCCGCCGCGCCACGGCGCGCACAGCCCGGCGAAGGGAAGGGCGAAGGCGAAGTCCTGTCCCCCGGCGGCGGTCAGCGGGGCCGTGACGGTCAGCTCCGCCCGCCGGCAGCGGGCCTCCACGACCGCCCCCGCCAGCCAGGCCCCGGGGTCCTCCACCCGGTAGAGCGTGCCCCGGACGGTTATGCCCTCGGGGTCGACGAGCACGTCCCCGGCCTCCGCGTGCGGGGCGCGCTGCCAGCTGCGCAGCGAGAGGTTGCCGTGCTTGGTGGCGTAGGGGATGCGCACGGCCAGCGGGGAGGTGCTGGGGCCGGGCCGGCGGTCGATCAGGGAGCGCAGATCGGCGAGGCCGGGCAGCAGCCGTCGCGGGGTGTCCTCACCACAGGCCAGATGGACGTCCCAGCGCCCCTCGGGCAGGGCGACGGTGCTGGGCAGCACGGCCCGCAGCCGGCCGTCGCCGTTGGGGGTGAGCGGCAGCCGGACCTCCTCCTCGCCCTCCGCACGGCCCCGGAGGCGCAGCACGAGCGCGGCGGACCAGTGGGCGTCGGCGGCCCGGCCGGGAGCGTCGAGGTCGAAGGTGAGCCCGCCCGCGGAGTCCGCGATGCAGTCGGCGCTGGGGTTCCCCGCGCCGGCGGACAGGGGAGGGGCAGACACGATGACGCTCTCCTCGGAAGTGGTGGTCGGGGCCGGCGGGGCGACCGCCGCGAAGGGGCGGTCCCCGGCCCGCTCGGGCACGGTGGGCCGGTTCGGCGTCATGCGGCTCGTACCTTCCGCAGGGCGGAGCGGCCCCGGTCCTTGGCCTGGAAGGCCGTGCTGAGCAGGGCGCCCCGGGTGCGGTGCAGCCCGCCGCGGAGGCCGCCGCGCGTGCGCAGGCCGGCGAAGAGGGTCTCGTAGCGGGCGGCGACGGCCGCCGGGTCGAAGCGCGCCGAGTTCGCCAGCGCCGCCATGCCCATGCGCCGGCGCAGCTCGTCGTCGTTGATCAGCCGCAGCAGCCCGGCGGCGATGGCCTCGGTCCGCCCGACGGGCACCAGGAGGCCGTCCGTGCCGTCGGCGATGATCTCGCCGGGGCCGTGGGGGCAGTCGGTGGCCACCACCGGCAGCCCGCAGCGCATCGCCTCGACGATCGTCATGCCGAAGGACTCCAGGCTGGAGGTGACCGCGCCGATGGACCCCTTGACCCACTCGGGCTCCAGGGGGCTGGCGGGGCCCATGAGGTAGACGTGGTTGTAGAGACCGAGCTTGTCGATCAGCGCCCGCAGCTTCGCCCGCTCGGCACCGGCGCCGTAGATCCGCAGCCGCCAGTCGGGGCGTTCGGCCACGACCAGGGCGAAGGCGCGGACGAGGACGTCGTAGCGCTTGACGGGGGCCAGCCGCCCCGCCGCGACCACCCATTTGCCGCTGCCGTCGGCGGGCGCGATCCCCGGCGCGGGCACGCCGTTGGGCACCGCCTCGACGCGCACGCCGGGCAGCCGCATCAGCCGCCGGTAGGTGCGTGCGTCCGCCTCGGTGACGGTGGTGACGGCGTCGAGGCGCGGATAGTGCGTCCGCAGCACCCGCTTGAGCTGCGCGGAGTGGGTGCCCAGCGTCAGGTGCTCCTGGCCGACGCGCACCGGGCCGCGCCGGGCCTGCTGGGCGATGTGCACATTGAGGCCGGGCCGGGTGCCGACGACCACGTCGCAGTCCAGACGGCGCAGGTGCTCGGCGATCCGGCGGTCCGTCAGCAGGCTGTACTGCCCGTGGCGCCCCTCGGCGGCGGGGAAGACGACGGCGGGGCGCCGGTGGTCCGGGTCGTCGCCCTCGTAGCCGGGTCCCCCTCTGCGCAGGTCCACCAGGTGCCGCAGCCGCACCTTGCCGCCGGGGGCGAGGACGGGCTCCTCCCGGTGCCGGAAGACGGAGACGATCTCCACGTCGTGCTGCTCGGCGAGGGTGCCGGCGAGGGTGTGGGTGGTCCGGATCGTGCCGCCGATCCCGTACGCGTTGTGGATCAGGAATGAGATGCGCATTCGTCCCCATGCCGCCGTATGCCGCGGATCCGTCCCGGGCCCGCCTCTTCCGAGAGGTTAGACCGTGGGAGGGGTCACGGGGTTGGCCTTGATCGCCAAGTCGTGCCGCAAGCGTTGCCCCATCGGTAGCCGCGCCCGGGAACTTTTCCGGAGCGTGACCCATGCCATGGATCATCCGTTGTCTCCTTACGAGCCGGGAACCACCCGGTTCATCCGCGCCCTGCGACGAGAACAACCGACCTACCAGGTTTCGAGGAGCCCCCGTGCCGCGCATGCTCGCTGTCAGCGACGAGGTACGTGCCGAGATCGGCGACGAAGAGGCGGAGCGACTGCTCGGCGGCGAGAACGCCCCGGATGTGTACGACTGCACCTCCTGCCGTACCCCCGGCCACACCGCCCAGGTGCCCACCAGCACCGTGCTGTTCGTCGGCGAGGAGACGGCCGTACTGGCCTTCGCCCACGCCAGTTGCATTCCCTCCCAGGTCGTCCCGGTCTCCGAGGAGCAGCTGCAGGGCGCCGTCGCCTCGATCACGGCCGAGGGCGGCGGGCCCACGGGCATCCGGCGCGAGGTGCCGCTCCAGGCGGAGCTGGGGGTGACGAGCGGGCTGGTGCTGGTGGGCGGCGAGGTGGTGCCGGCGCTGGTGGTCGAGCCGCTGGGGCCGATCGCCCGCCCGGGCACCGACGGGCCGGTGGATGTGTTCCTGGAGCTCCTCACCGAGCAGGGCTTCGCCCCGGTCACCGATGTCAGCCGGGCCCCGGCGGTGCTTCCGGGCTGGTCGGTGCTGCTCGCCATGGGCCGGCTGCACGCGGTCCTCCAGCCGCCGACCGGCGGTGCCGCGCCCCAGGCGTGGTGGCAGGCGCACCAGGCGATGCAGGTCGCCGACGGCTGGCGGGCCGCCGTCAACAAGACGCGCAAGGTGCTGGTCTACTGCGCCCCGGTGGGGACGATCGGCTCCCAGCCCCGGGAGGACCTGCTGCGGGAGGCGCTGGACCGGGCCGCGGCGAACGGGCGTCTGGTGGGGGCGGCCATGCCGCTCGCGGGCACATGAACGAGGGGCGCGGATACGGGTACGAGGCGGACGAGCCGGAGTCGCACTCCCCGGCGAACCAGGACTTTTATCCCGTTGTCCACCCGGGCCGGACGCTCCCCGCCATCCATTCGCCGCGTGGACCGCATCCGACGGGCCTTGAGGTCGTTGGCAGGGATGTGTACTCATACGAACCCGCCCGGACCTCGTACCCGAACCACATCCCCGGCATGCGGCCACCCCGCGACGCCTCAGCGGAGAGTCACCCCGCCTCGGTCACCCCGATCTTCGACGCCCTCTGCTCCGAATACCGGCGGGCCTTCCGGGCCCTGCCCGGTGACCGCTCCGGCGAGGAGGAGCTGACCTTCAAGGCCTTCGGCCACCGCGGCACCTACGGCTACGTCGGTCAGCTCACCGGCCCGGCCGCGTACCCCGGCCCCTCGGGGTCGGGGTACAACGCGGTCTGGGATTCGTACTACGGACGGCAGCGCGGCGGTCAGCTGCCCGCGCTGCCCCCGGGACAGCGGGACGGCCGCGGCCGGGGCTTCTAGAAGGACTCCCCCGCGCCCCGAGCCGCCCCGGCGTGCCCCGCGTTACTTCTTCTTGCCCCGCTTCTCACGGACGCGCACCGAGATGTGGATCGGCGTGCCCTCGAAGCCGAACTCCTCGCGCAGCCGGCGCTCGATGAAGCGGCGGTAGCCGGCCTCGATGAAGCCGGAGGCGAAGAGGACGAAGCGCGGGGGCTTGGTGCCCGCCTGCGTGCCGAAGAGGATGCGGGGCTGCTTGCCGCCCCGGATCGGGTGCGGGTTGCCCGCGACGAGCTCACCGAGGAAGGCGTTCAGCCGACCGGTCGGGACACGCGTCTCCCAGCCCGCCAGAGCCGTCTCGATCCCGGGGACGAGCTTCTCCATGTGCCGGCCCGTGCGCGCCGAGACATTGACCCGCGGCGCCCAGGAGATCTGCTGGAGCTCGGTCTCGATCTCGCGCTCCAGGTAGTAGCGACGCTCCTCGTCGAGGGTGTCCCACTTGTTGAACGCGATGACGATGGCGCGGCCGGCCTCGACGGCCATGGTGACGATGCGCTGGTCCTGGACGCTGATGCTCTCGCTGGCGTCGATCAGGATGACCGCGACCTCCGCCTTCTCCACCGCGGCGGCGGTGCGCAGGGAGGCGTAGTAGTCGGCGCCCTCCTGGAGGTGGACGCGCTTGCGGATGCCCGCGGTGTCCACGAACTTCCAGGTGGTGCCGCCCAGCTCGATCAGCTCGTCGACCGGGTCACGGGTGGTGCCGGCCAGCTCGTTGACGACGACCCGCTCCTCGCCCGCGACCTTGTTCAGCAGGGAGGACTTGCCGACGTTCGGACGGCCGATCAGCGCGATGCGGCGCGGACCGCCGAGCGCGGCGCCGAAGGTCTGGGCCGGGGCCTCGGGCAGCGCCTTGAGGACCTCGTCGAGCATGTCGCCGGTGCCGCGGCCGTGCAGCGCGGAGACCGGCATCGGCTCGCCCAGGCCCAGCGACCACAGCATGGCGGCGTCGGCCTCGGAGGAGGGGCCGTCGACCTTGTTGGCGCACAGCACGACGGGCTTGCCCGCGCGGCGCAGCAGCTTGACGACGGCCTCGTCGGTGTCGGTGGCGCCGACGGTGGCGTCCACGACGAAGACCACGGCGTCGGCGGCCTCGATCGCGTACTCCGCCTGGGCGGCGACGGACGCGTCGATGCCGAGGACGTCCTGCTCCCAGCCGCCGGTGTCGACGACCTTGAAGCGGCGGCCGGCCCACTCGGCCTCGTAGGTGACCCGGTCACGGGTGACGCCGGGGCGGTCCTCGACGACGGCCTCGCGGCGGCCGATGATGCGGTTCACCAGGGTCGACTTGCCGACGTTGGGGCGGCCGACGACGGCGAGCACGGGCAGCGGGCCGTGGCCGGCCTCGCCGAGCGCGCCCTCGACCTCGTCGGCGTCGAAGCCCTCCTGCGCCGCGAGCTCCATGAACTCCGCGTACTCGGCGTCGCCAAGCTCACCGTGCTCGTCGCCGGTGTGGATCTGGTCGTCCATGAAGTCCGTTCCTCGTTCTTCTGTATCGTCGGCGGACCCTTACGGCCCGCTACTTCAAGTCTCGGTCAGCGGCCGGTCAGCCGCTTGGCGTCCGCCAGGTGCGCGCCCAGGCGCTCCTGGACGCGCGTGGTCGCCTCGTCCAGCGCCTTGCGCGTGCGCCTGCCGCTGCCGTCACCGGCCTCGAACGGGTCTCCGAAGACCACGTCGACGCGGCCGCGCAGCGGCGGCAGCCCCCGGACGGCCCGGCTCCTGGCCTCACCGCTGCCGAGCACCGCCACCGGCACGATCGGCGCGCCCGACCGTACGGCGAAGTAGGCCAGCCCCGCGCGCAACGAGGCGAAGTCGCCCTCGCCCCGGGAGCCCTCGGGGAAGATGCCCAGCACGCCGCCGTCCGCCAGGACCTTCAGCGCGCCGGTGACGGCCGTGCGGTCGGTGCCCGAGCGGTCGACCTCCAGCTGGCCGATGCCGCGCAGGAAGGCGCCGAGCGGGCCCACGAACGCTTCCTTCTTGATCAGGAAGTGCACGGGCCGGGGGGCGGTGCCCATCACCATCGGGCCGTCGACGTTGTGGGTGTGGTTGACGGCCAGTATGCAGGGCCCGGTGGCGGGCATCCGCCAGGCGCCCAGCACCCGGGGCTTCCACAGCCCGTACATCAGGCCGATGCCGATCCGCCGCCCGACGGCGGCACCGGAGGACGAGGTCACGCCGACCGCTTCTCCTCGCCCTTGGTCGCGCTCCGCCTCGACTCCACCAGGGTGACCACGCACTCGATGACCTGCTCCAGCGTCAGCTCGGTGGTGTCCACCTCGACGGCGTCGGCGGCCTTGGCCAGCGGGGAGGTCTTCCGGCCGGAGTCGGCCGCGTCCCGCTTGATCAGGGCGGCCCGGGTGGCGGCCAGGTCGGTGGCCTCCTTGCCCTTGAGCTCACCGCTGCGGCGGGCGGCACGCGCCTCCGGGGAGGCGGTGAGGAAGATCTTGACGTCGGCGTCCGGGAGGACAGTGGTGCCGATGTCCCGGCCCTCGACGACGATGCCGTACGGCGCCTCGGCGGCGATGGCGCGCTGGAGCTCGGTCATCCGGGTGCGCACCTCCGGCACGGCGCTGACCGCGCTGACGGCCGAGGTGACCTCCCGGGTGCGGATGGGCGCCGAGGCGTCCGCGCCGTCGACCATGATCGTGGGCGCGGAGGGGTCGGTACCGGAGACGATCTCCGGCTTGCCCGCGGCGTCCGCCACGGCGGCCGGGTCGTTCACATCGATGCCGTTGCTCAGCATCCACCAGGTGATCGCCCGGTACTGGGCGCCGGTGTCCAGGTAGCGCAGGCCCAGCTTGGCCGCCACGGCCTTGGACGTGCTGGACTTGCCCGTGCCGGAGGGGCCGTCGATGCCGACGACGACTGCTGCCGGAGCGGTCCGGGCGGCGGTTTCCACGGTGTTGTGCACCTTCCTCGTACACGGGGCGTTTCCTGGCGGATCGCCTTGATGGCTCACTCAAGGTTACTGGCTCGCCGGACCGGCCCGCGCCGCCGTACGGCCCCGGGGCCGTACGGGCCCCGCCGGCGGCCCTACTGGCGGACCGCCCAGCCCCCGTCGCGCAGGGTCGCGGCCAGGCCCGCCGCGGCCGTGGGCTCGACCATCAGCTGGATCAGGCCCGACTGCTGGCCCGTGGCGTGCTCGATCCGGACGTCCTCGATATTGACGCCCGCGCGGCCCGCGTCCGCGAAGATCCGGGCCAGCTCGCCCGGCTGGTCGCCGATGAGGACGATCACCGTCTCGTAGGTGGCCGGGGCGGCGCCGTGCTTGCCCGGCACCCGGGCCCGGCCGTCGTTGCCGCGCCGCAGCACGTCCTCGATGCCGGCCGCGCCGCCCTGGCGCTTCTCCTCGTCGGCGGACTCCAGGGCGCGCAGCGCCCGTACGGTCTCCTCGAGGTCGGCGGCGACGCCCGCGAGGACCTCGGCCACCGGCCCGGGGTTCGCGGAGAGGATGTCCAGCCACATCCGGGGGTCGGAGGCGGCGATCCGGGTGACGTCGCGGATGCCCTGGCCGCACAGGCGCACGGCCGTCTCGTCGGCGTTCCGCAGCCGGGCGGCGACCATGCTGGAGATCAGCTGCGGGGTGTGGGAGACCAGCGCGACGGCCCGGTCGTGGGCGTCGGCGTCCATCACGACGGGCACCGCCCGGCACAGGGCGACCAGCTCCAGGGCGAGGTTGAGGACCTCGGTGTCGGTCCCGTGGGTGGGGGTGAGCACCCAGGGCCGGCCCTCGAAGAGGTCGGCGGTGGCCGCCATGGGCCCGGAGCGCTCCCGGCCGGCCATCGGGTGGGTGCCCAGATAGCCCCTGAGGTCGCAGCCGAGCGCCTCCAGCTCGCGGCGGGGGCCGCCCTTGACGCTGGCGACGTCGAGATAGCCGCGGGCGACACCGCCCCGGATCGCCTCGGCGAGGGTCGTCGCGACATGCGCGGGGGGCACGGCCACGATGGCCAGGTCCACGGGCCCGTCGGGCGCCTGGTCGGTACCGGCGCCGCGCGCCGCGGCCGTACGGGCCTGGGCGGGGTCGTGGTCCATCAGGTGCACCCGCACACCGCGGCCCGCGAGGGCGAGGGCGGCGGACGTGCCGATCAGTCCGGTTCCGATGACGAGGGCGGTTCTCACGTCCCACAGCCTAGTGGGGCGGCCGGGGCGGCATGATCGGGCACAGCCGTGATCCGGACGGTCGCGTCGGGTAGAACGATGTCCATGATCTATCACGTGGTGCCCCTGGACGACTGGCTGGCCGTGCCCGACCGCCCCTACTCCCCCGCCTCCCTCTCCGAGGAGGGCTTCGTCCACTGCTCGCCCGACGAGGCGACCACGCTGGCCGTGGCGACGGCGTTCTACCGCGATGTGCCGGGGCCGCTGATGGTGCTGCTGATCGACGAGCACAAGCTGGACGTGATGGTCCGCTGGGAGGCCGCCGCGCCCGCCCCGCCGCCCGGCGTGGCCCCCGGCACCCTTTTCCCGCACGTCTTCGGCCGGATCACCCGCGACGCGGTCGAGGGGATGATGGAGATCCAGCGCGACGAGGAAGGCCGGGCGACGGGGCTGGCGGTGTGGTCGTGACCCCGGTTTAACGATCTGCTGCGCACGGGCGCGCTGTCGCTCGACGTCGGCGGTCAACGGGACCGCTTCCTGGCCGTGCGCCACGGCGAGGTGCCGTGGGCCCGGGCCGAGGCGTGGGCGGCACGGCTGTTCGAGGAGTGCGAGGAGGCACTGCGGGGCACGCCGCTGCCGGCGGAGCCGGACACGGCGCGTGTGGAGGACTTCCTGATACGGGTACGCCGGACGGGCATCAGCCCGTCCGGCGTTTGAGGACCGGGGTCCGGGGCGGAGCCCCGGGACACCGTGACCTACAGGTCGACCTCGCGCATCAGCATGCCGACCTCCGTGTTGGTCAGGCGGCGCAGCCAGCCCGACTTCTGGTCGCCCAGGGCGATGGGGCCGAACGCGGTGCGGACGAGCTTCTCGACCGGGAAGCCCGCCTCGGCGAGCATCCGGCGGACGATGTGCTTGCGGCCCTCGTGGAGGGTGACCTCGACGAGGTAGTTCTTGCCGGTCTGCTGGATGACGCGGAAGTTGTCCGCGCGGGCCCAGCCGTCCTCCAGCTGGATGCCGCTCTTGAGCTGCTTGCCGATGTCGCGCGGCAGCGGGCCCGTGATGGCGGCCAGGTAGGTCTTCTGCACGCCGTACTTGGGGTGCGTCAGACGGTGGGCGAGCTCACCGTGGTTGGTGAGCAGGATGATGCCCTCGGTCTCCGTGTCGAGCCGGCCCACGTGGAAGAGGCGGGTCTCACGGTTGGTGACGTAGTCGCCGAGGCACTGGCGGCCGTCCGGGTCCTCCATGGTGGAGACGACGCCGGCCGGCTTGTTCAGCGCGAAGAACAGGTACGACTGGGTGGCGACCGTCAGGCCGTCGACCTTGATCTCGTCCTTCTCCGGGTCGACGCGCAGGCCCTGCTCGGTGACGATCCGGCCGTTGACCTCGACGCGGGCCATCTCGATCAGCTCTTCGCAGGCGCGGCGCGAGCCCATGCCGGCACGGGCCAGCACCTTCTGCAGGCGCTCGCCCTCCTCCTCGGCGCCGGGGAAGGTCTTGGGCGTCTTCACCTGCGGCTTGTTGTGCCGCTCCCGGTTGCGCTCCTCGATCTTGGCGTCGAGTTCGCGCGAGCGGGCGGGGGCGTACCCGTGCCCGCGGGCGGGACCGCTGCTGCGGCCGCCGGAGCCGGCCGTGGAGCTCTTGCGGGGGCCGCCCTTGGCGCCACCGCGGGCCGCCGCGCCGCGGCCGCTGGTGGGGCCGGTGGTACGGCCGCTGGTGGCACCGCCGCGAGTGCGCTCGGCGTCGGGGCCCACGTCGTACCGGCGCTCCTCGGGGCGCGGACGGCGCGGACGCTCCTGCGGCCTGTCGTCACGCCGGTCGTCACGCCGGTCCCCGGAGCGACCGCCGTCGTAGCGGCCGCCCTCGGAACGGCCGCCGCCGTAGCCGCCGCCACCGGAGCGACCGCCCTCGGAACGCCCGCCGCCATAGCTCCCGCCGCCGGAGCGGCCACCGCTCTCGGGGCGCCCGCCGCCGGAACGGCCGCCGCCCGCGCGCCCGCCCCCGGACGCCGGACGGGGAGAGCCCGCCCGACCGCCCCGGTCGTCCCGGTTGCCGCTTCCGCTGTTCCTGCCGCTGCTTCGCATCAAAGTTCCGTCTTGTCGTCCGCTTCGGTGTCCGGGGCATCCGGATCGAATGACGGCACTCCCTCCTGGGAGTCGCCCTCGACCGCTTCCGCCTCGGGGAGGAACGGCGCGAGCTCGGGAAGCTCGTCCAGGCCGCGCAGGCCCATCCGCTCCAGAAAGTAGTTCGTCGTCCTGTACAGGATCGCACCTGTTTCGGGTTCCGTCCCCGCCTCCTCCACCAGGCCCCGCTGGAGGAGGGTGCGCATGACGCCGTCGCAGTTCACTCCGCGTACGGCCGAGACCCGTGAACGGCTGACCGGCTGACGGTACGCGACCACGGCCAGAGTCTCCAGCGCGGCCTGGGTGAGCCGGGCCTGCTGGCCGTCGAGGACGAAGGCCTCGACGGCGTCGGCGTACTCGGGGCGGGTGAAGAAGCGCCAGCCGCCCGCCACCTGGCGCAGCTCGAAGCCGCGCCCCTGGATCGTGTACTCGTCGGCCAGCTCGCGCAGCGCGTCGGCGATCTCGCGGCGGGGCCGGTCGAGGACCTTCGCGAGGTGCTCGTCGGTGGCCGGCTCGTCGACGACCATCAGGACGGCCTCCAGCGCGGGCTTCAGGGCGAGCCCGGCCACGCCCGTGGGGGCCTCCTCGGGGTACGTGGTCTCGGTCACCGTGCGCTCTCCTCGGGCTCGGTCTGCGGATCGGTCTCCGGCTCGGTCCGGGGCTCGGTCTGGGGCTCGCGGTCGAACTCGTCGGTCACCAGCGGGGCGGCGTCGTCCGTGCCGCCCGTCCAGCGGACCGTCAGCGCCCCCAGCGCCTCGCCCTGGTCCAGGGCGACGGCCTTCTCGCGGTAGAGCTCCAGCAGGGCCAGGAAGCGCGCCACGACCGTCAGGGTGTCCGCGGCGTCCGCGGTGAGCTGGGCGAAGGTCGCCTCGCCCGTCGCCCTGAGCCGCCCCACGACGACCTCGGCCTGCTCCCGGACGCTGACCAGGGGCGCGTGGATGTGGTCGACGTAGACCTGCGGCGGGGGCTTGGGCCGCATGGCCTTGACGGCCAGCTCGGCCAGCCGCTCGGGGCCGATGCCGAGGACGACCTCGGGCAGCAGCTCCGCGTGGTGCGGCTCCAGGCCGACCGTACGGGGGTGGCGGCGGCCCTCGTGGGCCAGCCGGCCGCTGAAGATCTCCGCGATCCGCTTGTACGCCCGGTACTGCAGCAGCCGGGCGAAGAGCAGGTCGCGGGCCTCCAGCAGGGCGAGGTCCGCCTCGTCCTCGATCTCGGCGGCGGGCAGCAGCCGGGCCGCCTTGAGGTCGAGGAGCGTCGCGGCGACGACCAGGAACTCGGTGGTCTGGTCCAGGTCGAAGTCGGGACCCATGGCCCGGATGTGCGCCATGAACTCGTCGGTGACCTTGGAGAGGGCCACCTCGGTGACGTCGAGCTTGTGCTTGGCGATCAGCTGGAGGAGGAGGTCGAAGGGGCCCTCGAAGTTCGCCAGCCGGACGGTGAACCGCGCCTCGCCTCCGGCGGGGGCCTCCGACGGGGCGGGCTCCTGCCCCGGGGCCGCAACGGCTCCCGGCTCACCGGCCGTACCGTCCACGGCTTCCGCCGCGGGGCCGTCCGGCGCTGCGGCCGCGGTACCCGGCTCGGATGTAAGGTCCGGCACGGCCGTCACGGGAGCCGGCGGCTCGGGGGCACTTTCGGCAGCCGTGGCCGTGCGGTCCTCCGTCGGCGCGGCCGTCGCGGGAGCCTGCGGCTCAGGGGCGTTCCCGGCGGCCGTGGCCGTGCTGTCGTCCGCGCGCGTCGCGGCGGCGGCCGGCAGGGCCGGATCCTCGTCCCGGGCCTCGCCACCGGCGGGCGACCCGCCCGGGCCTCGGCCGAGCGAACGGCGGGCCGGGGTGGAGGCGGGTGAAGGCATCGGTATTCCAGAGTGCGGGGCGGAACGCGGGAGTGCGGCTACGCGGGAGGCTAGCGCAGCGGAACCGCTCAGCGGCCGCGCAGGCGCCGTACGAGGATGCTCGCGTCGCCGCGCTGCTCCAGGTCCGCCAGGACGACCGCGACGGCCTCCCGGACGATCCGGCCCCGGTCGACGGCGAGCCCATGCTCGCCGCGCAGCACCAGCCGGGCGTGTTCGAGGTCCATGAGCTCCTCGGCGGAGACATAGACCGTGATCTTCTCGTCGTGCCGCTCCCGGCCGCTGGGGCGGCGCCCGGCCGCGCGGCCGCGGCGCTTGGGCTGGCCGGCGGCGGGCTCGGCCGTGCGGGCCGCCGGGGGCTGGGGGGCGGCGGTGCGCCGCTCGGCCTCCGGCTCCTGGCCCGGGGTGGCGGGGCCGCGGCCCTCGGGGACGGCGGCGGCCGTCTTGCCCGGCCGCTCGCCGTCGGGCGCGTCACCCGGACCCGGCACCCTCGGTGGCGTCTCGCCGTTCGCCTTGCGGCGCGGGCTGGAGGCCTGGAGCCCCATCCCGCCGGTGGTGCGGAACAGTTCGTCGGCGCCGGGCAGGCTCACTCGGCGTGACAACGGGCGAGCACCTCCCTGGCCAGCTGGCGGTACGCGGCGGCGCCCACGGAGTTGGACGCGTAGGTGGTGATGGGCTCGCCCGCGACCGTGGTCTCGGGGAAGCGGACCGTACGGCCGATGACCGTGTGGTAGACGTGGTCGTCGAACGCCTCGACCACCCGCGCGAGGACCTCGCGGCTGTGGACGGTGCGCGAGTCGTACATCGTGGCGAGGATGCCGTCGAGCTCCAGCTCCGGGTTGAGCCGCTCCTGGACCTTCTCGATGGTCTCGGTGAGCAGGGCGACACCGCGCAGCGCGAAGAACTCGCACTCCAGGGGGACGATCACCTTGTGAGCCGCCGTCAGGGCGTTGACGGTGAGCAGGCCCAGCGAGGGCTGACAGTCGATCACGATGTAGTCGTAGTCGGCCATCAGGGGCTTCAGGGCCCGCTGGAGGGTGGACTCGCGGGCCACCTCGCTGACCAGCTGGACCTCGGCCGCTGACAAATCGATATTGCTGGGCAGCAGGTCCATATTGGGGACCGCCGTCTTCAGCAGGACCTCGTCGGCCTGCATGCCCCGCTCCATGAGCAGGTTGTAGACCGTCAGGTCCAGCTCCATCGGGTTGACGCCGAGGCCGACGGAGAGCGCGCCCTGCGGGTCGAAGTCGACGAGGAGCACCCGGCGGCCGTACTCCGCCAGCGCGGCACCCAGATTGATGGTCGAGGTGGTCTTGCCGACCCCGCCCTTCTGGTTGCACATGGCAATGATCTTGGCCGGGCCGTGGTCCGCCAGCGGTCCGGGGATGGGGAAGTACGGCAGGGGGCGCCCGGTCGGGCCGATGCGCTCACGGCGCTGACGGGCCGCGTCCGGCGCGAGCGTGGCCGCGTACTCCGGGTCGGGCTCGTACTCCGCGTCGGGGTCGTAGAAGTGCCCCTCGGGCACCTTCTCGTAGTCGGCGAGACGGGTGGACTCCGCCCCGTCGCCGGCCATGGCGTTCATGTGGTGACCGTCCATGCTCTGGTGGGCTGTCGTCATGCTCTGGATGTCCTGGTGCGCTGCGTGTGCTGAGTAGGTGTGGACAGCGACGGAGCCGACAGCGTGGAGTCCCACGGGACTCGGCGCCTGCGCAGGGATTCCTGGGTGACCACCCCCGGGAGCAAATGTCGACTCATTCACAAGTCGTCCTACCTCCTTGGTGACCAGGAAACATCTAGATACGTCAGCGTGGCACCATGCCGACGGTTGGCGACTCTATGGCGTGTCGGCGGTCCACAGCAACACAATCCGCCGGAGACGGCACGATGTGTCGGCAATCGAACACCCTTCTGTCAAGGGTGTTCGGCGGATAACCCGGAAGAATCACGGGCGGGTCAAACCATGGCGAAACGCCCCGGCCGGGCCTTGCTGCGCAAGGCCCGGCCGGGTATGTGCTCGTCGTCGGTCGACGCCTTCGGGGTCAGCCGAGCAGGGTGCTCAGTTCGACATGCGGCAGTCCGTGCGCCTCGGCGACCGGGCCGTAAACGACCTGACCCTCATGGGTGTTGAGACCCTTGGCGAGGGCGGCGTCGCGACGCAGCGCCTCCTGCCAGCCACGGTTCGCCAGCTCCACGATGTAGGGCATCGTGGCGTTGGTGAGCGCGTAGGTCGAGGTGTTCGGCACCGCGCCCGGCATGTTGGCGACGCAGTAGAAGACGGAGTCGTGGACCTGGAAGGTCGGCTCCGCGTGGGTGGTGGGACGGGAGTCCTCGAAGCAGCCGCCCTGGTCGATCGCAATGTCGACAAGTACACTTCCGGGCTTCATCTTGGCGACGAGCTCGTTGGTGACCAGCTTGGGGGCCTTGGCGCCCGGGATCAGGACGGCGCCGACGACGAGGTCGGCCTCGACGACGGCCTTCTCCAGCTCGAAGGCGTTGGAGACGACCGTCTGCACCTTGGTGCCGAAGACCTTGTCGGCCTCGCGGAGCTTGTTGATGTCCCGGTCGAGCAGGGTGACGTGGAAGCCCATGCCCACGGCGATCTGGGCGGCGTTCCAGCCGGAGACGCCGGCGCCGATGACGACGGCCTTGCCGGCGTGGGTGCCCGGGACACCGCCCGGCAGCACACCGCGGCCGCCGACCGAGCGCATCAGGTGGTAGGCGCCGACCTGCGGGGCCAGCCGGCCCGCGACCTCGGACATCGGGGCGAGCAGCGGCAGCGCGCGGTTGGCGAGCTCGACCGTCTCGTAGGCGATGGCGGTGGTGCCGGACTGCAGCAGCGCGTCCGTGCACTCGCGCGAGGCGGCCAGGTGGAGGTAGGTGAAGAGGGTCTGGCCCTTGCGGAGGCGGTGGTACTCCTCGGCGATGGGCTCCTTGACCTTCAGCAGCAGGTCGGCCGTGGCCCAGACCTCGTCGGCCGAGTCCAGGATGGCCGCGCCGGCCCCGACGTACTCGGCGTCGGTGATCGAGGAGCCGAGACCGGCCCCCTTCTCGACGAAGACCTGGTGGCCGTTGCGCACCAGCTCGAGCACGCCCGCGGGGGTGATGGCCACGCGGAATTCGTTGTTCTTGACCTCGCGGGGGATGCCGACCTTCACGTCGATCACGGTCCTTGAATCAGAGAATGACAGGCTAATCCTGATATGCCGGGCATACCAGAGCAGACCGCGGCGAACGCGGCCCAGCCAGTCTATTGAAGGATTGCGCGATGTCTAGCCTTGCAATGCATCAATCTTTGCGCGATGCGCCACTGATTTCTTAGGTAGAAGATCCGTTACCCTGCGGTACCCCCTACTGGACCCCCGGCAGCTCCTCCCCCACTCCCGGGACATCCGGAGCAGCCGGGGCGGCGGGCGCGCCCGGCCCGTCCAGCAGCCGCTCCGCACAGCCCCGGTGCCGCAGCGCCCCCGCCGCGTCGCCGAGGCGCTCCAGGGTCTCCGCCAGCCGCAGCCGCAACCCCGCCTCCAGCCGGGCGTCCCCGGCCGCCTGCGCGGACTCCACCGCCTCCAGCGCGGTGCGCGCCGCCTCGCGCGGGCGGCCCGTGTGCTCCTGCGCCCACGCGGCCTCGCCCAGCGCCCGGGCGTGCCCGGCGTGATCGCGCAGCCTGCGGTGGGCGGCGGCCGCCGCGCGCCACTCGCGCAGGGCCTCCGGCCACAGGCCCGCGTAGCCGTGGACCGTGCCCAGCCGCCCGTACAGCCGCGCCTCGTCGGCCAGTTCCCCCCGCGTCAGCCGCAGCTCCAGGCCGCGCCGGTACCAGTCGGCGGCCCGCTGGAAGTCGCCCAGCTCCTGGTGCGCCGCACCGATGGACTCCAGCGCCCGGCTGGTGGCGTACGGGTCCCCGGCCTCGCGCGCCGCCGCGAGGGCCTGGCGGTAGCGGTCCAGCGCCTCCGGCGTACGGCCGGCCCGGGCGTCGAGGTCGCCCAGGTTCAGCAGCGCCGCGGCCTTCTCCAGCGGCATCTCGCAGCGCCGGGCCACATCGAGGACGAGCTGGTGCAGCCCGTAGAGCTCGGGCGCCGCCGCCTCCGGCCCCAGATGGGCCGTCAGGGCCCGGGTCAGCGCGGAGACCAGCCGCCGGGCCAGGGTGTCCAGCCGGCCGTCCTCCACCGCCAGCCGGGCCGCCGCGAGCAGCGCGGGCAGCCGGGCCAGCAGCCACTCCTCGGCGGCACGGCGGGAGGGGAAGCGCAGCGGCCGGGGCAGCTGCTCGATCCTGCGGCGGACCGCCGGATCGTTCCGCTCCGTGGTGGCGCGGCAGGAGTGCAGCTGACGGACGGTCCGCTCCAGCATCCGCGCCCGGGCCAGCTCGACCTCGCCGGGGCGCTCCTGGGCGTGCAGCAGCGTGCCGAGCAGGGGCGCCAGACAGCTGGGCACCCGGTACTGCGGGGGCAGCCCGTCCGGGCCCTCCCCGGGGGTCTCGGGGCGCAGCAGGCCCCGGGCTGTCAGGTCCTCCAGCACGGACTGGGCGGTGCTCAGCGAGGTGCCCGCGAGCGCGGAGGCGGTGTGGGCGTCGGCCAGTCCGGCGGGGGCCAGCGCGAGCAGGTGCAGCAGCCGGGCGGTGGGCGCGGGCAGGGCCTCGTAGGCCAGCCAGAAGGCCCGTGCCAGCAGCCGGCCGCCCTTCTCGTGGCCGTCGGCGGGCGGCAGCTCGCGCAGCCGCTTGGCCGCGTCGACGACCGTCGTCTTGGGCTGGGCGGCGAGCCAGCCGCCGACCAGCACCAGCGCGGCGGGCTGGCCGCCGCACTCCTCGACGACCGTCTTCGCGGCCACCGGGTCGCAGGTGATCCGGGTGGGTCCGGCGAACCACTCCAGCAGTTCGACGGCCGCCGGGGTGTCCAGGCCGCCCAGCGCGCAGGGCCGGACGTCCGGCACCCCGGTGAGCGGGCCCCGGGAGACGGCCACGATCAGGCACTCGGGCTCGTCGGGCAGCAGCGGGTCCACCTGTTCGGCGCCCGCCGCGTCGTCCAGGACGAGCAGCACCCGCCGCCCGTGGAGGGCGTCGCGCAGGGCCTGGGTGAGCTCGTCCTCCTGGGCCCCGGCCGGTACGGGCGCGCCGAGCTCGGCCAGCAGGGCGCGCGCGGTCCGTTCGGTGGGCACGGGTGCCCCGTCGGCGCCCGTCAGCCGGGCGCGCAGTACTCCGTCCGGGTAGTCCACGGCGAGCTGCCGGGCGAGCTCCTCGGCGAGCGCGGTCCGGCCGGAACCGGGCCGTCCGGCGATGAGCAGCACCCGGCCGCGCGGCTTCTTGCGGCCGGAGAGGGTGTCCAGGCCCGCGCGCACGATGTCGGCGCGCAGCTCCTTGAGCTCGCGCTGCCGGCCGACGAACAGCTCGGTGCGCTGGGTCGTGAAGGACGTCGTACGGGTGAGCCGCTGACGGGGGCTCACCACGGGGGCGGGGCCGGGCGGCCGCCGCTCGGGCGGGACCACCGCCGGTCCGCCGGTCTCCACCGTCCGCTCCGCCACGGGTCCACTCCCTTCCCCTGCCCGCGGCGGGAGGACCCCCGACCCGCGCGCACGGGAACCTGCTGCACGCTCAACCCCCGCCGCGGCCGCGGTGGGGGACGCGTCGAGCCTAGTTCACCACCCACCGCACTCCGGGTAACGCGGTACCGCGTTGTTGAAGATCACCTATTCGGGTTGCCCTATGGTCGGACCGCACGGCCCGGCCGAGCGGTCGGCCCGACGGGCCGTCAGGCCTCGAAGGGGCGGGCCGGCCAGGGGGCGTCGGCCGGGCGCAGCGCCTCCAGGCCGTCGCCCGCGAGCGCGGCCATGACCGACAGGACGCCGACGACCAGGCAGTTGTTGTGCAGCTCGCCCTTGAGGACGCCGCGCGCCAGCAGGGCCAGCGGGATCCGGGCGATCTGCATGTCGAGCTCCTCGTGCTCGACGGCGAAGCGCTCGCCCTCGACGGCGGAGATGCCGCGCGCCAGGAAGATCCGTACGGCCTCGTCGCAGCCGCCCGGCGTGGTGTAGACGTCGGTCAGCACCCGCCAGTCCTCGGCCTTGACGTGGGCCTCCTCGTAGAGCTCGCGCTGCGCGGCGTGCAGCGGGTTCTCCCCGGGGACGTCCAGCAGTCCGGCCGGGATCTCCCACAGCCGCTGCCGGACGGGGTGGCGGTACTGGTTGAGGACGAGCACCCGGTCCTGCTCGTCGAGGGCGAGGACGGCGACCGAGCCGGGGTGCGTCTGGTAGTCGCGCTTGGCCGGGGAACCGTCGGGCATGACGACCGTGTCCGTGCGGACGCCGGTCTTGTTGCCGGTGAACGGCGTCTCGCTGGCGATGACCCGCCACTCCTCGGCGGTGTCCTTGATGGGCTCGTCGACGGCCTCGTGCGCCATGGGTTACGTCCTCCAGAAATACGGGAACCGGGGCGGGCGCCTCTCGTGCGAGAGGCGCTCACCCCGGTCAACCGTATAGGCCGGACGGATCAGCCCTGCGGATCAGCCCTGCTGCTGGCGCTCGACGGCCGCCTTCACCAGGCCCGCGAAGAGCGGGTGGGGGCGGGTCGGGCGGGAGCGCAGCTCCGGGTGGGCCTGGGTGGCCACCAGGTAGGGGTGGACCTCACGCGGGTACTCGACGTACTCGACGAGCTTGTTGTCCGGGGAGGTGCCGGAGAAGAGGATGCCGGCCTTCTTCTCGAGCTCCGCGCGGTAGGCGTTGTTCACCTCGTAGCGGTGGCGGTGGCGCTCCTCCACGTAGGCGGCGTCGCCGTAGACCTCGCGGACGATGGAGCCCTCGGCGAGCTTGGCCGGGTACATGCCCAGGCGCATCGTGCCGCCCATGTCGCCCTCACCGGCGACGATGTCCATCTGCTCGGCCATCGTGGAGATGACCGGGTGGGCGGTGGCCGGGTCGAACTCGGTGGAGTTGGCGCCCTCGATGCCGGCCAGGTTGCGGGCGGCCTCGATGACCACGCACTGGAGGCCCAGGCAGAGGCCCAGCAGCGGGATCTTGTTCTCGCGGGCGTAGGTGATCGCGCCGACCTTGCCGTTGACACCGCGGTCGCCGAAGCCGCCGGGGACGCAGATGGCGTCCACGTCGGAGAGCTGGCGGGCGGCGCCCTCGGTGGTCTTGCAGTCGTCCGAGGTGACCCACTTGATCTTGACCTTGGCGCGGTTGGCGAAACCGCCCGCGCGGATGGCCTCGGTCACCGACAGGTAGGCGTCGGGCAGGTCGATGTACTTGCCGACCAGCGCGACGGTCACCTCGTGGGAGGGGTTGTGGACGCGGTCCAGCAGGTCCTCCCACTGGGTCCAGTTCACATCGCGGAAGGGCAGGTCCAGCTTGCGCACGACGTAGGCGTCCAGGCCCTCGGTGTGGAGCACCTTGGGGATGTCGTAGATCGACGGGGCGTCGATCGCGGCGACCACCGCGGCCTCGTCCACGTCGCACATCAGCGAGATCTTGCGCTTGATCGCGGTGGGCACCTCGCGGTCGGCGCGCAGCACGATCGCGTCGGGCTGGATGCCGATGTTGCGCAGCGCGGCCACCGAGTGCTGGGTGGGCTTGGTCTTCAGCTCGCCGGAGGGGCCGATGTAGGGCAGCAGCGAGATGTGGACGACGAAGACGTTGTCCCGGCCGACCTCGTGGCGCACCTGGCGGACGGTCTCCAGGAACGGCAGCGACTCGATGTCGCCGACCGTGCCGCCGACCTCGGTGATCACGACGTCGACGTCCTCGGTCGCCATGCGGCGGATGCGGTGCTTGATCTCGTTGGTGATGTGGGGGATCACCTGCACCGTGTCGCCCAGGTACTCGCCGCGGCGCTCCTTGGCGATCACCGTGGAGTACACCTGGCCGGTGGTCACATTGGCCGAGCCGTCGAGGTCGACGTCGAGGAAGCGCTCGTAGTGGCCGATGTCCAGGTCGGTCTCGGCGCCGTCGTTGGTGACGAACACCTCACCGTGCTGGAACGGGTTCATCGTGCCCGGGTCGACGTTCAGGTACGGGTCGAGCTTCTGCATCGTCACCCGCAGGCCCCGCGCCTTGAGCAGCGCGCCCAGGCTGGAGGCCGTCAGGCCCTTGCCGAGCGAGGAGGCGACACCCCCGGTGACGAAGAGGTGCTTGGTCGTCGTGGGCTTAGCGGCAATTGCCAAAGGGGGGCTCCCGTGGTCGCGAGGTGAAGGTGCGTACCGGCGATCACCCGGTCGATTCCGGGGGTGCCGTCGCTGCGGGTGGGGGGTCTTGCGCCCGCCGGTCCACGGGGTACCAGGGTATCAGCGCCCGGGCCCGGACGCGTCCGGTGACGCGTCCGGTGACATCGCACGACGCCTGTCGTGACGGGGCGCGACGCCCCTGTGGGCGCTGTGTCACCGCGCGCCTCGGGGGCCCGTCACGGGCCGCGCGCCCGGCGCGCACCGGGCCACCCATTCGGCACATGTTCCCCCGCGAACCGTCGCGCGTGTCCCAACTCCGCGTCGTATCCTGCTCGGACACACGCAGCGAGCCGGCCGGCGCGGCACCACCCCGGGCGCCCTCCCAGCTACCGCTGGGCAGCGCCCTCACCTCCGGAACAAGAGCTCGTCGAAGATCGCTTCACCGTCATACGGACCCCCGCCACGGGGCTGGGGTCCTGGTTGCCGTTCGACCCCCAGGGGTCCTGGATGCCGTTCGACTGGAGATGACCGTGGCCGGGCGTATCGAGGATTACGCACTCATCGGCGATATGCAGACCGCCGCACTGATCTGCCGGGACGGTACGGCCGACTGGCTGTGCCTGCCCCGCTTCGATTCGCACGCGGCCTTCGCCGGGCTGCTCGGCACGGAGGAACACGGATTCTGGCGGATCGGCCCGGCGCACCCCTCGGGGGCCGCGCCACCGTCCGCCGACCGCCGCCGGTACCGGGGGGACTCCCTCGTGCTCGAATCCGAGTGGGACACCCCGCGCGGTACCGTCCGCGTGATCGACTTCATGCCGCCGCGCGACGGCGCGCCCCAGCTGATCCGCATCGTCGAGGGCGTCAGCGGCCGGGTGCCGATGCGCTCCGCCCTGCGGATGCGCTTCTCCTACGGGCGCGTGGTGCCCTGGGTGCACAAGCGGGGCGAGCGCACGGTGGCCGTGGCCGGGCCGGACTCGGTGTGGTTCGACACCTCCGCCGACACCTTCGGCAAGGACCTCACCACCTACTCCGACTTCACCGTCTCCCCCGGCGAGCGCATCGCCTTCACCATCAGCTGGCAGCCCTCGCACGGCGAGCCGCCCGCCCTGCCCGACCCGGAGGGCTCGCTCGCGGCCACGGAGGAGTTCTGGCGGGAGTGGGTGGGCCACTGTACGTACCACGGCCCCTACCGGGACGCCGTGGTCCGCTCGCTGATCACCCTCAAGGCACTGACGTACGCCCCGACCGGCGGCATCGTCGCCGCGCCCACGACCTCCCTGCCCGAGGAGATCGGCGGCGTCCGCAACTGGGACTACCGCTACACCTGGCTGAGAGACGCCGCCATCACCCTCTCCTCGCTGCTGCGCACCGGCTACCGCGAGGAGGCCCGCGCCTGGCGCGAGTGGCTGCTGCGCGCCGTCGCCGGCGACCCCGAGAACCTCCAGATCATGTACGGCATCGCCGGCGAGCGCGAGCTCGGCGAGGCCGAGCTGTCCTGGCTGCCGGGCTACGAGAACTCGACCCCGGTGCGGGTGGGCAACGGCGCCGCCGGCCAGCTCCAGCTCGACGTCTACGGCGAGGTCACCGAGGCCCTCCACCTCGCCCATATGACCGGGCTCGCCCGCAACGACTACGCCTCGGTGCTCCAGCTGCGCCTCATCGGCTATCTGGAGGACCACTGGAACGAGCCCGACGAGGGCATCTGGGAGGTCCGCGGCCCCCGCCGGCACTTCGTCCACTCCAAGGTCATGGCGTGGGTCGCCGTCGACCGGACCATCAAGCTCATCGAGTCCGGCGACGTCGACGGCCCCCTGGAGCGGTGGCGCGAGCTGCGCGACGACATCCACCGCGACGTCTGCGAGAAGGGCTACGACAAGGAGCGCAACACCTTCACCCAGTCCTACGGCTCCCAGGAGCTGGACGCCTCCCTGCTGCTCATCCCCCAGATGGGCTTCCTGCCGCCCGACGACAAGCGCGTCATCGGCACCATCGAGGCGATCCAGCGGGAGCTGTCCACGCCGGACGGGTTCGTGCTGCGGTACCCGACGGCGGGCCATGAGGCGGGCGTCGACGGGCTGGAGGGCGACGAAGGCGCCTTCCTGGCCTGCTCCTTCTGGCTCGCGGACGATCTGGCCATGATCGGGCGGGTGGACGAGGCCCGCCAGCTCTTCGAGAAGCTGCTGGGCCTCCGGAACGATCTGGGGCTGCTGGCCGAGGAGTGGGACCCCCGGCTGCAGCGGCAGGTGGGGAACTTCCCGCAGGCCTTCAGCCACGTGCCGCTCATCGACACGGCACTGCGGCTGACGGCGTCCAGCGCGTTCGGCGGCTAGCGCCGCCGGAGGACCGGGTTCCCCGCGCCTGGGAGGCTGCGCCCGAAGGGGCGCGGGGAACTGCGCGACCGGCCACGACGGGCCCGCGGTCGCATGACTGCTCAGCGGCGCCGGAGCGCCAGAATCAGCAACCCGCTCACCGGAAGTACGAGCACCGCGGCAGCCGCGTTGAGCCCGCCGTAGCCGTATCCCGCCAGGACCACCCCGGACAGCGCCGCCCCCGCCGCCCCCACCAGATTCATCAGCATGTCGGACAGGCCCTGCGTCTCCGAGCGGTGCTCCGCCGCCACCGACTCGCTGAGCAGCGCCGACCCGGCGACCGTCGCACACGACCACCCCACCCCCAGCAGGAACAGCCCGGCCGTCACCGGCCACTGCCGGTCGCCCGCCGTCCCCGCCAGCACCGTGGCCACCGTGAAGACCACCTGACCGGCGAGGATCACCGGTATCCGGCCCAGCCGGTCCGCCGCCCGGCCCACCAGTGGGGACAGCCCGTACATACCCAGGATGTGGAGGCTGATCGTCAGGCCGACCACGCTCAGCGAGGCCCCGTGATGGGCGAGGTGGACCGGCGTCATCGTCATCACCGACACCATCACGGCATGCCCGATGACCAGCGCCCCCAGGCCCGTCAGGGCCGCGGGCGAGGCGAGGACGTGGCCGGCCGCGGCGCGCATCCGGGTGCGGAAGCGGCGGGTTCCGGCACCTTCGGTCGTTCCGGGTGCGGGCGTCGCCCGCGTCAGCAGCAGCGGGTCCGGGCGAAGGCCCCTGTGGATGACCGCCCAGCCCGCCAGGAACGCCCCCACCGAGAAGACGAACGTCCCCGCCGCGTCCGGCAGGCCCAGCGGGCGCGCGACCGCCTCCCCCGGCCCGCTCAGATTGGGGCCCAGCACACTGCCCGCCGTCGTGGCCCACACGACCAGCGAGAGCGCCCCCGCCCTGGCCTCCGGCCCGGCGAGGTCGGTGGCCGCGTAGCGGGACTGGAGGTTCGCGGCGGACGCCGCGCCGATGAGCAGCATTCCCAGCAGCGTCGGCCCGAGCCACCCCAGCCCCGCCCCCACCGGCACGATCACCGCGCCGGCCGCCGCCACCAGCCAGCCCGTGCCCAGCCCGGCCCGCCGGCCCCGGGCCCGGGAGAGGGCGGCCAGCGGTACGGACATCAGCGCGGCGCCCAGCGTCGTGAGCGTCGTGGCGAGGCCCGCCACCGAGCGGGAACCCGTGAGGTGCTCCACCAGCAGGCCCCCCGAGGAGAGCATCGAGCCCATGCCGATCCCGGCGACCACCTGAGCCGTCATCAGCACGCGGACGGTGTGGCGCTGGACGGCGGCGAGGTCGGGGGTGCCCGGGGGGCTGCCGGGTATGCCGGGGGTATCGGAGCGGGAATCGGCGGCTGATGTCATGCGGCACAGGGTAGGGGCGGGTGCCCGGTGCGGTCGTGGCATAAATTCCCGCCATGGAACCCGCCGTGGAACCCGCCATGGAACCGCACACCATCACCGTGGCCCGCGCCCTGGAGCTGCCCGCCCTGCGCCGCGGGCTGCCCGAGGTGATGGCCGCCGCCGACCGGCTCCACCGGCCGGTGCGCTGGGTGCACGCCGGCGAGGTCCCCAACATCGCCGACCTGCTCAAGGGCGGCGAACTGCTGCTCACCACCGGCCTGGGGCTCGGCGGACGCCCCGCCGAACAGCGGGCCTTCGTACGGCGCCTCGCCGAACGGGACATCGCCGCGCTCGTCGTCGAGCTCGGCTCGCGCCTGCCGACCCTTCCGGCCGCCGTGGTCGACACGGCACGCTCCTGCGGGCTGCCGCTGGTGCAGTTGCACCGGGAGGTGCCGTTCGTGGCGGTCACCGAGGAGATCCACACCGAACTCGTCAACGAGCACTACGCGCTGCTGCGGCGGGCCGAGGACGTCCACCGGCGCTGCACGGAGGTCCTGCTCGGCGGGGGCGGCGTCCCCGAGGTGCTGCGGCTGTTCGCGGACTTCACGGCCAATCCGGTGTTCCTCCAGACCCCGGAAGGCCGGCTGCTCTACGCCGCCGGGCCCTCCCCCGCGCCGCCGAGCGCCGCCGAGCCCCTCCAGGTCTGGGGCGGGCTGCCGGCCGCCGGGCTGCCCGGCAGCGTCGCCGTGGACGTTCCCGGCCAGGGGCCCGCGGCGCGGGCCCGGCTGTCCGTGCCGCCCGTCAACGCGCCGCTCGCGCCCGTCCACCGGATCGCCGCGGAACGGGCCGCCGGGCTGCTGGCGGTCGTCCTGCTCCAGGCCCGGCAGGAGGAGGAACTGGCGGCGCGCGGGCGCGGCGACTTCCTCACCGACCTCGCCGAGGGCCGGCTGGAGGTCGCGGACGCCCCCGCCCAGGCCCGCGTCCTGGGCTTCCGGCCGGGGCCGGGGCCGCTGCTGCCGGTGGTGACGCGGCCGGCCGACGGGCTCGTGCCGGCCGACGGCTGGTCGGCGCTGGCGGGCGCGGTGCGGAAGGAACTGACGGCGGTGGGGGCGCCGGTGCTGGTGGGCGTCCGGCTGCCGGAGGGGCGGGTGCCGCTGCTGGTGGGGCTGCGGGGAGAGGACGAACGGGAAGCCGTGGCCGCGCGTGTCGCCACAGCGCTGCGGGCGGGGGCGGCACGGGCCGGGCTGCGGCCGCCGGTGGTGGTCGTGGGCGCGACGGCGACGTGGGCGACGGCGGGGGCGGAGCTGCGGCACGCGGCGGAGGCGGCGGAGGCGGCGTCCGCCGCGTCCGCCGACCGCCCGTGGCACGACGCGCGGCACCTGGCGGTCGACGTGCTGCTGTGGCGGCTGCGCTCGCGGGGCGACGAGGAGCTGGGGGCGTTCGTGGACCGGGTGATCGGGCCGCTGCTGGCGCACGACCGGGAGTCGCGGCCGGCGCTGCTGCCGACGCTGGAGACGTATCTGGCCTGTGCCGGGCGGAAGGCGGAGACGGCGCGGGAGCTGCACGTGAACCGGCAGACGCTGTACGACCGGCTGGGGCGGATCGCGCGGTTGCTGGGGGCGGACCTGGAGGACCCGGGGACGGCACTGGCGGTGGGGCTGGCGTTGCGGGCGCGGCACCATGTGGGTGGCCGGGGGCGGGGCGGGGTGGACGGGCCCCTTCCGCCACTACCCCGTGGGTACCCCACCCGTTCCGGGCAATCGGGCGGGCGGGTGGGGTAGAACCCGCGCCGAAGGCGCGGAAAAACCCACGGCGGGCAGCCGGAAAGTCACGGGCCCCCGGCAATGATCTCGTCGTACACGCTGAGCACATGCGCCACCGTGTCGTCCTCCGACGGCCACCCCGCCGCCCGTGCCCTCCCCGCCGCGACAAGGTTCGCGCACCGCAGCGGGTCGGCCAGCAGGCGGGAGACCGCCTCCGCGAGGGCGGTCGCGTCACCGTAGGGGACGAGTTCCGCCGCGTCCCCGACGAAATCGGGGACGCCCCCCACCGACGTGGCCACCAAGGGCACCCCGCTGAGCAACGCCTCCTGCGCCAGCAGGGAGCTGCCCTCCCAGCGGCTGGGCAGGATGGCCACGTCCGCCGCCGCCAGCAGCTCCGGGACGTCGTCCCGCCGCCCCACCAGCAGCACCGGAAGTTCCTCCTCCGTGATGCGCCGCTGCAGAGCGGCCCGTTCGCCGCCCTCGCCCGCCATGATGAGCAGCGGCTCCGGGTCGAGGTCCCGCCAGAGCCCGGCCGCGTCCAGGAGGGGGCCGTGGCCCTCGTCCGGCTCCAGGCGGCCGACGGTGACGAGCAGGGGGCGGGCCACCGCGCCCAGTTCGGCGCGGGCCTTGAAGCGCAGGTAGTCGTCGTCCTCCGTCGGCGGTGGCGCCCGGCGCGGCGCCGGCAGGGCCACCGGCGCCAGCCGGGCGTCGCGCGCGCCGCGGCGGCGGGCCCGGTCGACCAGGTCGGGGGTGGCGCCCAGCAGCACGGCCGCCGCACGCGCCGCCTGACGCTCCATCAGCCGGAGCAGGAACCCCTCCGTGCGGGCCCGCGCGTGCCAGGTGACCACCAGCGGCACGGTCCGCCCGCGCAGGGCCAGCGCGGCGAGCGTCCCGGAGCGCAGCCCGTGCGCGTGCACCACGTCGGCGCCCTCGCTCGCGGCGCGGATGCCCGCCACCGCCTGGGCGCTCGCCTCCGGGTTGAGCGGGGAGAAGGCCGCTCCGGAGCCGGTGAACCCGTAGCGCTCCCCCGTCGCCGACGGCCCGCACACCGTCACCCGCAGGCCTCGTGCCACCAGCCCGCCCGCCAGCGACCGCACGTGCGCCCCGCTCCCCGCGCTCCCGCTGCCCAGGACCTGAACGGCGTGCAGCGGTGGCCGCCCGTGCGAGGGAACGGGTGTACTGCTCACGCGGGAGAAGCTCCTGGGTCGACGTCGGGCGGGGCGTACGGCGAGGTGCTCAGGCCAGGATGCCAGCCCTCGCCCGGGTCCCGGCACCACTGGCACGAGGTCGGCCCGTCCCACCTCGCCCGTAGAGCCCCGGATTCACCCGCTTTGGGGATTCCGTGCGTCGGCCGCGATGGTCGCGGCCACCAGTGCGGCGGCGTGGAGGACGAGCCCCATGCGGCCGTTGGCCCCCACGACGGCCAGGCCCAGTGCCGCGCCGAGCGCGTGCGCGCCGGTGTCGCCCAGCATGGTGCGCCCGGCCGCGTCGTCGGCCAGCAGGGCCGCCGCCGCGCCCACGGGGGCGGCGGCCAGGGCCGCGCCGGTGCCGCCGCGCGGCAGCCCGCCCGCGCCGAGGGCCAGCACCGCGCCGGCGGCCCGGGCGGGGCGGACGTCCAGCAGGTTGACCGCGTGGGCGGACCCGGCGATCACCACTCCGGCCAGCAGCCGGTCGAGGGGCCGCTGCTTGAGCGCCGCCCCGGCGGCGAGGCCCGCCGCGCCGATGCCGAGGAGTTTGACCGCGCCGCTGGTGATCTCGCCCCGGCGCAGCGCCGACAGATGGGCCCGGAAGCCGCGCCGGTCGTCCCCCGCGACGTCGTCGTACGCCCCGCAGGCCCCGGCCGTCAGCACGGTCAGCGCGCCGGCCCACCGGTGCCGGGCGGGCAGGGCGCGGGCACAGGCGATGGCCGTCGCCGTGCCGAGCGCGGCCGCCGGTCCGGCGCAGAGGGTGACGGTGCGGCCGGCGTGGTTCGTCCGGTTCCACAGGGTGTCCCCGCCGGGGCGGGTGCGGCGCAGCGTCCCGTACGTCCCGAGGGCCACGGCGGCGGCCGTGGTCAGTGTCCGCTTCACGCGAGGAGGCCGTGGAGGGACTTCTTGAACCGGTCGACGAAGGCGTCGCGGGTCGCGTCGTCGAGGAGGTCCAGGGAGAGGTAGGGGTTGAGGTCCTCCAGCTCGACCAGGAGGAGGCCGCCCTCCGGCGTGCGGCAGGCGTCGACGCGCTGGATGCCGTGCTCGATGTCGTTCCAGGCGATGAAGCGCCGGGCGAATTCCAGGTCCTCGGCCGTGGGCTCGTAGCGCTCCAGGGCCCACCGGCGGTCGGGGTGGGGTGCGTACAGGGCGTACTGGAAGTCGTGGTCGACGAAGTAGAACGACACCTCGTAGCGGAAGTCGATGCGCGGCTGGGCGAGGACGTCGCCGTGAACGAGGTCGGCCGGTTCCACGCGGTCGACGAAGCGCAGCCCTATGGAGTCCGCGCCCGCCTTGGGCTTGAGGACGTACCCGGCGGCCTCGGGGAGGCGGTGGAGGTCCTCGGCGCGGTCGACGGTGGGGATGACCGGGTACCCGGCGGCGGTCAGGTCGAGCAGGTACCGCTTGCCGCGCATGTCGGCCTTGCCGGTCAGCTGGTTGTGGACCGGTTTGCCGGTCTCGAGGGCGCGGGCGCGGAACGCGTCGTACTGCTCCTGGTGGGTCAGCACGGGTCCGCTGTTGCGGACGACGACCGCGTCGAAGGCGTCCATCAGGGCGACCGCTTCCCCGGGGTGGCACAGCGCGATGTCGAAGTCCGTGCGGAGCCGGGAGGTGAGGTGGATGTCCTCGTCGCAGTACCGCCGTCCCTTGGCCTCGTAGGCGAGGTCGGTGACATAGAGGACGCGGGGCCGGGCAGTCATGGCGCTCCTGAAGATCGTTCCGGGCGTCCCAACCTACCCGGCCCCTGTGCTCAGCTGCCCGCTCGGGCCGCCTGGAGCAGTTCCTCCGCGTGCGCCCGGGCCAGCTGGGAGTCCTCCTGGCCGGCCAGCATCCGGGAGAGCTCGCGGATGCGGTCCTCGCCCTCCATGGCCTTCACCCCGCTGCGGGTGACGGCGCCGTCGACGGTCTTCTCCACGACGAGGTGGCGGTCGGCGAACGCGGCCACCTGCGGCAGGTGGGTGACGACCACGACCTGGGCGGTGCGCGCCAGCTTGGCCAGCCGCCGGCCGACCTCGACGGCGGCCTTGCCGCCGACTCCGGCGTCGACCTCGTCGAAGAGGTACGTCGGCACGGGGGCGGAGCCCGCGAAGACGACCTCGACGGCGAGCATCACCCGGGAGAGCTCACCGCCCGAGGCGCCCTTGGCGATGGGGCGCGGCTGGGCGCCGGGATGGGGAGCGAGCAGGAGTTCCACGTCGTCGACACCGTGCGGCCCGTAGGCGACGGCGCGCCCGCCGACCTCGACTCCCGACTCCGGGTCGGCCGTCTCGTTCTGCCGGATGGCGAAGGTCACCCGGGCGTGCGGCATGGCGAGCGAGGCGAGCTCGGCGGTGACCGCGTCGGCGAATCGCTTCGCCGCCTCGGTACGGGCGTCGGTCAGCTCCTGGGCGAGCCCGCCGAGTTCGCCGCGGAGCGCGTCGCGCTCGGCGGTGAGCTCGCCGATGCGGTCGTCGTCGCCGTCGAGCTCGGCGAGCCGGGCGGCGCTCGTCTCGGCCCAGGCCAGGACTCCCGCGATGTCCTGTCCGTACTTGCGGGTGAGGTGGGCGAGGGCGGCGCGGCGCTCCTCCACAGCGGCGAGGCGACGGGGGTCGGCGTCCAGGCTGGAGGCGTACGAGGCGAGCTCGCCGGCCACGTCGGCGAGGAGGATGCCGACCTCGCCGAGCCGGTCGGTGAGCGCCGCGAGGGCCGGGTCGTGGGAGCGCACGGCGGCCAGCGCCCGGTGGGCGCCCGCCACGAGCGTGCCGGCGTCGACGCCCTCGGGGTCCTCGGGGTCGCCCGCGAGCGCGGCGTGCGCGGCGGTGGCGGCGGAGGCGAGGGACTCGGCGTGGCCGAGCCGCTCGGCCTCGGCGGAGAGCTCGGCGTCCTCGCCGGGCAGGGGTTCGGTCGCGGCGACCTCGTCGAGCCCGAAGCGCAGCAGATCGGCCTCCTGGGCGCGCTCCCGCGCGCGCTCGGTGAGCTCGCCCAGCTCGGCGGAGACGGCCCGCAGCCGCCGGTACGCATCGGCGTACTTGGCCAGCGGGGCGGCGACCGCGTCACCGGCGTACCGGTCGAGGGCCTGCCGCTGCCGGGCGGGCCGCAGCAGCCCCTGCTGGTCGGTCTGCCCGTGCACGGCCACCAGGTCGTCGGCCAGCTCGCCCAGCAGGCCCACGGGCACGCTCCGGCCGCCCAAATGGGCGCGGGAGCGCCCTTCGGCGGACAGGGTGCGGCTGACGAGCAGCGTCCCGTCGTCCAGCTCGGCGCCGGCCTCCTCGGCCCGTACGGCCACGGGCGACCGGCCGTCGACGGCGAGCCGCCCCTCGACCACGGCCGCCTTGGCGCCCATCCGCACCAGCGCGGGATCGGCGCGCCCGCCGAGCAGCAGCCCGAGGCTGGTGACGACCATGGTCTTGCCGGCACCGGTCTCGCCGGTCACCGCCGTGAAACCGGGCGACAGCTCGACCACCGCGTCGTCAATGACGCCCAAGGACCGGATCCGCATCTCCTCCAACACGGATACGACCATACGAGGTTCCGGGGCCCCCTCGCGACGGGCTCCCCCACCAACCTTCCTGGGGCTGTCCCCACCACCGTTCCGGGTGACGGCCCCATCGTGCCGGGGACCCTTGGGGCATCAGGCTGAAAGCATGATCACACCCGTTGGCGGCCGTCGTACCGCCGCCTTGTTCCTGGCCTCCGCCGCCGCCCTCACCACCGTCACCGTCTCCGGAACGCCCGCCTCCGCCGTAGGGACCCTCGACGGAGTGTGGCGGATGGACGGCTACGGAACGGTCGTCTCCGTCGAGGACGGGGGCCGGCGGATGCGCGAGTACGAGACGACGGGCATCGGCTGTCTGCCGGGCGACGTCACCGAGCTCACCCCCACCACGGCCACGCTCGAACCGGCGGGCCCGGGCCGGGCCCGGCTCGGCTGGGCGGGCAGCGTCGGCCACCGCACCCTGCGGCGTGTAGCCGCCCTGCCCACCGCCTGCGGCGACCCCCAGCCCGCGCAGGACCCCCGGGCCACCTTCGACACCTTCTGGCGGACATACGCGGAGAACTACCCCTTCTTCGCCATGAAAGGCGTCGACTGGCAGGCGGTCCGCGACCGCTACCGCCCGCAGGTGACGAACCAAACCACAAACGACGAACTCTTCTCGATCCTGACGAAGATGGTCGAGCCGCTGCACGACGGGCACACGTACCTGACGCGGGGCGACTGCGGCGCGAAGCCGGACAACTGCTTCGGCGGCCACCGCGCGGACACGCCGTTCCCCTCCGGCGAACTGATCAAGAAGATCGACGCGTCGATCGCCGCCCAGGTCGGCGCCGACCGCCTCCAGGAGTGGGGACAGGGCCACGGCAAGGGCAAGATCGCCTTCGCCGAGCTCCCGGACGGGACCGGCTATCTGCGCCTGACCGGCTTCGTCAACTACACCGACGACCACACCTTCGAGGCGGACAGCGCCGAACTCGACCGCGCGCTGGACGCCGTCTTCACCCCCCGGCGGGTGCGGTCCCTGCGCGGCCTGGTCCTCGACCTCCGCTTCAACGGCGGCGGCTCGGACCGGCTGGGCCTGCGCGTGGCCGAACGCCTCACGGACCGCCCGTACACGGCCTACCTCAAGCAGGCGCGCAACGATCCCCGGGACCCGGGCAAGTTCACGCCCGCCGAGCCGGTGCGGGTGCGTCCGCACCAGGGCGGCCCGGTCTACACCGGTCCGGTCGCCCTCCTCACCGGGCGGCTGACGATCAGCGCCGGCGAGACGACGACGCAGGCGCTGATGGGACGCGCGCCGGGAGTGGTGCGGATCGGGCAGAACACGAACGGCTCGTTCTCCGACGTCCTGGAACGGCGCCTGCCGAACGGATGGCGGTTCGGGCTGCCGAACGAGGTGTTCCGCGACGCGGGGACGGGGCGGTCGTACGACGGGGAGGGCATCGCGCCGGATGTCCGGGTGCCGGTCTTCACGGACGCGGAGTTCTTGGCGGGGCGGGATTCGGCGCTGACGGAGGCGCGGCGGCGCCTCGCGCGCGGGGTTCCGCAGACTTCCGGGCTCGCCGCCACGGGGGTTCCCCGCGCCTGACGGCGCGGGGTGGGGTGGGTGCGGCCCGTCCACCCCACCCCGCCCCCGACCCACCCACAAGCGGGAGGATCAGTGCGGCGCCCCCCGCCACCCCGCCACCGGCAGCGCGAACTTCGCGACCAGACGGTCCGTGAACGACGCGTGGTGCAGACGAGCCAGCCGCACCGGCACCGCCCCCCGCCGCACCTCCACCCGCGCTCCCGCCGGAAGCTCCACACTGCGCCGCCCGTCGCACCACAGCACACCCTTCGGCGTCTGCGGCTGCACCTCCACCGCGAGCACCGAGTCCGGCGCCGTCACCAGCGGCTTCGCGAAAAGGGCGTGGGCACTGATCGGCACCATCAGCAACGCCTCGACCTCGGGCCAGACAACGGGCCCCCCGGCCGAGAAGGCATAGGCGGTCGACCCGGTGGGCGTGGCGCACACGACCCCGTCCCCGCCGAAACGGGAAACCGGCCGCCCGTCCACCTCCGTCACGACCTCCAGCAGCCGCTCCCGCGCCGCCTTCTCCACCGACGCCTCGTTGAGCGCCCAGTCCCGGTGCACGACACGCCCGTCCGTACGGACCAGCACATCGAGGGTCATCCGCTCCTCGACCTCGTACGCCCGGGTCACCACACGGTCGACGACCTTGTCGAGATCGTCCCGCTCGGCCTCGGCGAGGAAACCGACCCGCCCGAGGTTGACGCCCAGCATGGGCACGCCGGAACTGCGCGCGAACTCCGCGCCGCGCAGCAGCGTGCCGTCGCCGCCGAGCACCACCAGCAGCTCACAGCCCGCCAGAACGTCGCCGCAGCCCGGCCCGGCCTCGACACGCTCCACCTCGGCCGGCAGCGGCAGGTCCGCGGCCTCCTCGGCGAGCACCCGCACGCCGATGCCGCAGCGCAACAGCCCCTGGACCACCAGCTCCGCGCTGCGGATCGCCGCCGGGCGGCCGGTGTGGGCGAGCAGAAAAACGGTACGTCCTGAAGTGGTCAACGGGGCCCCTCCGCCACTGCACGGTCAACGTCCGCCGGGTCCAGTTGAGGCGCACCGGCGCGCAGCCACAGAAAGTACTCGACATTGCCGGACGGCCCGGGCAGCGGGCTCGCGGTAACCCCGAGTACACCGAGCCCCAGCTCGGCCGCGCGCGCGGCGACCGCGCGCACCGCCTCGGCCCGCAGGTCGGCGCTGCGCACCACGCCACCCGCGCCGAGGCGTTCCTTGCCGACCTCGAACTGCGGCTTGACCATGAGGACCAGGTCCGCGTCGGGCGCGGAGCAGCGCACGAGCGCGGGCAGCACCAGCCCGAGCGGAATGAAGGACAGATCACCGACTACCAGATCGACAGGCTGGTCGTCGATCTGCTCCAGCGTCAATTCGCGTACGTTCGTACGGTCCTTCACGGTGACGCGCTCGTCGCTCTGCAGGGACCAGGCGAGCTGCCCGTAGCCGACGTCGACGGCGACGACGTGGGCGACGCCGGACCGCAGCAGCACGTCGGTGAACCCGCCGGTGGAGGCACCGGCGTCGAGCGCGCGGCGCCCCTCGACCTTCAGGCCGAGCGGCACGAAGGCCGCCAGCGCGCCGGCGAGCTTGTGACCGCCGCGCGAGACGTAGTCGGGGTCGCTGTCGTCCTGGGTGACGACGATGGCGGCGGCGGTCTCCACCTGGGTGGCGGCTTTGGTCGCCGTCGCCCCTCCGACGGTCACCCGACCGGCGGCGATCAGCTGGCTCGCGTGCTCGCGGGAACGGGCCAGCTTGCGGCGCACCAGCTCCGCGTCGAGTCGGCGGCGAGTCACTGCCACGGGCGGTTCAGCTCCTGTTGTCGTACGGACGTGCGGGGCCGTGCGGTGGCCCCGGGGGCCGGTCGAGCGCGCCGAGCGCGTCACGCAGCCCCTGGTGTACATCCTCGTACACCGCCAGGTGGCCGCTCGCGTCGAGGTGGTCGGCGTCGGCGAGCCGGGCCAGGTGGGCGTCCACACCGGGGTCGCCGGTGGGGGTGCGCTCGACGCCGAGGGGCTCGGGCTCCGGAGGCCCCTGGGCCTCCTGGGCCTCCTGAGGTTGCGGTGTCGGGTCGGTCCCGAGGTCGGTCATGGCTCCGACGCTACCCGGTCGCGGGTGTTACTCCTGCGTTCCCGGCCGCCTGGGGTACCGTCCATGGCGATGGCGACGATCGAAGAGTGCCTGGGCGCACTCGACCGGCTGGCGGAGAACCTCACGGGCGCGGGGGGCGAGCTCCGGGCCGCCGCCGCGCCCGACCGCTCGCTCAGCTGTCATGTCACCGATCTCGACGTCACCTTCGTGGGCCACCTCCGGGACGGCCACCTCAAGGAGGTGTGGAGCGTCGAGGGCGTCCCGGAGCGGCGGGCGGAGATCGCGCTGGAGATGACCGGGGACGATCTGGTGGCCCTGGTCGACGGTCGGCTGAACTTCGCCCGTGCCTGGGCCAGTGGCCGGATCAGGCTGAAGGCGGGCCTGCGGGACGTACTGCGGCTGCGCTCGATCCTGTAGCGGCCCCGTCGGCCACGCCCGCCACGTCGGCCACGTCAGCCCCGACGGCCCGGGCGGCGGGCCGCCGCGCCGCCGGTACGACGAGCGGGGTACCGGTCTGCGGGTCGTCGATGACCTGGCAGCGCAGCCCGAACACCCGCTCCACGAGCTCGGCCGTCACAATGTCGCCGGGCGCCCCCTCGGCGACGACGCGCCCGTCGCGCATGGCGATCAGGTGGCTGGCGTAGCGCGCGGCGTGGTTGAGATCGTGCAGGACGGCCACAAGGGTCCGGCCCTGGTTCTCGTGGAGCTCGGCGCACAGGTCGAGGATCTCGATCTGGTGCTGGATGTCGAGGAAGGTCGTCGGCTCGTCGAGCAGCAGCAGCGGGGTGCGCTGGGCGAGGGCCATGGCGATCCACACGCGCTGGCGCTGGCCGCCGGAGAGTTCGTCGACGTAGCGGTCGGCGAGGGCGGCCACGCCGGTGGCGGCCATCGACTCCTGGACGATCCGCTCGTCCTCGGGCGACCACTGCCGCAGCAGCCCCTGGTGGGGGTGGCGGCCGCGGGCGACGAGGTCGGCGACGGTGATGCCGTCGGGCGCGACCGAGGACTGCGGCAGCAGGCCGAGCGTACGGGCGACCTTCCGGGCCGGGTACGAGCCGATGGCGGCGCCGTCGAGCAGCACCGAGCCGGCCTGTGGCTTGAGCATCCGGGACAGGGCGCGCAGCAGGGTGGACTTGCCGCAGGCGTTGGGGCCGACGATGACGGTGAAGGAGTTGTCGGGGACGGCGACGGAGAGGTTCTCCGCGATGACCCGCCCGTCGTAGGCGAGGGTGACGGATTCGGCCGAAAGCCGGCTCATGGACTTCTCTCCTTGGATGTACGTGCTCATATCCGACGCGCTCATACCCGCCCCGCCCGGCGCTCGGTGTGGAGCAGCCACAGCAGGTAGCAGCCGCCGAGCATGCCGGTGAGGGCGCCGACGGGCAGCTGGTCCGCGCCGAAGAGGCGTTGCGAGGCCCAGTCGGCGGTGACCAGCAGGGCCGCGCCGGTGCAGGCGGAGGCGATGAGGTTGGGGCCCGGTGAGCGGGTGAGGCGCCGGGCCAGCTGGGGCGCGGCGAGGGCGACGAAGGAGATGGGGCCGGCGGCGGCCGTGGCGACGGCGGTCAGCAGGACGGCGGCGCCCATGGTGACCAGCCGGGTCCGTTCGACGGGCACGCCGAGCGCGTAGGCGGAGTCGTCGCCCATCTCCAGCATGCGCAGGCTCCGCCCGTGGCCGAGGACGGCGGGGACGAGCGGGGCGCAGACGGCGAGCAGGGGCCACACCTGGCTCCAGTCGCGGCCGTTGAGGGAGCCGACCATCCAGACGGTGGCGCGGGCGGCGTCGGTGAGGTTGGCCTTGGTGAGCAGATAGCCGATGACGGCGACGAGTACGGCGGACATGGCGATGCCGATGAGGACGAACCGGTAGCCGTGCACGCCGCGCTGCCAGGCCAGGGCGTAGATCGCGGCGCCGGAGAGCAGCCCGCCGGTGACGGCTCCGGCGGCGACGGCCGTGGGGTCGCCGTGGAAGAGGACGATGACGGTGAGCGCGCCCACGCTCGCGCCCTGGCCGAGGCCGATCACGTCGGGGCTGCCCAGCGGGTTGCGGGAGACCGACTGGAAGACGGCGCCGGCCAGTCCGAGGGCGGTGCCGACGAGGAGGCCGACCAGGACGCGCGGCAGGCGCAGGTCGTGGACGATGAACTCCTGCGCGTCGGTGCCGCCGCCCATGAGGGTGCGGACGACGTCGGCGAAGGACATGGGGTAGTCGCCGGTGCCGATGAGGGCGACGGAGGCGGCGAGCGCGGCGGCCACCAGCAGGGGAACGACGAGCGCGGCGCGCGGCTCGAAGCGTATGGAGAGCCCGCCGCGGGTGCGCAGCGCGCGGACCGGCCGCGGGAATTCGGGGACGTTCACAGCTGGGCCATCCTCCGGCGGCGTACGAGGTGGATGAAGACGGGCCCGCCGATCAGCGCGGTGACGATACCGACCTGGAGTTCGGAGGGGCGGGTGAGGATCCGGCCGGCGATGTCCGAACCGAGGAGCAGCACGGGCGCGAGGACGGCCGCGTAGGGCAGGACCCAGCGCAGGTCGGGGCCGGTGAAGGAGCGGACGACGTGCGGCACCATCAGGCCGATGAAGACGACGGGCCCGCAGGCGGCGGTGGCCGCTCCGCACAGGAGGGTGACGGTGAGCAGGGCGAGGACGCGGGTCGCGGTCAGCCGGGTGCCCAGGGCGCGGGCCTGGTCGTCGCCGAGGGCCATGGCGTTGAGCGGCCGTGCCAGCAGCAGGGCGAGCACGACGCCGACGGCGATGAAGGGGGCGACCTGCCGGACGACGGTGTCGCCGGCGGAGGCCAGGGAGCCGACCGTCCAGAAGCGCATCCGGTCCAGGGCGGCGGTGTCCATCAGCTGTACCGCGTAGACGTAGCCGTTGAGCGCGGCCGTCACGGCGGTGCCGGCGAGGGCGAGGCGTACGGGCGTGGCGCCCCGGCTGCCGCCCAGCGCGTACACGACGACGGAGACGGCGGCGGCGCCCAGGAAGGCGAACCACACATAGCCGGTCAGCGAGGTGACGCCGAGGAAGCTGACGCCGGAGACGACGGCGGCCGCGGCCCCGGCGTTGATGCCGAACAGGCCGGGGTCGGCGAGGGGGTTGCGGGTGAGGGCCTGCATCACCGTGCCGGCGAGGCCGAGTCCGGCGCCGACGAGGAGCCCGAGGAGGGTGCGGGGGACGCGGACGTCCCGGACGACCACGTCGGTGTCGTCGCCGGTGTAGTGGAACAGCCCGTGCCAGACCTGGTCGACGGGGATCTGCTTGGCGCCGACGGCCAGGGACGCGACGACGACGAGCAGGAGCACACCCGTCGAGACGAGCAGTCCGGCGAGGCGCCGGGCGCCTCTCCTCGGCGGTACGGCCTCGGGGACGGCGGTGGTTCGGGGAGAACTGTCAACCAACACCTGGTTAGGTTAGCCTACCCTCACATCCTTGATCCCCGTGGAGAGAAGCACCGCCCATGAGCACCCCCCGCACCTCGAACCTCTCCCGCCGAGGCCTCCTCGCCGCCGGCGGCGCCCTGGGCATCGGCGCCCTCCTCACCGCCTGCGGGGGCGGCGGATCGTCGGACTCCGGCGAGGAGACCGGACAGGCGGCCGGCAGGAAGGGCCCCTGGAGCTTCAAGGACGACCGCGGACAGACCGTCAGGAAGGACCGGACGCCGAAGCGGATCGTCGCCTTCACCGGCACCGCGGCCGCCCTCCACGACTTCGGCGTCGAATGCGTCGGCGTCTTCGGCCCCACCAAGCTCAAGGACGGCAAGCCCGACCCGCAGGCCGGCGACCTCGACGTCGGCAAGCTCACGATCCTCGGCAACGCCTGGGGCGAGTTCAACGTCGAGAAGTACGCCGGGCTGGGCCCCGACCTGCTCGTCACCAACATGTACGAGCCGGACGCCCTCTGGTACGTGCCCGACGACAGCAAGAAGAAGATCCTCGCCCTCGCCCCCAGCGTGGCCCTCACCGCCTCCCGCGTCCCCATGCTGGAGACCGTCAAGCGCTACGCGGCGCTGGCCGAGTCCCTCGGCGCCGACCCGAAGGACCGGAAGGTCACGGACGCCAAGGCCCGCTTCGAGAAGGCCGCCGAGACCCTGCGCAAGGCCGCCAAGGGCAACCCGGTCAAGGTCATGGCCGCCTCCGGCAGCGCCGACCTGTTCTACGTCTCCAACCCGGCCGTCAACGCCGACCTCATGTACTTCCGCGAGCTCGGCGTCGACTTCGTCGTCCCCGAGAAGACCGACAAGGGCGGCTACTTCGAGAGCCTCAGCTGGGAGAACGCCGACAAGTACAAGGCCGACGTGATCCTGCTGGACAGCCGCACCTCCGCCCTCCAGCCCAAGGACCTGTCCGCCAAGCCCACCTGGGAGCGGCTCCCCGCCGTCAAGGCCGGCCAGGTCACCCCCTGGCTCAGCGAGCCCCGCTTCTCCTACGCCGGCTGCGCGCCCCTCCTCGAAGCCCTCGCCGCGGCCGTCGAGAAGGCCAAGAAGACCTCCTGACCCGGAAGAAGGTGCCCGTGATGAGCGACGCCGCCCCTCCCCCGCCCTACCGCTGGTTCGACCTCCGCGTCGTACGGACCGAGCGGGTCAGCCCCTCCCTCGTCCGCGTCACCCTGGGCGGGGACCGCCTCGGCGACATGGTCACCGGCGGCCGTGACCAGCGCTTCAAGCTCTTCCTGCCGCAGCCCGGCCAGGACGCCCCCGTCCTGCCGGACGACCTGGGCACCGGCTGGTACGCGGAGTGGCGCCGCCAGGACCCGGCGGTCCGGGCCGTCATGCGCTCGTACACCGTGCGCGAACTGCGCCACGACCCGGACGAGCTGGACGTCGACTTCGTCCAGCACGGGGAGGGCCACGGCCACGGCGGGCCCGCCTCCCGGTGGTCCCGCACCGCCCGCCCCGGCGACCGCGTCGCCGTCCTGGGCCCGGTGGTCGAGGACAACGGCGGCGTCGACTTCCAGCCGCCCGCCGGCACGGACTGGGTCCTGCTCGCCGCCGACGAATCCGCTCTCCCCGCCGTCGCGGGCATCCTCGCCTGGCTCCCGGCGGGCACCCCGGCCCGCGTCTGGATCGAGGTCGGCCACCCCGACGACGTCCAGGACCTCAAGACCGAGGCCGACGCCGACATCACCTGGCTGATCCGCGGCGCCCGCCACGAGATGCCCACCGTGGGGGCCGTCAGCGCCGCGAACCTGCCTCCGGGCACGCCCTACGCCTGGATCGCCGGCGAAGCCCGCACCGTCCGCACCCTGCGCCGCCACCTCGTGGGCGACCGCGACTTCGACCGCCGCGCGATCACCTTCACCGGCTACTGGCGCCGGGGCGCCACGGAGGAAGACCTCCTGGCGGAACTCACGGGCTGAGCCCGCCTTCCGGGGCCGGTGGTCACGGGCGGGGCGGGGCGGGGCGAAGCCCCCCCCCCCGCCCCGCCCGGGGGGTCTGGGGGGCTTGCCCCCCAGGAAACGGGAAGGGGCGGGCCTGGGGCTCTGTCCCCGCCGCGACGGCGAGCGACCCCCACCGGCGAACCCGGCGGTGCCGAACCCACCGGGACCGCCGGGCCCGCCAGGCCCGCCCTGCCTCAAAGACCGGGCTACCAGCCCAGCCGCGCCAGCGCCTTCCCCGCGTCGAGGGCGCAGGAGCCTTCGCCCGCCGCCGTCCACGCGGCGGCGCACAGCGCCCGGAGCGCATCGATCCGCTCACCCTCGCCGTCGAGCGCGAGCTCACCGTCCTGGACGGACGCCGTCCACCCGCCACAGCGGAAACCCTCACCGGCGGAGCCGGACACCACAGGATGCGGCTGGAGCAACGTCCGAAGGTCCTCCCCGACGAACGTCGGCCGGTGCTCCGGCCGCGCCGCGAGAAGTCGCGCGGCCGTCGTGACGCCGGTCAGCACGAGCAGCGAGTCCACACCGCCGGCGAACGCGCCCTCGATGTCCGTGTCGAGCCGGTCGCCGACCACCAGCGGCCGCTCCGCCCCGGTCCGCAGGATCGTTTCGCGATGCATCGGCGGCAGCGGCTTCCCCGCCACCTGCGGCTCCGCCCCCGTGGCTATCCGTACGACCTCCACGGCGGAGCCGTTGCCCGGCGCGATACCGCGCGCGCTCGGAATGGTCAGATCCGTGTTCGAGGCGAACCACGGCAGCCCCCGTGCCACCGCGTACGACGCCTCCATCAGCCGCGACCACGGCATGTCCGGCCCGCCGTACCCCTGCACGACGGCCGCCGGATCGTCGTCCAGCGACTCCACCGGCACCAGCCCGCGCTCCCGCAGCGCGACCCGAAGCCCCTCCGAGCCGATCACCAATACCCGCGAACCGGAGGGCAACTGATCGGACATCAGTCGCGCCACCGCCTGTGCCGAGGTGATCACATCGCCCGGCGCCGCCGGAATGCCCAGCTCCGTAAGATGCCCGGCCACGGTCTCCGGCGTCCGCGCCGCATTGTTCGTCACATACGCGAGGTGCATCCCGCCGTCCCGCGCCGTGCCCAGCGACTCCACCGCGTGGGCGATCGCCTCACCACCGGCGTAGACCACGCCGTCGAGGTCCAGCAGGGCCGTGTCATAGGCCGCGCTCAGCGGCCGCTCACTGCCGTCGGGCCGGGTCCGGACACTGTCGTTCATGCTGTGATCGCTCCTCTGTGCTGCAAGTCTCTTCCCGGATCATTGCCGATCCGGCCCTGGGACATAACATTTCACAATGAGCACTTCAGGCCACGGCACCGGCGAATCCGCAGGACGCGGGCTCCGGCTCGCTCCCTTCCGAGGACTGCGCTACGTCCCCGAAAGGGTGGGCAGTCTCGCGGCGGTGACTTCCCCGCCGTACGACGTCGTCGTCCGCCCGGACGGCCTGCGCCACCTGGAGACCGCGGACCCGTACAACATCGTCCGGCTCATCCTCCCCCAGGCCGCCACCGCCGCCGACCGGCACCGCCAGGCCGCGGAGACCCTGCGCCGCTGGCAGGACGAGCAGGTGCTCGCCCCCGACCCCGAGCCCGCGCTCTACGTCTACGAGCAGCGCGGCGAGGGCATACTCCAGCGCGGCCTCATCGGCGCCCTGCGGCTCACCCCGCGCGAGGAAGGCGTCGTCCTCCCCCACGAGGACGTCATGCCCCACATCATCGAGGACCGCGCCGCGCTGATGCGCGACACCGCCGCCAACCTGGAGCCCCTGCTCTTCTCCTACCGGGGCGACGACGACGGCACCGAGGGCGCGGCGGCCGTCATCGAACGGGTGATCCTCACGGACCCCCTGTTCTCCACCACGACCGACGACGGCTTCGCCCACCGCCTCTGGTCGATCACCGACCCCCAGGACCTCGCCCGGATCGACGAGGACCTCTCCCACCGGCACGCCCTCATCGCCGACGGCCACCACCGCTGGGCCACCTACCTGCGCCTGCATTCCGAACAACCCGCCCCCGGCCCCTGGGACTTCGGCCTCGTCCTCCTCGTGGACACCGCCCGCTACCCCCTGCGCGTACGGGCCATCCACCGGCTGCTGCACAAGCTCCCCGTCCGTACGGCCCTGGAGGCACTGGGCGGCTCCTTCCGCGTCCGCACGATCGACGGCCCGCTGGAGGAAGCCCTCACGGCCCTCGCGGAGGCCGCCGACGAACCGGGCAACGCCTTCGTCCTCGCCGGCGACGGCCGCTTCCACCTCCTGGACCGCCCGGACCCGGCCCTGCTGGCCCGGACCGTCCCCGCCGACCGGCCCCGGGCCTGGCGCGAGCTGGACGCGACGGTGCTCCACTCGCTGCTGCTGGAGCACATCTGGAACGTGCCGGACGACCCGGAGCACATCGGCTACATCCACGACACGACGGCGGCCGTCCGGCAGGCCGTGCGCCACGAGGGGACGGCCGTGCTGATGCACCCCGTCCACGAGGACGTCGTGCGCGAGCTCGCCGAACAGGGCGTGACGATGCCGCGCAAGTCGACGTCGTTCGGCCCCAAGCCGGCTACGGGCCTGGTGCTGCGGAGCCTGGCCCTGAACTGAGCGGACGCGGATACTCCCGGATACACCTGGATACGCATGGAGGGCGGCACCCCGGGATCGGGGTGCCGCCCTCCATGTCGGTCACGTCAGTGATCAGCCCTGGCTGCCGGAGTCCTCGTCCTTGGCCTCGGTCTCGGCGGGCTCGGCCGCGTCGTCCTTGGCGGGCGCGTCCTCGGCCACGACCTCGGTCTCGGCGTCGTCCTCGGCGCCGTTCTCGGCCTCGTCCGCGGAGTCCTCCTCGAACGCGTCCGTGAACTCCACGCCGTCCAGCTCGGCGAGCCGGTCGGAGGCGTTGGTCGTGCCGCCCTGGTCCGCCTCAAGGGCCTTGGCGAACCACTCACGGGCCTCGTTCTCACGGCCGACATCGAGCAGCGCGTCGGCGTAGGCGTAACGCAGGCGCGCGGTCCAGGGCTGGACCGAGTTCGACGCCAGCTCGGGGCTCTGGAGCGTGACCACGGCGGCCTCGGCCTGGCCCATGTCCTTACGGGCACCGGCGGCGACCAGGCGCATCTCGACCTGACCCGCCTTGTCCAGCTTCTGCACCTCGGGCTCGCCGGCCATGGCCAGGGCACGCTCCGGGCGGCCCATGCCACGCTCGCAGTCGGCCATGATCGGCCACAGCTCGACCGAACCGGTCATCCGGCGCGCGGCGCGGAACTCGGCGAGGGCCTCGGAGTACTTGCCCGTCGCGTACGAGGCGAAGCCGGCGGCCTCGCGCACGGCGGCGACACGGGAGGCGAGCCGCAGGGCGATACGCGAGTACTCGTACGCCTGCTCCGGCTCCTCGTCCAGCAGCTTCGCGACCATGACGAGGTTCCGGGCGACGTCGAGGGCGAGCGTCTTGGGCAGGCTCATCAGCTCCTGCCGCACGTCGGCGTCGATCTCGTCGCCGGTCACGTCCTCCGGGATCGGCAGCCGCTTCACCGGCTCGCGGTCACCACGGTCCCGGTCCCGGTCGTCACGGCGGCCGTAGCCACCGGAACGCTCGTCGCGGCCGCGGTAGCCACCACCCTGGCGGTCGTCACGGAAGGAACGACGGGGGCCGCGGTCGTCACGGTCGTCGCGGCGGAAGCCGCCACGGTCGTCATCGCGACGGGGACCACGGTCGTCACGGCGGAACGACGGACGGTCGTCACGGCGGTCATCACGGCGGTCGTCGCGGCGGAAGGACGGGCGGTCGTCGCGACGCTCGTCGCGGCGGAAGCCACCACGGTCGTCATCGCGGCGAGGACCACGGTCATCGCGGCGGTCATCGCGACGGAAGGACGGACGCTCGCCGCCACGGTCGTCGCGACGGAAGCCGCCGCGCTCGTCGTCACGACGGGGACCACGGTCATCACGACGCTCCGT
>NZ_JBIAUP010000005.1:0-1012 GCF_042892945.1 Streptomyces sp. NPDC001678 | reverse complement strand
ACGTCGTCGCGACGGAAGGACGGACGCTCGCCGCCACGGTCATCGCGGCGGAAGCCACCACGGTCGTCGTCACGGCGAGGACCACGGTCATCACGACGGTCATCGCGACGGAAGGACGGACGGTCGTCACGACGCTCATCGCGGCGGAAGCCACCACGGTCGTCGTCACGACGGGGACCACGGTCATCACGACGCTCGTCGCGACGGAAGGACGGACGCTCGCCGCCACGGTCATCGCGGCGGAAGCCACCACGGTCGTCGTCACGGCGAGGACCACGGTCATCACGACGGAAACCGCCACGGTCGTCGTCACGACGGGGACCACGGTCATCGCGGCGGTCGTCACGGCGCTCGTCACGACGGAAACCGCCGCGCTCGTCGTCACGACGGCCGAAGCCGCCACCGGGACGGCCACCACGGTCGTCGCGACGGAAGGACGGACGCTCGCCGCCACGGTCGTCACGGCGGAAGCCACCACGGTCGTCATCGCGGCGAGGACCACGGTCATCACGACGGTCATCACGGCGGAAGCCACCGCGGTCGTCGTCACGACGGGGACCACGGTCATCACGACGGTCGTCACGGCGGAAGGACGGACGCTCGCCGCCACGGTCGTCACGGCGGAAGCCACCGCGGTCGTCGTCACGGCGAGGACCACGGTCATCACGACGGAAACCGCCGCCGGCGCGGTCGTCGCGACGGCCGGAGCCGCCGCCACGCGGGCCGCGGAAGCCGTCACCGCGACGCGGCTCGCCGCCCGAGCGACCGTCGGGAGAGTTGGTGGACATCGACGTGACTCCTGTCTTCAGGTACCGCAGTCATTCTCACGCACCTTGATGGCGGGCGCGCTTCGGGGAAAAACAAAAAGGACCCTTGGTCCCAGCGTGAACGCTGGGACCAAGGGTCCTTGAAAGATTGTTCGGCGGCGTCCTACTCTCCCACAGGGTCCCCCCTGCAGTACCATCGGCGCTGAAAGGCTTAGCTTCCGGGTTCGGAATGTAACCGGGCGTTT